>JADJLG010000001.1:547500-1284443 GCA_016710235.1 Saprospiraceae bacterium
TTTTTCTGAAATTATTCTGCTTTTCCACCTTTTAGGTTGGCTTGCAGTTCTTTAAGTTCATCCATTTTGCCATCAGCTGCAAGTGCAGATTGCTGAGGCCAAGTAGTAGGGTCATGCATACGATACCGTGATCCGGCCGCATCTAAAATCCCTTTCAGTCTATCTACCTCTGCGTTTGCCAGATCCTTGAAAGTGAAAATACCATCTGCATTCAACAACTCTGCGATTTTTGGCCCTATGCCTTCTATGATTTTTAAATCATCACCTTCTGCACTTGCCTTAGACGCTTTTTTGGGACTCTTCACTTCAGCTTCTTTGTGGCGGATTTCATCTACAACCGGAGCCTCTTCTTCTTTTGAAGTCATCTCCTGAGCAGGCACGACATCTGATTTTTCCTGTTTAGTTTTATGAAAAGCATCTAATTTGGCCTTTGCCGCATCTTGTAATTGTTCCTTTAGAGCTGAGAAGCCTTCAAGTTCACCCAAAGTGGTCATTTCAATTTTTGAGTTCTGCTTCTCTATGACTTTCTGAGTTTTTTTGTTTTCGACATCTTTCTCCTTCTTCACAATATCTTCAGCCTCACGTCTAACATCTTCCCAATATTTGCTATGAGAGACAACTATTTTCTTGTCATCGCGATTGAATTCGATCACTTTTACTGTCACTGCCTCGTCTTGAGCAACTTGAGTATTGTCTTCTTTTTTCATATGTTTGGTTGGTGCAAAAGCTTCCAAACCATATGGTAACTGGACTATATATCCGCCTCGGTCTTCTTTGCGGATGACAGTGGCTTCGTGATATGACCCAACTGGAAATACATTTTCAAAAGTATCCCATGGGTTTTCTTCCAACTGCTTGTGTCCTAATGAAAGTTTTCTCGATTCGGAGTCAATCTCCATAACAACCACATCCAGTTTATTTCCCACCTTAGTATATTCAGAAGGATGATTGTAACGCTTGGTCCAAGAAAGATCAGAAATATGAACCATACCTCCGATTCCTTCGCCGAGTTCAACGAAAACACCATATGGCGTAAGGTTTTTGACCACACCTATGTGTCTTGATCCAACCGGATAATTCTTTTGAATTTGAGTCCAAGGGTCTTCTGTCAGTTGTTTTAAGCTCAGCGACATCTTGCGCTCATTGCGATCGAGTGTAACTGCTTTTGCCTCAAATTCCTGACCGATATAGAAGAAGTCTTTAGCATTGACTGATTGACTGTTCCAATTTACTTCAGATACGTGTATCAAGCCTTCTACTCCAGGTAAAATCTCTAAGAAAGCCCCATAATCTTCAATATTGACAATCTTTCCTTTCACTATTGATCCTTCCACAACGTCCATTGGAAGTACATCCCAAGGATGAGGCATCAATTGCTTCAGACCAAGAGAAATTCTCTTCTTGTTTTCGTCAAAATCCAATACTACGATGTTGATCTTTTGATTCTTTTCCAACACATCTGCAGGATGATTGATCCTTCCCCAAGAAATATCTGTGATGTACAACAAACCGTCGACACCTCCCAAATCGAGGAATGCTCCAAAGTCTGTTATGTTTTTGACCGTTCCTTCCAAAACCTGACCTTTTTCCAAACCTGAAAGCACTTGCTCTCTTGCCTCTTGGAGGTCTCCTTCAATA
Organism: Saprospiraceae bacterium; assembly: GCA_016710235.1. NCBI lineage: Bacteria > Pseudomonadati > Bacteroidota > Saprospiria > Saprospirales > Saprospiraceae > Saprospiraceae bacterium. Next base: position 549,139 of record JADJLG010000001.1, read on the forward strand.
AGGACTTTGTGTGATACTACCGCATTCTTAATGGTTTCATTGATTTTTACCACCTTGAACTCCATCGTCTTCCCAACATATGCATCGTAATCCACGATAGGCTTAATATCTATCTGCGAACCAGGAAGGAATGTCTCAAGACCCATGCAATCGACAATGAGCCCGCCTTTGGTCTTGCTGATCACATTACCCTTGACAATTGAGCCATTTTTATATGAATCTACCAAGCTTTCCCAAGCCCGCAGTAATTTAGCCTTCTTGCGAGACAACTGCAAGTGCCCTTTCTCGTCTTCCGTCCTCTCAACATAGATTTCAACCTGATCGCCAGGTTTGAGATCCATGTCCCTGAATTCAGAAAGTGGAATTAAGCCATCAGATTTATATTTGATATCCAGTAATACGTTATTGCCTGAGATTGCACCCACACGTCCAGTGAGCAATTGTCCGTCACTGATCATGTTGAAAGAAGAATCATAATCTTTCAAATACTTTTCTTGATCTTCCTTAGAATAATTTACAGTATTCTTGTTGCTGATAGCCCAGTCAAACTGGTCGTGCGGACCTGAGTGATCATCAACCTCAAGGAGAGTTTCAAGATCGACTGTTTCGTCAAGATATGAATCCGCTTCGTCTTCTTTTTTTAGAGGTACTTCGAGATTTTCAGAGCTGGTTATTTCAGATGATTCGACCTGAGTCTCTTCTTCTGGGCTGAAATCTTCATTTTCGTGTTCTAAGTTGTTGTCGTCCAACATTTTGGAAATTTTTTAAAGGTTAAACAATAATTTTAGCGGCGCAAAGGTAAGACAAGTAAATTATAATGTCGCTCATTTCCCATAATATTTAAATTCAATTCAGGTTTGATCTGCAAAAAGTAAGTCACAAACTAATCATTTCGCTAGGGCAAAACCTTAGTCAAAAAATTATGCTATCTTTCCAGTCATTCGATCGAACAAAACTTATTGTCATGGATACCAGACCTTGGTTAAAAAACTACCCCAGTGGCATGCCGGCTAATATTGATGCTGATGCTTTTCCATCTCTTATCGCTTATTCAAAATCAAAATTTGAGCAATACGCTGCTTTGAAGGCTTATACTTTTATGGGCAAAAGCTTGACTTACAAACAAATAGATGAAATGTCGACAGCTTTTGGAGCTTACTTACAAAGCCGAGGAATGAAAGCCGGAGATAGGGTTGCTATGATGATGCCAAACTGTCTTCAGTATCCCATTGCCATATTTGGTGCACTCAAAGCCGGAATCATCATCGTAAATGTGAATCCACTATATACACCCCACGAAATGGAGTTCCAGTTCAAAGACAGCAAAGCTAAAGCTATTGTAATCGCTGAAAATTTTGCAAAGAACCTGGAAACGGTTTTGTCAAATACTTCAATTGAAATCGTAATCACAACCTCAATTGGTGAAATGTTGGGCTTCTTCAAAGGTGGACTAATAGACTTTGTCGTAAAACATTTCAAAGGAATGGTACCAACTTTCCACATTGAAAATACGATTAAATTTTGCGATGCACTTGAAACCGGAAAAAAATTCACCCTTGTCAAAACGGAAACAAAGCCGGATGATGTCATACTACTTCAATATACCGGAGGAACAACAGGTGTGAGTAAAGGCACTATGTTGACAAATCGAAATTTGATTGCAAACGTCTTTCAAATAAGAGCTGTTATTAGTTCGCATCTTCAAGAAGGAAAAGAAGTCGCGTTATCACCTTTACCTACCTACCATATTTTTGCATTTGCCGTGAATATCATGGCTATGATGAGTCTTGGAGCAAATACAGTTCTGGTAGTCAATGCCCGAGATATACCTTCTTTGATCAAAGAATTCAAAAAAAATAAAATCAGTTTAATTACAGGCGTAAATACCCTCTTCAATGCCCTGTTGCATCATCCTGAATTTCCAAAATTGGATTTTTCATCATTAAAGGTTTCCGTAGGCGGAGGGATGGCTGTGCAGACCTCTGTAGCTGAAAATTGGAAAAAGGTTACGGGTTGTGATCTATGTGAAGGATATGGTATGACTGAAACCTCACCTGTCATTTCAATCAATCCTATCGATGGTTCCGGGAGACTTGGGACCATTGGTATGCCTGTTCCTTCTACAGAAATTAAAATCATCAATGAACAAGGTATGGAGTGCGGTTTCAATGAAGCAGGAGAAATTTTGGTTAGAGGTCCTCAGGTAATGAAAGGATATTACAACAGACCTGACGAAACTGAAAAAGTGATGAGAGACGGTTGGCTTTATACAGGCGACATCGCAACGATGGATACTGATGGCTTTCTCAAAATAGTGGATCGAAAAAAAGACATGATTCTGGTGTCAGGCTTTAATGTTTATCCAAATGAAATAGAAGACGTCATCGCGCTTAATGATAAAGTCCTCGAAGTAGCAGTGATCGGAGTTCCGGATGAAAAATCAGGCGAAACAGTTAAAGCATTTATTGTCAAGAAAGATAAATCATTGACGAGCGACGAAATCATCGCTCATTGCAAGAAATACTTGACAAATTACAAAATGCCAAAACAAGTAGAGTTCAGAGACCAACTTCCAAAAACCAACGTTGGAAAAATACTGAGGCGTGAATTGAGATCTAATTGAGATTGACAGCAACTTTTTGAATTCAACATTCTATGAATTTCAATTCTTAACATTAGATCCTACTAAGCTGTTTCTCAGATTTAAATTTTCACAAATCTGAACGGTAGTGAATGATTCATATTCGAAACAAGAATTGAATAATATCCTTTTGGCAAATTTGAAATATCTATTTGATTATAATAAGAGCCCTCTGAAATTTTCCTACCTAAATGATCGAAAATTTGATACTTCAAATTCTTGATATCGTTTTCTCCTAGAATATATAATTCATGTGAAGATGGATTGGGCGTAACATATAATTCTGACCCAGTATTTTGGCTTTCGTGAGTGGAGCTGGTATTACATTTTAAACTATTAATCAGTGCCCAAATGTCATCGTTGAAAGTAAAAGGTACAAGGGAATTATCAGGAGCCTCACCCATCCTGATCCACACCATATTTTGGGATGGTATCACGTTAATGAACTGGCCGTTCTTGCCCAAAGCGGCAAACATATCTGCTGGTGCATTGGGATTCAGGCTCCCTCTGAAAACAAATTGTGTCTGAGGTATCATATAAGTGGATTTGCCATTAAGCCACCACAAATACCCATACGATAGATTTAAATTTTGTGATGTAGAAATCATATTATTAAAATAGGCTTGATCCATAAGAATTTGTTGTTGATTCCATGCCCCACGATTCAGAATTAACAAGCCATATCTGGCCATGCTGCGGGCAGTGCTAAAAAAGACATTATTATATCCCTGCTTGATAAACTGTCCATCCATACCTGTGATGGTTTTGATCCTCAGATTGATATACTGATTGAATGTTTTTCCAGTTGCATTTTCTATTACTTGATCCAATAATGTATAAGCTGCATTGTGATATGCCCATCTATTTCCGGCATCATCTTTATATTGCAAACATGAACTTACAGTACAATCCGGTTCCGAAACTGCATCATCCAATCCAGTTGTCATTGTGAGCTGATTTCTAATTTTTATTTTAGATTCTTGTTCTGGAGTACAATTTGTCCAAGCTGGGCCGAGATATTTTGACGTTTGATCATCTATACTCAAGTATCCATCTTGCTGGGCTAATCCTACGACAAAAGATGTCAATGATTTTCCTGCGGATGCCCAATACCATAGAGAGCTTGGAGTATGGTTGTTAAAATATTTTTCCAACACAATTTTGCCATCCTTCAGGAGGATAAATGCTTTGGTATTGTTGACAGCTAATAATTGATACAAACTGTCAATTCTTTCATTGCACCAACCAAGTCTTGCAGGTGATATAGTATCCCAAACTCCTGGAGTGGAGGGTGGAAAGTAAGATTGCGCTTCAACACATGCAAATGATAAACTAAGTTGAATTAGGACAACAAACAAAATTCGATTCAACATCATATTAATTTGGTGAGGTTAAAATAATTAAAGCTTTCTTCCAATACGGCCCTATTTAATATTATAGCTCAATTGGAGTACATTTACTTTCCAACCATTTCTTTTCCTCTTCTGAACACCAAGGTGAGATTTGTTTTAAACAATATTGATGATAATTATTCAACCAGTCTCTGTAATCTAATCCAAAACTTTTAAGGTCTATTAAATTTTTATCAATTGGGAAAACACTCATATTTTCAAAAGAACAAAAATCTTTTTCTTCATTTTCTTGAACTAATAACAAGGTTTCAATTCTGATACCATGGCTTCCTGTTTCATAATATCCAGGTTCGTTGGAGGTCAACATTCCAGGTAAAAATTCTGCCATTCCTCTTTGATTCCATGCTGAAACAAATCCCTGAGGTGGCTCGTGCACATTCATAAAATATCCGACTCCATGTCCGGTGCCATGACCATAATTTAATCCAAGTACCCAAAGATGTCTTCTTGCCAGAATATCCATTTGAATACCTTTTGTACCTTTAGGAAACACAAGTTTACATAAGTCTATATGCCCTTTTAAAACTGCAGTATACTGTTTTTTAATTTCAATATTCTGTTCAGACAATGCTATTGTTCTGGTAATGTCGGTGGTCCCATCTAAATATTGCCCCCCTGAATCCACAAGCAAAACACCTTCCGCTTTGATTTTGGAAGAGTTAGTTTGGGCTGGCCTGTAATGAATTATGGCACCGTTTGACTTAAACCCGACAATAGCATGAAAACTCTCTCCTATATAATCTGGCATTTCAGCACGACTTGAAGCTAGTTTTTCTGACATTTCGTATTCTGTTGGGTGAACACCTTGAGCCAGTTGTTGCTCCAACCAACGAAATGCTTTCACCAAAGCTGCACCGTCTTTAGCCATTGCTACTCGGATATGAGCGACTTCTTTGTCTGATTTCACAGCTTTCATATTCATTACAGGACTGACTGTTGTCAACAAACTGTTCTGAGGCAACAAAAGCGCGAGCTTTGCATTTAAAGTAGTCGGATCAACAGCAATTTTAGAGTTCTTATCCATATCGGCTACCACCTTATAAAACTCTTGATATGCCTCAATTTCTATGTTACAAGATTTCAACTCCTGAATTAATCCGGAACTGAGTTTTGCTTTCTGAACATAAAGAGTTGCAGAATGTAGATCCATCTTAAAGAACGATACAAATAGCGGATTACATTCGACATCTGACCCTCTTAAATTTAATAAATAGGCAATTTCATCCAATGCTGTAACTAGATACACATCTGCCTTTAGGGTCTTCATCCAAGTCCGTATCCTTTCCAACTTTGACTCTCTTGATACTATCGCATATTTGATATCATAATCCCAGATTGGAAGGATCGGTAATGAAGGACGATCCAGCCAAATCGCATCGAGAAGACAATTCGTATTTTTCAGATGTAGCCCCGCAGCGGTAAGCAATTTATCAAAAGATTGAATTTGTCCAAAGCTAAAACAAGCAAAGTCACAAGCTACGATGGATCCTGATCTTATATTCGCACAAATCCAATCGACATACTCGGCTTGAGTTTGGACCAGGAGTTTATGGAGTTGCATTTCGGTCCCTGCCAGCTCTTCTTCTGCCTGAAGAAAATACCTGCTGTCTGTCCATAAACCTGCATGACTTGTTGTGACGACTACTGTACCTGCGCTTCCTGTAAATCCACTGATCCACTGCCTTCCTGACCAGCGTTCCGGAACATACTCACTTTGATGTGGATCTGAAGAACTGATGATATATGCATCTACTCCATGCTGTTTCATTTGCACTCGCAAAGCATTAATTCTGTCGTTTATACACATATTTAATTATTTATATATTATAAATTATTTTAATATCATAATTATTAGCCTATATTTGTCCTTTCAATAAATGATGGATCAAGACCACCTAATTAACGGCAGGAGGTCTTAAACTGTTTTCAATAGAGATTGGATTATGATCAAGCAACACGTCAGTCAAAAATTACTCCAAAAACTGTCACCGCAGCAAATACAATTAATGAAGCTGCTACAAATTCCAACATCTATCCTGGATCAAAGAATACAGGAAGAATTGGAAGTAAATCCCGCACTAGAAGAAGGAGATGAAGACTATGACGATGAACATTTGGATAGATATGACAAAAATGACCATGAAGATCCACAAGATTCTGGATCTGATTCAGAGATGGCAGATTCTAATGATCATTTTGAAAAGGAGGAAAGCCATGACAATGATTTTGAAGAATACTTGAGTTTGTACATGGACGATGATACTGCAGGATACAAATACAAATCAGACGATTATGGAGCCGATATGGACGAGCACAAGACTATACCGGTTGCTGTAGAAAACACTTTTCATGATCATCTTGAAAAGCAAATTGGTCTACTCCGTTTGAAAACTGAAGACCAATATAAAATAGCACTACAGATCATAGGCAGTATTGATGATGATGGTTATCTCAGAAGAGAACCTTCTGCGATCATAGATGATCTCATTTTTGCCCAAAACATTGATACAAATGAAAAAGAAATTCTAGCCATTCTAGCAAAGATTCAAACGTTTGAACCTTTGGGTGTTGGAGCAAGAAATTTGCAGGAGTGCCTATTGATTCAAATCCGAGGAAAACAAAAGGTGAACAACGTAAAACACCTTCAAAAATCTCTCCGAATTGCGGAGCTTATTCTCGAAGAATTTTTTGACGAATTTTCGAAAAAACATTATATAAAACTGCAGCGCTCGTTGAATATCACCGAGTCCCAACTCAAATCCGCATTGGATGAAATTCTAAAACTCAATCCAAAACCATCTTCGGGTTACGTTGACGCTCACCAGCCTAATCAGATGGTTGGTCACTATATCATTCCGGACTTTACAATCGTGAATCGCGATGGAGAATTGGAATTGACTCTCAATTCCAGAAATGCGCCTGATCTCAGGGTAAATGACCATTATCTGGAGATGTTGCGCACCTACAAAGATCATAAAAATACACAACAGAATAATAAAAAAGAAAAGGAAGCTGTACTATTCATCAAGCAAAAAATTGAAAGTGCAAGATGGTTTATCGACGCCATCAAGCAAAGACAAGATACTCTGTACAAGACCATGTATTGTATCATGCAATACCAATCTGAGTACTTTCATACCGGTGATCAAAAGAAAATTAAACCTATGATTCTCAAAGATATATCTGAGGTAACAAGCCTTGACATATCGACGATTTCTAGAGTAGCCAATAGCAAATTTGTACAGACAGAATTTGGCACTAAGCGATTAAAAGAATTCTTCTCAGAATCGCTCCAAAATGAAGAAGGCGATGAGGTCTCAACCCTTGAGGTGAAGAAGATCCTATCGGAAATGATCATCAAAGAGAGCAAACGCAAGCCACTGAGTGACGAAAAGCTGAAGGAACTGCTACTGAGAAAAGGTTACAATATAGCCCGGCGCACGATTGCAAAATATCGTGAACAGCTCAATATCCCTGTGGCTAGACTGAGAAAAGAGTTGGTTTAGCTTAAGCCAACATTTTTCAGATCGGTTATCAGAACTACTATTTATGAACTAATTCCTGAACTTTTGCGTTACAGTTATCAATTTTAAAAAATTAATCTAAAAATATGCTAAGAAGCTTAATTTTCACCCTGGTATTGAGTAGTTTTTTAATGTCATTGAGTTCATGTGCTCAAACACCGACATCAAGCGCACTGGCAGCAAATGAAGGCTGGTTAACCTCTCTTGAAGAAGCATATAAAATTTCCAAAAAGACAGGTAGACCGATCCTAGCGAATTTTACAGGAAGTGATTGGTGCGGATGGTGCAAAAGGCTTACGGCCAATGTATTTGTCACCGATGAATTCAAGAAATGGGCCAATAAAAATGTAATATTACTAGAATTGGATTATCCCCGATACAAAAAGTTACCGGATGACTTGAGACAGCAAAATGCCAGTTTACAACAGCAATTCCAAATTCAAGGCTTTCCTACTGTGTGGGTATTTGACCTTGAGAAAGACAAAACCACCAAGCAATTTCAAATTGCTCAAATCGGTCGAACTGGCTATAAACCAACTTCAGCAGAATTTATCACAGACGTGAATAATATATTGGCAAATAGAAAAAAATAATTGCCTTAAAATAATAATAAAAAAGCCTTTCCAATGGAAAGGCTTTTTTATTTATACTCCTGGTAGTCAGATCAAGCTTTATGTACGATTTAGATATAAGATTTTAACCGATAATAGAGGATAGCACAATACTCCCGAAATATAATAATTTCATACTGAAGATAACTCCATACGTTATATCGCCATAGCAATGCTGGTGATCTTTTACTCTCCTCTCCATGAGCGAGTAAAGATGGAGGAACGGGAGTATCCATCGTATTTATTCCGCAGATATCAGTAATACCTGATCGATTCAAGCACGCAATTGATCTTTTGTAATGCTCTGGCTTTGTAATCAAAAGTAGTGAACAATGCAAGCTATCATGTGGAAGAAGAGAAACCAGTTTTTGTATTTCATCATAAGTATTGACCCCATCTGAAATCACTTTAAGTTGCAGAGGACAAGTGTCAGCGATAGAAACCAAACGAGCTCTAATATATGATTCACCTGAAGTGTCAGATGAAACTGATGGCAAACAATAATAAATTTTGGCTTCCGGAAATTGTTCTCTCGATTTTTCAAGATGATACTGCAATAAAAGTGCATCGGCACTAGGAAATGCATTGCCACCTTGCACGAAAATATAACGCGGCGGCCGTTCACAGCTCGGGACTTCAGCAAGTCTCATGAGTGCATTGTAAGGAATATCTGTACACGCTAGAAAAAACATGAGTACAAAGACAAGTCCTAACAACTGAATTGTGCTTTTCAGCAAGAAAAAAAGTTTGTTTCTCTTTGTACTCATGACATTCAAATTTATATGAGAATGATTGCACTTCTCTCTAACTCTCCTTATCGAAAATGATGCCTTTCATTTTCTTTTTCAACTGAATACCTGCATCATGCAACATCTCTTCATGAGTTGGAAAAGGTCGAGGATTTCTTGATAGTTTTTGTTTGGTGTCATCATTTAAATATTTTCTATCTCCTTTGATTAATCTACCATAAATATTCTCATAAACTGCTTCCACTTCCACAGGTCTGGAATAATAAACCTCATTATTGGAAACATTAAACCACTCTACATCGCCGGTCAATGCAACTGTTTTCTGTTGCAACACTTCTTCTATTGTAGCAGTGTGACGAACTGTCAACTTTTCAGTTTTTTCTTTTGAAATCGTGTCTCGTTCTGACTTATGATTTTGTTCTTTTTCTATGGTTTCTTCAAATATATCTTCATAAACTCTTGATTTTTCGCGCTCAGGACTGAATTGGATGTTGCGAATATTCATCCTGATGATGAAATCATAATCTATTTCAGAAGAATAATAAGTATGGTATACTTTAAATAATTTATTGATATCTTGAATAGAAAAATCCAACAAATCCTCTTCAAACTTCTGCGGCATTATTGTTTGAGATTGATTAACCATTTTTACTAGAAAATGTTCTGCTCCACGCTCGATTGCGATTTTTCTCAATTGATCACAATCTTTATATTTCGCTGAGAGTTGATCGATTTTTATTAGATCATCATATGCGGAACGAGCAAGGTATTTCTCTTTATTTTTACGGCTTTTTTCTAACTTTTCAACAGCTGATTGGTAATAGTATTCAACCGTTTCATTTTTTGCCTGACGCAATCTGACTTCTGTATCTACAAAATCAAATGTAGCCTGATAACCTTCTTCAGAAACCAAAGGTAATAGGGGCTCGATACTGATCTGTCTATTGTGGATTTTGTAATATACGGCATAAATATTTTCCCAGTCCGCGCTTTTCAGATCTTGCTGATATGCTGCAATTGTCCTCAAATCCCTTTGCTGGGCCTTTTTGAATGCATATTCCAGTGCTATGACCTTTTCTTGATCTTTATTTTTCTTTCCAGCAAGAGACTTGACTAATTTGGAAATAGCCCCATCATAGTTGCCTTTTTCCATCATCTTGTTCACATTAGCACAAGAACTGATGGATAAAAAAACAAGTGCAAGTTGTAGTATTCTAGTTTTCATTTGGATTTGTTTGAATGATGAAAGAGATATTTTCAGAAGCCTCTCCGATTGTCATGATATGTAATGGTGTGCAATGTAGAAACCTGTATTACACATCTTGACACAAGCGATGCAGCTGATAATCATAGGACTTTCATTGGCGCATGAAGATAAAAGCGAAAAATTAAAATTCACCGGATCTTAACGAATTGATATAAAATTAGGTTAAATAGAGCTCAATTCTATCAACTCACCAAAGTTACTGCATTCGCAATAACCTTCTTCAAGAGTGCTTGAATCTACAAAAAGTGCCCGGGACAGGACTCGAACCTGCACACCTCTCGGCTTACGCACCTCAAACGTACGTGTCTACCAATTCCACCACCCGGGCAAACGATTGGCAAAGATAGCATATCTGGCTAGGCATACAAAATCTTTGAATGGAAGGCTATAGAAAAACCTTCAATTATATGAGTATTTTTTTTAATGTATAAATACATGATATTCAATAATAAATTAAAAACATAAGATTATTAAGCGCTTACATATGAAAAAAAAATAAATATTATTTTTCAAAATGCTTGGAAATACCAGTAGTTCTTTCTACTTTTGAGTCGAATCCTTGAAGCAGTGCAAATTATTTGAGTACAGACTCGTAAACCTGCATCCAAATTTTCCATTTATCAAGGCTTCTTTAAAATTGATTTCAATCCATTTGATTGATAAAGATCGTAGTTTTCTTATTTTGAGACCTTAGTCGAAAGAGCCTGAATTTGCGCCGTGCAAATTTGGGCTTTTTTTATTGATGTCGTCATACAATGAAAATCAAGGTAATAACTCCCGAACAAAAAAGTATATAAATTCTTATTGCGATACCAGTTCTTCCCAGTATTCAGCTCCTCTTCGTGTATGAGGGAGGCAAATGGATCCACCGACCATATTGGCAATTGCAAAAATTTCATAGATTTCTTCAGTAGTGATATCTTGGTCATGACATTTGCCAAGATGGTAACGGATGCAATCATCGCATCTCAGCACCATAGAAGCTACCAAACCAAGCATTTCTTTCGTTTTCATGGGAAGCGCTCCATCTTGATACATTTGGTGGTCCAATGAAAAAAAGCGCTTGAGCGGAAGGTTGTCTTTAGATAGAATTACTTCATTCATCCTGGACCTGTAATCATTGAATTCAGATTGTAGAGACATATTATAACAACTTTTATTAGGTGAATTAATCTTGAATTGTGGCAAATTTCGGCAAAAGCACAGCAAATAATGCTTAATTTTTGTTAAATCAGGAATCATAAAGGGAAGACGGTTTTCGTACTCATCATTTTAAGGAGAAATGACTTACATTTGTGAACGAAAGACAAGTAGAGAATGGGTGTTTTATTTCCCGGATTTTTGTGGGCTTTAGCATTACTGGTTGTACCATTGGTCATACATCTATTTTATTTTAGAAGATACAAACCTGTACAATTCACCAATGTTAGATTTCTCAAAGAATTGGTAGAAGAAACGGCTTCCCGAAACAAGCTGAAAAATTGGTTGATTCTGTTAGCAAGAATATTGGCTGTAGCAGCCCTTATATTTGGCTTTGCTCAACCTTTCAATAAGAGTGAAAATAAAGCTCAAGGTGAAGCGCACGCAGTAAGCATATTTGTAGATAATTCGTGGTCTATGAAAGGTAGAAATGCTGACGGAGAGTTGTTTCAATCTGCTAAAAAATTGGCTCACGACATACTGGAGGCTTATCCAGAAACTGACAAATTTCAACTGATCACACATGACATGGATGGGAAACAAATGCGCTTGCTAAATCGCGAAGAAGCATTTACTTTGTTAGAACAAATTAAACCCACCCCTTCAGTTCAAAGCCTTTCGAGAATCCTGGACAGACAGATACAAACAGTCAAAAGCAATCCCAAACTAAAGCCTGAAATTTATCTTATATCCGATTTTCAAAAGAATATCACGCAGTTTACGAATACGGAGATCGACAGTAGCCTTCAAATTCGATTGGTTCCCGTACAGTCACTCAAAGAAAATAATTTGTCCATTGACACAGCTTATTTTATCCATCCACTTATTCTCCCGAAACAAAGTAACCGACTGGTCTATCAGGTAAGTAATTTTGGAAACTCGAATCTGGATGACGTTCGTGTAAGTTATCGTATCGATCAACAGGAATTTCCTTCCGCCCCGCTACAAATCAGCGCCGGTAAAAGCAAAATTGATACCATTAATTTTGTTGTAAATCAAGCAGGATGGCATTCTTTGGAAATTAAAATTTCTGATTTCCCGATTACATATGATGATCAGTATTTCATGAGTTTTCAAGCAGCAGAACAAATTAAAGTATTAACAATATATCAGGACAAGATAAATCCAAGCTTACAGAGTGCTCTAAAATCCATGCCCACTTTCGAAACTGATTTTAAAAAAAGTGATGCACTGGATTACAGTAAATTTGAAACCTATCAATTAATTCTTTTACAAAACATAAAATATCTGAGTAGCGGTTTAGTTTCAGAATTGAATAAAGCATGTCAAAAAGGCATAAATATATTGTTGTTTCCTGCAGCTGACATTGGACCAAAAGACTATGAAGCAATGTACCTTCATTTAGGTGCACCACAACTGTCTAGCTTTGAAAGAATCGATAAGGAAGGTGGCGAAATTAATCTTGAGTCTGATCTATTTGCAGATGTATTTGTCAGTAAAAAGGCCAATATGAAATTGCCTTCATCAAGAGCAAGTTATAGTTTTAAAGGAGGCAGACCTTATGAGAGTTTGTTGAAGTATAGAGATGAAACTCCTATGCTGATACGCTATCATTTAGAAAAATCGGAAGTTTATATATTTTCATCTCCTCTTGAGGATGAATATACAGATCTGGGGAAGACCGCCGAAATTTTTGTGCCTTTATTATTCAAAACAGCACTTTCTGCGAGTGACAGTAAAGTTCACTCTCATGTAATCGGCTCTGACAATTTAATCGCTTGGGACGTCCCTCAACAAAATAATATTCAGGATCTCGGTCTCAAAATTTCAGGGCCGGAGGAATTTATCCCCGGAATGAAAATCGCACAAAATAAAATCTACTTAGATGTTTATGATCAAGTAAAATCAGCAGGGATCTATGACCTATTTTCCGGCCAATCTCAATTGGGTAAATTGGCTTTCAACCAAAACAGAAAAGAATCCGATTTAAGTTATTACTCCGAAGCAGAATTGAATAAACTTTATGGGAACAAATTTGAGATCAAACCATACATGAATGCTGCAGATATTAAAACAGATATCAAAGAAGGCATGCAGGGCAGTCATTACTGGAGATGGTTATTATGGGCAGCTTTATTCTTTCTATTAGCAGAAGGAATATTTATTCGATTTATAAAAAGTCACTGATTATGAATCCAATATTGTTCAAACAAGTAAAAATTCTGGACCCTAACAGTTCTTTTCACAAAAGTGTCTGCGATGTGTTGATTCAAGATGGCACGATCACTAAAATCAACAAGTTTATCAAAGCATCGCCAGAAGTGATTCCACTCCACAACAATGGATCTATATTATCACCCGGATGGGTTGATGTAGGGACTTGTTCAGGAGAGCCCGGAAACGAGCACCGAGAAACTTGGAAAAGTTTAGCAGCAGCTGCTCAAAAAGGAGGATATACTACTTTGCTGACATTTCCAAATAACCAACCCTTTACACATTCTAAGACAGAAGTGCAGTCTATAGTCAATCATACTTCCCGACTGCAAGTAAGTATATTTCCAATTGGAGCTCTGAGTAAAGATGGACTGGCAAAAGAAATGGCCGACTACCTTCAAATGTATGATGCCGGTGCAGTCGCTTTTTCAGATGGAAGTATATCTATGCAACACCAAGGCATGATGCTTCGCGCTTTAGAATATTCTAAACTGATCCCGAAAGGTCTGGTCATTAACATTCCTGAAGATGCTATGATCGCAGGGACCGGACAAATGCATGAAGGACAGATAAGCACTTTTCTGGGTTTGAAAGGTATTCCCGAAATTGCTGAAAAAATAATGCTGGATCGAGATCTATCTCTACAAGAATATACGGGATCTAGATTGATGCTTCATAAAATATCTACATCATATTCCACAGATAAGATAAGAAGAGCAAAAAAGCAAAGTGATCATATTTTTTCGACGGTTTCTATTTTCAATTTGCTTTTTGAAGATAAATCCTTGATAGATTTTGAGGTGAATTATAAATTCAGACCTCCTCTTCGTGATGGAGCTACATTAAAATCCCTAGTCAAAGGCGTCTTGGATAGAAGTATAGACATCATCGTGAGTGATCATACTCCATGGGATACCGAAAAAAAAGACTTAGAATTTCAGCAGTCCGCTTTTGGATCCATCAACCTTGAAACAGCTTATGCATCGCTGCGCACCTTTGGCGATAAAGTCTTGACTGATGAAATTTGGGTAGAATGTGTAGCAATCCGTCCGAGACAAATTTTCAACCTTCCAAGTACCAGTATTCAAATCAACGAAAAAGCAGACCTGTGCTGGTTTCATCCGGAAACTGAATGGAAGTATACTAGTGAAAACATTCATTCAAAATCAAAAAACACACCTTACCCTGGAGTTACTTTCAAGGGGAAAGCTTTAGGTATATATTGTAAAAACAATTTCTACGACAATCGTTAAACAATAAAAAATGAATTCATTCAAAACGCCAATACGATTTGGGTTAATTTTTGCCGCTGTCAGTATTGTCATCGATCTGATCTTATATTTAATCAATCCCGCAATGATGCAAAACACAATGATTCGCACATTAGTGTTTATTGCGTCACTGGCAATCATTTCAATGGCAGGCATGAGATACAGGGATGAAATGGGAGGATTTATCAAATGGAAATCAGCCATGACATCAATGTTCGTATGTGGCATGATAATATTTATCACCCAGACATTATTTCTGCTTTTGTTTAATGAATTTATTGATTCTTCTGCTTTTGAAAGTGAAAAAGAACAAGCAATACAATTGATTGAAAAAATGAGAGGAATGGTAGGAGATGAAGCTTCAGATACGCAGATTGAAATGATCACCAATCAGAAAAATCTGGATTTTTCCCGAATTCTAAATCTGATTTTTGGAAGCATCTTGATAAGTTTTTTGATTGCAGCTATTGCCGCATTATTTATAAAAAGGGATAATCCGCAAGATCGATTTGAAAAATATGCTTAAGGCCGGAAAATCTCAAGTTCTTATTGCAGAATTACTTTGGTGGATATTTGCAGCAATATTTGCTTTGTTTGTCTTGCTGCCTATTTATTACTATGACATACCATATTCGTTTTATAAATCAAATACGGTTTTTGTCCTCCTATTTATTCTGTTCCTCAGATGGTTATTTTTTTGGAAGCTTACACCATATGCCCGTTTTCAGTATTTAAAATTTGCAATGATCATATTGATGATGCCTGTATTCTTTTTTAGTTTTGAAACTTTTTATGATTTCAAAGCTTTAATTGATGACACTGGTTTGCAAGAAATCACTTCCCATCTTCCTATTGATGACCAGGAAGGTATTGGAAACTATATTCGCTCTGAAATGGTTTTTTTTAGCGTAGCAACTATGATTTGTACTGTGTGTTTGGTACCTCACCTGATCTGGAGTATATGGAAACAGCACAATAGAGGTGAAGCCTGAATTAAATTTAAAAAACTGAGTCTTTACACTTCTGAATGAATCATTAGCATTTCTGTTTTCTGAACTGAGCCTTGCTGAACACGTATATAATAATTTCCTGATGGATAATTTTCATTTTCAAATACGAAATGATGTATTCCTTCATCTAAAATACCGGTGTATAAAACTTTAATCATGCGCCCCAAAGGATCAAATAACTGAAGCAATGTTTTTCCACGGTGTGAACTCAGTTCAATTTTACAGGTTGTAACAACCGGATTAGGATATATTTTCAATTTTAACTTTTCCACTGACTTCTGATAATAGTCTATTGTATCAGTAGCACAATTATTTTTTATCAGTGGTAAGTTAGTAAACGAGTTGAATAATATTTCTTGAGTAGTTTGCTTATTTACACAGAACCAGTCATTCAACACTGATTGATAAACGGTCCTGAAATCAATTTGCATTGGAAGATTGTCAGCCTCAGAAACATTTGCAGGGATTTGTGGGTTATTGCCAAAAATGCCTGATTGAACACTCTTGCCAAACAAGAATAATGGTCCTGCTGCTCCATGGTCTGTACCTCCACTTGCATTATCCTTGATCCTTCTCCCAAACTCTGAAAATGTCATTCCAATCACTCTATCCTCTATAGCCAATGCAGCTAAATCTTGTTGAAAAGCTAAGATTCCATCTGAAAGGTACTTCAATAGTGTAGCGTGTTGACCTTCTTTAGCACCTTGAGCCGCATGTGTATCAAACCCTGAAATTCCAACCATGTATAACTTCGTTCGCAGGCCACCTTTAATGATTCTCGCAATAGCTTTCAGTGCATCTCCAAGGGGATTCTGATCAGGATATACTACTTTGTTTGTGCCTAATAAAAATGCCTTTACCAAGGCGTCTGCATAATTTTTGGATTGTCTAGATATCGTCCTGATATAGCTTAATTCTTTCCCCAAAGGAGTTGATGGTGCTGGATCTTGAATTCCATTTGGCCAAGCACCGAAAATATCAGGATTGCTCACATTCATTGACATTTGAGCAATTTGACCCTGGAATAAAAGTGGTAAATTTGATCCAATCTGAATGGCTAGTGGATCTGGTTCAGCTTGATTTGGATAATTCAATGGAAATCCAGGATACTGATGATACAAATAACGCCCCAGCCATCCTGTATCTACGACTTTATTTGCATCTGAGGCAGAAGTCCAAATATCAGTAGATCTAAAATGCGAAAAATTCGGATCAGGATAACCAACAGATTGCACGATTGCCAATTTGTTTTCGTTGAACAATGTTTGAAAACCTTTCATCTGTGGATGTAATCCGACCGTGGCATTTCCGTTCAGTTTGAGAATTTCAGAGTCAAGTAAACGAATATTAGGCCGAGCCGTTGCCAAAGCTGACATTTGATCCAAAGGCACAACAGTATTTAATCCATCATTGCCGCCACCGAGATAAATCAGTACCATCACATGATCATTGTCTGCAACAGGTAGCATTAATGATTGCAACATTGACTGATCACTAAATGCAGTCACCGGCAATTGGTTAAAAATAGAAGGCACCACAATGCTTGTGGAAGTTGTCTGGATGAATTTTCTTCTTTTCATCTTAATTTTCAATTTGTGAAATCACCTTGGATAAAATATTAACTACACTTAACTTAAATGATACTCTGCCTGACTAATTATTTCTCGGTACAAGGCATTCAATCTCGTTACAGCTGCATTTTTTGAAACAGGGTCAGTCGGATCAACAATATATGCAGTCCAAATCTGGGTCCAATAACTCTCGTCTGGCAATCCGGATATGAGAAAGCTCTTTAGATAATCCAAGGACTGATTCGACAGAGTATAGTTGTACAAATACAATACGGATTCCGAAACCAACTCTGAAGCAGAATATGGATTTGTCAATTGTGATGCAAAAAGAGTCGGATCAATTTTCAAATTAATCGTCAGATACTCTATTCCATTTGGGCTGGTTATGTTATCAGCAACTTTATTCCGATTTGCTAAAGTATCCGCATTGATCCAAATTTCGTGAAATTGTGGAGCTTGATACCAGGCTTGCCATCCTGAAACAACAGGTGGATCAGCAATATTTAATCCTTGATAAGCTGCCAGAATGGTTACCAATCCCCAGGACAAATATTGATCAACTAACTGGGCAGATGAGGGAAGACTAACTTTCATTTCTCTGATCATTCCGACTGCATAATCGATCGGATTCTTGATAACGCAACCGATGCTTAGATAATCGTAAAAATGTTGAGAACGAAATAATTTTTGGAGGACTGGTAGAATATTATAATTCGCGTTTTTCAGATCTTCAGCTAGTGGTATTATCACATTAGTTTCAATCTCCGGAGTTATATCATAATATACAAAAAACTGATACAACTTTCTACATAGATGTCTGGCTGTTTCTGTTTGGTTGAACAGCATCGTAATCAGCTCGTCCAATTCATTCTCGCCGGCATTCAATAATTTACCTGTTATAGTTGCGTTATTGAAAAAACTCGAAAATTTCTTGTTACCAGTGTCATGTTCGGTAAAAAGAAAAAAATAAGATATTGGTGAGGAGAGCGGATTAATTCGGTATCCTGTCAATATTTTAGCAGCTGCTTTGACGTCATCTTCAGTATATCTGGAGTCCGGGCCTTTGCCTAATGTAAACAGCTCCATTAGTTCGCGGGCATAGTTTTCGTCAGGTGCTGTTTTTGAATTCACATAACCGTTGAGATATCTCAACATAGCCGGATCTTTACTGACTTTTAATGCCAGCGATTTGATATTTCCGAGACAGTTTTCACGTAAAAGTTTATAATAAAAATAACTTGCTTGTCCATATAATACCGTATCTGCTTCAGTTGCAAAATGATTGTGCCAAAAAAGGGTCATTTTTTCTGAAATGGTGGATTTCTGTTGGATAATATTGCCCATCCACCAGGCTTTAAAAACGTTGATTCTGGCAGTATAATATTCGGCAGGTAAAGCAGCATTGAAAGGAGCGTTGACAAAAGTCTGGCCATAAGGCACATCAGGATCCGGAGCCTGTGCAGTACTGTAAATATTTAGTGGTGGAGCAGGAATCGCGTCCAATTGTAACAAACTATCTACTGCTTGCTGCATTGTCATTGAAACCAATCGTTTTACATCTGCAGGAGGAGCACCAAAGCAAGTACGTCTCAATAGATGAATGGCTTGACTTGGAGTCCATGGTCCCGTATAGGGGTCAAGTGATGCTGAAGGGGGCAATGCTTGAGCAGAATCGTTTCTACTTTCTCGCAATTGTCTAAAAAATTCATGTCGATCCATATCCAATTTATCTGTTTAAAGATGAACTTATCCTTATTTTTCCTATCATTTACAGAACGAATATTGAATGCAATTTATTATGTGAACATTTTCAATTGCCTTGTGCCATTTTCTTCATACGTTGCAAAAATGGAGATGCAAAAATGAAACCTTGCAATGCTGTATTTTCTGTGTCAAGGACTTCTTCTTTAGTTCCGTTCCATTCCAATCTGCCATCATCCAAAAATAAAATATTCTCACCTATTTCCATCACACTATTCATATCATGGGTATTGATCACAGTAATGATATTATTTTCCTTAGTAATATCATAAATCAATTTATCAATCAATATTGAAGTTTTTGGATCCAAGCCTGAATTCGGTTCGTCACAAAACAAATATTTAGGATTGAGTGAAATAGCCCTTGCAATACCGACCCTTTTTTGCATTCCACCAGAAAGTTCGGATGGAAACTTGTGGTTATTTCCAGCTAAAGACACGCGTTCCAAGCAATAATCCACTCTCAATTTCTTTTCCTTTGGCGTCATTTTGGTAAACATATCCAATGGAAACCTAATGTTCTCTTCTACATTCATGAAATCAAATAAGGCGGAACCTTGGAACAACATTCCTATTTGCATTCTCAATTCTCGCGTTTGTTTTTTATTCAGCTGGTAGAAATCCTGATCTCCATAAAAAACTTTTCCATCTGTGGGAGGAATTAGCCCAATTAATATTTTAAGCAACACAGTTTTTCCAGCTCCTGAACGTCCTATGATTAAATTGGTTTTTCCTTTAGCAAAATCACAACTTACATCTTTGAGGACTTCCTGAGTGCCAAAGGTTTTGAAAATGTGTTCTACTCTGATCATACTGCCATCATCATTGCAATTACATAATCTGAAAGCAGAATTAAAATATTGGAATATACTACTGCTTGAGTACTTGCATTGCCGAGCTCGATACTTCCACCTTTGACATAGTAACCCTGATAACAAGATACTGTGGTAAGAATGAAGGAGAAAGTGAAAGCTTTGACGAACATCATGGTGACGTTGTAAGGTATAAAAAAACTCCTTAATCCCTGAACGTACTCTCCATGTGTGAATATTCCAGTAGGAACACTGGCAAGATAGCCTCCCACGATACTGATAAAAGCTCCAATACAAACCAACATCGGGATCACTACCAATGCAGCAATAATCTTTGGCTGGATCAAGTAGGCTGTTGTATTGACACCCATAATCTCCATCGCATCGATATGCTCTTTCTGTCTCATACCTCCGATTTCTGAAGCTAAACTTGATCCTACTTTTCCGGCTAAAACCATGCATGAAAATGTAGGTGCGAGTTCAATTATTGTCATGTCTCTAACTATATAACCTATATAGTACCTAGGTATCAGTGAACCCGCCATCTGATAAGAAAATTGTACTGCCGTCACAGCACCAATAAATATACTGATTATAGCAACGATCACCAGAGATCCAATCCCAATACTGTTCATTTGGCGCATGGTCTCTTTCCAATACATGGACCAATTCTCAGGCTTTTTGAAAGTCTGCTGCAGCATCAACAAATACCTACCGACGTGAAATATTGCTTTCATTGATCCTTCAAATATAGGCTTTTTGCGTTAACTGCCCAGTCAATTTAGCCCTAGAAATAGTACCTCAAGCCACCATTTAGCACATATGCTAATTGTCTGCTATCCTTAAGGTTCTTGAAAATACTTGTGATGGCTTCCACTTCCAATTGGGTTCCAATAAAATATTTTGCTCCCAAGCCAAGCTGAGTGTAAGGATTAAAATCCAATGAAGCTCTATTTTCGCCGGACTTTTCGAACTGCCATAGTGGACTAATTTGAAATAAGCTATACATATAGAATGAACTCAACAATCTATATCCTGGAATAAAAGTACAGGGCAAACTTCCTTGCCAATAATAATCCTTATGTTGACGAAAAATGTTGCTGCTCAAATTTTCAGCCATCGCAGAACCCTCAAAGAACAAATAGAATCTGCCTTGCTGGTAGTTGTGAAAAAATTGAGATTGCAAACTGAAATGATTCCAATCCAACCAACCTTTTGTATTGTCTTCTAAATCTCTAGCTAATGGAAAAGATACGCTGTGCTGACCCACCCAAGTAGAAGTTCCAATTCCATGTCTCAACAGCACACTTACTGATGTAAATCCCGATCTTTTTTTTGAATCCAATGGAGCATCTGCCGAACAAAATAAATCATTCAGTTCGACTGCAGAACCTGAAGCCATACTCCTAAACTTCAATCTCAAGCCAAGTGTCAGCTTGTGCGTTATACCAACAAAAATCTCTGGCAATGCAGTAGAATAGATGGTTTCTCTATTTCCACCATCCAAAGCTAATAACTGATCGAAATAGTTAACAAACACCCTTGCATCACCATGAGCCTTTCTATAAAGCTGAATGGCCCTGTTTGGAGCATAGTTGCTCTGAGAAAAAACATGAGAATTGGTCAGTATCAATAAGCCGATAAGCAAAAAGCGACCTAGAATCATTTGTCGCACACTAGCTCCAAACCAAGCTCCTAAACCCGCAGTTATGCCCCCGACAAATGCCGTGATAATTTTTAAATTGAATCCGCTTATCCCCTGAAAAATATTTCCAATCATGCTCGAATATTGAGAACTCATACCACGATCTAGAAAAATACAATAACTTAACCAACCCATGTAAACGGCGGCAAATGAAGCAGCAAATGCAATTCCTGATTTTAATCTAAATGCAACAGACAAGAAAATGCTACTTATCAATACGGTATAAATTGGATCAAACCCTTGAATTAAAACTGAAGCAGCTGTAAGTAAAATGACATATAGTGAAGTCTTCATTTTGTTTAATTTTTGAAATCAGTTTGAAAAATAATTTTACCTTCCAAGTCCGCTTTCTGCTTACAGTAAAGTAATGGATAATATTCACCCAATGTCCATTTTTCCAACAGATTGGTATAATATGCACTCCCTGGATGACCGGACTGTCCCCCCGGATAAACATCATATGCTTGAGGTCCGGTATCTCTCAGTTCCACAATCATCCTCCAGGAAGGACCAAATGTTTTGGCATGTGCATTTATAATATCAGCATTTCCTGAAGTCTGCAAGTGTTCCACCCCAAAAGAAGGAATCTTAGCGATATGTGGTATAGCAGCGTCTTTGTACTTTCCCCAAGGCATCTCTTCCAAATTCAACAATCTGATTTTATATGCCATACTATCAAAAGCCATCCTCACGATATCACAAGACTTTTCTCTCTCTCGTGTGCTCTTTATGTCAAAATATAAACTTGTGGAATCTTTATTCAATAATTTAATAGTCACTAAATCACTTGGCACGGCAGTGTTGCGCAGCAGGGTATCTTGATAAACTTCGTCCCAGGTCAATTTCATCAAGTAATCGAACCAAATCTCAAAATAAACAGGTTGCGTCATTGATTTTTCATAATCGTAATTCCAAGTTTTCAGTTTTTCGATTAAAGGGTTGGAAGAATAATTTCCAATACATTTCAATAAAACAGGCAGCACGGACTCCGCTTTAAGACTGTGGTTATTCATCTGCATCTGTATCATTTTGTCCACAGTCCATTTATCCTCTAAAGCTAAAATTCTGTTGACCATTTGTCCTCGATATTCTCTAAAATCTCCATCGTTGTAGTACAGGGGAAATGTCGAATCGGTCGATTTTTGGTTTGCAGAAGAAATGAATCCTCTTTGCGGATTGAGTGTATGCGGATTAAAATCCGATTCTAAATAGCCCTTCCAGTTATTCTTGGAATCGGTTCCATCAGATACAAACCTTCCTTGCTCTTTTGATTTTATTGGCATACGTCCTTGCACTGTTATGGCTATATCACCCTTTGTAGAGGCAAATGCAAAATTCTGTGCAGGATAAGGAAAATGCTTGATTGCATTGCGATAATCAGAATACGTTCTAGCTTGGTTAAGTCCGGTGAAGGCATCTAGTTCACAATAATCCCATTTGTCCTGAATGACCCATTTCATAGCTAAATCATATTTCTTGTCTTTTGACTGGCTATAAACTATTGGTCCCCATTTAGTCAATTTCACTGAATCATACACAGGTAAACTCCCTGCTATTTTAATTGTATCTATTCTAATTTCTACAGGAATATACTTTCCGTCATACAAATATTCCTTTTTCTGTTGGTCCTTCCATTTTATGGAATACCAATCCAAAACATCCCAACCACCGTTGGTGACACCCCAGGCAATATCTTCATTAAATCCGATGACGATACCTGGTATTCCAGGAAATGTCACTCCATAAACATTCCTTTCAGGTGTAATAATTTGTTGTTCAAACCAAATGTTTGGCAAAGTCAAAGTAAGGTGTGGATCATTACATAATATGGGAAATTTATTTTGAGTCTTAGCTGCGGAAACTGCCCAATTGTTGCTCCCCAAACCAGAAGATGAATATTCTTTAGGTTGAAATAAATATCCTATAAATGAGTCATCCGAGTTTCCACTCATGCCCAATATTGAATCTTGACTGAAATTCCATTTCGTCCCAACAGGAATTACCGGATCTTGAACTTCAGGATCTTCTGGAAATAAAAACTGAAAGTCATTCCCAAACTTCAATTTTGCATTACTGAGTTCAACATCGGTTTCTCTACCACACAGAACTTCTGCCATACTTTTATGAAAGAGAGAGGATTTGTATGGGCTCCATCTTTCAGGTTTAAAATTCATCAGTTTATATTCAATCGGCAAATCCTTATCTGACATCTGATCCAAGTAATAATTTACACCAGCAGCATAAGCTTCACATAATTTATATGATTCAGGAAATTTTTTCCAGGTTTCAACACTTTGGCTTGCTGATTGGGCGAAGCCCTTTCTCCTTTTAATTCGATCAAATTCTAAAGCTTTAGCTCCTACTATTTCAGAAATTCTTCCTTCAGCAGCGCGAGTTGAAAAATCCATCTGCCATAACCGAAGAGTAGCATGAACATAACCTTGCAAAAAATATGCATCACTAAGATTATCTGCAAAAATATGAGGCACCATCCTGTCATCGTATATGACACTTCCTTGAATTCCGGCATTTTGAAATTCTTTAGTTTTAAAATTGTCTAACCGATATGCATTCTGCCAAAATCCTGTATGAGGAGAAAAAAAAGAAGAAATTTGCGGCAACCTATTACCGCCCAAATTCAGAACAGTGTGGGTGAAAAACAACCAAACTGCACAACATACCATAGAAATTAAAACTCTCAACATTTTGACATTATTTTATCTGGTAAAATACCAATTATTCTCGTCTGAAACAGTTGTCTCGAAACGATAACTTTCCAAATCAAATTTTAATAAATCTTCTTTCTTCTTTGCATCTGTGGTTGAGGCAAATCTTAACATCAAACCTCTCGCCTTCTTGGCATTAAAAGATACGAATTGTAATTTTCCATTCCTCTGTTCTCTAAAATGAATATGTATGAGTGGAACGTTAAATTTTTTATTTTCAAGAACCTGAAAATATTCTTGTGATGAAAGATTAATAAGAGCCTGAAATTGATTAGAGTTAATTTCCTCTTGTATAGTATTGTGGATCAGGTCACTCCAATAAGCGACCAAATTTTTTTTTCTACCTACTTTTAAAGATACTCCCATTTCAAGGCGGTATGCTTGAATAGCATCCAATGGTCTGAGAACACCATATAATCCAGATAAAATTCTCAAATGTTGTATGCAATATTTTTGAGCCGTTTCTGGTAACTGTTTGATGTCTAATCCTCTGTAAACGTCGCCGCTAAATGCAAAGATCGCCGGTTTCGAATTGTCCTCTTGAAATTTATCAGACATAACAGAATACCTGTTAACGTTTTCAATGGCTAGTTTTTCTGAAATATCCATTAAACTCATGAGTGCTTTAGGCTTCTTCCTTTTCATAAGCTCTACGATTGGCCAAGCTTGTGCCCACAATGCCGGAATGCTCTCGGATGGAATTGGAGCTTCGCTTTTCATGTCCAGATCTTTGGAAGGTGAGAACAAAAACAGCATGACAAATTTTTGCATAGATAGCCTTTTTTTTGTTATCTACCAAAAATTAAACACCAAACCAAAAGCCGCAATTGAGCATGAAAAGCAGCTATTCTCTGATGATGAACGACCTACACTGTTAAAACATTCGGGATGCCCTTTACATTGGTGAATTAAAATTTCAACACCCAGGAAACTAAAATATTCGACTTCTTCAAATTACGTTTTACTACGGGAGTAAGAGCATCTACAGTGCCATTTCCATCAAAATCAGAGGAACTTGTCAAATAGGGAGCATAACTGTCTTTCAATGAATTCTGTTGGAATCCAAAATCAAAATAAGACTTTTCATATTTTACACCTAATCCTAGTGAATAGGAAAAATTTGTATTTGTATCCTCTTTATAAGGAGAAGAAGTTGCCGCTCCTCCAGCTCTTAATTTTAAACCATGAAATTTCAGTTCTCCACCTAATCTCACAGAAGCAGTTGTCTGATATTGATTTACAATTTGTTCATTCAACAGGCTTTCATAAGCATAATCATCAGTGGAACTACCTTGTCCGGAAAGATTAAATTTCATTTTACTATAATCCGTAAAATCCATATCCAAAGAAATCAGCCCTTTTTCTACAACATATGCTATGGAAGTTGTAATTGAACCCGGGGTTCTGAGATTATATTTGAAGGTGCCATCCGGAGACTGAGAATAATAAGTTTCCTCCACATTATTGTTTTCGAATGTGTAGCTTAGACTTGTGTGAAATTCATCGCGCAACCATAGATATGAAGGAGTACGATAACTAAAACCCCCTCTCCAATGTTCATTAAATTTGTAAATAGCACCAAAACTACCCTGGATTCCGGTAAAGTTTGTAGACAATGAGTCTTCAAAAATAAGCCCTTTGAATGGAGAATATTCATTTAAACTAGATTCTCCTTCCTTGTAGGTTTTGCGTGATCTGTAATTTCCAAATGGCATTTGAATACTCACTCCAAACATTAACTTATCATTGTAGTTTCCACCTACCATAAAGTATAAATCTGAAGCCTTACCCCTTTCGTTTACTAACTGATCTTTCTTCACTGGATAATTTTTAAACTTAATGAAATCAGTAGTATACTCTGTTTTGTTATCATTCAAATTTGGATCAAAAATGGCTCCCGTTTCATATGCTAAGCCAGCCTCAAAATTGTCCAAATTATTTGGATTTATTCCGGCAGGATAATTACCATTTGGGTCTAATGCCAGCTCAAGAAATCTATCTGTAATTGACCCTTGTGATTTACCTGAAAAATAAAATGATTGATTATAATCAGCAGTTTTGTTTAATCCAATCCCTATATTGACGAACTTCCAAGGAGAATTATGCTGTTCTATTGAAAAAACTGCACCCACAGTATTTGCAAAATTGAAAGTCGCGTCTGTAGTTTTAAAATTCCGATTATTGCTTTCTCCATTTGACAATCTGGATTCCACAGTGTAAAAAGGAACATCAACACCTAAGTGATATAAACTATTTCTATACACTCCGATTCCTGCAGGATTTATTGAAATCGCTGAAAAATCTGCACCTAAGGCCCCAACTGCGTTCGATAGTCCTAAAGCTGCTGCCGAACTTGTGCTTCTTCTATCAGAATACCGGTATGCATCCGAAATAGTTTGGCTTTGTGATTCAAAATGATTTAGAATGATTAATATGATAGTAATGAATAGTGATTTTTTCATCTTGTTCTGTTTGATATTTCATCTTTATAAAAAAGGGTAGCAGAATAAAAAACTTATCGACTGCTACCCTTTAATAAACCTACTTATGATTATACAATTATATGAGTCTACTATCTTGGGGATTTTCGACCTGAAGAATTCCCGTTTGAAGAAGAAGAAGAATTACCTGAACTCCTACCTGATGAGGAAGAGTTGCCTGAACTTCTTGAACTCCCTCTATCTGAATCTCCAAAGCTACTTGACCTTGAACTTTCTTTCAAAAAATTGAAAGAACCTCTTGAAGAATTTCGGCCTTCATTTATGGAACCATCTCTATCCCTCTTTTCTTTAAATTGATCATTATTGTTTGAACGTTCATTTGGCCTTTCTTTTCTTTCAAAACGGCCAGGTTTCTCTTGTTGAAAAGATCTGTTATCCATGTAATCGTTATTATTTTGCTCTACAGAGCCAGATTGAAATTTTCTTGGTGTGGACCTGTCTGAAGGAGATATTCCCCTTTCATTATTAGACCCATTCGGTCTGGTGGAAGGAGAACTGTTGTCAGATTCCATTTTGCGTCTTGGTGATTGTCCACTTGATGGCGAATCCCCTGATTCCCGATGAGGATCTATTTGAGATGGTTCTGAATTTCGATACTTTTCGTTTACCCTCGGGCTGACTCTTGAACCTGATCCGTCTTCAGAGCCTGTATTCGAAGGTTTCACTTCCCGACCTCCATCCACAGAAATTATTTTTCGGGGTGTTGACCTTCCATTATCAGGGCTGACGCCTCCACCTGTTGCTTTCCTAGGGTTGAATTCAGGCCCGCTCACTCTAACAGGTCCAGAACCAGATCCGGAATAAAATCCATTTCGTCTACTTCCGTAATAGCTTCCCTTTGGATTTCTATTATGATCCCAGTTATCATTAGAGTTATAGTGATGGTTGCCATAATATCCACCATAATGCGGACTATACCAATCATTGTAAAATGACCAACCAAAACCGCAATGGTTATTGTAATAATATGGGTTGTAATAATATCTGTAACTCACGGTATAAGGAGAAAAGCCCCAATACCAATCAAAATGATTCCAATAGCTGTACGCATCCCAATTATTGTATCTTGACCATCTTCTCCATCTCCAATAGTCAGAATATCCGGTATTGTACGAGTAATAAATATCTCGGTCAAAAAGCCATGGATCATATCTGTACGGATCATAATAGTAAGGATTCACAAAACAAGGATCATAGTAATCAAATCCATTGTAAGGCCTGTGAAATCGCTTGATTCTGGATGCGTAGTAATAATCCTGATCTTCGATATCAGCATACTCGTCATCAAAATCTTTTTCGTCATAAGATATTGGTTCTTGATCCTCCTTCGTATTGGCATAATCCGTATTGATGCTTCGATCGTAGGAGTTTTGATTGTCTTGAGGGTCGTAATAAGCATCGTCAAACTGTGCTTGGACAACCGTCATTAAACCAACCAAGGTAAAAGCGGATAAAATTAGTTTTCGTAACATTTTTCTTTTATTTCTACTGTTATGACTGCAATTTAAGACGGAAGTTAACTGTGTTTTGTTAAAATGTATTTAAAATTTATTAGGACTTCGTTAAAACATGTTTCTATCCTTTCTTTAACGCTTAAATCCTATTTATCTGCTTTTGACTACCTTTGCCTCACTACTAATCAATAGTTTATGGCAAAAGCGATCAGCTCACGCAGTGAGGATTACAGTCAATGGTACAATGACATCGTCTACCGAGCAGGTCTGGCCGACCAATCAGCCGTTAGAGGATGTATGGTGATCAAACCACACGGGTACGCGCTATGGGAAAATATTAGAGATATCTTAGATAAAATGTTCAAAGAAACCGGACATGTCAATGCATATTTTCCACTTTTTGTACCAAAAAACCTGTTTGAAGCAGAAGAAAAAAATGCTGAAGGATTCGCCAAAGAATGTGCTGTTGTAACACACTATAGGCTTAAAAACAATCCTGAACACCCGGGCAAATTGATGGCTGATCCCGAAGCAAAATTGGATGAAGAGCTGGTGGTTCGACCTACCTCAGAAGCCATCATATGGAATACATATAGAGATTGGATTCAATCTTATCGCGATCTACCAATCTTGATTAATCAATGGGCCAATGTGGTCAGATGGGAAATGAGAACTCGACCATTTTTGAGAACTACCGAATTTCTTTGGCAAGAAGGTCACACAGCGCATGCATCCAAGGAGGAAGCAATGCAGGAGGCTGCGAAAATGCATGAAATTTATACACGATTCGCAGAAGATTACATGGCGATGCCTGTCATCAAAGGGGCAAAAACGGAAAATGAAAGATTTGCCGGTGCCGACGATACATTTACTATTGAGGCAATGATGCAAGATGGTAAAGCTTTGCAAGCGGGCACCTCCCATTACTTGGGTCAGAATTTTGCAATTGCCTTCAACGTAAAATTTTTGAATGAACTGAACAAAGAGGAATTTGTATACGCTACTTCATGGGGAGTTTCTACAAGATTGATTGGTGCATTGGTGATGAGTCACTCGGATGATGATGGCTTGGTTTTACCGCCGAAATTGGCGCCAATACAGGTAGTTCTTATTCCAATCCCTAAACCGGATCCTGTAATCAATGAACTTGCTCACAAAATCATGAACTCTTTAAAAACAAAAGGGATCAAGGTGGTATTTGACCAAGATGAAAAAAACAGGCCTGGCTTTAAATTTGCTGAATATGAACTAAAGGGTGTACCTGTAAGAATTGGTATCGGTCTCCGAGACATTGAACAAGGAGTCGTAGAAGTAGCACGCCGCGACACAAAGGAAAAAAAATCTGTTTCAATTGATGAGATTGATCATTATGTAATCAACTTGCTTGATGATATACAAAACAATTTATTTTCACGAGCAAAAAAACTCCGGGAAGACAATACGCATATAGTTGACGAATGGAGTGAATTTGAAAACATCATGGAAACCAAACCCGGCTTTATCTATGCGCATTGGGATGGCACTACCGAAACTGAACTTGCCATAAAAGAAAAAACAAAAGCTACTATTCGATGCATACCTGAAGATTCGAAAACTGAACCGGGAAAATGTATTTTTTCAGGTAAGCCATCTTCGAGAAGAGTGTTATTTGCAAAAGCTTATTAATTATTTATTATGACTAAATTTATATCCATCTTTGCCTCAATTGTTATTGGTACTTTCGTGTTTTCCATGGTTTCTTGCAAGCCTTCAAAACCTGCAAATAAAATAGAATCTCAAGATCTTACCGGACCGGAATACTTATCAGCATTCATTTGTCCAATGCATTGTAAAGGAAGCGGCAGTGATCATCCTGGGGAATGTCCGGTTTGTCATATGCCTTTGGAAAAGAACGAAAACTTTAAAACAGATTCAATTAAATAGGACCATATATCACTTTTCTGATATATAGGTGCATGGATTTTGGTCCTATTGGTGCATATTTATCTTATTGAAAATGATGTACTGAGCACCATTTTTGCAAAAAAGAAAACAAATCTGAAACTGATTTCTATATCAGAGAATATGGCTTTTACCTAGAGGAATAAATCATTTGGTTAACCAACTCAGGTAGTAGTCTTTATCTTCAACAATTGAAGCGTATTCTGTCATCAACAGAGGCTTAAAAGTATCCACCATTACTGCCAATTCTCGTGTTTCTTTAGCTCCAATACTCTTTTCTACAGTTCCAGGATGTGGTCCGTGTGGAATTCCTCCAGGATGCAGGGTAATCATCCCACGCTCTACATGCTTCCGACTCATGAAATCACCATCAACATAATATAATACCTCATCGCTGTCAATATTACTGTGATTATAAGGAGCGGGAATAGCCAATGGATGATAATCAAACAATCGTGGAACAAAGGAACAAATTACAAAATTCCTTCCATCAAAAGTTTGATGAACGGGAGGAGGTTGATGTACTCGACCAGTAATTGGCTCGAAATCGTGAATTGATAAAGCATAAGGATATACAAACCCATCCCAACCTATGACATCGAATGGGTGGTTGAGATAATGGTATGGATAAATGTAATCTTGTTTTTTGATAAATACTTTAAAATTACCCTGCTCATCGAAAGTCTCAAGTATCTCAGGTTTTCTGATATCCCGTTCACAATAAGGAGAGTGTTCCAATAATTGTCCAAAGTCATTTCTATACCTTTTAGGAAAAGTGACAGGACCAGTAGATTCAACTATAAATAAACGATTGTTATTATCATGAAAATGGAGTTGATAAATAGTACCTCTCGGAATGACAATATAATCTCCATAAGAAAAAGAAAGATTCCCATACATCGATTTTAAAATACCACTTCCTTCATGAATAAAAATAACTTCATCTGCATCAGCATTCTTAAAATAATAGTCTGTTACGGATTCAAGTGGCGCAGCTAACGATATTTTACAATCATCATTTACTAAAACCGGTTTCCTGGAGTTCAAATAATCTTTCTCCGGTGAGATATTAAATCCTTTTAAACAGCGATGCTTCAATTGTTTATCATGTACTAATTTTGGGGCCACACTATAAGGATCATCTACCTGAACGATCTGTGTGGGTGCATTACAATGATATAGTAAAGAATATAAATCTGAAAAGCCTTCAGTTGAAAATAGCTGTTCTTCATAAAGCCTTCCATCAGGTTTGCGGAATTGCGTGTGCCGCTTATGAGGTAATTTTCCCAATTTATAATAATGCATATAAAATATTTATACCAAAGGTAAATAATGTAATGCAACAACACAATTAAAAATTCTGCTTCAATAGAATATGTTGAATTGGAGTGCTATGACTAAAATCCCTGCCAAAAAAGAAACTAAAGCAATAATACTTACATTTTTCAAATACCAAAGAAAATCAACTTTGACCAATCCCATTACTGCAACTCCCGCCGCAGAACCAACAATCAGACAGCTGCCACCAGTACCTGCAGCATACGCCAACAAATGCCAAAAATAATCATCCTGCGGGTATCTACCAATCGGATACATCCCCTGACATGCAGCTACAAGAGGTACATTGTCGACAACAGCTGAAATCAATCCGATCAGAGTGCCATTGGCGGTTACATTTGGAACATGTTGATCCAAACTATTTGCGATAATCTTCAGGCTTCCGACGGTTTCTAAACTTGAAATTGCGAGAAGAATTCCAAGAAAAAATAAAATACTTGGAGTATCAATTTTTCGCAATGCATGGTTGATCGATAATAATCCTTTCTCGGCATCACCTTTTCCTCTATGCATTATTTCAGTAACAATCCAAACCAATGACAATGAAAACAACATCCCCATATATGGTGGCAAATGTGTTATAGATTTAAAAACCGGAACAAACAAGATAGAACCAAGACCCAAGAAAAAAATTAAATTTCTATCATAAATCGAAATACTTCCATTTTGATTTCCGTGCTTGAATTCGATACTGCCTTTAAACTTCCTGGCCACCAAAGCCGTAGCTACAATAGCGCTCACTAAAGCTGCAGGAAATACCGCCAAAATAATCTCTCTAGTTGTGATTTGATTTTCTATCCAAAGCATTGTAGTAGTTACATCTCCTACAGGGCTCCAGGCTCCTCCTGCATTAGCGGATATAATAATCAAGCCACACAGCAACCATAGCTCCCTGCGATTTTCAATCATTTTTGAGCTGAGTGTGGTCATCACAATAGCAGTAGTAAGATTATCGAGCACCGCAGACAGAAAAAAAGCAATAACTGAAATTAGCCAAACGAAGCGGTTTTTATCTTTTATTTTAATTCTCTCAATGATGAAGTGAAAGCCATCATGAGCATCAATTAACTCAACGATAGTCATTGCACCCAACAGAAAAAAAAGTATTCCAGAAATCGAACCTAAATGATCTACCAAAATTTGGTTCACATCAGAATATTCTTCTGACATCATAATGAATACCCAACAAACTACTCCGGTTAAAATAGCAACAGAAGCTTTGTTTATCCCCAGTTTATTTTCAAAAACTATGAACAAGTACCCTAGTACAAAAACAAATATTAATGCATCTACCATAAGTATGCAAATTTAGATTTTTAACAAACAAGTAGTAACTTTTCACTATCACCAACCACTAAAATTAATTATGAATGAAATCTTTATAAGATTATGGACTATCCAAAGCCCCCTACATGAAATTCTTCCAGCTGAAAACTACAATATTCTCAATGATCGCGCTTGCTGATTTCTAAGAATTAATAAAAAGCAAGTAATTTTACGCTTGTGAGTACGTTTATGTTGCCATATTAATATGCTTTTGGCTAAAATATATCAATTTTTTTCACAGTTTCCATTGGATCAAGACAGTTGGATGGATTTGGTATTTCAATTCCGAAACCAAAAGTATGGAGCTTATGCACTCAGACGAGCATATAAAAAGCGCATGAGTATTGGCTTTTCTGCTTCGATTATCCTTGTACTCATTGTTACTCTATGGCCCAAAATAAGCTCTCTTTTTTCTCCAAATGAGTACTTTGAAGTAAGAGAAATAAATTTAGATCCTTTCTCGCCTACCACAGCACCTCTTAACCTTCCCGGTCCTCCATTACATCCTCTTCCTAAAATTGCCAATAGTTCAGTAAAAGCACATGTCTCGACAAAATCAGATAAAACTCCTCAAATTGTTAAAGAAGACGTTCCTGTCGTAGCAGCAAAGGAGTTAAACACTCAGAGTCCATCCACAGATTCGACAATGAAATCAAATTCCAGTCAATCAGAAAATACAAATAATACTTCCTCATCCAATCCTGGTGGTTCATCTACAACAAGTTCAGATGCACCATTCAAATTTGTTGACATAATGCCCCAGTTTCCGGGTGGAACGAGGAAAATGCAGGATTTTATTCGAACTAACCTCAGATATCCTCCCAGTGCAGTACAAAACCTAGTTTATGGTATAGTAGTAGTCGGCTTTATCGTGGATCCAGAGGGTACCATCAAAGACCCAAAGATTGTAAAAAGCCTCTCGAGGGAATGCGATTTTGAGGCTCTCCGAGTTGTTAAAGCAATGCCAGATTGGATTCCGGGCAAACATCACGGAAGCGCCGTGAGTGTTCAGTTTCGGCTACCCATTGAGTTCCAGTTAAGGTAAAATCACAACTTTAGTAGGAATCGTAAGTTTGGCACTGATATTGTGGGTAGATACAATTTACCACTCGTTGCAAGTCAATCTGTTAGGTACTTTAGTGTCAGTTACTTCTAAATATAAAGCTTTAATCATAGATGATGATCCATTGCTCGGAGATCTACTCAAACACTTCTGCAATAAGAGTAATAAATTTTTATATGCAACCCATGTTACTACCGGGAAAGAAGGATTAAGAACCTTGCTATCAGGTGAATTCAATATTCTATTTCTTGATTACAATTTACCCGATATGAAAGGAAAGGATTTTTTAGAATTCCTGCAAGGCAATATTCCAGTGATCATGATCACTTCATCAGATGATTTTGCTGCCAAAAGTTATGACTACGAAATCATCAAAGATTATATGCTAAAACCATTATCCTTTGATAGATTTCTCAAATCAATGGCCAAAATTGACACACAATCGACTATAGAAAACCAAGAAAATTCTGATGATTTTTTTTATATTAAGGATGGAAATAAATATGTCAGAATTATTTTTGACCAAATTCTTTTCGTTAGATCAGAATCAAACTATGTGACTTTTATATTACCTAATAACCAACACATGGCATTGATGAATTTGAAAGATCTTGAACAAAAGCTTCCCAAGCAGTTTATCAGAATACATAGATCGTATATTATAAACAAAAACAAAATTTCATTTCTTACCACTGAAGAAGTGACTATTGGGACACATGTCATTCCAATCGGTGATAAATACAAACTTCAAGTAATTAATTCCTTACAACAACTATAAGAACTCAAATTAGTCCTAACTATATAGTTAAGCATTTAATCTGCACCTACTTGATTTCACATTCCAAGATTAAACAATAATATCATTGCGGTATTGCCGCATGCATTCTAGTATATAATTAATTCTAGTCTCCAATTCCATCCTCATACTTTGGGCTTCCTGACCATGCTTTATTGTCTCCATTATCCGCAATAATAAACCATGAAGTTGATTCAAATGAAATTTTCTAAAGGAGTTTACCATCCTGTGTTCCAAATTCACCAAAGCTTCTGAATTTCCATCCTTGATCGCCTGCATGAGATCAAGAGCCGTCTTCTCCCATTCAGTCACTACACTATTCATCGCATTTTTAATCAATGCTGGATTATTATCATAATCAATAGTAAAATCATACCATTGCGGCTCTTCCCACAAATTTTCTACATATAATTGTCTGAGCTGATCCAGAACCTCTTGAATCCTGACTGGTTTCTGAAATTTAAACTTAAACTTAAAAGTCAAAGTTTCAGGTAATTGATCTATATCAAATCCACTCACTAAAATCCAATCTAATTCTTTATAAATTGCAGTATTACTTCCTTTTGCAAGTTCGGAAATATTCATTTGTCCAATCTTATAATCGGTAATAATAAGATCGATTATTTTCCATTCTTCCTCATTCCACTCTACAGGAAAATAATCAAGACAAACTACTTTTTTAAACTTGTCAGAAAGCTGATACTTATATGCTTCCAACTGGATGACATCATCATCTATGCACAGTACATTCTTTTGAATAAATGTTAAATCATTGCTGCCTTTGGGAAACACTTGATTTTCCCGTCTTTGCCAATCCAGAATGAGCTCAAATAAAAATTCGGAACCTTGGTTGACCTCTGAATAAACCTTGACTTTGCTCGACATAAGGTCAAGCAATCCTGTTACGATAGACAATCCTAAGCCTGTACTGCTTTTAAACAAAATATTATTGTCAGTATCCAAATATTCATGCCTATTGAAAATTCGTACAAGATCCTTTTCTAGTATTCCTGGCCCTGAATCTTTTACGATAAACACAAACGAGTGTTCATCCTTCACTCGACAAATTAATTTTACAGAACCTTTTGGAGGAGTGAATTTTATAGCATTCTGAATTAAATTAGCCAAAACCTGATAAACTCTGAGTTGGTCAATCCAAACCCATATCTTAGAATCCAATCCATCCGATTCCAAGCTGATTTTAATTTGTTTTTCGGAAGCAAAAAATAAGTAACTTTTTACCAGGTCCTCTAATAAATCTTTCAGATTTACCCATTGCGGTCGTAGATGAATCTGCTTATTTCGAACCTTTGTATACTCCAGAACATCACTTACTAATGCTTGCAATTGCTGCGTTGAAAACTGAATTGTTCGCAATAATGAACTTTGATCTTGACGTGGTTGATTTTTGGACAATACATCCACAAGACCCATAATAGAATGAACCGGGTTTCTAATCTCATGGCTAAAATTTTCGATAAACTCTTGCTTTGCCGCATTTGCATCCTGCGCTTCTTTTTTTGCAAGAGTGATTGAAGCCATATTCTGGTTTATCTTCTGTGTAAGTTCCACAAATTTTCTGGATAAAATACCAATTTCATCTTGACGATTAATAATATTACCATTAATTTCATATGACTTAGAATACTCAACGATATCATCTGTAATAGCATTTAGTTCGGAGGCTTGTTTACGCATCCACCACCAGGCAATACCCATAAATATCATAACACCAAACAAACCTAATGCAAGCACTTCCCATTTCCACAAAGTAAAATCTTTCAATAAGCTTGCTTTTTCAACCTGTATGACAGAGTAGCAATTGTAATTTGCTCTGAAAGATTCCAATTTTGTCAAATTGTAGAAAAAATCTTTATCCAGATAACGGCTTTCAGCATTTTCATACTTTGAATTTACCGATCCATCTATTAGAAAAGCTGGAATCAAGTCATTGATAGAAGCGGACAATCCATACTCAAATGCAAATGCTTTCGCAGAGTCAGGGTGAATTAAAAAATCACCTCTTGAATTGATGAGAAAGAGATGAAATTCACCTCTGGTCATTTGCTTCAATTCTGCAAACAATCCCCTCAAATCAACATTGATAATTACAATGCCAAATAAAATTCCGTCTAAATACAATGGAGATGCAGCTCTTATAGTTGGCGTTCGTGGTAATGTAATTTGGTTATATTCTTTATTCAGGTCAATTTCGGAAAAATAAATTTCTCCTTCCTTCAGTAATGTAGATTCAGTATAATAATTTCGCTCTCCTTTTACCTGAAGTTCGTTGTCTTTATAAATTCTGATCAAACTATCTACTCTATCTACTCTTATTTGCTCCTTTCCACCCTGTTCCTTTCCTATGAGTCGTAGCTGGCTATAATATGGTTTAGCGGTTAGCAATGCCTCGAACTCAGTCTGTACAAGTGATTTCCTTTCTACAGAATGGGATGATGACCATCCCTGTATATAATTAAAAATTGTAGGACTTCTCGATAAATACCTGATATCTTGACGAACATTCTCCAGGTAGCCATCAATTTTCTGTCTCATCAAAATTCCGGTATGATGTATACTTTGCTCCGAATTTGACAAAACGAATCTTTGGCTAAGTTTGTAAACTATTAGACCAATAAAAATGCTTGAAGACAGTATAAGAAAAAGATAAACTAATGCATTTTTTGTAGCTAACGAAAAAGCTCGATACCACATGTCATTACTGTTTGATTGGATACTTTGCCTCAAACAACCCGCGTCTTATTTTATCTAGTTTTTTCTGCAATATCTGTTTCCTGAAATTACTGAGATGATCTACAAATAATACCCCTTCTATGTGGTCATATTCATGTTGAATGACTCTTGCATTCATTTCATTAAAAACT
This sequence comes from Saprospiraceae bacterium, assembly GCA_016710235.1. Lineage (NCBI taxonomy): Bacteria > Pseudomonadati > Bacteroidota > Saprospiria > Saprospirales > Saprospiraceae > Saprospiraceae bacterium. The sequence continues at coordinate 586,877 of JADJLG010000001.1, forward strand.
TCAGTGTGTTGATTAAAGTGCGCATCAAAATAAGTTATTTTGACATGCGTTTGTCTACTGATTTCCGCATGTATCCCCGGAATACTTAAACATCCTTCTTCATAGTTCCATTCTTTTCCATATTCTTCATCAATTATCGGATTGATGAAGACTTTTTGAATGTGATTATCCATTTTGCGATCCTCATAATATGGCTTGGTGTCCACCACAAACAATCTGATAGACAATCCAATTTGTGGTGCTGCCAGACCGACTCCTTTTGCAAAGTTCATTGTGTCCCACATATTCTGAATCAATTGTGGAAGATCCGGATAATCTTGATCAATGTCATTTGCAACTTGCTTAAGTACCGGATGCCCGTATAAATATATTGGTAAAACCATTTTATATTTTTTAAATATGTCCTAAATACTGTTGAAGCATAATCACTGCACTTACTTTATCTATTTCAGCTTTATCTCTCCTGTCTTTTTTCTTAACTCCACCCTCTATCAAAATACTCTTCGCTCTTACTGAAGTAAATTGCTCATCAATTTCTATTACAGGTATTTCAGGATAATCTGCATTAAATTTTTTTACAAATTTTCTAATATCAGCAGCTAAGTAGGTCTCTGTACCATCTTTATGAATAGGCATGCCCACAAACATTTTCTCGATCTGTTCTTTTTGAACATAATTTCGGATATAATCAAATAGGTCTGGCGTCGAAACAGTCTCCAATCCTTGAACGATGATCTGAAGAGGATCGGTCACGGCGATACCACATCGCTTCGATCCATAATCTATACAAATCAATCTTGGCATATTTCAAAAGCAAATTTAAAGATTAATTCCCACAGTTATTTTAGAATTGAAATGATTCATCATTTTGCTTAAAAAAACACAATAACAATTTCAAAATGATTATCCATTCAAACTCCAATAAAAAAAGAACCCCCTCCAACCTTTGTTGAAGAGGGGTCCCATCCCAAAAACAGTAAACTCTTTAGAACAAAACGAATTTAGCCTTACTGGATAACCAACATTCTCCTCGTAGCGGAATATCCTTCTGCATCCAATTGATAGAACAAGATGCCGGTAACTCCTAACTGTGAGTTGTTGACTCGAACACTATTGTAACCTTTCACAGTATTGACCTCTTTCACGAAGAGAACTTTTCCTGTCAAGTCATAAATTGAAAGTGTTGCTTTAGCTGCTTTAGGCACTTCAAAGCCTATTACAGTATTGTCAGAGAATGGGTTCGGATTATTTTGATATAGTACGATACCGTTATCAGATATGATTCCATTATCAGATCTGAAACTTAGACGGACATCTTTTTCAATTAAATTCTGGTCATAAGCCTCAGCCGTAGTTATTGCTGAGTTCATGTGAATGCTTTGAGATAATGTGCTTGTCGAAAGAGCCTTTAATACAATTGTAAATAATTTATCTGAAGATTTAACTTGGACAGATTCAAAAGCATTCCAGCTTACCGTGATGAATCCATTATCCATTTGTGTTAATCCTAGATTGTCTTTATTCAAATTACAAACTCCGGCGATCATATCGACAAATTCAACTTTGGTTGGATCGATTTGAATTGTGAACTGATATCCTGAAAGATTTTCAGTTTTCTCACAATTTACCGGAATCTCAATTAAGTCTCCTTTATTGTATTTTACATCATCTACGATCAAGTTTAGCTGCTCGCGTGTTCTACCAGAAGCTGTGTTGAACAAGTTAGCATTAACTGTTTCATTCAAGTCCCCGATTTTCACACCGTTGAAGTTAATCACCATACTCTTCTCGAATGGACTGATGATATAGTTTCTAGGATATGGTTCTTTCAACACTTCATCTCTGTATGCTGAAGTCATATCAGTTGTAAACTTGTATGATGCATCGATGAATGCCCATGATCCGTTATTCTTGAATTGAGTAGTAATACCAAGTATTAATTTTCTCAATTCAGAGATGTCAGATGAGGTAATGGTTTTATTGTTATTGACATCGGCAGCAATTATTTTATATGGATCTTCCAAATAACTAATTCCTAAGATGTGCTTTTGAATTTTAACAATATCTGCTGTAGAAACGCCATTCAAATAATCATTATCCTTAGCCGGAACTACTGTATAAGTAGATTTTCCATAAGGCATGTTGGTGAACGCATATTGACCATTTGCGCTAGTTTTAGTTCCAGCAACATTTGAACCTTCTAACTCAACTTCAACGCTGTTTACACCTGTTCTCGTACCGCCGGAAGTAGTAATCAATCCCGACACAGTTCCATTTCCTAAGTTATCTTCACAAGCTTTGTTATTATCTTGTACATCGATGAATGTTCTACAGAAAGATTGAATTCCTGTCACTACATCTGTCACCCATAAATCAACATTGTGTTGTGCAGCAGGACAAGTGAATGTCAATGATTTAACAGTTGTATCACTTGAGAAGCTCAAAGTAATTCTGTTTCCACATGAATGATAAGATCCTTGATCCACATCACTCGCCCATACTGTGATCATTGCTGTATCTACTGTACCATTTCCATCTAAGTCCATCGGCATCAGATCTATCGCGACCCCATTGATACAATAAGGAGTAGGTGCTTTGCAGTTCATCACCGTAAAGTTTCTCTCACGGGCTACTTTGTTTCCGCACTTGTCTTCGAACACATACTTGATGCGGTGATTACCCAATTTGTATCTTCCGGAAGCATCAATAGAACCGCCAACGCCTGAACGAATTATGTCGTATGTACCGTTTCGATCCAAATCTACCAGATACTCCCATATCAATTCATTAGTTGGTGTACAGTCATCCGTTGCAGTTGCTGTCAATACTACAGGTCCCGAAGTACAACTATCATAAGTACAGAATGTAGTATCTGTAAGCCTTGCAGTGATTACAGGATCTACTAAATTGTTTACTTTTATTACTTGAACGTGAGTTGCAGTTGCATATTCATAATTGTGCGTTACAGTGTTGTAATTAAATTGACACCAGTCAAGTGCTTTCCACGTACGCAATATTTTATAACATGCATCTCCACCATTTACTATTCTGAATAAATCATCTTTATAGCTATATCCCAACAAGTCACATTTATCTTCATCGTGAGCTGATGGTCTACCCATTCTGTCTGGTGTAAGTGATGCCGGATCGAAGCACATAGTCAAAGTAGTATCTTTCGGCCATACTATGCTATCCCATCTGAATGGGTGGTAGTTAAAGAATGTAATTGTTTGTTTGCAAGTATCTACGCCGTTGCGATCAGCGACAATCCAATATCGGATAATATCTCCTACATTACATTGTGTTCGTTTGTCTTCATAATACTTTCTGATGGTAAAATCACAATTGTCATAAGCCCAACCATCATGAAAATGCAATACAGAATCTTTTGTCCAATCATAACCTTTGTAACGAATTGTTCTTACGTTATTCAAATAGGCTGAGTCTGTTTGTATCTCTCCAAATACTGTAAGATCATTGAGATCAAAATGATAATCACATGCTACAGTAAGATTAGTTGGTGAAGTACAACGAGGTTTGATTTTATCCTGCACTTCAACTTGTACCATGCAGTCATTAGCATTACCGTGTTTGTCTTTCACGCGGAATACCACAGTGATTCTTTTCCCAACATCATCACAACAGAACTCAACATATGGTTTGAATACTTCAGGTAATATGTCAGCGTCGCAAGGACTTTCATCCATTCTCCTGACTAACATAGAATCTATATGACAATCATCATATGAACCGTCATCAAATGTTGTAGCATAAACATGTGTGATAGGATCGATAGAAAGTGAAACAACAGTTTCACGATCACAAATTGCAACAGGAGCGGTGTGATCTTCTACTGTAATAATCATTGTATCAGATGATTCATTATAACATGCATCATATGCACGATATATGATTGTGTCTCTACCCACAGGGAGTTTTACAGTACCACCATTTTGATTTTTCAAAATACCACCAGGATAGACAACGTCTACTTTGATTGCTGAACGGCAGCTATCAAAAACGATTGCTGGAGGAATGGTTACAGTTGCTTCGCATTTGTATCCACCATCTGTTGTTGTGGTAAAATCATACGGCGCGTGTACATATGGAGCTTCACGATCCACGATTTCTATTAATTGAGGACATGATCTCACGATTTCAGTGTTGCACCACCATTCTCTGATAGTCCATGCACGCATATATTTGTGAACACATCCAATAATACCAAGGTCGATATCTTCGTATGTCACACCAATGTTGCAATAGATATCCTGAACTGGCCACAATTTAATTGTATCCACATCAACAGGTGCTTTTGAAACTGTATCTCTGTATTGAGGCACACCAGTATAATCCGGATGAGGATGCCCATTTCTATCTAATGGAATTCTATTGTAATTAATATCCTTACAAGCAATTGGACAATTCAACAATGGGTGAATTGGGTCATATACCCAGTTCTTTGGGCAGATAACTTTTGCCGTATCAAATCTTTTTAATAATATTGTATCATAACACATTGGAGAAGTATTGCCATAAATATCACGAGCAATATATCTTCTGACAATTTGTTTAATAAAGCTTGGATTACAATTCAAAGGTTGAATTAGCTCATCTACTAAAAGAACAGTATCCAATCCACAACCATCAGTTGCAGTTGGAACAAATTTTGATGCAGCAAAGCAAGGAATAGTGTCACGACCACACTCTATAACAGGAGCAAGTTTGTCTTCAATTTTAATGTCTCCCCAACATTTGTTGCCGGAAATCTTGTCTTTGATTTCAACTTGCAAAGTTTGGCCAACGTATAAGCCAGTTACAACATCACCTGTTGGTATTGGAATCTTATACTTCAACACTTTTACCTCATACTGAGCACCAGGACACAATGTCATCGTGTCATTCAGTATCATTGAAGGTGTAATTCTCGCCTGACAATTTTGGTCGAGAGAAATTTGTGTCAATCCATTACATGCTAAAGAGCACTGAGCGTTGACGGATTGTGAATTTATCACAATTAAAAATACAGTGAGAATGGACAGTGCAGATCGAACTGAATCAATCAATGCATTGCGCGTTTTGGATTTGGACGTTGTACTCGTTTTCCCCATGAGATCCTCCATTGAATGTTTTTAAAAAATTGTTTAATACATATTTGAACTCTCTCAGACACCATGTCTGAAAAAGTGGTTTTCAAAAACAAATTCTGTAGAAATTGAAATCGCTCAGTCCTCTGGTTAAGATAGACAAAGCTAAATTCAGACCACAGTTTGTGGATCTAAAATCATTCGAAGGTTAAAGGTTAGGTTGATAGAGCTGAATTGCTCGTTCTAGAGAAGGTCTATTAGATTGGGTCGGGATAAATCTTACGCAAAGGTAAAAAACATATTAAGATTTCCAAATATTTGTAAAATATTTTTTTGCTACAATTTACAAATATTGAATTCTCTTCATATGTGACGCAAAGATGACATATTAAATAATATCTATATATAATCTTATTGGTGTATTTTTTGTATTAGACTATTTCGTAATGTATAATTAATTGAAAATGGGCCACTTATGTGGCCCATTTTTCGTTTTTGGAATAGGATTCATATAATATCAGCTTCAACCAGCTGACTATCAGTCTATTTTGATCAATTTGCCTTCCAGTCGTTGCCGCCCAGCCGTCACTCTATAATAATATACTCCTGCATGTGGAAGGATCTTTTGGTCTATTTGCCAGAAGTTGATCCCTTTTGAAAGCTTCATCTCTTCTTTAGCTATTGTTTGTCCCGCCTGATTACTGAACTCGATTTCAGCGATACCATCCAAGGTAGATTCAAATCGCAGTTTACAAGTACTCGAGAAAGGATTTGGCTCCGTTGTCAGATTATTAATAATTGGATCATCTTGATTCAATAATTCTTTATCATACTTAATTTTGAGTTCATAAGTCTGATCATCTGTTCCATAAAGTTCGTTGACTCGACTCTGATCTACTCCAAGCACATCACTTAGTTTTGCGGTTGCTTTTACTCGCCAGTGTAAAACTAAGAACGCCTTATTTCTGCTGATCTTACCTTCTTCATGTTTGCACAACCAACTGATATGAATTGCACCATTGCGAACCGAATATTCATCTGTATTGAGGAAATTCCCTTTTTGATCACTGATGACTTCTTCAATTTGTTCTAGTTCAATGATATTTTGATCATATTTGAAATGCATTTCTATTGCTTTTGCATTGACAGTTTGCACCGGGACAATTTCTGTTTGTGTCCATGTACCTGCATTCAAGTTGCGATCCAACATTTTTGCATCCAGCTGCTTATATCTGGCTACCAACGCATTAGAAAAATTATCATTTGCTCCCGAAACATCCCCTATTTTTATTCCCAAGAAATCAACCTTGATTCCTTCAAATAAATATCCTGTATTAAACTCTTCTTCCAAATCTTCCTGGAGCGGTTCTGAAGGATTTGCGAACTTATGTGAGCTTGGACAAAATCTCCAAGAAGTATTTCCTTGAAAATGGTCTTCCAGCCCTAATATCATTCTTCTCAGAGCTGATATATCTGCAGCACTCACTCTTTTGTTATTATCGACGTCCGCTGCAATTAATGCATAAGGATTTTTCAAAAACTCAATACCTAAGATATGTTTTTGGATCTGAATAATATCCCAGGTACTGATTCCGTATAATGGTTCATCATCCTTCCTTGGTTTAATTTTTAATTTCACTCCGGAATTAATCTTATTGAATAAATACTTTCCTTTCAAATCATTAACTCCTGACATTCCATTTCCTTCTAAATCCACTTTCACTCCAGTAATAGGATCGTCATTCAACATTCTAATTAATCCTTGCACGACAATATTTCCCTGAGCATTTGTACCACAATTATTATTTGGATCATTTACAATCACCAGAGCCCTGCAAATACCAACATTTCCTGCCTCATCTTGCACATAAATGTCTATTGAAAATGTATCCGGCGGAGAGAGAAGATCAGCACATGTGATGTATCTGCATGTATCATTAAAATTACCTCGTGTAAAAGATATCTTGAGTAAATGGGAAGGAGTGCAATTATCTCTATAAGAGCTCAACAATTGCCGGGCTGTTAGTTTGATACTATCATTTGCAGGCATATCAAGTATTAAAACTCTACACTGGATTCGAGGATTAATTTGATCAAGTACTACTATAAAAGTTGTGTCCCTACCTACATTTCCACATTCATCAGTTGCAGTATAAATTACCCTGGTAGTACCTACCTGATAAATTCCACTTGCATTTGCGCCTCCCGAGTTGTAGCTATTCGTGATTTGTACATTTGAGTTACAGCCCAAATAATAAGCCAGAGGTAAATTTACATATCTAGCACAAGAATCTTCTTCTGAACCAATAATCGTATCCCTTGGCGCTATCAACCTTGGTGCACGATAATTGATGAGTGTTATCCTCTGTGTGTCTCTCAAATATTGGCCTCCGTTGCATGGAGTATAAGCTGTCCAGAATCTATCAAAAAATCTACAGCTATCCGCGCGTGTCATGATTGATCCGTCACGATATGTGAATCTGACTGTGGAACAAGAATCTCCCGGAGCTGAAGGCCTTCCTATTGAGTCCGGCAAATTGCTTCTACATGCCAATAAAGTCGTGTCATTTCTCCATCTGATTGAAGAAGGGACAAATGAAAAATTATTTACTACTGTAATTCTTTGTGTGCAACTACTATCTACGGTACCACTCCTGTATGTCAGAAAAAATTTACGATATATTGTACCTATCTTACAACTATCTATCATACCACTATCTCTATATGTGAGAGACAATGTATCAACACAAATTGCAATCGGTTTAAATCTTCCGGTTTTGTTTAAATCCCTATAATCAATTGTACAACTGATAGTAATATTGGATGGGCAGGAAGTTTGTATAGGAACTTTATTCTGAACTTCAATTTCAATCATACATGTGCTGACATTACCGGCAGCATCCCGTACCTGAAAAAACAACATGGGATTGTTTCCAATATCTTCACAACAGAAATAAACACTATCTCTAAAAATCGTATCCTGAGGTCTTCCACAATTGGAACTCATCCTCGCTATCCAGGCAGTATCTATTCCACAATTGTCATATACATACGTAAGAGCCAAAACATGATCTGCCGTCAAAAATGCTTTTCCATCTAGTCCCAATGAAACAACCAATTTTGGCAAACAAACCAAAGTCGGCAATGATCTGTCTACGATCAATCCTGAATAAGTACAGGTATCAGAATTGCCACATGGATCTATAGCAATAAAATTGAATGAATGCAATCCTGGTTCTAAAAATATGCTTTGTCCGGGTCTTGTTAAATAAGTACTATCCACTCTCACAAAAAACTGAATAGATGCAGAAGGAGAGCAAGCATCTGTAGCGACACCTTGAGGTATCGTATAATTTATTCCACACGAAGAAGCTGATGTACCTATAGTGAAATTTGCTGGACAAACAACAGATGGTGCTGTAGTATCGGCAATAGTAATTAACTGCGACATACTTCTTGATGCACCTGTGCACCAATCCCTAACCGTCCACCTTCTTGTTTTTTTATACATTCCCCCACAAACAATTGAAGAATCTTCGGTGAATGAAGCAAATAAATCACAGAAAGGATCTATAGATTCTCCAAAAATAGTAGGTCCTTCCAAACTTGAAAAATCCGGAGATGGACAATACAATGTATCATCCTGTGGAAAAACAATACTATCTAAAGGTGCCTTTTTAAAATAAATGTCATTTGAACAATTGACTCTATTGTTGTAGCGATCTGTTACAGTCCAAGTTAAATGTGCAATAGCTACATATCGAGCACCACAATTTAACTTTTCAAATCGTAGATCAAAATATGCTGTTGGATTTGGATCACAGTTATCCGTTATCGTGATAAATTCGTTATAATCATAACTAAACGGGTCTTCAGTACAAGGTAAAGTATCGCTCATACAATTTACACTAGGCATTAATTTGTCTTCGACAATGAGAGTACTCCAACAAGATTGTCCGGAAGTTGTATCCACAACTGTTGCCATAATGACTTTTCCTATGTCATCGCAACTCACCATATTACTTCCAGTATGATTCACATAAGCTTTGAACTGACTGTAGCTAGGAAGTTTGTCTGAAATTAACATCCGTGGTGTTACGAGTGCCATTCCGTTTTGGCCCAGAGAAATCTGAACGGATCCATTACATGAAAGCACTAACATTTTATCACTTTTTGAAAAATCAGATATAATCATATCATCACTCATGCGTGACCAATCATCTGGTGAAGATATTGCATGTATAGATGTAAGACTTAAAACCAAAAATAAAAAAAACAAATGTCTAACATGGTTCTTACAAATAAACGCAAATAAAAATAGTGACTTTATCATGTCTATTGATTTAATGTTGTATAAATTTCGTCCTTATTATTTCAATGCAAGCTTGATTACCTCATTGTTCGCTTTAGTATCCAAATGGAGAAAATAAAAACCATCGGGTTCACTTTCTCTACGTTTGATTGTGATATCTTGCAAGCCCCTTCTTAGTAAACTCTTCTGAGTTAATATTTGCTTGCCTTCTATATTGAAGAGTTGTGTATTCAACTGCTGATCACCAGGGCTCCATATTTTAATATTTAATTCTCCATGAAATGGATCAGACTGAATTCCTTCAACTCTAAATCTTTGATTCTCCAAATCTGATATAATGTTTTTTGATTTCCAATTTATATACCTGATTTGGTCGTGAGAATCAATGATAAAGGACTGAAATCCAGTTATATTCTCAATTTCCAAACAATTGTCTGACAAATTATCCATTCGAATTTTACAGAGTAATTGTCCTTTAGATACCGAAACTGAAGATTGATTGATCTTAACCAGTTTCAAATTATGATGATCATTGATGGAATAAAATTGAGCATCCATTTCCTCGTTCAACCAATATACTGGTTGGTCCATAAGTATACAGTCATTTGCGGTTTCTACTCCAATCTGAGCCGCTTGCATTTCTATACTTTCGTCAGAAAAAAATGATAACCATCCATCTTCAACTTTATATTCCAAATTAATTGAACTTTCACTCGAAGCTCTAGAATTTGTAAAACCATCTTCCAAATCACCCAGCTTGATTGCTGAAATATTGAATGTCCCTGTTTGTTTAAGTGGTTCAATAAATACATTATGATTTTTACAATCAAGTGAAGAAGACTCCAGATCATGAAATATATAATCTTTCTCTACAAAAGCATAGGACGATCCGTGTGAAAATGATTTTGTCTTACCCAGAATCAAGGATCTCAAGGCAGAAATATCTGATGCGGAAATTCGTCCATTGCGATCTACATCTGCTGCAATGTACTCGTATGGATCCTCAAAGTATTTTACACCCAGTATATGCTTTTGAATTTTTATGATATCGGCTGTACTAATGCCAAGTAAAAAATTATCATTTTTACTTAATTTCAATTCATACTTATTACACTTTGGATCACAACTCAATTCAGCAATTCCATTTGTATTCGAAATAGTTTCACTTTCCGCATTTGTTTGTGAAATTTGCTTAATCCTCACTCCTTCCAATCCCAGATTGGAGTGCCCAATTGATATGTTCGTATGTGCTGTAATGAAGGAACCGGCTGTTGAACAACAATTAAGATTGTCTCCGACAACTATATAGGTATTCACTATTGAATAATTTGAATTCAAATCCCATACATAAATTGGGAGTTGAACCACACCGGAATCAGCACAGGTAAATGTTTTTAATGAATCAGAAATATTTATTGAAAACGAAAATCGAAGTTGATCTTCCGGTGTACAATTATCACTGCTGCTCACATTAAACCTGGATGCAGCTATACTTACCATACAACCAGCATCCATCTGAATGAGGTTTGTACTCAAACCATAATTTACTGAAGCCAGTGGTGGTTTGGCATCACGAACTTTCAGATTAAAAAAACTAAATCCTTCCTTATTGCAAAGGTCTTTTGCAAAGTAATAAATTCTATGCTCACCAGTAGGAAAAAGTCCGCTTGCATTATTCCCCAAACCCTTGCGATCTATGATTCCATCATTGTACAAATCAATTTCAAATCGATAACCTGATGTCAATAATGCTCCACAATCAGTTGCACTGGTTGATGGAATATTCACTAATTCCATACTACAATTGGCTGAAAAAATATCGGTGGTAATATCTGGAATCACAATCAGCACAGGAGCAACACTGTCTAACAACTTAATTTCCTGATCATATTTATAATATCCATTTGTAGGTATTGGAGCTAAATTTTTATTATAAACACACCAGTTTACAACTTTCCAATGTCTAATGATTTTAGAGCACACTCCTCCCATACTGAACGCAAAAACATCATCTTCATAACTCGTAGTAACCAAATCACATTGATACTCATTTATTATAGGCACACCTGCCATAGAAGTATCAATCATGGAACCGCATCCATAAAATGTTTTAGAAGATGGCCATTTCAGTTGATTTGTATCCAAACCATTGAATACAGGACGAGGTGTCACAGTTATAACTTGTGTACAGGTAGATGATAGTCCATTTGATTCTGACGCAGTATACATTCTCGTAATCGTACCGGAACCGCAGCCGTTCAGATTGTATACTATTGTCGAATCAAGACTAACCAGTGAGCAATTATCGGAATATTGAGGCCGGGAAGAATTTAATACACTGTCTAAATCTTGTCCGCATTGTACAGTTATATTAACTGGGCAATACAGATCAGGCGCAAGCTTATCCACAACATCAACCATCACCATGCAATCAGCGTAATGATTGCGCAATACTGTGTCAGCAACAGGACCTGTACCAGGATAAATATCATAGACTCGTAGAATCAACTGTAATGAATCCGTATTCAAGTCAGAGCAACAGAATTTCACTTCATCATGAAAAAGATTATTGGGATTAGCTACTAGCCGACATCCAGATGCAGGTGCTATCATTCTTCGAATCTTGAAATAAACATGACCGCAATTATCATGACTTGCAGCATTAAATACTGAGGCAGGTATGATAGCTTCTCCGCTATTATTTAAATGCACGACAAGATCAGGAATACAAACCGGAGTGGGTGGAAGTGCATCATATACGGTAACATTCATTGTATCTGTTCCTGACATCCCACAATCGTCGCGAATTGTGTATATTACTACATACTTTCCTGTTGGGAAGCGCATTAGGCCACCATTAGAAGTTAATGTATTAAAGATACTCCTTGTCTCAAATGTCAAATTTGCAGAGCAATTTCCAGAAAAAGTCGCAGGGGAGAGTAAAATAGCTGTATCACAAGTTCCAGTATTCTTAATTTGGACAGTGAGATCTGCCGGAGCATTTACTGATATTGCGCAGAAAGAAGTAGTTGTTGCGTAAACTCCTAACGATGAGTTACAGTATAAAATAATCAGACTAATTACACCTGATAGGTGTCTCAAAATAAAAGGAAAATAAGAATAATTCCTTCCTTGTTCTAAAGATCCAATGCCAGTCATAGACTTGACGTTTTGCTAATTCGTGAATAATACTTGGCTCTGATAGTATTTGGGACACTAAGAAAGCTGCATAAACGTCGTTGGGATGGGAGTTCTTTGCAAATATTAATTGATCAAGTCAATTTTCAATTCACATTACAAATTTATGTAATTTGTATAATGCGGTGTATCAAATATTTACAATATTATTCACATTTTTTTTATTTTATGTGTAAAGCATTGAATTTGAAATTATTAGTATTGACGGATTCCTAAATAAAAAAAGCCCCCCTTCAATTTCTTGAAGAGAGGCCATCCCAAAAACCGATTTAACTTATCTCACGTATCGGACTACGTGTTGTCTCCTTTTCGCTACTCGCCGGCTTCAGGATCCTTGGCTTGGGTTGCCTTCGGTCCCACCGGACTAGCTCTGATCGTCGTAGATTACTCTACTACTACCATGCGCTTCGTAGCTGTATGGTTTGCTGCGTCTAACTGATAGTACAGTACGCCGCCGCCATTCAATTCTGATTTCTCGATCTTCTGTGTATTCAAGCCTTTTTGACCTTGGATCTCATACACTCGGATCACTTTACCTGTCACGTCGTAGATGCTCAACTTAACAGCTCCTGCTTCCGGTAATCGGTAGCTCACAACTGTCTCCTTGTTGAATGGATTCGGATTGTTCTGATACAACTCGAATACTCCACTCTCTACTACTCCTTGATCTGTTCTTGCATTCAAGCTCACGCCCTTCACTTCTTCACTTGCTTCGTATGCTTCTGCTGCTGTCACTTCACTTGTGATCGCCAACATGCCGCTTAACTTACCGCTGCGTACGCTGCGGAATACTACTGTGAATAATGTTTCGTCGCTACCATAGCTTGTTCCTGTACCGCTGTTCCAGCTCGTTGTCAAGATTCCTTCGTTCACGCGGTTCGTTCCAAAGTTGGATTCTGTTGTACCCAATACTCCGCTTTCTACTCCTTCAAAGTTCAACATCTCACTGTCAAACTTCAATGTGAACTGGTATCCACTGATGTTGCGGAAATCGCTTGACTTGAAGTTTACTTTGTATACTTCTCCTGCTACCATTTCCTGCTCATCGATTTCCATGCTCAACTTGCCCGATGTCCTCACGCTTCCGCTCATCACGTTGCTCGCTCTGGCATTGCCGTTCAAGTCTCCCATCTTTATCGCTACAAAGTCACTTTGTTTCACTTCTTTCTGCGTGCCAAACACCTCTGTGGCTGTGCGTGGTGCACCCCATGGCTGCGTTGGATCTGCAAATACATAGCTCTTCGGTACAAATGTCCATGATTCTACTGTTGCAAACTTGCTCGTAACTCCCAAGATCAACTTCCTGATCTCGCTGATGTCACTTGCTGTGATCTTGCCATTGTTTGTTACATCTGCTGCAATCAACTTTATGGGCTTGTGATCACTTCCTGACCTAAGATATGCTTCTGTATCTTCACGATATCTGCTGTCGTTACTCCATTGGATGGATCTTCTGTTCTTGTAGGTTTTACTACATATGTTGTCGCCAACTTCAAGTCGCCAAATGTGTATGGGCTTCCTGTACGCTCTAACATCATATTTCCGTTTTCATACAACTCCATCTTCACCGGATTTGTCACGTCATTGCTTTCTGTTCGCAAATCTCCGTTGATTCTTCCTTTCAAGCTTTGTGTATCATCACAGATATTCTGATTGTCTTGTACGATGATTACTGTCTTGCAATAGTCTGTATTGCCTTCCAGGTCTTCTACCCACATTTCAACGTCTACGATCAACTCGTCGTTTGCTCCATTTGCTACAAAGTCGCTACAACAGATGGTCTTACTTGTTGCACTTGTATCTCCGTCAAAGTAGAACTTCAATCTGCTCTGTGGTGTACAATTGTCATATGAACCTCTGTCCAAATCTTTTGCCCAGATTGTCACACATCCATTGGCTGGCATTGGTACTGTGATCACTCCTGTCAAACAGTATGGTGTCGGTGCTTTGCAGTCCTTCACTTCAAACAATTCGTCTCTCACTCCGATATTTCCACATCCATCCTCTACGATCCATCTGATCTTGTGGATTCCGATTGGATACGTTCCACTTGCACAGAATGGGCTGTTTGGATTGTCTGCATATGGATTGTGTGTAAACTTCGGCACTTCTCCATTGTCAAACTGACGCTTCGTCAATGAGCCTACTACAAAGTCATAGCCACTGTGTGTGCCTACTCCGTCATTGTACAAGTCGATCTTGTATTCCCAGAATAACCAGTCTAGTGGGCTACAGTTGTCTGTTGCATCTGCACACAACTCGATATGACCTAAACACAAGCCTGTTGTATTGTCTAATACTGCCGGCTCACATGTGTATGGTCGCTGTGTTACCACAGGATCGTCGTTGTCTCTCACCTTGATCACCTGCTGATACTCCCATCGGCCTGTAAGGATGTTTCTGCTTGGATCGTACTGGCACCAGTCGATTACTGTCCACGTTCTGATCACTTTCAAGCACGCATCCGGCTCGATTGTAAATACTTCATCATCATATTCGATTGCGATCAATGCACAGTTGTCGTCTGCATTGTTCATCACTTTCGGTCTGCCCAATCTTGGATTGTCAGGGCTTAAGTCAGCTCCACATCCGTCGATCTCTACTCTTCCCGGTAAGCTCGCGCTGATACAGGTTGGCCATTCGATGTCGTCGTTTGGATCGCAGTAGTCTGCAGGATTCACATAGAATGGATCACAGTCTACTATCCAGATCGTCTGCTGACGGCTCAAGGTTACTCCCGTTGACGTTCTTACTGTGAACGTTCTTGTCAAGACTCCTTGTCCGCACTTCACGTTGTCATCGTTTGGTGTCACTGTTACTGTTACGTTACAGCCACCCAACACATATCCATCAAAGCCCCATACCAACTCATACTTGTTGTCCGGATGGGCCGGATTGTACAAGCTGTTGTAGTAGTTACATGCTATGTTTGCTGCAGGTAAATTCGGTGGTACTGCCCCTGCTGATGGGCCAGGATAGTTGTGCAATGTATTTGGCACACAGTATCTCTGACATACCAGGTCGTTTGTTTTCACTTTCGCTCTTACGCTCAAGTCCGTTACGATTCGTCCAAATGTTGGATCCAATGGATCACGCAATTTTTCAAAATCATACCAGAACCAGCAGCTCACTACGATATTCGGTGGCGGTACCAATGTCGGTACTACCTTGTCTTGTACGTCGACTTCTACCATACAGTCGCTGTAGTGACCAAACAAGTCCCCTACAAACTGTAGATTCGGTCCGCTTCTTCCCATTCTGTTCGGATGGATTGGGCCCGTACCCGGATCTACGTCAAAGACTCTCAACACTACCATGATCGTCTTGCCGGCATCTGCACAGCAGAACTTCGTGAAGTCGTCAAAATATACCTGATTGCCCGGTGCAAATACAGGATCCGGATCATCGTCTCCGTTCAATCCATTACATGCTACTCGGTTGTCTGTCGGTGGAAGGCGTCCGTTGATTGTGCCCAACAACTCTTCCATTCTGATCACTTTGAAATAAATGTGCGGTGAACAGTTGTCAAATGAACCATTGTCCAATGATTCTGCAAATACTTTCGTGATATTTTCTCCAGGGCTGACGCCGCCTACCAAACTCACTACTGTATTCCTGATACACACCGGTACCGGTGGTACATTGTCCAATACATTCAATCTCACGATCTTCTTCGTGATATTGCCACAACAGTCTTCTGCTACGATATATGCATTCTGGATTCCTCTCGGCAAGCCTGTTACTACATATCCACTCTCGTCGTTGCCGATTACTGTTCCGTCTTCTACTTCTACTGTATAGTGTATTTCATTGCTGCAGTTGTCTACCAACCAGGCCGGTGGTACTTCCCAGATTCCTGTACAGCTCCATACATCCATTGTTGCTACTACTGAATCCGGATACAATATTTCCGGTCCTTCTACGTCCGCTACCTTGATCACCTGATTGTGTCCGCCTACTTTGCCTGTACACCAATCCATCACTGTCCACTGTCTCAACACTTTGTAACAGCCTATTGGACCCGCATCACAGCCCGGTTTTGCCAAGTCGATCACGATGTCTTTGTACACTGTTCCAAAATTGCGGCACTGCGTCGCCGGACGACCTGTTCCGTGCCACATCACGTGCGTGTTCGGTCCATAACAGTTCGGATTCAATGCATCCCAGTTCTTGTGTGCAGGATAATATACATCATCAGGACTTGGATGTCCGAAATTCGCATCGTTCACATCGTCGATACAATTCCAGCCCAATACTCTTGGTATCCTTCTTCCTGCTACTCCTCCTACTCCCAAATAGATGTTTGGTCGGGTAGGATTTGCTCTCCAGTATACGCTGTCCAACAAGTAGCCGTCGATACAAGTATCCGGTGCTACTTCGTGCGGGGTAACGTCTTTGTTCCTGTCGATCTTCGCATCACAAGCCAACATCGCTTTATTGCCCGGTACGCCATCATAGTTTGATGGTGCCAATACGTCGTTCAAGTCGCCTATGCTCACTGTGATCGTCTGTACACAGCTTCCCTTGTTGCCACTGCCATCAATTGCTGTCCAGGTTCTTACTATCCTCTTGTCATAGCCCAATGCACAACTTCCTTGTGTCACATTGTCTCTGTAAGTCAACGTGTAGCTGCTACAGTTCTCGTCTACAACAGGTGTCCCTGTATTTGATGGTAATGTGCTCGCTGTACAACCTATTGTTACGTCAGCAGGACATGTTAATTCCGGTGCTAACTTATCTTCTATTGTGATATGACCCCAGCAGCTGTTGCCTGTCGCAGGATCGATTACTTTTGCTTCATAATTCTTGCCGATATCCTGTGATCCTACCTGACTTCCCGGTACTGCAGGTTGTCTATCAATCAACTGGCCTGTCGTCCAATTCCTGATCTCCACGATATAATCATCATAACATCCGTATGGGCCTCCTTCCAATATATCGTCTGCTCCTATCGTTGCAAAACAATTCTCGTCAAGGCTCACCTGAATATTGTCATTGCATGACAAACTTCTCTTCGGATTGGCATATGCATTTACACAAACGTCAAATGTACAGTTGGTTACGTTACCTGATGCATCTGAGGCTGTATAACACAAGGTCGTACATCCTATCGGAAAGAAACATCCAGGACCATATGGTGCTCCACATGTCTGTACCAATCTTACACGATTCGATGTTGCTACCGCATATCCGATATGTCCGATCCAGTTTGTGTTTCCAAATCCAAATGATGAGTTCACAAACGGCGCTGTAAATAAGCCTCCTGTGTACGTAGCTCCGTTCACCGGTGTATTTACGTTTGCATCTCCAAAAATACCTGTCGTACAGTCTCCGAATATGGATAAGTATGCACTAGCTTGTCCTGGTGCATGTATATATACACCCCTTGTCTCGCCTGCTGCCATTGTCAAACAACCAATTTTTGAGCTGTCAACAATGATTGGATCACAAGCTTTCAAGGTATCGTATGCTGTTCCCGTTATCAAATTGAATGTATCCTTTGGTCCAGTAAATCCGGCATGGGTTGCTACTCTACTAGCACACAAGGTCCATGCACTCGCTGTTGCTTGTACCGGTGCATATGGGCCGGGTGCTGTACGGTAATAAATATTGTGCGTCACATTCGCAAATGAGAACCAGCCCACTTCCTGAAGATTCAATTGTCCACCTGATGTGTTCACCAAGTCGAACATCACACCCCATGCGCCTGCTCCTCCTGATATCTGCCATGCTGCGTTCGTACGGCATATGTTGCCTACGCGGTTGATGCTGCCAAAATACTGGCCTGCAGGACAGTTGTCCATAGCCATGAATGGCGGTGCATTCCATGCTACCTGACATTCGCCGGGACCGGCGTTCAATGTAATAGGCTTCGTAGGACATGCTGGCACCAATGTCGGTGGCTCTAAGTCAGCGATATTGATTTGCTGATATGAAGTATCAAACGCTCCACAACCCAATGAACTTCTCCACAAGATGTGTTTCAATCCAGGTGTAGTAAACACGATGCCTGTTGCAGGACATTGTGTCATCGTCATATTGATACAAGGTACTGTCGCTGCTGATGGAGGTCCGGTCAATATTACGTATTGTACTGCTCTTCCCCCTGGAGCTCCTACCACAGTCGTTCCTACTGTACCTCCGTTGTATGGTGATACTGTCAAGGCAGGTACGAATGCGATAGACGATGGTACTGTAGCAGGTGCAAATGCCGGTGCAGGTGTAGCGCATGCTACAGGTGCAGGTGTACATGTACCAGCCTGCAATGGAAGATTTGTCACTCCACTGTAGTTTGGCAATGCCTCAGGCAATGCAAAAGTCATACTCCAGCTAGTGAATTGGCCTGTTTCTCCACTCCATCCATTTGTGTAGACCAAGTCCCACTGACCACCGATATTGGTGCCCGCAGGATTGAAATCAAACAAACTGCATGATGTGTTTGTCGGTGGAGTAGCATTACATGCCTGACCGCTTCCTAAGTGTGAAGCAGATCCTACTGCACCTGTCTTAGGACGATAAAACCCAGTAATCGCGCCAGCAGTTGCAGGATATATCCTGGATGCTGTATCACACAAAGTGACATTTACAGGTATGTTGCTGCTTCCATTATCTCCTATTGCATTCAGCAAGTTCATATAACTTCCGTTCGGTCTGCGCAAGTTCAACTGAAAGTCTCCTCCCCATGAGTTGATGATGAAGTTCAGTCCAACCGCCGTCAATCGGTAATTGTTTGGTGCACCTCCACCAGTAAGTGTCGGTACAATCATTTTAAATTGTGATGCTTGACCTGAAGCAAGTGTTCCTACACCACTACAAGTCACCTCACCTCCAGTGGGAGGCAATATACATCCTCCGCTTGGTGAGTTTATGTTTGGATTCGTTACGTCTCCGCAGTTGTTTTGATTTGACTGGCTCGAAAACGTAATCTCTTGTCCATACATCTGAGCACTCAGACTCAGAAATATAGCCAATACCAAACCATATTGAAAAAATGTTTTTAGTTCTTTCATGAAGTTTTGAGTTTACTAGTTATATAAATATGTTGGGATCAGATTTTTATTGTTTGCAGTAGATCCAGATACTCAGACTTCGCCAATACATTCGTGATTGTCGCATCCATATCGATCTCTCTGCCGTTCCTCATCACTACATACGCACTGTTTGTCTGCAAATTCAAATTGCTCAACAATACAGCTTTCGTGTCCATGTTTGGATCTACTCGTCTCCAGTGCATCGATCATTTGCATGTATAGATCGATCACCAATTTCTGCTGAGGATCATTCGCTCCTCCGCTCTTCCAGATTTGCTCCTTCTCGTGCATCTTCGTACGCAATGCGTCAATCGCTAGCGCCACAGGCTTCAATTGTGGTATGTTAATGGATTGTGCTTTCGACTCAAGTCCTACCAGGAGGAAGAACATTACAGGCAAAAACAACATTCCTAACTTTACCACAAGTGCAGACATTGTAAAATTTGTCCTTTTCATGAGATTTAGTTTTGGTTAGTAAATTTTAAGTTATAAGAATTCATTTTTTTAATACAATACTATATATACCAACTCTTTACCCCATGACCAAAATCATAGAATAGTACAGATATAAACATTTAATACGTTTATATCTTACAACTGACATCACACGATACCATTTTCAATCGATGAAAATGACTTATCGTTGACAATCAAAGAGTTTTAAACAAAATTAGACTGGATTTTCGCCGAGGATTGCTTCGCCTGGAGGAGAATCGAGCCTTGAGTTTCGTCTTATATCTTTCAAATGCACAAACGACCGTACACCTTTCCAGATACAGCGACAAAGATAGAGGTCTCTCTAACCACACATATACCCAAAATATAGTATATTTCATATATATTATTAGTATAATATGTAAAATGCACGCACTGATCCTCCAGCGAAATCCCTTACCTTTGTCTCACAATCAAGAAATAGTAATGATCAAACAAATTTTTCTGGCTGCTTCAATGGTTTCATTCATACTAGCCTGTAACACAAAGAAACAAGAAAAAACAACTTCGGCAAATGATGAATCAAGCGTTGGCTTTATCCTAAAAAGCCCGGCTCAAACCGGTGTCCATTTCTCTAATATTCTCACAGAGGATGATCAAATTAATTATTTAAATAATGAAGCTGTGTATCATGGTGCCGGAGTAGGTGTTCTCGATATTAATAATGACGGAAAGATGGATCTCTTCTTTGCCTCCAATCAAGGAGACAATAAACTATATTTGAATCAAGGTAATTTTAAATTTGAAGATATCACTTCAAGTGCAGGTGTAGCAGGAGGAGCAGAATGGGCAGGAGGAGTCAGTATCGTTGATCTTAATGCAGATGGCTGGGATGACATCTACATTTCCTGCCACTTAAGCGCAGAAGAAAGTCTCCGCAAAAATAAGCTCTATATCA
This sequence comes from Saprospiraceae bacterium, assembly GCA_016710235.1. Lineage (NCBI taxonomy): Bacteria > Pseudomonadati > Bacteroidota > Saprospiria > Saprospirales > Saprospiraceae > Saprospiraceae bacterium. The sequence goes on from JADJLG010000001.1 coordinate 607,898, forward strand.
ATCAGAAGAACAACACATTCATAGAGTCTGCAGAAAAATATGGATTGGCAGATGCGTCCAGGTCCATTCATGCTGTTTTCTTTGATTATGATTTGGATAATGATCTGGATGCATTTATATTGAATCAGCCTCCTTCTGATTATCAATCACGTAATAATATTATTGCTCCCGATCTTAAATTTAGCAATCATTTTTATATTAATGAATCTGAACAATTTGTTGATAAAACTGCAGAGTTGGGACTGATACAATCCGGATATTGTCTGAGTGCTTCAGTATCTGATTATAATAATGATGGAAGACCCGACATCTTTATCAGCAATGATTATTTAGTACCAGATGCATTAATGAAGAATATTGAAGATAATGGTTTTCATAATATTATCAACACAGCGTTCAAACACACCAGTCAATTTAGTATGGGTAGTGATGCAGCGGATATTAATAATGATGGTTGGGTGGACATCTATTCAGCAGATATGGTGGCAGAAGATCATTATAGAAATAAAGCTAATATGAGTGGTATGAATCCGGAAAAGTTTTGGAAGCTCATCTCTTCGGGATTTCAATATCAGTATATGTTTAATTGTTTACAACTCAACAAAGGGAATGGTTACTTTAGTGATATTGCTCAGTTATCAGGCATCTCTAATACGGATTGGTCATGGACTCCACTATTTGTTGATTTGGATAATGATGGTTATCGCGACTTATATGTAACTAATGGTTTCAGGAGGGATGTGAGAAACAAAGATTTCGATCATTTGAGATCGGAATATTTTGAAAACAGAAACAATCCAAATTATAAGGGTGAAAAATTCGCACATGCCACTGACTTGTTGGATCGGGCACCATCGGTAAAATTGGTGAATTATGTTTTTAAAAATAATGGTGACCTTAGTTTCAAAAAAATGGCAAAATCATGGAATATGAATCAAGCCAGTTTCAGCAATGGTGCAGCATATGCTGATCTGGACAATGATGGTGATTTGGATTTAGTCGTCAATAATATAAATGATCCGGCATTCATTTACGAAAACATGAATGACTCAAAAACAAATAGATATATCAGACTCAATCTGAAAGGCGAAGGAAAAAATACCAGGAGTATAGGCGCTCGTGCGAATATATATTATTCCGGGAAAATGCAGACTGCCGATGTAAACAACAATAGAGGATATATGAGTGCTTCAGAATATATTTTGCATTTTGGACTGGGCGATGTCAAAACAATCGATTCTATCATCGTTCGATGGCCAAGTGGAAAAGCATTAAAACTTGAAAATATTAAGACAAATCAAGTTTTGGATTTAAATGAAATCGACTCAAAATTCAAATTGCCCAACCAACTCAATCAAAATTCACAATACACCTACACTCACGAAATAACAGATAAAATTGGACTAAATATTCGTCACCAGGAAAATAATTATGACGATTATAAAAAGGAAGTACTGATGCCGCATAAAATGTCCACTCTTGGTCCTTGTCTTACAGTATCTGACGTAAATGGTGATCATCTGGAGGATTTTTACCTGGGAGGTAGTGCAGGACAATCAGGACAATTGGCAATACAAAATCAAGACAATACATTTCAAATTAAAACAATTCCTGCTTTCCTACAAAATAAACAATCAGAAGATAGCGATGCAGTATTTTTTGACAAAGATGGTGATGGCGATATGGACCTCTATGTCGCATCAGGTAGCAATGAGTTCGAATTAAATTCCAAATTATTTCTGGATAAATTATATGAGAATGACGGCAAAGGAAATTTCAAAGATCTTTCAAGTGAACTGCCGAAAATTACAGTAAGCAAAGGATTGGTAAAAGCATTTGATATGGATGCAGATGGAGATATAGATATATTTCTGGGAGGCAGGCAGGTTCCGGGAAAATACGGTAAATCAGTTCCAAGCTTTATTCTCTTAAATGAAAATGGTAAGTTCGTCGACAGAACAGCAACTTTATGTCCCGAGATGACAGGTGAGTACGGAAACGTCAGTTGCGGAAATTACACTGACATTGACAGAGACGGTGATCAGGATTTAATCATTGGTGGAGAATGGATGAACATCAAAATTTTAATCAATGATGGCAAAGGAAAATTCAGTGATCAAAGTGCCAGCTGGAATACAAATCAATTATCAGGTTGGTGGAATACGATAACTGCAACAGATCTTGATCAGGATGGAGATCCGGATATACTGCTGGGTAATCTAGGTTTAAATATCAAATTCAAAGCTAGTCCTGAAAAGCCATTTTATGTGTACTTAAATGATTTTGATAAGAATGGAAGCTGGGATACCTATTTGGGTAGTTATGATGCTGATGGTAAACTATATCCAGTGAGGGGACGCCAATGTAGTAGTGAACAAATGCCTTTTATAAAGGAAAAATTCGCAAATTACGAGTCATTCGCTAAAGCTTCGTTAGAAGAAGTCCTTGAAGGAAAACTTGACAATACTATCATTAAAAAAGTAAATGAATTTCGAAGTGGAGTGCTGCTGAATGACCAGAAAAAATCTTTTAAATTTATACCTTTTCCAAATGAAGCTCAGATAGCACCCATTCAAGACTTCGTGCTCACCGATGTCAATTTGGATGGAAAAATTGATGTTTTATATGCCGGAAATTATTTCAATCGTGAAGTAGAAACTACGAGAAGTGATGCAGGAACGGGAGGCATATTAATGGGAAAAGGTACTGGAGAATTTACTGAATTGCCGTCATACCTCAATGGTATGTATTTAAATGGAGACGTTCGCAAAATGAAGAAAATCAAAATAGGTCAAAACGAATGCATTATTGTAGCAAACAACAATGGACCGATACAAATGAATATCATTCAAAGCAGAAAGTAAATAATTATGGTTTGATTTGGAATTGTACTCTGCCACAATTTCCAATCCGAAAACTAATTCCAATTTTCTTCAACAAAAGCAGAAGCAACCTTTACATTGTTGTAATATAAAGTTGCAACTTTGTTCTAAACTGTTGTATTAATATTTTCTATTGATAGAGACCGGGATAATACTTTTTCATAAATGCGTCCCGCCACACAGGGATAGATTCACGAACCTCTACATACATCATCAAATTAGTTTTAGGCGGTACTACCTTACTCGCCTGTTCGCCATACGCAAGTTGATATGGTATATAAGCAAAATACTTGGATCCAGTTTTTGCATATTGCAGAACTTTATCCAATCCCGAAATTGTTTGTCCAGCTCCCGTAGGAATAAATTGTGGTCTTGGTTCATTCAATGTTGTATTTAAAAATGATTTATCTTCAAACAACACCATTAAATCAAACCTGACATATTGATCTTTACCGATCTGAGGACCAGAGCCTTCTTCAAGGACTTTCAAGGTTATGCCTGAATCAAGTTGTATGAGATTAGTTTCCTTTCCTTGTTTGTAAGAATCAATATATTCCTCCATTTGATGTCGCAAAGCATTCTTTCGCTCCAAACGATTTGTTACTGCTGTTGAATCTCCATATTGAGAAAGATACAACTGAGCTTCACTTGTTCCTGGGCCTCCTACCTCAACTATTTTTAAATTCATCACAAAATGATCTACATCTAAATGTTTGTATTTCGCCTTTAAAAATGAATCCATTTCCTGTATAGCTGAAATACTATCTCCCACTGACAAATGGTATAATATGTCTTGAACTTTAGCATCCTTTGTGACATCCTTTTCGCTTTGTACTGTAAAAGGCAAAAGTAAATTCCGAAAGCTGGTTGACATGTCCAGACTATCTCCTACCCACCTTTGCGCAATACATAAAGCAACATCGCCTTCTTTCAAATTTACACCTGCTGAATCGTAGTGAAATATAAATTTATTACCTAGTTTGGTAGTAACCTGATTCTGAGGTACTTTGGAGCAAGCAAAAAAGATAGCAAACAAACCAACAATAATTGTAATACTCTGTACTTTCATTTTTTCAATTTGTGAATCAAATACAAATTAATTGAGATTTTGTTTACCAGTTCGTATATTTCTATAAACTTTTGTATAGTCATTATTAGTAGCAATCACATAAATCGAACCTAAATTAGAATTTAATTTTGTGATATCAGTAATTACAGCATCAATACTAAGTCCTGAGTCATTTGGTTTAATGTAAATAAAACCTCTATCTTCCTGTTGCAAGATAACACCTCCGATTGAAGCATCGGAACTGGTCGTCTCGACCTCTGTATCATAATTATTCCCTCCGAAGATGACATCAATTTTACCATCTCCATTTATGTCGTCACAAACAATAGCCCTAATACTTGAAAACTGGGCTTCGACAGGAAATGCACTCCATTTGAACTTTCCGCCTTCGTTCCAAAATACTCCACTACTGAAGTTGTTAACTTTATAATTTAAACTGCTATTTAAATTTTCACCATATAAATCATTCAAACTGGCATTAGCAAAAGATTTGAATGTAGGAAATTTGCTTTTAATCGAAGGTATTTGCTCTTGAGAACATTGCTTACCTCTTATCGGAACTATATCATTACCATTATACTTGGTTAAAATAATATCGTAAGTTCCATTTTGATCAAAATCATTACAAAATACCTGAAATGGTTTTTCTGCAGAAGTATGAAATTTATAATTCTCTCCCAAATTGCCACAAACTAAATCTATATCACCATCTTGATCTATGTCAGTTGCAATCAATTTATTCCACCATCCCTCTTGCCTGTCCAGTCCCAAATGACTCACATCTACTTCAATAAATTTTTGTCCATCCCAACTATAAATTTTAATTCCTAACCAATCCCCGCACAGCACCAGTTCTTTTGATTTATCTCCTATCAGATCAACCCATTCTCCAGATGTGATCATACCACATTTTTTTAAAACATTAGCCTTTTCATCTGTAACATCTTTGAACAAGCCTTTACCATTATTTTCCAATAAATAAGATTGTGGAGCATATGGATATTTATCCGGAACTGTTCGGCCACCTCTGAAAATATCCATATCACCGTCATTGTCAAAATCCAAACTCAGCGCATACTCCCCACTGGAGATAATTTTTGGGATCGAATTAATGGATTTTGTAAAATTTGCAGCACCATCATTCAAATAAAGTCTATCCTGATACATTTCTCCCTCAGGTGATTCAGTATCTCCTGAGACTATATAGAGATCCTGATATCCATCAGAATTAAAATCTTGAATCAAACTTTGCATATCTTCAAATCTGGCATCTCTTTGAAAAGTTGATTGAGTTTTTGGCTCAAATAGTCCTTCACCTTGCTGCAAATATACTTGTCCGCTTTGGCCTCTCGCTCCACCTATAAAAAAATCATTTTTGTGATCTCCATTAAAATCTCCAACGGAAATAAACGGGCCCATTCTGCTCATTCGATGAGGGAGTAAAATTTGCTTTCTATAATCGTTAAACAAGTTCTCTTTATGTTTAAATGGTACTTTCAAAACCTCACTTGAAACATCCATCAACCAAGCAGAGGGGTTTCCTTTTGATAAAGAACTCGGCTCTGCTTCACTGTGATTCACCTTTATTTTTGACCGAATTTTTACATTAGTGATTTTATTTATCCTGGTGTCTGGCCATACGATGATGCAACTATCCACTTTTGTAGCAGATCCTAATCCAAACTGGATAATACGATGTGATGATGATAGATACCCACGTTGCAATCTTTGAGTAATAGATTGTTTGCCTTCCGGTGTGTACACTTGAATTCTAGCTCCTATTGCATCCAGATTGCCCTGCGGACCAGTCAACTCCATTTGAAGGTAATTGCTCCTCTGGTTTGAATTATTGCGATATAAAAAAGCCTCTTCGTCAATATTATTTATGACAATATCCAAGTCACCGTCATTGTCCAAATCGGCTGTTGCCGATCCGTTGCTAAAACTTGCTTCTTGAATTCCCCATTCTTTCATTTTCTTTGAAAATGTAAGGTCTCCATTATTCTTATAAATAAAATTGACAGCTTTGACTGATGGCAAAAACTGATAAAATTCGTCGGGACTCTTCAGCATCATTCCAGCCCCATTTTTACCGGCCATTTCCTTAATTTTTGCATTACCGTCTTGATCGTAAACGTCCATCCTGTATCCATTGGTAACAAAAATATCTTTATAACCGTCCATATCAAAATCTTCTATCAACGGAGACCAAGACCAATCTGTTTTGTCTACACCTGCCAGCTGAGAAATTTCTGCATACTTTCCGTTACCATAATTATAGTATAATGCATTGTGCATGTATTGCCTGAGAAAACCTTGATGTTCCAATGAGTCGAACATTGGAATATTCATTTGTGGCATAGATGTCTTACTTCTTTTATAGTCTTCCGGTCTCATTTCTACGACAAACAAATCATCCTGCATGTCATTATTGATGTCAGCCATATCACTTCCCATGGAGTAAAATGGGATATGTTTAAAATAATCTTTGGCGGATTCTTTAAATCCACCCTTTCTATCATTTATAAACAAATAATCATTCTCCAAAAAATCATTCGCAACATAAATATCATCCCAACCATCATGATTAAAATCCCCTACAGAACTACTTAAGCCAAAGCCATAATTTGGTAAAATGCCAACAGTCTTTGTAATATTAGTAAAAGTACCATCTCCATTATTCCTGTAAAATTGATCAGTGACATACTTACTTTGATCGTCATATTTTGATTTCTTCCTATCAACAATTTGCATGATTGAGATGCCCCAATGATCAGGCCTATTTACTACATAAAGGTCTAAATCATTATCATTGTCGTAGTCAAAAAAATTCGCTGTTATTGAAAATCCAACATCGGCTATGCCATACTTTTCTGCTTCTTCAGTAAAGCTGAGATTTTTCTGATTTACAAAAAGAAGATTCTTATTTCTGATACTATCGAATGCATAGCCGCCGCGGCAAACGTAAATATCAGGATAACCATCTTGATTGATATCCACAATTGCCACTCCAGACCTCCATCCTCCGCTTTTGGTGATGCCAGAAGAAGTACTGATATCCTCAAACTTCAAATCCCCTTTATTGAGGTATAATCTGTCTGCAACCTGATTTCCTGTAAAATACAAGTCTTCAAGCCCGTCCTTATTAAAATCAGCAATTGCAACTCCACCTCCATTAAAAATATAATTGAAGTTGAATATATGTTCATCAACATTCTGCCTGATGTTGTTGGCAAACTGGATTCCGGTTTCTTTGGGACTCAATAAAGTAAACAAGTTCCCCTGAGTATCAACAGGAGCGGTTTTACTTTCATCACTTTTACAACCTGAATATAAAATTATTGCTAATAAAATAGTAACTTGACAAATGAACCGAAAATCAATCATGAATGAAACTAACTTTAATTACACTTAATGAAATTTATTTCCATTGCAACAACTTAAGGTTTCCATTATTCACTGAAACTAAAACTGCCTTTGTCCCACCAACATGAATCAGTTTTGCATCTTTCACATCATAGGGAAGAAAAACTCCAGATGAAGAAGGATGAATAAATTTCCAACTGCCATTGCCATTTCCTTGAAAAAAAGCACCGATGCTGGCATCAGCTCTTGTCGTTTCGACCTCTGCACCATATTGATTTCCTGCTACAAATAAGTCCAACTTTTGATCCGCATTGAAATCAGCCGACAGAATGGATTGAGCTGTTGAAAATTGAACTTCACCTGGCAATTCAACTAATTTTAAACTACCACCTTCGTTCATCAATGCGACACTGGCAAATAGTTTTGCGGAATAGTGTACACTTGAATCCAGTCCTTTACCATAAATATCCTCTAGTTTTGCGTCGGCAAATGCATTGAAAGAAGGAAACTTTACATTGATGAAAGGCATCTGCTCGCCACTGCATTGTTTTCCCCGCACAGGAACCAAATTCGAACCATTATATTTCGCCAGGACAATATCTATGCTGCCGTTGTGGTCAAAATCATTTCCATAAACCTGGAATGGCTTTTCTACGCTTGCATGAAACTTATAATTTTCTCCTAGATTGCCGCAAAGTAAATCTTGATCGCCATCACCATCCAGATCCGCATTTGACAAACTATACCACCATCCTTCAGTATTCTTTAACTGTTGGCTCAATGCGCTTTCTACGAAAACACCATTCTTTATTTCAAAAATCTTAATTGGCATCCATTCTCCTGCCAAGACCAATTCAGGAATTTTATCACCGTTAAGGTCAGTTACACATGTTGAAGTAATCATTCCAAGTTGCATAATTTCCTTCGCAACTATATTACTTACATCTTCGAATACTCCCTTACCGTTATTTTTCAAAAAATAAGAACGGGGAGGAAATGGATATTTGTCAGGAATTGTCCTTCCGCCTCTAAATATATCGAGGTCTCCATCAGCATCAAAATCAATGAAACTCACACAAGAGCCACTTGAAATGATTGTCGGCAAATTTTTAGCAAATTTCGTAAAGTTCCCTTTGCCATCATTCAAATACAATCTATCTTGATAGTTTGCACCTTCACTTGATTCTGTCCCACCTGAAACTACATACAAGTCCACGTCACCATCATTATCGGCATCAAAAAAACCCGAGCCAAGGTCCTCATACTTACTATCAGCGATCAGTGCCGCTTGTTTGCTCAAACTGAAAGAACCATTCTCAGTTTGAAAATAAATAGCCCCTGACTGATCTTTTGCCCCACCCACGAAAAAATCTTCCTTTCCATCTCCATTTACATCCGCTACAGATAATTTCGGACCCAATCTACTCAATCGATGAGGTAATAACACCTGAACTTTATAATCATTAAAATTCATATTTTCCTTATGTGTAAATGCCGGGGAGATGACGTCACTTTTGTCTACAAAGAGCAACTCACTGCCCTGACCATCTTTTGCTTCATTCTCGGATTCAGAATACTTTACACTAAGCACTTTATTTATAGCCGGTTCTTTGAGATCCGATACTTTCCCGTCAGGCCATTTAACAATAATTTCATTGACTGTTTTCTGATCTCCTAAACCAAAATGAACTATATATTCCGAACTGGATAAATATCCCCTGGCATTACGCACTTCAGCATATTGAATCCCTTCCGGTGTTTTCAAGGTTATTTTAGCTCCAATTCCGAATTTATTCTTCTCCGGTCCATCAAGAGCTAGTCGACAGTAATTTTGGTTTGAATTGTTCTTATATACAAATGCCGGATCCTGAATGTTATTGACAACCAAATCCAAATCTCCATCATTGTCTAAATCGGCTACAGCAGCCCCGTTTGAAAAACTAGGTTCCTTAATTCCCCAATCATTCATCACCTTTTTGAATTTTAGGTTCTTTTGATTTTGAAAAACATAATTTACAATTTTTGCGGCAGGAAGATTTGATAAAATTTCTTCAGTACTTTTCTTACTGTTATTGTGCTGTAAATCATACATTAGCTTACCATAAGAATCGCGGTCATACAAGTCTCTTCTTATCCCATTAGCTACGAAAATATCCTTCCACCCATCATTATCGAAGTCACTCAATAATGTAGCCCATGACCAATCGGTTTTGTCGACACCAGAATATTGCGAAATTTCAGAAAATGATCCATTGCCATTGTTCAGTTGCAACGCATTATGCATATATTGTTCGTGTATTCCTACAATCCTCATGGTATCGAACTGTTTAGGATTCATGACAGGCATTGAAGTTTTGGATCGTTTATAATCTTCCGGGCGCATTTCTACAGTAAATATTTCTTCAAAGCCGTCGTTATTTAAATCTCCAAAATCAGTACCCATAGAATAAAAAGGTGTATGTCTCGAAATCTTCTTAATCGATTCTGTAAATGTACCATTTCCGTTATTGTGATAATAATAATCATTTTCGATAAAGTCGTTCGAAACATATATATCCTGGAAGCCATCCTGATCAAGATCACCGGTAGTCACACTTAAGCCAAATCCATAATTGTTCGTGATCCCAGCTGTTTCTGAGATATCTGAAAATGAATTATCTCCATTATTCCGGAATAAATGATCTCCACACAATAAGCCGGGATTCTTTTTGCCCGCCATGACGGCAGGGATGTCCAGATAAAACTTATCCGGTCGATTTGCTACATACAAATCAAGATCATTGTCATTGTCAAAATCAAAAAATGAAGCTGTCATGGAAAATCCCGGATCCCCTATACCATACCTTGTGCCCTCTTCAGAAAATGTTCCATCTTTCTTATTGATAAAAAGTAAGTTTGTATTTTTCTTAGGGTCATTTTTAAATCCTCCTCGACAGACATAAATATCCAGCCAGCCGTCACCATTCACATCCGCCATCACTACTCCGTTCTTCCAACCATCAAATGCGGCAATACCTGATTTTTGAGAGATGTCTTCAAATTTAAAATCACCTTTGTTCAAATAAAGCTTATCTTCTGCTCTATTACCTGTAAAATAAATATCTTGCAATCCATCATTGTTAATATCTCCAATCGCAACACCTGCTCCATTATAGAGATAATTAAAATTGAAGATGTGTTCATCGGGAACCTCAGTCAACTTATTGACAAATGTGATACCTGATTCTTTGGGATCTATAAATGTAAACAATTTACTGCCTTCATTTGATTGTGGCGCTGAGGCATCTCTTTTACAAGAATAGACAACAATAAAAACAAATATTAATATATACTTCATTAAATGATTAAAATTGAATTTCATCCTATTTGAGATTTATTTTTTTATTTGGATACAATATTTGCATAGGTTCGTCATCATTTGAAACTAAAAGTGCATAATCCCCTGCAATATTAATTTGCTTCAGATCTTTAACATCTCTTGGAAGAAAAATACCTGAATCCGAATTATCAACACAATAAAATTTACCATCCTTATACTTCATCATTAATCCAATCGAAGCATCTGCCGGGGTAGTTTCAATTTCGACTTGAAAATAATTACCTGCAACTGCAATTTCTTTTTCATCATCATGATCAAAATCTTGGATGACGATTCCTTGTATTGTAGAAATCTGAGCTAACTTGGGCAGAGGAATAGACTCAAACTTTCCTTGATTATTCAGAAAAAGTTTGCTTGAAAAGGTTTGTGCTGAGTGGTGTACTCCAGACTTCATCTTATCGCCTAAAATGCCTTGCAAATTTGTTTCAGAAAAGGATTTATATGTAGGGTATTTGGTTTTTATAAATGGCATTTGTTCCTGGCTACATTGTTTACCTCTGATAGGTACCAATTCTGAGTTATTGTACTTGGCAAGCACTACATCATATGTGCCGTTTTGATCGAAATCGTCGCAATAAACTGAAAAGGGTTTTTCTATCGAAGTGTGAAACTTATAATTCTCACCTAAATTTCCTCCAAACATATCAACGTCACCATCATTATCCAGATCATCTGCAATGATACAATTCCACCAACCGACTGAATTGTTAAATCCGAATTGACTTGCATCTATTTCCTTTAATCCGTCTGCTGAATAACTGTATAGTTTAATAGGCATCCATTCTCCTACAACTACAATCGTAGGTTTGTTTTCTATCAGCGAATTCACTTGCATCGCGTCTGTCACCATTCCCAGATTCCTAAGCATAGGCGCCTTGGAAACTGTTACATCCCTAAATTTTGCATTTCCCTTATTTTCAAATAGATATGAATTGGGAGCAAACGGGTATTTATCAGGTATTACTCGGCTTCCTCTCAATATATCCATGTCGCCATCAAAATCAAAATCAAAATGAATAGCTACTCCTCCAGATTCCGTAATTGGTGGTAAACATTCGGAACACTTTTTGAAAAAGCCTTTGCCGTCATTGAGATAAAGTCTGTCTTGATAAAACTTACCCTGTGGAAACTCGGTACCGCCCGACACAACATATAGGTCCATATCACCATCGCCATCTGCATCAAAGATATCAGACGAAATATCTTCGTACGCCTTGTCTTTACTAATATCAGATTGAACGGATTTTTCAAAGTTACCTTGGTTTTTTTGGAAATAAACAGCTCCTTCAGCATCCTTTGCATTACCGATAAAGAAATCCTCCAGCTTATCACCATTTAAATCTGCTACGCTAATTTCCGTTCCTTGTCTAGATAAACGATGAGGCAACAGAATCTGCTTATGAAAATCATTAAAATCATTCTCCTTGTGCTGAAACACCGGAATTAAATCTTCTTTACTCCGATCTACAAATAACACTTGCTTTGTAGGGACTTGTGAATTTGGTGCTTTGGACTTAGAATAAGAAATCAAATGAACCTTATTTGCATCCGGATCTTTAACAACAGAAACCCTACCATCAGGCCAGGTGACCTTAATGCTTTTTGCTTTTTGTTTTTTACCTATCCCAAAATGAGTGTACTCCTCAGTACAGGACAGATATCCTCTCACCCTACGTACGGAAGCAAATTGATATTGACTTTTGTCCTCTTCCAATTGTATTTTAGATCCTAATCCGTCTTTATTACCAGGATAATCTACCAGTTTAACTCGAATAGAATTATTTTGCTCTTTATTGTTATTCCTGTACAGAAAAGCATCGTCATCCACATTGTTTACCACAAGATCTAAATCACCATCATTGTCCAAATCAGCAGCAGCAGCACCATTGGAAAAACTGATCTGATCCATACCCCAATCTTTCATAACCTTGGAGAAAGTGAAATTACCTTTGTTCTCAAAAATGTAATTGGTAGTTTTTATAGTTGGGAGCTTGCTGAGTAGATCATCAATAGAATTAAATTGAGTTTTTGATTTCTTGAATTCTTGAATTAATGCATCCACGTCTCTGTCCATTACGTCCCTTTTATGACCAGTTGCTACAAATAGATCCTTCAGACCATCATTATTTAAATCTACGATCAATGGCGCCCATGACCATTCCGTTTTATCTAAATTACACATATGGGCAATTTCACTATAGTATCCTTTGCCCTGATTGTATAATAAGGTGTTATGCATAAATTGAAAGGCAATGCCATACATTCTCAAACTATCAAATACAGCAGGGTTCATTGCAGGCATAGATGTTTTACTTCGTCGGTAATCTTCAGGTCTCATTTCAGTAATAAAAATATCTTCCCGACCGTCATTATCTATATCGCCAATATCTGCTCCCATAGAACTAAAAGAAATATGGTTCGCAATATTTTTCTCAGAATGTTTAAATGTTCCATTTTTTTGATTGATATAAACATAATCGTTCTCTGCAAAATCATTACACACATACAAATCTTGGTACCCATCATCATTTATATCACCTGCGATTACATTCAAACCGTATGCATAATTCGGTTGTAGTCCTGCTATCGCAGTAATATTTGTAAACTTTTGACCCCCTTCATTTCTATACAATTGATCAGAGTAAAATCGATTATTTTCCTCCTTTCCTTTCACAAGGTTTACAAAACTATTATCGAATGTATTTGGCCGATTCGTAACATATAAATCAAGGTCACCGTCATTTTCCAAATCAAAAAATACTGCTGAAATAGAAATTCCCGGATCATTGATATTATACTTTGCTGCACTTTCGATAAATGTTAAATTTCCTTGATTGATAAACAACAAATTTTCATTATCAGCCGTGTTCTCAAATGAGCCTCCTCGGCAGACATAGATATCATCCAATCCATCACCATTTACATCAGAAATGGCAATACCATTTTTCCAACCACCATATATGTTGATTAACGCACTGGAACTTACATCTTTAAATTTAAAATCGCCAAGATTTAGATACAATTTATCACCGCTTTGATTGGAAGTAAAATATATATCTTGAAGTCCATCTTGATTAAAATCACTTATCCCAACCCCGCCTCCATTGTATAGATAAGCCAATTCAATTTGAAAATCTTGCGGCCTTTCTACGATAGCGTTTTTAAAGAAAATTCCTGATTCAGAAGCAGGTATTAAAGAAAACATTTTTTCAGAGTGAACTTGTTTTTCTAGGCTGCATGATATACAAGCCAAAAAACAAGTAGCTGAAAAAGTGTATAGCATCACTTTTTCCTTTTCCATGATATAATGATATGTATTAATTAAAATTTCCAATAATTAAAAAATTGATTGGTTTATAAACTGCAAATGGATTTCGGAACGCGGATTATAGTTGCTTTATGAAGTAAATCCATCACTGAAAGCCATGAAAAACTGCAGAGCGGCTCTAAATTATAATGTTTCTTCTGGAAATTTAAAAGGTGTTATATATAAAATTTTATAGTATTAATAAAACCCTGAATGCAATATTTTTATACATACAGACAAAAGAGTATATATCATTGACAAGGTAAACTATTGATTTAGAATGCCTTGTTCGTTGCTCCAATCTAAATTTTGGAACTCGGGAATAAAGTAGCAACCAAAAAGGAAAACACCTATGTTCCAAAATTCAAATAATGTATAATTCTGGCTATTGACGTGGAATGGTTCATGCATCATTATTTACAAACTAAATACATGAACTAAATCATCTTTTTTCAAATGGAAAAGAAGATTTACTGACGAATATCACCTCAAATAAGAGGACTTAAAAATTCATTACTTTGAGAACTACATGAATTCCCAATATTTTTTTACTTCCCTTAGAAGGTTTCCTGACTTGAATCCTTGGATAAAAAATTATTTATTTTCCATTGAAGGAGGTGCCGTTTCCGGCATTGGTTCCTGCTTCATCATTTTCGGTTTCAATTTATATAAGTCTACCGAGAGTGTTAATTCGTGAGAACCATTGTTGTATCCCTGGAAATCAGCATATGACTGATCATATGAATAGAAAAATTTAAACTTATCTAATCTCACTCCTCCTAAAAACACAAGTCTGTGTGAGGAGGGACCAAAACTATAAGTAAATCCTCCGAATAATTTTTCGTCCAGCATTTTCGCAATGATATTTACATCTGTACCGAAAGGTACGTCACTAATTTTTTTCAACCCTACAGACGGTTCAAGCACCATCCTGTAATCAGGCAATTTGAATCTTGCTCCCAGCAACGCGAAAAAATTCACAGGACGATCTGCATTACCGGTATTTGATGTGCTACTGGACTTATTGTCGAGTGCTGTTTCAACGATATGAGGTATTGAAACACCTAAAAAGTACTTTTGCGCTATATCGACATTGAATCCCAAATCCGCAGCAAAATATTTCTCTCCATTGAGTGCTTCGTTGATCGTCGGATCTGTTCCCTGATGCTGAGGGTCAGTAATGACGTCATTATCCAGGCTATACTGTATATAAGAACCGGCTAAGCCCAGAGAAAACACATTTGATCCTGCCTTAAAATGATATGCATAATTTCCTTGTCCAATAAATCGATTTGCAACACCATAATTCTCACTATATATGAGACCCCCAATTCCCATATTGTTTACTGGAGCTCCATTGATGCCTAAAGTAAATCCCTTTGGAGAATTCGGAAATCCAGCCCATTGGTCTCTATAATTGAGTAATATAGTAGAAACACCATCTGCTCCAGTGGCTGCAGGATTCACAAGAAATGGATTCAAATGGTAGTGGTTGTACACAGCAGGTGTCTTGAGAGCCACAGCATAATCTTGTGCAGAGTTTCTCGTAATAGCTGATAATACAAATAATGCAGCTATTCCTATATTTTTAAAATTTATTTTCATCGCTTTCGATTTCTGATGATTAAATTGTTTAAAATTATTTCACTATGGTGACAGTTCCTTTGTAGTAAACATCATTTTTACTACCCTCAGTGACTTTCATGACCCACATATAAGTTCCTTCGTTCAATTCATTACCATCATTATCAATACCTTCAAACTGATCGATATAATTTGATGCTGAAAAAACTAAATTTCCCCAGCGGTCAAAAATACTGAGGTAGTTTACATAATCCTGAGCACAACTGATCGTCATTCGATCATTCAGACCATCATTGTTAGGAGAAATGGCTAACAACCCTTTGAAGCATTCTGCATTAGGACTTGTAACGCAAACTACAAATGATTCAGAAGATTGACAACCATTTACATCCGTTACAGAAAGATCACATCTTCCATCTTCAAGAGCAATCGCAGTGCTTGTTGTTTCACCATTGCACCAAGAAAAAGTATATGGTGAAGTACCTCCAGTAATTAAAGCCTCATATTTACCGTCCGCTGTACTCTCGTCGGTTGCACAGCTTATTCGACGCAAGGAGATGGAGACTTTTCCTGGAGATGAAATGTTGATGCTGTTGCTCACAGCTGAACTTCCTGTGGCGTCAGTAACCGTCACTTTATAATTACCCGAACACAGCCCATCAGCGATATTGCTATTTAAAGTAGCATTATGCGACCACTTATAAGAATAAGGAGTGGCCCCACCTGATGGACTTAATATAATTTTCCCATCACAAACACCGAAGCACGTCACACCGCTTCCACCTGGTTTGTTATCTACTACAGGATTGATGCTGATTGTATTGCCTCCTCCATTTGATTTTCTTGGAATGATGACTTCCAAACATTGGATACAGGAATTCCCGTCAGTCACACAAAGTGAATATGGGCCCGGAAATGCGTTTCTCAATGCTGAAGCTCCACTCACTACATTACCGAGTGAATCTCTCCAAACATAACTGTAACTTGGGGTTCCACCGGAAGCTGATGCATCAGCAGCACCATCTGATCCGCTGGAAGGTAAAATATTATTTGCAACTAAATTGATCTTAGGTGGAGCTGACACAACAATGGTAGCTGTGATTGAGTTACTTGCAGCATCTGAAACTGTAACATGATACGTTCCAGCACATAAATTATTGACCGGATTTGTTACAGAACCAGCACTATCGTCCCATTTGTAGGTGAGTGTTCCTGTACCTTTTGATACATATACCCTTGCAGATCCATTACATTCTCCAAAACATTTTATCTCAGTTGTTACTCTGATTGAGTCTAAAGTCAAGACTTTTGATGCACAGTCCACTCTGAACGTATCTCGTTTTACACAAGATCTGGAATCACTAACTTTCAAGGCATAATTTCCACAAGGTACTCCAGCAATATTTTGTGTTGTGTACAATACTGTTGAACCCGGTAATTTCACCCATTCGAATGTATATCCCGGTATTCCGCCGCTAGGATTCAATGTAATAGCACCGTCACCCCCAATATTCTCGTGGGTAATGCTGGCATTCGGCAGAATTTCTGTTGCCGCGCTGATCGTAACGATATCTGAAATAGCAATTTTTCCATCTGCATCAGTTACTCTCAATCTATAACTGCCAGGACAAAGGTTAGTCGGGTCCTCTACATTCGAAACTGAAGATCCCCCTGTAGTCGGTATCCACTCATACTTGGCATATGGCATCCTTCCTCCGGTGGTTGTCATATTTGCTGCACCATTGCAAGCTTTGTAACATTTTTCTCCTGAAACTGAATTTCGGGTAACAGTAAGTGGAGCAGAAGCACAATTTATAGTGACCAATCCGTCTGAAACACTTATATTAAAATTACTTCCAGCATTGTCCTCAAACTCAAATGTCCCACCGAAAGCAGTAATCCTTGGTGTAGTATTGTCAGGACAAGGACCCTGGACGTCAAAACATAGTCCAAATAAAGTACCTCCAGTTGGGATTGTATATGGATTTGCTGTAGCAATGTTCCAAACAACCCTAACGATATCCTCACCCGGTACACGATTGATTGCACCACACCCAAAGTTAGGTAAGTTATTAGGTGACAAAACACAAGGCTGTTTCATGATCAACTTTGTGGTATCAATACGGATTCCAAAAGCAAATGATTCCATATCGGTGAACCCATCAGCCTTAACTTTAATGCAAAATTCTGAACCTACAGCAGTCGTATCCAACGAGGTATATATTTTTAATGGCTTCGAAGCTTGTGTGATCGTAAGTTTACCAGCTGTAAGAGATACAGGAACAGTATTATTATTTACATCCACAAAATCCAATAAAGTAGGATTGCTCGAAAAATTAACATCGGTACTTGCACCTACGTTTCCTACTGCTGTCAGACACAGTTCAAAGATTACTTGATTATCAGGTAAGGTCAGCCCGGCGCCAGTACCATCATCCCACACAAATACAAGCCCCGAACTATCAGCTAAAGGATTGTAAGTGAGATTGTTGAGTGCTATAGCTTGAAGTTTATTATACTTTGCCACATTCCGATCCCAACGGATTGATCCTTGGGCATTGAGGATGCTTTTAAAGTTCTTGACAGTAAATTTAATGCAAGCTACTCCTCCGGTTCCGGTTGTCTCTTGAGAACCGGTGATGATGAGTTCATTCCCTCCAGAGCTGCCTGGACAATTTGGTCCCAAAATTTTAATTTTGCCAATTCCTGAAATTGAGTCCACCGGGACTTCTTTCTCGTTTTTATCGAGGATTTCTATCCTTGCAATAGTCCCTGCAGTCAATCTGATTGCAGAACTATCACACTCTTTTCCGATTAATCTAAAACGAAGACCAAACAATTTAGTACCATCCGCAATCGTAACAGGATTAAAGTTTGGTTCATTCCAAGAAAAGGTTAATTGACCATTTTTAACAGCTGGAGCTGTCTTGTGGCTTGAATTTTCTATACTTCTCATCTCAACGGATTGATCCACTATGGTATCAAAGGCCAATACCAAGGAATCGTAAGCGACTCCAAACTGGGTAGCAATAATATCCTTGAAGTTTCGGGCTGAAACGCTCACTGTCACCAAATCACCTTTATTCCCGGTGGTTTGTTGAAAAGTAAGGCCCCACTGAGCAAAAATTTGAGTTCCGAAAAGTGTGGAAAACACTAAGATTCCTAAGATTCTCTTTTTCATAAATTACTGAATTTGGGAGACATTCCTAAGACAAAGATAGGAACAATCCACTAATAAACAATATGTATAAAATAAATATTTAATATTTAAAACACTATAAATTAAGATCCGAACAGGTGTAAGAGCTTGATAGATGGATTTGCAAATTGACGGGAAACCAAGAGTATAATGCAAAAAGCCTGGAAATGTTGTCTCCATTTCCAGGCAAAATAACACTGCATTTACTCAGTCCTTATCATCTGATAAGAACCATTTTCTTAGTTTCAGTATATTCATTGGTGTTCATTTGAATGTAGAACACACCTTCTCCTCCAAAATCTTGCTTGGTCAAATGTATCACGTTTGAACCTTCTTTAAACATTTGAGCTGATTTGAAAACCACCTTACCATTAGCACCATATACAACAAATTCAACTTCCTGAGGCGTAGGAATCAAAAACTCAACGTTTGTTTCATCCGCAAATGGATTTGGACGATTCTGCATCAGCTGATACTTGTTGGCCGATTTATCTGAATTCCTGATCATTAAATTGAGATTCATCAATTCTCCAGATTCGTTGTAAGCTTCAGCTCCGATTTCAGATTTGCTCAAAGCAATGCCATAAGCTTGGTTGAACTGGGATCCTATTGATCTCAAGATTAATGAGAAGGCTTTTTCACCCTTATTCAACTCAACTGTTCCTGGAGCAATATAACTGATTCTCAACACACCATCAGCATAGTGATAAGTTTCATCGCTCATTGTAAGCTCTCCGGAATTTAATCCCAGAAACTCATATTTGGCTGGATCAATTTGTATGGCCATTTGGAAACCGCTGATCACCTGTTTTGCCATACTCATTACAGGAAAGCTCAACTCTGAATTTGCATGAGAAGAATTCATCATCAATTCCAAATCTAATGTCTCTGCCGTCCTTTGTTCTGGATGATTTCCAAAATTGCTTGCATCTGCATTGCCTGTCAAATCGCCAATTTTTATTCCATAAAAATCTGCAGCCGTTTGATTTAAACTGATACCTATAAAGTTGATTTTTTCCACAAATGGGAATGGATTCTTAGGATCGGGGAAAACATAACTTACAGGAACAAATCTCCAAGAAGCTTGTCCGTTTGGATAGTCTTTGCTTACACCTAATATGATCTTTCTTATCGCCGAAATATCTGAAGCTGTAACCAGACCATTGTTACTGGCATCCGCTGCGATCATCTGATAAGGCGAATCAAATTCCTTGATACCTAAAATGTGTTTTTGAATTACCACGATGTCGTGAGTAGTAACACCATTCAGAAAATCACCTGTTTTTTCTGCCCTAACTGCATAATCTTTACCGGAACTGATATTTTGAAAAGTGTACAAACCCTGGGAATTTGTAGTACTTGAATTCGAGCTGATTGGATTGCTACGCTCCCAGATCATTTTGGTATTATTTACACCATTATGTGATGTTGTAGTAACTTTTCCCTGGATGCTCAAGCCTGTTTGGCACACTCCATTTGGATCCTGAATTTCGATTACAGTTTCACAAAAATCAAAATTACCGGCCTCATCTTTCACATAAATTCTTACAGTATTCTTTCCGATATGAGAACAATCAAAAAGCATAGAATCCACGAATACCTGATTGACCAGGAAGTAGTATTTCAATTTATTCTTTGGAGTACAATTATCTTCACTATTCAAATTGTAATCTTTTGCCCAAATCGCTATACTCTCCGTACTTGGCATCACTGTCGTTGTTATTGAACTCAAACAATAAGGAGTCGGCTTCTTGGCATCACGAACAGTCATCAAAAAGCTACATCTGTTTTCATTGCTGCAAGCATCGCTTACTGAAATCGTCACTTTGTGAACACCCACTGGATAAATGCCGCTGAGATTATTTCCAGGACCTGTAAATAGTGGATCGACAGTACCGTCATTATTGATGTCAACAATGTGGTACCACTTCAAATTCGCGCTGTCAGTACAGTCATCTTTTGCATTGTAGATAAAGTTAACCTGACCTTGACATCCCGGACCGGTAACATCAAAACTTCTTTCAAGACATCTTTCTGTAAAATCCGGTGGAGTGAGATTGATCAATTTGATCACTTGTATACCTTTCCAGATTCCTTCTGTTTTCGGATTGTGTGGATCGTAAATGCACCAGTCAATTACCGTCCACGAACGTATAATTTTGACACACGCATCTTGTTGTGCGACATAGGTTACATCATCGTTTGTGGTCATCATATTGTTGCAACGATCCGCACTATCTATTCTAGGTTTTCCGGTTCTATCAGGAGTCAATTCTTCTTTGGTTAGACAGGTTGTAGAGAAAGTTATGTCTGCAGGGAAAGTCACCTTCACATTACCTGGAGTAAAATCCTTGACTGTAATGATCTGGTAATCTGTTGCTGTATTTCCATTCGCGTCTGTAGCCTCAAACTTTCTTGTAATAGTACCTTGACCGCAAAGGAGATTTGGTGTATTTGTCACCTTGATGGTAACCTCACATCCATCATATACATAGCCGTCCAGATTTGGATTACAATAGGATGCATATTTATCATTGATCTTGATTGGTTGACGCATAGAAATATCTTTCACGACCTTTCCAAAATCATCATAATTTGTATAATCATATTCACAACTAATCGTTACACATGCTGGTGCTTTAAGGATTGGTGGTAATTTATCCTGCACTTCAACCTGTACCATACAAGTATTACTGTTGCCGGCTTGATCCCATACCCTCAAATTTACCATCAAAGTCTTGCCGTAATCCTCGCAGCAAAAATATACATACTCACTCCATAGATGACCATTCTTGTATTGAGGTAAACAAGGAACTCCATCGTCCATTCTCTTGGCTTCAAATCTTGCGATACCACAGTTATCATGTGATCTGTCATCAAATGTGAATGCCTCTACTTTTGTCAATGTATCTATGCTAAGCGAAACGATGGTCTTCTGATCGCAAACTGTTACCGGTGCAACTTTATCTTCAATAAATACTCTTACCGGACAATCTCTGTGATTTCCACAATCATCTGTTATTCTGAAGATGACCCAGGTAAATCCAAGTGGCAATCCGCTGATGGAATAGAAACCATTTGAAAGTTTTACTACTCCAGCAATGCTTGAACCTTCGAATACCGGAGGTGTTGGTGACAAATATGGCTTGTAACCCACTTCAATTTTCACATTATCAGAACATTCCTGAACGATATGCGGTGGAGCGATCACTGTTGTACCGGTGCAAGACCATGCATCTGTACTAAATGTTACGTCTGATGGACACAACACGTCCGGTGCCTCATCATCAATGACTTTAATCACCTGGAAATGAGTAAAAATATTTCTTCCGGATGGCAAACACCAGTCAACATAAGTCCACTTTCTCAACACTTTAAATGAGTGTGCACATATAGGAATAACTTGATCTTCATAAGTGACAGCAATTTTACAAATCGACCACTTTGGATAAATTGGTTGACCATTCACTGTAGGGTAACCCGCTGATTTCGGTGAAGGCACTGTATCCAGCTTGCTACAACCATATATAATATCTAAAGGCCATACGATAGCTGCAGAATCAATTTTTCTGAAATACACCAATTGAGCGCAAGTGTCTGATTTATTACCTTTCACATCCTCGTAATAATATGTGATCGTCCGCAGACCTGCAAAATTTTCATTGCAGTCAAATTCTGTCACAACGTCAGATATTAATTTTTGATATACTGCACCACCGCAATTGTCAGATACCAGAGGCGCTGGTATGCTGTAATTCGTTTCATTACAGTAAACGGTGATCGGGTCGGGACAATCAATCCTAGGAGGATATTTATCTTCTACTAGGATTGTACCCCAACACTGATTCCCATTCAGGAATACTGCAACCTTTAGAGTCTGACCCATTTGGGCTGCTCTGACGGTATCATCTGGCAAAGGCAAGTTGTTGATATTGTAAACGACAACATCATATGGGCAACCAGTTCCCATATCTTCCAACATGATGTCAGGAGTAATAGCTGCTTTACAATTTTCATCAAGTGAAACTTGAACGTCTTTGTCGCAAGCTAATGGACACTGCGCACTTGATGCTAACAGAGTCAACAATGACAAAATAATCACCAACAAACTTTCAGTGAAAATCTGTGTCAAGCTGGTTTTAAAATGTTCGAGAGTAAAAATTTCTTTTCTCATTGTAAAAATCGGTTTTGGACTGAGCAATACTTGTTTATTATAAAATACAATTGTTACCAAAATTTAATCAGTATCTCAATGCATGAGTAGTCAGACTTATGCATTAAAATCATGAGTTTTTACGAAGTTTTTATCCGATGAGATTCAACTCACCTGCAATTTTCATCAGTGCTGCCACACTAGTCGCGCCTAACTTTCTCATCAAGTTTTTTCGATGTACTGACACCGTATTTTTGCTGATGTAAAGTGCGGCTGCGATGTCCTTATTGCTTTTGCCGGCAGCAATTTGTTCCAGAATTTCCTGCTCTCGATTCGTCAGATACATTTTTACATTATATCTGTTGAATGAACTCGCAGTTTTAGTTTTCTCCGTTTTTACTGTTTTAGAACCTACCATCACATCATCACCGAGATACACTTTACCTTCTAAAACCTGCTGGACTGCACTTTGAAGTTCGGACACTGAAGATCTCTTCGTAAGGTACCCGTCGGCACCTCGTTTCATGGCATCTCTCATCATTTTGGTTTCCAAATACATGGTAACCACAATGATTCGAAGCGCGGGAAAATGAGTTTTGAGTTTTTGAATGTAATCGAGACCATCGAATTCGCCTAGATTGAGGTCCAGAAATACAACATCCATATCCTGGCCTCTATACATCAGTTTTTCGGGATTATCAGTTTCCAGAACAATATCTAGTTCAGACTTAAATTTGAGCCTCTTCAAGAGAAGCCCAAAACTCTGTAAGAACAAGAGATGATCGTCAACAATCCCAACTCTGATTACACTCATTGGAGCCTTGGTTTTTTTACTTCAGTAGAGCAAGTGCAAAACCAATGCCAAATCTTATAAAAATCTTTAATATATCCTGTAATTACGGTGTCTTAGTGCTACACATAATAGCTTTATCGCAAGCCTATAGTATTAATTATCAAAACATTACAAATTACGAAATAACGTAATGTTTAATCTTCTAATTTTATTGAAAAAAACTTGGTGCATCTTTGAGAATGAATTTTCCGCTTTGGACATAGGCATATTGAAATCCCGGTTGAAGACTATAAGCCCCTATAGCACCATTCTTAGTCAAGGCTATGTAACCCACCTGGAAGTCTTTGTGATTGGGTATGGTCAATAACCTCATAATGGCCTCTTTGCAAGCGGTTTCAGGACCTTTACCACTTCGCATCATTTCAACTATCGAAAAGGCCCCTAATTTTTTGGCAACCGCCTCACCCAATCCTGTTGCTGTAGCAGCACCAACTTCATTGTCCACATAAAGTCCTGCCCCAATAATCGGTGAGTCGCCGACTCTTCCGCGCATCTTAAAAGCGAGTCCTGATGTGCTGCAAGCTCCGCTGAGATCTTGTTCCTGATCCAGGGCAAGTATCCCAATAGTATCATGTCTCTCTGCATTGATTTTGGGTTGATACTCTGACTTCACGAGCCACTCTTCCCAAGCTTTTTTTGCCTCCGGTGAGAGCATATTTCTCTCTTTGAATCCATTCTCCAATGCGAACTGAAGCGCACCTGCACCAGCTAGATATACATGAGGTGTCTTTTCCATGACAAGTCGTGCCACAGAAATAGGGTGCAATATATTTTCCAGAAACATTACAGCACCTGCATTTCCTTTATGATCCATAATGCTGGCGTCCAAGGTCACTTTCCCTTCCCTGTCAGGTATTCCTCCATATCCTACTGATGTATCTTTCGGATCTTCTTCGGGGACCCTGGCGCCTGCTTCAACAGCATCTACTGCTTTACCACCCTTTTGTATAACTGTCCAAGCTTCCTGAACGGCTTTCTTATTGTTCCAGGTAGCGATAGTGATTGGTTTGAACTTATCCTTACTACTTGGAATTAATATTTCTACATCAGTGCTTTTTGCTACAACCCCAGTTGTAATGCCCAATATTGCTGCTGATTTTACAAAGTCTCTTCTTTTCTGATTCATGATTATTGATTGTAGAATTAAAATTTTATCCATCTGGCTAGCTTCCTGTCTCCATCAGTTCCTTCAAAACTGAGGAAGTAAACTCCAGGAAGTAACTTATCCGATTGATCTAAAACTTCTTCAGATGCATATTTGCCAATCTCTGCACCTGTCAAGTTGAATATAGAAATAACTCCTGTATTTTCAAATATCGTACTTATCCATTGAATTTCTAATCTCTCTCCGACCCATGTGTAGCTTTTCCGTTCAATTTTACTAAACGGGTCAGAACTTGTAATGCTTTTACAAAGTAGTGCGTTTGCAGCATGCAACATATATTGGTCAACTGCTAACTGATCATGAACAGCATGTTGATCCCCTGTATAAATCCAAGATGACCATTTTGTAGATCCATAATTCAAGTGAATCAGTCGTTCAGTTATAGCGCAAGACCCATAGGCGATAGGAAAGTTACTGCTGATCGGCAATGTCCAAAATGGTCTTTTACCACCGCAGGCAACAACGGGATCTTCTGTTTGATGATACAGAAACAATGCTGTGTTCTCCTGGCCTGTGATCATTGAGGTATCCAGTACCCCGCCGTAATAGTTGAACACCCCTTGCACTCCAGCGTCCCATCCATTCTGATGAAGCTGGCCTTCCACACTCCCTAAGTCCGGTCTCCCTACCCCGATCACAGATGCTAACTTTCCACATTCCTTTGGTTTTTCTTTTTCTTGATCCACAAATGCAGCAGCAAGTGCTGTAAATCCCCCTGCACTTTCTCCCCCTACCCATACTCTATCTACATCTATAGAATCCAAAACATTTCTTGCCTTCATCCATCTAACGACCGCTTTAGCGTCCTGCATAGCTCTGTAACCAGCTCTCATCACTTCTGCTTGATCGACCGGCAGTAAATTTCCTACCATTCCTATCCGATAATCCGCAGCTACAGCTACAAATCCCTTTTGTGCAAAACTGATACAATTTTTATGCATTGTTTCCCTGCTGCCCGCTACAAAAGCTCCACCAAAAAACCATATGACAAGAGGTCGCTCAGTTTCTTTATCACCAACGGGGTAAAATATATCCACATGCAATGAGTCAGGTTTATTCAGATAATCTGTTGCAATACCTACAAATTGATTCTTTACAAACCTATAAGAATAATGATCGACAGAATAGTCACAGCTTTGAGCCAATGCAGGGCAAATGTTAAAAAGCAAGGCAAAAACGATATATTTCAACTGCGCAAACATGTTTTCTGATATAAACTTGCAAGTTAGGATACTTCTTTGACACCTTATTCCGTTGAAAGCATTATTTTTGTGCGATGGTAGGTATAGTCTTTTGGTCTCTATTTTCATTATTTTATAGTCACCATTCTGACATTCTAACAGGTACTCCCTGCATTGAGGTGCCTGAAACAAATGCCATTTCTTTAGCTTATCAATCCTGTGGTCTAGATGGATTACTTTCATTTGAGGCATTTGAAAAAACTTTAGACTATGTGCAACGATACGCGCCGACAAACCCTATTGTGGCAATATGTGATTTTACCAAGCCTTCTTCAGAAAAAAGATTCTTTTTAGTTGACTTAGAAAATAAAAAACTGCTGATTTCATCTCTGGTTGCTCATGGACGAAATTCTGGTACATTGGTTGCCAACTCGTTTTCTAACAGAATTCAAAGTCTTCAAACAAGTCTTGGAGCCTATCTTGTCCTCAACAAAATCATCAGCCCGAAACATGGACGCGCATTATTGTTGGATGGTCTTGACAAAGGTCTGAACGACAATGCTAGGAAAAGAGAAATTATCATGCATGCTGCCGATTATGTCAGCGAAGACTATATCAAGAAGTATGGAAGACTGGGTAGAAGTTTTGGTTGTCCAGCTTTACCACAAGACATTATGGATCAATGTTTGGACAAATTGAATGAAGGCAGTATTTTGTACATTTACGCAAAACCCTAATCAACAATAAACGGTTATTTTTTTCTGTTTTTTTGTATTTTTATACTGTGATTGAATGATCTGTATGAGACTTAAGATAGTTAGTATTTTCTTTACTGTATTTCTGATTTTCATCCATAGTTCTTGCGTCAATTCCTGTAACGGAAAAAATAAACGCAAAGCGATTTCAGCTGACCAAAGTCTTTATTCTCCAATCAACTACAACTTGATCTTTTTGGACTCGGCTAAAATCGCTCATGTGTTTCAAGAAGATTCAAGCTTGGCTGAATTCGCACCTGAAATGAGAGATTTTTATCTGAAAAGAGAGTATCAGTTTGCTTGGTTTAATGAAGACGGTGTAAGTACCTCTTTGGCTCAACTTTACCAGATGATAAATCTCCATATCTTGAATTTCCAAGACAGCACCTTATATGATAAAGTTTTGATGCCAGTCATTGACAGTCTCACAGCTGATCCGAAATACCTAAAGAAAAACATGCATCAACAAGTCGACTGGGAAGTAAAATTTACTGGTTATTTTTTTAAGTATGCCAAGAAAGAATTTAATGGAATAGACAAAGATCCAAAAGATCTGGAGTGGTTTATCCCTAGGAAGAAAAAGGACTTCAAACTCTTGCTAGAAAAAATTGCCTGCTGTGAAAAAGAAATGGAAGAATACGAACCTGTAAATCCATTCTATAAAAATTTTAAAAAATCACTAATTGAGTACAGACAAATCGCGGATAGTGCAGATTCGCTTCAAATTTTTGCACATAAATTGAAAAACGACAAGGAAAGTCTGCCGCAAATAAAAAATTTACTGTACCTGATGAAGGATCTTCCTACGAGAGATACAAGTGAAGAATGGTCTGAAGAATTATCCACCGCAATTGAAAACTTTCAGATGAGAATGGGATTACATCCCAATTGTGAACTTGATGCCCCCACCTTAGCAGAATTAAACGTACCAATTATTGATCGGATCAAACAGATCATCATCAATATGGAGAGGTTGAGATGGATGCCTGATAGCGTTTCAAACGACTATATTTTGGTCAATATAGCTTCCTTTACCTTTTATGTTTTTGAACAGGGTAAATTAGTTTGGCAAATGCCTGTTGTCGTTGGAAAATCAGCAACGTCTACTACTATATTTAGCGGGTCTTTATCTCATATTGTTTTCAGCCCTTATTGGAATATTCCAAAGAGTATATTAGTCAATGAGATTTTGCCAAAGGTGAAAAGAAATCCATCTTATATTGACAAGCACAATATGCAGGTATTGATCGGAAATCAAGTAATTTCGGCATATTCTATACCATGGAATAATTATTCTGACAAAGTACCTCTGACAGTACGTCAAAAACCCGGACCTGAGAATGCGCTCGGACAGGTTAAATTTTTATTTCCCAATGCTTATAACATTTACTTTCACGATACTCCTCAAAAAAATTTATTTAAAGAGCACAATAGAGCTTTCAGTCATGGTTGTATCAGATTGTCTGATCCGTCGAGACTCGCGCGATATCTTCTCCGGGACAGCCCTGAATACACAAACGAAAAGTTAGAATCTTTGATGCAGAATAATTTAGAGACATGGGTAAAGTTGAAGACGAATATTCCGGTTTATCTCTGTTATTTTACAGCATGGCGTTACTCAGATGGCAGCACACAGTTTCGTCGGGATATTTACAATCATGACAAAAAACTAGAAAAAGAAGTGTTTTCGAATTATCTATTTTAATACAAAACCCAAACTAAATTTCCGAACCTTTCTCTCCATGAATGATCATGCGAAAACCATTCCCATGAATATTCGCTATATCAATATTGGGATCTTTGGAGAGATACTTCCTCAATTTGGTAACAAACACATCCATACTTCTCGCGGTAAAATAATTATCCTCACCCCAGATTTTTGTTAGTGCTTCCGACCTTTGCAAAACATCGTTTCTATTTTTACAAAACATCTTGAGCAGCATTGCCTCCTTTGGGGAAAGCTTTATTTTTTCAGAGATTTCATTTCCGTCTTTGGTATAAAGTACACGCAAAGGATAATTAAAATGGAATATTCCGATTTCGTATTCTTTCACATCTTCTTCCTCATCTTCTTCGCGTTTTGTTCTTCTGAGAATTGCTTGTACTCGATAAAGCAACTCTTCGCTGTTGAATGGTTTAGTTACATAATCATCAGCACCAATACGAAATCCTTCTAAGACGTCTTCCTTAAGGGTCTTTGCTGTAAGAAAAATAATTGGGACATCTGCATTCTTTGAACGTATGTCTTTGGCTAATGAAAACCCATCTTTTCGAGGCATCATTACGTCGAGGATACACAAATCGTAAGTGCTTCTTCTAAACTGCTCAAAGCCATCTATCCCATCTGTCGCCAGATCGACTTCATAATTGTGCATTTCCAAATAACTGCGTAGAACATCGCCAAAATTGCGATCGTCCTCTACCAATAAAATTCTTGGGTTTGTCTTGCTAGACTCAGTGCCGCCTGTCATAATTACTTCGTTAAGGATATACAACGATTGTGAACTCAAAAATATGCAAAAATGCCGGTTTTTAATTCCACATTTCTATTTATTTAGTATAAAAATTTCCTATATATTTTTGTAATTCAAAATTATATTTTTACTATTTGTATTTATCAAATACAACATTTCAATATTATCATGTTTTATAAAATAATCTTAAACTGCTAAAAAAGAAATTGCGAACGTACTTCCTTTTCCCGGCTCACTCTGCACTTTGATCTTACCATTTTGGGCAGCTACCATAGCTTTGACGTAACTCAAACCCAGGCCAAAGCCCTTTACATTGTGGAGATTGCCAGTGGGAACTCGGTAAAATTTTTCAAAGATCATTTTTTGGTCTTCATCAGACATACCAATTCCCTGGTCTTTTACGTAGATTTCCAAGTATCCCGAGCGATTTCGAGTACCAATGGTGATGTGCGGAGTTTCTGGCGAATACTTGTTCGCATTATCCAGGAGATTGTATATGATATTCGTCATATGGGTTTGGTCACCCATAACATTGACTGCTTGTGCATTCAATTCCTTGTACAGCACTCCATCTCGTTGATTGATTTGCAACATTATGTTCTGGCTTGCTTGCTCGATGATTTCATGAATATTGACTTTCTTTAAACTAAGTTGAAAATCCTTTTTGTCGAGCAAAGCCATTTGGAGCACCTTTTCTACCTGAGAAAGCATCCTGCGATTCTCCTGTTTAATTATTTCAGTAAATCGCTTGATCTTGTCCGGAGCACTGATAATATTAGGGTTGAGTATTGAGTCGGACGCCAGAGATATCGTGGCAATAGGTGTCTTAAACTCATGGGTCATATTATTGACAAAATCATTTTTGATCTCTGATATTTTCTTCTGCCTAAAGACGGTAAAAATAACGTATGCAAAGCTGGATATGATCAGTGCAATCAGTAAGAGCGACAATGTTAAAAGAGGCCAGGCGCTGCTCCACAACCATTTTTGCTTATCCGGAAAAAAAAGTTTCAATACACCCGGAGTATTGAACTCTGTAGGAAAAAGTGAAACCTGATATGTCGATTCACTCAGGTAGTGTCTCACATCCGTGAATTCCGGATTGGAAGCATTAATCTTCTTCCCCATATCCACCAGGAAATTTCCGTTCAATATGATAAAGGTTTTTTTGGTGTTGTCATATACTCCAAATGAATACCGCATTCCAATATTGAGGTCTTCTAACTCTTGTCTGATGAGTACTGCGAGTTGCTTTGGATCGAGTCTGGTCTCTAAAGGAGGTGGGTTAATGCGCTTGATTCTATCTTTGAGTTCGATTTGGATTCTGTTTTGCAACCAACTGCCCTGTTTGCGCAGAAGATATTCAGTGGGGTCCAGGGTATCCGCTTGATCTATGATTTTGGATTCAACTCTTTTCAAAGCAGCCAATATACTATCTTCAAACTGATGTTCTTTGAGTTGGAGGGACCACCTGATCCAGTACAATTGCAAGATTGCAGTGCCCAGTAAGGCTACAGCCATCACACCTATCGTCAACCAAATCCCACGTTTATTCAATACAGAATTTTCGTTTCTTAGAAAACGTAATTGTTACGATTCTGTTTTCAAAAAAGGAGAAGTCATTCAATAGCGTCAAGGTTCAAATTTTGCGATCTTTCCACTCCAAATTCAGAGGAAGAAATCCAAATACACCAAGAATCAAGATATACCAACTATAAAACACATTTGCAGGAAAAAACCACCACAGTGAATTCCTGGTTGAAAACCAATCTAAAGCTTTTAGATTGACCACGAACTCTAAGATCCATCTCCACACCAAAGCAATAGTACCGGCAATCAATAGGACATTATTTTGGAAAATTAAGCTCACCACCACAAGCGTCAAGGGCACCCATCTCGCAAAGAAAATAAGATAGGCTATGGCAGTCAGTGCTCCATTTTTCAAATATTTCATCTTACTGCTCCACCTTAATCTTTGACTAAAAAATGCACTCAAACTTCTCAATCCGAAGGTTTTGACCATCGAATCCCAAGACTTGAGATAGCACGATTTTCCCGGATGTGTTTTCTCAAGACTTCGTATCAAAAAAACATCGTCCCCCGAGGCAATCTGCATATTGTCTTCATAACAATTGGATCTGATAAAATCTTCCTTGTAGAACACCAAATT
Organism: Saprospiraceae bacterium; assembly: GCA_016710235.1. Classification (NCBI taxonomy): domain Bacteria; kingdom Pseudomonadati; phylum Bacteroidota; class Saprospiria; order Saprospirales; family Saprospiraceae; species Saprospiraceae bacterium. The sequence continues at coordinate 639,435 of JADJLG010000001.1, forward strand.
GGCACCGGTTCCCAAAGTACCAACGTGCATCCTTTGACCTCCACAATGAATCAGGTTGGTAACTGCTGTGTCAAGAACCTGAAAGTGATGTAAAAATCCTCTGCCATACGAAATTGAAAGTGGACCGGTACCGATACGAGCGCCAGAATTTTGCATAACTGCAACACCATTACGCACCCAAGATCTAGGTACTATACAATCTCCATCCGTGGTAAAAATCATGGAGCCTTGAGCATGATTAATTCCATATGAGAGCGCCTTTTTTTTGGAGCCAACTATGGTAGTTCGCTTCCAAACACCAAGGCGCATCAATTTAAATCTGTAGTCTTTGACCTGATTTTCCAATATGGTATAAGTGTCGTCTTCAGACTGATCATCTACGACGATAACTTCCAATAAATCTTCAGGATAATCCTGATCCAGACATGATGAAACGCATTCAAGAATATTATCTTCTTCATTTCTAGCTGCAATGACTATTGTCACCGGGACAGCATTTTGAACATTGAGTCCATTAATTCCTGCAGTAGCATGGCAGGATCTAATGTACATGATAAGAACTATAGTATAAGTAATTAAAAGTAGAGCAAGTGTAATCAGAATAGCGAAAACAACCTGGGCCATAGCGAATTATACAAACAGGTCGTCGTATTGGTTTGCTTCCTTAAGGCTTTCTTTCTTTGCTACTCTTTCTTTTTTAATGGTGATATTTTCCAAATCAACTTCTTCATATGGGGTATATGATTGCTCTTCATCGCCCCGATATATCTTTTCGCTCACTTGGCCAAATTTTCTGTAAGCCCAAGCTTTAAATGCCAAACCTGCAGTAACAAAAGGCAATCCTATCAACTGCATAGCCAAATAAAATAATCCTCCAAGCGGGTTTATCTTAAATGATCTGCCAATTCCTTTGATGTGGTCCCAAACTACGGAGGGTTTCAAAATAAGTGCAATTAATATGAATAGGGGTGTGATATAAAACAAAAACTTATAGATCTGAAATCCTACATAAAACAACACCAATAAAAATATAAAAAAGATCAAGCCACCGATAAGCTTTTCGGTAAATGACCTTCCTGTGTCAAATGAATATGACCTGTGATTGTTCATGGTTTATGCAAAAATAATACAAATACGTATTAAAAATAAAAATAATATATTATTAACAAAAATTTTTGGGTTTGTCAATTGAGGCGGGATCGCTCCAGATGATATAAATAACTGCCTTTTCGCTGAGAAAGTTCGGCAATGGATCCAATTTCTTTAATTTCACCGTTTTCGAGGACAAGCAAAAGGTCGGCATTTTGAATCGTGGAAAGCCTATGTGCAATTGTGATGGAAGTGCGATTGGCTAACAATTGTTCAATAGCAGACTGGATTGTGGCTTCAGTTCGATTGTCAATGGAGGATGTGGCCTCATCCAATACCAAAATGTCAGGATCAAACACCATCGCTCGGACGAAAGAGAGCAACTGTCTTTGCCCTACAGACAAATTGACTCCTCTTTCTGATATTTGAAAATTATAGGCTCCTGGCAATTCTTCGATAAAAGTATGAACCCCTAATTTTTTCGCACATTCTTCCACTTTAGGTAGGCTTATTTCGGGGTCGTGCATGCTCAGATTTTCATAAATCGTCCCATTAAATAAAAATACATCCTGAAGGACTATCCCAATTCTCTTTCGCAAATGACTCAAGTCATAATTTTCAATCGGTGTAGAATTGATCAAGATCTCTCCAGAATCTTTTTCGTACAATCGATTGATCAAGTTGATAATACTTGTTTTACCGGATCCTGTCTTTCCTATGATTGCTAGATTCTTGCCTTGTGGAAGCGTAAAAGAAATATCCTTCAATACGGGTTTATCATTTTGATAACTGAAATTGACATGGCTAAACACCACATCGCCGTGGAGACTTTCTTTGCGATCAAATTGTGTTGATTTTGATTCTCGTTGAGGATTGTCAAATATTTGCAACACTCTTTCACCAGCTACCAATCCCATCTGAAGCGTATTAAACTTGTCAGCCAACATCCTCACAGGTTGAAACAAACGCGATAAAAACATTGGAAAAGCGACCAATTGCCCTACAGTGACGGATCCACTCAAAACTCCTTGCGCACCCCACCACACCATTAGTCCTAATGAGGCAGCTGAAATAATCTCCACTACCGGAAAAAAAACTGCGTAGTAAAAAATTCCATCCAAATTAGCCTGAGTATATTCTCGATTGATTTCTTTAAATTTCTTTTCAGTATTTGCTTGAGCATTAAATATCTGAACGATCTTCATTCCACTAATATGTTCTTGCAAGAATGTATTCATTTTGGTCACCTCTTGCCTCACTCTTTGGAAACTGCTCTTTACTTTCTCCTTGAACAAATAGCTTGCTAATAATAAAAAAGGAAAACTGATCAGGCATATTATGGTAAGTTTTACACTTGTATACAACATGACCAATAATACTGAAATCAAAGCAAGAATATCGGCAATAATTGTTATCAATCCTTCGGAAAATACCGAGTTCAGTGTCTCCAGATCATTGATCGTTCGGGTAGTATTGGTGCCTACTGGTGTCTGATCGAAATAACTCATCCTCAAGTGCAACAGATGGGCAAATACTGCTTTTCGCATATCCAAAATAATATTCTGCCCCAGTAGATTTGTCAGGATCATGAAAGCATATCTCATGATCGTCGTAAGCAGTAAAACGGCTAGAAAAAGCAAGGCAACCTTCTTCAAGCCGTGTAAATCCGACTTCATGATATAGTCATCTACCATGACATTGGTGAGATATGGTGTCAAGGCACTGAGTGGTGCCTGTAAAACGGCTAACACACCGGCTAAATAAAACAGAGTTCGATGAGGTTTTACAAATCGAAATAGTCTTTTTAAGGTTTGATAACCTGAGATTTTATTTGTATCAGTACCCGTCATTTCAGCATTCCTTCATCTGCAAAACTAAAATATGTATCCGCACAAACGATGAGATGATCCACAACTTTTATTTCTAATAATTCTCCGGCATGACTTAATTTTTCTGTAAGTTGAATGTCAGCTTGACTGGGTTTCCGACTGTGTGAAGGGTGATTATGACACAAAATGATATTATGAGCCTTACATTCCAATGCACGTGCAAACACCATCTTAGGATCTACTACTGTAGAACTCATCCCACCAGAAGATATCCTCTCAATAGAAAGTACCATCTGAGCTCGATTGAGCAAGATAATGTAGAATTCCTCATGCGAAATATCTTCTAAGTATGATCTGATCAATTGATATGCTTGATCGCTTCGTGTAATCACTGGTTTTTCTCCAACCTCCGATTGCAAGCGGCGACGGCCGAGTTCAAGCGCAGCTTCGATGGTAATTGCTTTAACTAATCCTATACCTTTCATTTTTTGAAATGACTTGATGCCGGCTTTGCTCAGTTCAATGAGGCTGTGGTTATATGTTTCCAAAAGTCGCTTTGCCAGATCGATAGCTGATTCTTCTTTATTACCTGAACCAATCAGTATGGCAAGTAGTTCAGAATTGCTCAGACTGTCTTTCCCTTTATTGGCAAGCTTTTCTCTTGGTTTGTCATCCTCAGCCCAGTACTTGATAGACTTGCTGATTTGCTTTGGTGTCATTTTCCGGGTGTTAAGTTGATGAAAAATTATCTGGACAATGCCTGATCCAGGTCTTCAATTAAATCATCTGCATCTTCGATCCCAACACTCAGTCGAATCAATGTATCTGTCAACCCGGACTTCATTCTGTCTTCTCTAGGGATAGAAGCATGAGTCATAGAGGCAGGGTGACCGATTAGGGATTCTACCCCACCCAGTGATTCAGCACAAGTAAATAACTTTGTCTTTTTCAATATGGTTTTCGTGTATTCCAGATCACCTTGTTTCAGATCAAAAGAAATCATTGCTCCCATACCACGCATTTGCGATTTTGCTATCAGATGTCCGGGGTGATCTTCCAATCCCGGATACAATACCCGTGATACTTCCGGTTGTTTTGTCAGCCAGTGGGCAAGTTTTTCTGCATTTTCACAGGCTCTCTGTACCCTAAGATGTAGTGTTTTGATTCCACGTAGCACTAGAAAACAATCCATCGGACCGGGAACAGCGCCGCTGGCGTTTTGAAGAAAGTGTATCCTTTCTGACAATTCCTTTGTTTTACAAATTACAGCACCGTGGATGACATCTGAGTGACCTCCCAGATACTTCGTAGCCGAATGTAGCACGAGATCCGCTCCTAAATCTATTGGGTTCTGCAGATATGGTGTAGCAAAGGTATTGTCCACACAGACCAAAATACCCCTGTCAGCTGCAAATCTGCAGACTGCTGCAATGTCGATGATCTGGAGCAAAGGATTGGTAGGTGTCTCTATCCAAATCATTTTGGTGGCATCTGTTAGATGCTTTGCCAAAAGATTCACATCCTGCATAGGCACATATTTGCTTTGGATACCCAACTGACCAAATACACGGACCAGCTGACGATATGAACCTCCATAGAGATCATGGGTGGCAACTACTTCATCTCCTGATTTTAGAAGCTTGATTACTGCATCCATAGCTGCTAAACCACTTCCAAAACATGCAGCTCCCACACCATTTTCAAGAGCCGCCAGGTTTGTTTCTAATACGGTACGTGTAGGGTTTTGAGTACGTGCATATTCATATCCTTTATGATTGCCGGGGCCATCCTGAGCATACGTTGAAGTCTGATAAATGGGAGTCATGACAGCTCCTGTTTCCGGGTCAGGATGCACTCCTGCATGTATAACTTTTGTTGCGAATTTCATAATAATAGATCAAATATTGATCCTGCAAAGATAGGTCAAAGCACTGTTTATCAATAAAGTGAAAAGAATTTACAAATCAAGTAAATCCAAAACTATAAGTGGCGGTAATTTTCGAGTCAGCAAAAGAGTCTTATTTCCAATCATCACTCTTCTGACTTATTCTGGTTTCTATCCTTGTCGGGATTGTATAAATATCGTCGGATGACATTTCTAGCCCACTCTCTGGCTCCAAAACCAAATGCAATAGCAAGAGCCAACCCAACAGAGGCAAACATGATACTGACCACATTGGTGATCAGCATTTCCCCTATACCGATCTGAGTCAAAGCGATCGCCAAAGTAAAAATCCCAATAGCGTAAAAGACCATTTTGCCTACTAGTTCAGGATTCTCAAAACCAGATTCTTCCAGGCTTCCGGCCACCAGACTACTTACAAATTCTGCAAGGTAAAATCCAAGAATGATCAGCACGCATGCGATCAGGATATTTGGAATGAATAAAATCAGTTGATTGAGCAAATCGGAAACAACCTCCATTCCCAGCAAATTGAAAAAATTGACCAGAACGATCAAAATTATTGCCCAGAAACAAATAGAAGCTGCAACGCCGCTTATTCCTTTTTTATAACCTCTCTTTTCAAGAAACTTTTGCACACCTGATTTGGAGGCAAGTGTGTCAATTCCCACTGCATCGCTAATACGCAATACTATCCACTGTACAATTTTCGCAATGACCCATCCTATGATGAGGACAAGCAATGCATTGATGATGGTAGGTAAAAACAATACAAAGGACTGCATCGAATTCTGAAAAAAACCGGAAATCTCGTCTAACAAATTCATAAGAAGAAGATTGAAAAATATAAGACAAATTTAATGGGATTGAATGTCTTCAGTGATCTTTCTGACAACTTTAAATTCACTCAGGAAGACTTTAGCAAACACACGGAAAACTGTGTAAGCCGGAATGGCGATAATCATACCCAATACTCCACCCATTCTTGCTCCCAGCATAATAACTATAAACACCTCCAATGGATGGGCTTGAACTCTACTCGAGAATATAAAAGGTTGTAAAATAAAATCATCTATCAATTTAGTAGCTATAAATACAGAGAGCACTTTCACCAAGAGCGGCACAGTTTCATGGTAAAAATCCATTTCAAGGTTGGAAGATATGGTCATCATACATGCAAAGGCGGCGCCTATAAGAGGACCGAGATACGGAATAATATTCATCAAGGCATAAAAACCTGAAATCAAAAACGCATTGTTGATGCCCAACATCAAAAGCGGAACGGAGGCTAATATAAATAAGATGAGCATTTGCAATAAAATACCTCCAAAATAACGCGACAGCAAATTTCTTGCGATCGAAAGCACTTGGATCACTTTGTGTTCACCTTTTTCAGGAACTGCGGCAGTAACAATTTCAGTAAATAATTCTTGCTCCTTGAGAAAGAAAAACGAAATAAAAACGATAGAAAAAAGTCCGATCAATAAACTTCCTGCATGTGTGAGAAGATTTCCAAACAACTCTGAAATTTTGCTAGGGTCAAAATATGAGCCAATCAGACTTTTGACCTGATCGGCTGCTGAGGTACTCGGTTCAATTCCCAAAGATCTTAGCCAGGTATTTACTTTTTCAATTGGTTCCTGGAGGGCAATGGAAATCGCATGGAAATCCACTTTTGATAATCCTATAGCCTCTTGAACAATTACCGGAATAAATAGCCATAGGATTCCACCAATCAGACTGAATAATGTCAAAATGGTCAAAAATGCTGCTATAGATGTGCCTGCTTTTATTTTGGTCAGCTTCAACTTTTTTAGAAAAAAATCCATGATCGGTGTTCCAAATAGACTGATCACCCAACTGATCAATATATACGTAATCACTTCTCTGAAATAGTGAAATATCAGCAGTATGACAAGGAGAATAGTACCTCCAACAATATACTTGTTGTACTTCTGCCACATATCGTAAAGATAAGCCATTTACATTGCAAATTTGATTACGCCGCAATGTCACATCAAATTAATCAGGCATTCAATAAAAATTGATGCTCAGAAAAAAACATCAATTGTCCGATCTTACAAACCCCACAGGCATATTGTCATCATAATCTCCTGCTATCAAAGGAGTCTGTGCACCGGCTGTATATGTTTTTACATTATTGGAAACGTAATCGTACAATTCCTTGATGGTAATAGTAGCGTCCTTGTTGATATCTGCTTCACCTTTCAGGCCTTTGATGAGAAAATGTGAAAAAATACCTTGTCGTAATCCACCATCTTCAAGTGAAAATTCCTTGCTTTTGGAAGACATGAAAAATGCAGAACCGCCACTTGATTTCTCAAGCTCTTCATAGAAATACATCAGAGAAGAAGCAAATGGACTCTTGGCCGCAAGCAATGACCCTGAATGACAGGCGTCTGCAAAACAAACTTTGTGTTTGGCCATACTTTTATTAAAAATTTCTTTGATCTCATCATGGTGTAGGGCATTTTTGAATCCATCATAATCTATTGGAAGAAAGGTTCCTTCCAATCCATGCCCTGAGTAATAAAGCATTATCACATCATTCTCGTCAGCTTTCAGAAAAATCTCATTCATGGCTACGATAATATTCGCCCTGGTAGCGTCTTCATCCACCAGCAATCTGATCTGATTGTCTTTGAGAGCTCCGCCTTCCGGACTTTTGAGGTGAGCGTAAATTTTGTAGGCGTCATCATCGGAGTACTTGAGAGCAGGCATATGCTCATATCTTGCAATCCCTATCACCACTGCCCAAATCTTCACACTTTTATCATGTACAACGTCAACTTTTCTTTGGTATTTAAAGTCTTCCTTATTCTGGATCTGCTTTACTGCGTTTCCGTGGTCCCACATTGCTCCATAAACTACGCCGCTCTTAAAATACATCACTCCTTCACCATGTGGAGCATGCTGCTCCCAGCCTCCTTCGTATCTATCCCCGTTGGCATAGGTGCAGATTCCTTGACCCTTGGGCTCTCCATCAACAAAGTCTCCTACGTACTTTGAACCATCAGCATAAAGCAACTTTCCTTTTCCACTCTCGCAAAAGGTATTATTGCAATCCGGCAATGTTTCTTCAACTATGGTCTGGACATCAGGTGTTACTCCCGGCGCAGGTTCGGGTTGCGGCTTGGCAGTTTGCCCTGAAGTAGGCAGTTCAACTTTCTCCTCTGCAATCAACTCTTCCTCTTCAAATATTTTCAAGGCAACGTCATTGACCCATTCACCCAAAGTAATTTTACCGTCTTTGTCTTTTAACTCTCCGGTTCCATTCCTCTTTGATTTTTTCCAGTGTCCTTGATACACAGAACCATCTTTGTAGTAGTACGTTCCCTCGCCTTCGTAATGACCGTTAACAAATTCTCCCACATATCTCTCCCCCAGAGCGGTGTAGTAGCTGCCTTTTCCATTTGGAAGATCAGAAGACCACAATCCTACATAGCGATCTCCGTTCTTGAAATCCATAGTACCTTGACCGGCAGGCTTATCAGCAGCAAAAGTTCCAGTATATATATTGCCATTGGCTTGAATCCACTTACCTTCACCTGCCCGTTTGCCTAGATTCCACTCACCCAGATATTTGGCACCAGACTGGTAATAGTAAATACCCTTACCATTGAATTTGCCATTGCGAAATTCTCCTGTGTACCTGCTTAATGCTGAGTATACTACGGTACCAAATCCATCCTGACAGTTACCTTTTACACACCTCTGAGCCTCAAGTGCTTGTGAAAGGCTTAGAAAAATTAAGACCACGAAGATCTGTTTCATTATTTTGAATCTTTGAAATGATAAAAAGGTAAAATTACTTTATGATCTTTGTTTTTAAGTGAAATGAATACAATATATTACAATTTTATTTAATATTTTGTTCTAAATTTCAAATTTGATTTATAACTGCCACAATGAGTTTCATATTGCAATAAGAATTGATTTCTTTAACTTTGTGTAGCAATTTTATATCATTTATGAAAAGTTTAGGAGTAGTAATTATTTCAATGAGCATTTGCTTCGGGATGTTTGCAGCCTGCAAACGTGGTGATTCCGGAGCTAATAAAACAACGCAGGGAGATGAAATTGTCTTTCAAAAAAGAGAAATTTTTGGAGCATCCTTAGATGAGACCGGGGCTCTGAGCCTTGGCGATGTGTTGACTAATCTGGATCATAATGATACAATACTCTGTAAAGTCAGTGGATATGTGAAAGAAGTATGTCAGGTTAAAGGCTGCTGGATGACGTTAGTGTCAGGAGGCCAGGATACCAGCGAATTATTAGTCAAATTTAAAGATTATGCATTTTTTATGCCTAAAGATCTCGGTGGTTCAAAGGTGATATTGGATGGAGTTGCATTCACAGAAGTTACTCCTGTTGACGAATTAAAACATTATGCAGAAGATGAGGGCAAGTCACAAGCTGAAATAGACCTGATCACCAAGCCGGAGGTACAAAAGAAATTCATGGCTAACGGAGTTCTGGTGTTGGAAAGAAATTGATTTGCATTTTTTCAGTCGACTGTCAATTATCAATCCTACAAGCCAATTTTTGAAACCGAAATTCTCTGTAATCGTTTTGTTGCAACAACGACTGAATTATCCATTATTTGATGTCAATTTTGACTTGGTTGAGGGGGTGAGCTAAGCTATTTCGTCCTGACAGAATCCATCTGCATCAGATTTTCCGAGGACATAATAGAATCGTTGACAAAAACTGTCACAAATTCAAGTTTGCCATCCTTGCTGTATCGCTCTGCTTTGCCATTTCTTTTACCTTTCTCAAAGCGAGTAATATATCTCGGTTCTCCGGATTCATAAAATATTGTATCTCCTCCATGGACGAGTCCATCCAGAAAATATTGAACTTCTTTTACTTCACCACTGTGAAAATAAGTGTACGCTACGCCTTGCTCTTTGTTTCCGACGAAGTTCTTCTTGCCCATTAAGTTCCCTCCAGGGTAAAACTCTTCATATAATCCTTCGATCTGGCCATCTACAGTAGTAAATTTTGCTTTGGCAGAGCCATCTTCATAAGTATAAACTTCTTCTTTTACTTTCTTAGAGTTGCAAGCGATGATAGAGATGATACATCCGATGGCTAAAAAGGCACTGAATAAGACTGATTTATTGAACATATGAAAATGGAATGAATTTGAATAAAAAAACCGGCTGAATATTTATTCTCCAGCCGGTCATATCATTTTACTATTTCTAGTTTATTACTTTTTCCAATGTATATTTTTGATAATACGACCAGTGATGGCTTTACCTAATTTCATTCCAGCCTCACAATCCATGCTATAATGTACACCTAATGTTACTCTTGAAAATGCATCTTCTCTGCCGGCTTCTTCGAAATCTTCGAAAAATCTCGGTTTTCCTATGAATTCTACTCTGTCCTTATGGCAATTGTCAGTAAATGCATAAGCACCTCCAAATAAATGCGTTAGCATCGCAAACCCACCACCGGAGAAAGTAGAGTGGCCAGATGGAAACGCAGGGAATGGTGGAGTTATTCCAGTTGTACCTGATTCTGGATCTATAAGATATGGCTCCCAATTCGGATCAATATTTCTTTTGATATATGTCTCAGGTCTTTCTACATTATAATGCCATTTAGAATACCAGCATGCAACTGCGTAGTCATTGAGGCCAAGACCCATCTTAGCAACAGATTCTGCAGCTTTTTCCAAGTTTACGTGGTCATGCTCTAGAATTTGAACCAAAATAGCAATCAAACGAGTCGGTGGACTGAATGTCAATCCTTCATTATCATCTGACCAAAACTCTGATATCCATTTGTCTTCGAAAGGCATGTTTGAAGTACATGTATGATAAACTTGCAATGCCTGACCGTAAAATGCTGAGCCAGGTTTGTCACTATACGGATATGGTGCAATACTCAATTTTTCTGCCGATGAAGTTGCAAAAGTTCTTGCTTCACCATAAAGAGGGAATCTACCTCCGTCACCTCCTTCGTTAGTCGGATACCAATTACCAGGAATCACGTTGCCTGAAGCATCTTTACTATTTGTTGTCCAATCAAATTTTAAAGGCTTGTTTGGGTCGGTGTTTCTTGGGTTGAGATGCGCGTCAAACGCATATTTGTCTGTCTTATACCAATCCCAAACTGCACGAGCTACGTCTTCACCCCAAGCTTTGGAGTTGGTGAATACAGAGCTATGGATCTCATTTTCGTACAGATTCTCAAAATACAATTGTTTGTTTTGTATCAACAATTGAGCATCTGCATTCGTGATGTGGCTGTTTTTACCAGTAGCAAATCTTGCATTCTGGAAGAAGTTCTTCATGAAATACCCATAAGCTGCATTTACTGCTGTAGGGTAATGAATCTCTTGATTTGATGGTGGGTTCGGAATATGAAGCTCTCCTGACCAATTGCCTTTGATCGAGTTAAACTCAGGCATACCCGGAACACATATCTCATATACTGCGAGACCCATATAAGCCAGACCAGTAGGTCCAGGACAAGGTCTGTATCCAATAGCATCCTTATCTATTGTCATAAAAACGTTCATCCACTCAGTAACAACATCTGAGTTGTAATCTTTAGTTAGATTTGATGTGCTACTAGGGGTAGTAGTTTTATTGCAAGCAGAGAATACGAACATCCCTGAAACAGCCAAAAGCAGGAGAATTTTATTCGTTGTTTTCATTCCTAAAATATTGAATATGAATTATTTATTTATTGAATATAGTTTTCTTTCTTACAATTTGTTTCCTTCTTCTTAATCGGTTCCGGAAAAAAAACAGGTCAAAGATACCAAAGATTTTTCCAGATAATCAAAGGAAACTCATAAGAATTTGCTTAAAAATTTGCCCAAATGGCAAAAATTTTCCAAATTGTCGAGTTCGTTTTCCTACTTTCGAGAAACATCCCTGTAAAGCTGAATAGCCGCCACCCTTTCTCCAACGGCTTTTCCCAGTCGAAGCCCTTCTTCACAATCCATCCTAAAATGAACCCCAATATACATCCTAGAGAGGGCGTTTTCTTTTGCCATCTGACTGAAGCTGGTAAAATGTCTTGGTGTACCAACGAACTCTTTCCGTCCTTCATGACTTCTGTCCATAAAATCTATTTCTTCACCATAAAACTTCATCATAACTTGTGTAGCAGAAGCACCAAAAGCAGAATGTCCTGATGGGTATGCAGGAAATGGAGGGGTGTGATGCAATGGCTCCCATTCAGGATTAATCTCTCTTCGAATATAAGTTTCGGGTCTCTCAACACAATAAAAATACTTATCAGTCCATACTTTTACAGCAGCATCATTGAGAGCCAATCCTATTTTAAAATTACTTTCCAGGATTTTGACTACGGGTAAGCGGTATTTTTTCACCAGCTGTTGTTGAATGGAAAGCCAACGCGTTGCTGCACAAAAAGAGACGCCTGTAAAATCATCACTCCAAAATTCCGCTATCCACCTCCGCTCTTCTGTGATGGGCTGAGATAGATTAAATATCTCCCAGGCTTGAGCAAAAAAACCTGAGCTTCTCTCAGAAGAATACTCGACAGGATTTTTTGAGCTGATCTCATTTGGATTAACAATAAACCACCTGGTTTTTTTCCAATGAGGCAGTAGTGGAGGCATTTGATCTGTTCCCGTGGGTTGCCATTTGCCCGGGCCGGATGGAGGGTGGTAATTTGGGTCATAGTTGTATAAAAATGACATATGAGCATTGCTGTCTGTGCTAGAATACTGATATACAGCTTCGGCTATCTCTTTGCCATGATTTCCTGACGGCAAAACACTTTCGTTTTTGAAATCCTCCTTTATTTTTTGCTTGTATTTTTGATATAACATTTCTATTTTCCTATTCTGGATCATATTGGCATGAGGAAAAAACTTGTGTGCGAGCTCGTAATAGCTTTCATTCAATGCCGCGGGCAAATTATACTCAGCAATTTGGTGCGTCCATGATACCGTGGAAAATTCAGGGTGGCTTACACCAAATGACATGGCATCAGGATATTCAGCTACTCCACATTCCCATCCAGCCAGACCAACATAAGCCCACATTCTTGCACTAACAGGAGGTCTGTAACCATCAGTATTCCAGTCGAGAAGAATGTACTGATTGTACCAATCAGCAATTACAGCTGCCGCTAGCTTCTGTTCAGTATTGATGTTATGGTCAGCATTGCTGCAAGAACTCCCCAAGAATAATCCCATAATTGTCATCCAAATTAGCAAAAGCGGATTTGCTGAAAAAACAACCTTGGGTGCGGGATCTACTTTGTTTCTCAATTCAGGGATTTCTTTGCCCCTGTTGTTTTCCATTCCTCTGAGTATAAATTCTGTACCTTGGACCAAATCTGATTTTACATGCATTTTTATTTGATGGATCCTCAGAATACTCTGCACCAAGTGGAGTCCTATACCGGTGCCCTTCTTTTGGGCCTGACCGGGGCTACGATAGAATGCCTGAAATATTTTTTCAATCTCATCCGGAGGAATATAACTGCCTTGATTGTAGAAATTGATTTGCCAGTCATTGTGTTCATTGAATTCAAGTCTGACTTTAACCTGATGTTCAGGTGAAAACTTACATCCGTTCTCCATCAAATTATAAAAAGCTGTAACCAGAAGGGCTTCATTACTCAGAATGATCAGGTTCTCGTCATCTGATGGCAAATTCTGGATTTCAAACTTTACATTGTAATCCGGTTGAGCACGGATCAGCATCTCCCGAGCCTCATAGATCAACTCATCCAGGCGCACCTTATGCATTGCAATTTGTGTTTGATCTGAATGTACTCTGGCTAACTGTAAGAGTTTCTCCATGGTATTTACCATTTCACTCACGTCTTCCTGCAGGGATGAAAGAATATCGTTGTACTCTCCTACACTTCTGGTTTTGTGTCGAGTCATTTGCAACTGAGCCTGTATGGCAGCTAAAGGATTCTTTAGCTCATGGCTCACATTTGCTATAAAACTTTTTTGCATCTGAAAGGCATATTCTATCCTATTGAGCAATGAGTTTACAGTTTGAATGAGATGTGACAACTCATCATTTTGATTTTTTTGATGTAGACGTTGGCTCAAATCTGAAGGCAACAATTTATCTACTTGATTGACTATATTGGAAACCGGTCTCATTGCTTCCCCAGCAAAAAACCACCCACCGAGTACAACTAAACAGACAACTATCAAAAAACAAATTAAAAGGATATTGCGCAATTGTGTCAAAATACCGAAATCCGGAATTTCTTCGGATATTGAAATGTAAGTGTTACCATTACTTGTATGATGTTTGACACCAATAGCTTTGAGTTTATTGTTGCTAAATCTATAGATGCCATTTTGATCAATAGAAAAAAATACTTCAGGTCTGATCTGAGTGGCTATTTTATTGAGAGAAAATACGCATTGCTGATATTTGTTGAAAATACTTGTGTTGCTAAAATAAGGGAGGTGAACATCTTCTGTAACGTTATTTGAGTTAATCGGTTTCAGTTCTTCTTCATGTTGCAAAACCATTTCTGCTGTCATGCGGGCTTTACTCTCCAGCAGTTTGAAGAATTCTGTTTCTACGTGCTGCTTGAACTGCTGATAAATAAAAACAAATGCCAGAGCCATGATCCCTGCTGTGATCAAAAAATACTGAAGAGTAAGTTTAGTCCGAATTTTCAAATTTTGATTTTACAGATTAATTTACCATATGATTGCAAAGGTAGCCAAATTAATTTTCATTAAATTTCATAACATACCCGATGCCAAAATGAGTATAGATGAGTTTTTTTAAACCCGGTTTTTCGATTTTTTTTCTGAGGTAATTGACATAAACTTCGATGACATTGGTATTGATCTCATCATTCAAGTTCCAGACCTTTTCAAGAATTTCCAGTTTTGGAATAACTCTCCCCTGATTATTTAAAAAATATTCCAGGAGTTTAAACTCTCTAGGTGTAAGGGTGAGTTTTTCACCTGCACGGGTTGCTTCCATTTTTGTCAAATCCAGAACCAAATTATCAATACTCAAAACATGATTGTTGCCGGCAATCACTATCATAGACCTTCGATGCAGGGCTTGAATTCTGGCATGAAGTTCTTTCAAATCAAATGGTTTAGCAAGATAATCGTCAGAGCCTGCCTCAAATCCCTGTAATTTATCTTCAGTTTGGGATAATGCGGACAGCATCAAAACCGGAGATTTGATACCAAGCTGTCTAATCCGCTTCACGAGCTCTATGCCACTGAATGAAGGCAATATCACATCAGAAACGATTACGTCGAATGAACTTTTTTCAGTCAACTGCAGAGCTGTTTCTGAATCGTTTGCAACGCTTACACGCACATCCATTTCTTCCAGATATTTCCGGATAGATTCTGCCGTTTTAAGCTCATCTTCAATCAGTAGAACATGCATAATCCAAGGTTATGAAGGAAAACAAAAAAGATTCCAAAAAGGAAGCTCAAATATGCAATTCTTATTAAATTCTTATTTCTCAAGCTTTGCAAATTGATCACAATCCAATAATACAATGCTGTTTCACAGTTAATTAATTGAATTGTTTTCACATTTTATTGCCCCGACAAACGGAGAATTTGAATAGAACTGGAATTCAACGCATGGATTGATTCCAATGCATTGAGCTCTACTTCCGTAGCAGTCCGCAGTGCGGTCAGATATTCCAGATAACTGATCTCGCCTGCACCATAAGCTGTCTTGGTATTCCTCACAATTTCTTGAGCAGAAGGAATTGCATATCTGACATAATGATCATGCCTTCTTTGTAACTGTTCATGTTTGTTCCAGCTTGAACTCAATTCTGATAGTAGCATTGATTTTTTATATTCAAGAAGAGCTAGTTTGGATTCCATTCTGAATTGTTCAGATCTGATTTTGGCTTTCATTGATTTCCATTGGAGTGGAACGCCGATCCCTGCAGAGAAAACATGAAACCTATGGTCTCTTCCAAAATACTCTTCTTGTCCATCTACAGTTTGGATCCCGGTCAAAGATTGATTTCTGTAAGATGCTTTAATTTCCGGTAAAAACTGTGATTTTTCAAATTTCAGTTTGCGACTTGCAAGTTTCGCTTCCATTTCAAAGGACTCAATTATCGGATTGTGGCTCTGCACAGTGTTATTCTGTAGGTTTAATATTTCCATTGGATTGTAAGTTGTTCCAATCCATTTTATTTCGACATCAGATTCCTGTAAAAGATCTTTGAAGATTCTATACGAATTCTCCAGATCCACCTGATTTTCTTCAAGTAAAAGTGTCATCTGCCCTTTGGCAGTTTCCGCCAAAATCAGCTCGGCTTTTGTGACTTCTCCTGATCTAAATTTTGCGGAAGCTATTGCTTCAAATTCTCTATAGAAACTGTCTAAATAATAAAGTTTACTCTTTCTGTGAGAATAAAATAGCACATCATCGTAAGCTTTTCTCACCGAGCTTTTCAACTCTATCAATTGAACTGAATGATCAGCTTGGGAAACCTTCCATTCAGCTTGAAGTAATTTTCTCCTGTTGAGCATCGTACTTGGAAAAGGGATAGTTTGGGAGAGAACAAACGCCTGATCATGATTGATAGTACTATATTGTCCAAATTCAGCATTGATTTCGGTTTTCGGAATTTCAAAAGCGGTAGGCAGTTGTCCTTCAGCGGATCTTACATCCAAAGCAGAAGCTCTTGGGATTGGATGATTTTGCATGGCAAGCTGGATTGCTTCTTCCAATGTTACTGACTTTTTAGACTGACAGAAAACCGCCGACGCAATACAGAAGAGTATCAATAATGATGCATAAAGCTTATATGACAAAGAAGATAGTATGCGGGACATGGTATCAATATGGAAGGATGAAAGAAAATCGGTTAGCTTCATTTTAGATGGAAATAGCTGAAAAGACAATCTTAAGAATCGCAAGATTCTATGTGAATTTTTGAGCTGTAAATATAATACCGAATCACACTATGATTCAATAATGAATTATAGCTGTGTTGAAGTCTTAAACAACAAATCCTGAGGAGGCTCTCTCTCAGTGCAATGTGAAAGAAAAAATTGGAAGCAAACCAAAGAAGCCGAAACAAGATCACAAAAGTTACCCAAAAAGTAAAATTTTGTTAAAATTTGACAAATAAATCTATCAATTTGCCTATTTTAAAGAGGTAAACTCAGTTTTTAAGAAAGAGATCCTAAAATTTTAAAAAGTTTTTTCGGACATTATATATAAAATAAATTAATTTATTATTAATTGTATTTCTGTATATTACTCTTATCAAGCTGATTATTTGGTTTTATTTAATCAAGCAAATAAAGCTCACTTGCCATTCACATTTTTATAAAAACTGCATATATACTTTTTGAATGAATTGCAGAATGGGACCGGATGACCTTTTTGGTCTCCACACGTCCAAGATGCATCTATTTTTTATCAACGGACGAATCAAATTTTTCAAATGATTTTTATGAAAAAACAACAAACACAAGACTTGCTCAAAATCCCCATCTTTCTTCTGCTGATCCTATTGAGTTTGGGATCGGTTCAGGCCCAATTGAAATTACCCAGATTCTTAACTGCGGGACGCGCGAAAGCTTCGTGCACACATCCGCCTATAATCACTTGTCCACCTACGTTTCATGCATGTCCGGGAGTTTCCACTCTCCCTTCTAATACAGGGTATGCAACTGCAGTACCGGGAGGCTTGGGCTGCAATCAACCAAGTGTCTCATATCATGATAATATTGTTTCCACAGGTCCGTGCAATGGTGCTATCACCATCCAGCGTATTTGGACAGCAGTAGATCCTCAGGATCCAACTTTGTATACAAATTGTATGCAAATGGTAAAACTTTCAGATGATACAGCTCCAACGATTACCAACTGTCCTGCGGACATTACAATAGCTTCTAATCCAGATTGCTATGCCACAGTGTATTGGAACTCTCCAACTGTTACTGACAATTGTGGAAAGCTGTTCCTGAACGTAACCCATGTCAGCGGAGATAGATTTCAGGTAGGGATCACCAGAGTAACCTACACAGCAGAAGACCTATGTGGCAATAGCTCTACCTGTGGATTCAATATAACAGTGACAGGTAACTGTTGTGACAAACCACCAATCCTTTCTTGTCCTGGAGACTATAGCGGCTGTCCGGGAGATTCTATTTCTCCTAAAAAAACAGGAACTCCTACAGTAAGACCTGGAAAAAGCACTTGTGCAATACCGGTTTTGACCTACCGTGATTCCGGATTAGTTCAGGGATCATGTGCCGGCGCAATGACATTCTTCAGGATTTGGACGGCTCGAGATCCATTTGATTCGAGTCTTGTTTCCAGATGCACTCAAAAGATCAGCTTTAAGGATGAAATTAAGCCCGTTTTTTCATCATGTCCAGCTAATCTGACACTTGCACCCGGTGCCAACTGTCAGGCTTCCGGGAATTGGATTTCTCCTGTAGTAACTGACAACTGCGGCACGCCACAAATTACGAGTACTCATCAGAATGGAAGCTCTTTTAATGAAGGTATTACTACAGTAGTTTATACAGCCACTGATAGATGTGGCAACTCAGCAACATGTAGTTTTACTGTGACCGTAACACCATGCTGTACTGCTCCTCCAATCATCCAATGTCCAGCGGATTATTATGGATGTCCTGGTACTTCTACAGCTACCACAGTAACCGGCCAAGCTACTGCTTCTCCATCTCAACCAAATTGTGGTACTCCTCTCGTGAGCTATAATGATAAAATCATTTCACAGGGACCATGCTCAGGTGCCATCAGGATAGAAAGAACCTGGATCGCTACTAATAATGTCAATAATTTACAATCAAGCTGTGTACAATTGATTTTATTGAGTGATCTTATACCCCCTGTGTTTACTTCCTGTCCAACCAATATGACAGTAATGCCAAATCCGGGCAATTGTCTTGCAACGGTTTCCTGGACAAATCCTACTGTTACTGATCATTGTGGAGCTCCACAGTTGACTTCAAGTCATCCCAATCCCGGAGATTTTCCGGTAGGAGTGACACAGGTAACCATTACAGCAACGGATGGCTGTGGTAATAGCTCTACATGTAGCTTTTCCATAACTGTAAATCCATGTTGTAATTCTAATCCAGTAATCAGTTGTCCACAAAATTATACTGCTTGTCCGGGTACTAGTACAAACCCATCTACGACTGGGACAGCTACTGCAACACCCGGTAGTCCTCAATGCGGAGTACCTGCCATCAGCTATTCTGACGAGATTCTGTCACAAGGACCATGTGCAGGAGCGATTGAAATCAAAAGAACCTGGAAAGCTACTGATCCGAATAATTCAAATCTGTATTCGACTTGTATCCAAATTGTGAAATTAATTGATCAAACTCCTCCGGTATTCACCTCATGTCCTGCTAATGTGACAATACAGCCAAACTCAAATTGTCAGGCGGTGTATTGGTGGACTCCACCAACTGCAACTGACAATTGCAGCAATCCCCAAATCGTAGGATCACACCAACCGGGAACAATTTTCAACGTAGGTGTTACAACGGTGACTTATACGGCTACCGATGGTTGCGGAAATGTTACATCACATAGCTTCACAGTTACAGTACCAAATACATGCTGTAACCAGCCTCCTATTATAAATTGTCCAGCTCCTTATTATGGTTGTCCTACACAAGCTTGTGGGCCGGGAATTTCTGGTACTGCCACTGCATCAAAATCTTCGTCACAGTGTGGTACTCCCGTGGTTAGTTACAGGGACTCCATATTGACTACAGGACCTTGTGTTTATGCTAAGAAATTTATCAGGATATGGAAGGCTGTAGATCCCAATTATCCACAATTGGTGAGTTATTGCCACCAGTTAATCGAATTGAAAGACAACACCCCACCTTACTTTACATCCTGCCCTTCAAACATAACAGTTGCTTTGAATGGCGCTTGTACCAAACCGATAAGTTGGAACCCTCCAACGGCATATGATAACTGTAGCAATGTGCAGCTTAGCTCAAATTATCAACCGGGACAAAGTTTTGGACCTGGTGTTTATACGATCATTTATACTGCTACTGATGTTTGTGGGAATAAAGTCACACACTCATTTACCATTACTGTCACGGGAGGTGGTTTGGATATTGTTTGTCCAGCAAATATCACGGTTACACAAAATGATCCAACAATTCATGGAGCCTATGTTTCTTGGAATTTACCAACTGTGAATAGCTGTGGTGGTTGCAACGATACACTACCAGGGTTTATCTACATGGGTACTTACAATGGACATCGCTATTTCTGTAGTTTGCAACAAGCTACATGGCAAAGTGCACATAATATTTGCAGAAGTCTGGGAGGCAATTTAGCATCTATTGGCTCCGCAGCAGAAAATGCCTGGGTACAAAGTAAACTAATGGGCGCAACTGCGTTTATAGGACTGCATGATAGTAGAGTGGAAGGTAGCTTTGAGTGGACAGATGGGTCACCATTGAATTACACGAACTGGTACCCGGGTCAACCAAACAATGCAAATGGAGATCAAGACTTTGTTGAAATGCTGCCTGACGGTACATGGAACGATCAGTACACTTCTTGTGTGAGAGAATTCATCTGTGAGATGCCATGCTACGATCTCAGACAAATTAGTGGCCCTTCAAACGGTGGATTCTTTAATTGCGGTACAACTACAGTCACTTATGTTGCTACCCAGGGAAGTCTTTCTGATACTTGCAGCTTTACCGTAACTGTAAATTGTACGACAACAGGTGGTGGAAATGGATATTGCATTTCGAAAGGTCTGGATAGTCGATTTATGTGGATCAATACAGTAAAGTTTGCTACTATCAACAACACATCCGGAAATAACGGAGGCTATGCTAACTTCACAAATATCTGCGCTGATGTCAAATGGGGCAACACTTATCCAATCTGTCTAGAGCCTGGTTTTGCGAATAATACAGCTTACACCGTTTATTGGCGAATTTGGATAGACTATAATGGAGACCAGGATTTTGAAGATCCAGGAGAATTTGTCGCATATGGCAATGGCTATACAACGCTCTGTGGTAATATAACATTACCTGGAAACTGTGTATGCCCTGGAATCACTACCAGAATGAGAGTAGCTATGTCCTACGGTGGGTATGCCGGAAATTCGTGCTGTATTTATTCATACGGGGAAGTTGAAGATTATTGTATCAATATTTCACCAACTTTTACAGGAGGAGGCTCCAATTCACTGGTTGCACTTCCTGATCCTGTTCACTTAAAATGTCCGGGCTGTCCTGCAACTGAGATGAGTTTTGAACAACTGAATTCAAGAGGATCAGATCCGGCTTTGGAATCACAACTTCCTGAACCTGTATTTTCAGTTTCGCCAAATCCTGCTCGAGATGAAGTGCTCATATCCAGCAGTAATTCACCAATATCGTCTATTCAAATTTTCAATTCTACCGGCAAGATGGTTTGGCATTTACCGGCGGTGAATGGAACACATTTCCACAGAATAGACATCCAAGACTGGGCTGCCGGAGCATATGTTGTACACATCACTTCCAACGATGGCAACAAACACATCCAGAAGATTTTAGTCCAAAAATAAATTTGACACATAAGGAAATTAGAAACCGGAGTGAATTCCTCACTCCGGTTTTTTATTTTGTAGACTATCTATGCATTTTAATAGATTTTTCTTCTGTTCTTTCCTCCATTCCGTCCACTTAGGTCTCGACTGTCCATCATATTCATTTTTATTCAAAATGAAGTCAATTAAATCTTTATAATTTAATTTCCGAACATTCACATGGATGGCATCAGCGTGCATTTCAATTAAAAATTTTACTGACGTTTCATTCATATCCTCGCAAAAATTAACAATGGGAATTCCAGAAGCAAAATATTCGGGAACTTTTGAAGGTAATCCAGGATAAGTACCATGCGAGAAATTTATAAGAAAATCCGCTTTTGAATAAAACTCTCTTACTTCAGAACTAGAAATTGGCTCGACAATAGATACTCTCTTTTCTGCTTGGCAAAATTGTATCAATCCATCACATTGATTTCCGACCAAAAGGATCTTGCAGTCCAGTTCGGCTAATTCAGGTGATTTTAATGTTTCCAACAATATTGAACATTCCTTGATACCATTCCTCAAATCATTAAAAGTAGAACCAAGGAATAAAAATGTTATTTGCCCATGATGCTTTGCCTTTTTTAAAGGAAATTCCAATTGCCTGGCATTATAAATTAGTTTCATTTTATCCTTAGGAATACCTCTTACTTCATTGTAATAATTTAAAATTCCGCCACTATTCAATATAAGAAAGTCAGCCTTCCTCAATACATAAGATTCAAACTTAAAGGTATTTGACCGCAAATAGGAATGTGCAGTCGGAGTATGTGGATTGTGCGCATACAAATCACCAATATCACAAATCCATTGTACAGCATAAATCCGTTTAATCAGAATGCCAATCAGGTGGAAACTCCATGGATGTGAAATCGTAATAATCATATCCGGCTTCGTTACCCGCTTTAATAAACTATATTTTATAAAAACGCTGAAAGCAGTTAAAATGGATTTATCAGGAAAAATCCAAGCTTTAAATAACTTATAGATGTTTCTCTTTAGCTTGCTTTGAATTTTGAATTTCCTGCTTTCCGATCCATTAGTTTCCTGAAAATCACTCAATACAGCACGGCTATTGTAATAAGTAACTTCATGCTCTTCCAACAATGATCGAATGATTTGGTCAGTTCTGAAAGCCCGAGGATTGTTCTCCGGAAAATAATGATTGCTAAAAATATGAATCCTCATAACAAACTTGAATAAACATCAAAAAGCTCATTACCGGAACTATTGCTTTTACTGCGAACGCTTTCCAATGCCTGCCAAGCCATACGCTGATAATCTCTGGAAGAGAGAAAAGAAATTTCATCTAAAGCTTCAGACGCATCTTGAGCATCATTCTCCCTAATCATCCAAGAATTGTAACTGTGTACAAATAAATCAGGTATATCACAATGAAAAGTGGTCAGTACGGGTTTACCATAAAATAAGGCATCCCGAATAAATACAGGACAACCACCTTCAGTATCCCCGCTCGAAGCTTTGTGAGAAAGGCTTACTGCAATATGGGCCTGAGATAATTTTTTCTGGTAATCCAAAAAAGGAATATGATCATTAATTGAAATATTCGAAAGATTTTGATCATTCACTGCAACAGTTAAAGATTTAAAATAGTCTTTTTCCGCCTGCTCACCATAAAATTTAACGGAGAACAGATTTCTGTTTTTGAGTCTCAATGCCTCGACCAATATATCCTGTCCTTTTTTTTCGGTATAGCTTGCCGCCTGAATCAATTTTATCGGTTTAAACCAATGGATTGGTTTACTAATTCCTCCTGTGAACGGAAACAACAAGTGTACTTTATGAATCATTTTTGCGGGTACACCATAGGAGATCAACAACTTTGTCGAATAATTACCTTCCACTACAAAACGGCATCCAGACTTAGCAAAGTGTGCATATTTATCTTTTACTTCTGGATTCTTCTGAATCAAATACTCGTAATCAAATCCATAAAGTGAGATGAAGATTTTAACATTCAATTCTAACAATAGATCAACAAACTCCAAAGCTACGTGACCAAAGTGCACATGCACTACTTCAAACATTTTAGAATGAACTAACGACCTTAATTCTTTCCGGAGAGTATGATCAGATAAAGATCGTTGGATCTTTTGGTGTAATGGAATAGGGTATGATACTTGAAGAATGGATTTATTTATTGGTACAAAATCTGATTTTGTGCCTTTTAAAAAATACTTTGCAAAAACAAAATGATTTACTTTAGGGCTCGATTGCAACAACAATCTTTCTAACCAATTCATGGTAACAGAAAGATGACAATCAATAATATTCAATACATTAATCGATTTCATAAGTGCGATAACGTATCATTTTTTGAAATAATAGGACAGTCAGAAGGCGCAACTTCTCCGTTCTGTTCATACTTGATATTTTACGTTCAGTTAGAGATTTATAATCTTGTTTATACAATTCATAATCAATTTGATCGTCCGCATAATTATAATTAAAAAAATGAGCAGATTTGCCAAGTTGATTGAAAACGCGGTCTCTAATACCAGAATACCGAACCTGCATTAGAAATGCGTTCATATTCTCATGCTCAATAGGAACTCCTGTCTTTTGCCAATTTAGTGAACTCAATTCAGACGGCAGATATTTTTTAAGTACTTGCAAATAAAATTTATTATTCACTTGCCACTCATCTGGTAGGCTTAAATTAAAGGTCATCCATTCCAAATTATAAAAAGGGATGATAGGTTTACAAAAATAAGACAACAAGTATAAACTCATTGCGCTCTCATTTCGTATTTTATGATCGGTTATAAATGGATCAATATTCTGTATATCATAGAATGGGTCATCAATATGCAATTGCTCCACCGATCCTTTAAACCATTGTTTAGCTATGGATTCATCAATCCGCTTGTTACACTGAGACGTCGATCCATAAATTCCCCCACCATAAAATCCATGAAAATAAGTTTTAGCGAATGTTTTCATACTTTCATGCAAACCACCTTCATGCATATGGTCTATCCCTAACATGCCTGAAGTCTTCCATACAGAAAACAATCGTTTTTGAATGAATTCCGAGTACTCGATTTCCAGATGTTTATGTTCGATCTCGAGGCTTTTACTCACTTTCTCTGCAATTTGCAAATCCAAACTAGATTTCATCGAAAAGGTAAAAGCCTTAATATTAAAATACTTCTTGGCACAAAAACTAATAAATCTACTATCCAAACCACCACTTAAACTCACACCAACATTCTCTTCTTTGATTTGAAGTCGCCGAATATACTGATCGAATATGGAATAATACTTCTCCATAGCCTCTGCCGAATCAATCGATTGTTTTTGCACGATACTCCATGACCAATAAGTATCTTTAGAAATTAAATTGGCAGATTTATCAAACACATAAATACCGGCTGCATGTGTCCGAAAAAGCCCATTAAACCAACTTTGGCCAGATAATAAATGGCCATTGGAAAGCATAGAATCCACAGCTTCTTGATTCCATTGAATCTTGACAGCTGGAATATACAACATATCTTGTTGTTCTGACATCCAATAAACGGAAGTACTATCTTTAAAAATAAATAATGGATAAAAGCCCAATGGATCTTGAATGATATAAGTCGTTTGGCTAGTGCGATCCAAATAAATTAAACAATAAAGTCCATTAATGTAGCTGAATAAAGCCCTGACTTGAATCTTATAATCATCCAGTTTCCACGAACTCAAATTATCCCAGAATTTTTCAAATCCGTCCAACGTGGTAATATTTCCAAATAACATCAATATCCCCTGGTCCATTTCCCGCTTGAACCAATTTCCTTCCAGATTCGAAGAAAATTCACAATAGAAATTCTTATTTTGAATGAGATGATTGAAAGCGTGATTACTATCCGGCAAATCAATCAAATGTCGATCTGAAATATACCCAAAAACTTTTGACATTTAAACCAATTTGAGTTTAAGTAAGTTGAATAAAATTCTTCTATTGAAAATGTATAACAATATAGAATAAACAATTATAGCGATTATTGAAGCAATCCAAAACGGTATATGTATCCATTGCATTGCGTATAATATAATACCAAAAATCGATATAATAAATAGCATTTTTGAAGCCGAACCGGATTTCAGATTTATTCCTAATAAGTTCTCGGCATGCATCCACTTCAATATTACTAACATGAGTACAAATGCATAGCATACTGACCAAATCAAAAACAAATCCAGACTAATTTTCAAATAGAGAAATACTAAAATAAACAAATAATTAATCAATAAAATAACAACATTCCAAATTAAGATAAATCGACTATTTCCAGATCCTAAAATAAATGTGTTCAAAATATTATTGACACCTCTGATCAGAGCAATGAAAATAAAATACTTTACCACAACTGCTATTTCTATCCCTTTATCCGGATATGCCCAGTGAAGGATGGTGTCAGCATTAAATCCTATGAATAAATGAATGGGAATCATTACAATCAGGTATGTTTGTATTGTATTCCATGTCAGAGTCTGCCTTTGCTCTCCTGACATTTGATAACTAATTACTGGAAATATTGCACGATTAAAAATAGGATTGATCTTTGAAAACAACAAAAAACTGAATTCACATGCAAGATTGTAAATACCCAAAAAAGGTAATCCAAACAAATAACCTATAAAAACGGTATCGTAGTTGCCCTGAATAAAACTTAACAATTGGGTCAGAACATGATTTCGACTAAAATCCAAGTATTCATCCCTTTTTAAAAGTAGATTCTCTTCCTTTTTATTACTTATAATCCAAGCCCATCCAAACATGATTAACACTCTGATTGTTAATCCAATACAGAAAATCCACAACGCAGGCAAATAATTTAGTGCCGCAACTATAAAGATAAACTCAATCCCATAGGCTAAGACCTGAGCCCAAAAAACTTCCTTCTGTCTGTTATCTGCTATTAGCTGAGATTGAAACTTACTTGTGGCACCAATCCAAAACAATGTGCAAATACCCAAATACATTATTGCGATCAGATTCGCATCTATTGATCCACTTTGAGCAAACCATAATACTATTGCAAAGGAAATCACAGTTACAAAAAACAACTGCCACCTATCTAAAGACCACATTATTACTTTATTTCTCAGTTTTTTCTGAATAACTGAAATAAACATCCCCGGGTCAAAAACAGACAATCCCAATCTAAAAATTAATTGGAAAATCGTAAATATCGCCAATTGGGTCTTATCCAGATATCTGCCCACCAACAAAAGCGTGAGCACCTGAATTATAGTGATAATTATGGTACTGAACAGCTGCAATCTGAATATTTCATTCAGAAATCCTTTCCTATCAATTGATGGCGAATGAATGGTACTTAATATTTAATGCAAATGTCGCAAATTCGATTCAAAATTTATGAAAAGTTGATTATTGGATTTAACATAAGCTAACAATGTCCTGAATGTTGTAATTTTGCACATTCATGCAAGATTCTTCAAATTCCATTTTTTTTGACCCAGTTTGGCTTTCAGTCATCTGCGGGAAGGATCGCTTTCGGGTCATTGAACTCGAAAGAAAAGGAAGTGAATTGACAGCGGTATTCAGGCAAAGGAAATTTTTGGGAATGAGTTTCGTGGATTGCCCACCATTTAATCCTTTCCAGATGAGGATTATCCATAAACCGGATGATATCAAAACCACTACTAAATACAGTAGGCAATGTCACCTGCTCTCTGAGCTTCATGAAAATGTACGAAATCATTGGAGAGTAAATTTTAAACTTCCATCTGAAGTGAATACTGTTTCTGTCCTCAACCAATACAATTATGAATCAAATTGGTGTAATACATGTTTTATCAATGCAAATACTAGTTTAGATAATGCATACCTCAATCTAAGTTCAAAAACAAAAAACAGATTGCACCAAGCTCATTCTGAAAATATCTTTTACAACAATTGGGATGATTTGTCCTTAATTTGGAACTGCGACAATTACTATTTAAAGCACGGATTGACACAAAAGATTATGGAGAGTATTCTGCCAATTTTGAAAGAAAGAAATGCAATTCACTTGTACTCTTATAAGAGAGGTAAAAACATAGAATCCATTTCAATTATTATAGAAGATGGTGCTGACCGTTATCTATGGGCAAATATTCAAAACCCAAAATTTAAAAATAGGTTATCTCAAAGTCACATTTTATGGAAAGCCATTCAGGAAAGTTTACGCGCAGGTCAAAATTTTCATTTTGATGGTTCAATTGTCTTTTCAATAGAAAATTTCTTTATGGGATTTGGTTCCGAAATCCAGTCTTACGCTCTTTGTAAATGGAATAAATTCACCAATTATTAGTTATAAAAAAAGAGCCAATTTTGTTTGGCTCTTTTTTTATTATCATCAATGCAATGATCCTTCTTATCGAATGATAACCATTTTTCCAAAATTATTTTGGAAAAATTTGTCTCCTTCAGTTTCATATTTAGCATAATCTTTTCCGGCTGCATCTTTTGTAATAAATCTGTACAAATACACTCCATTGGCAAGTTTATTACCAAAATCATCTGTGCCATCATACTCATATTCAGTAATATGGGTTCCAATCTTAAGTTCACCCAGTTCTTCTTTAGTGATTTCTTTGACTACTTTACCTGAAACAGTTAAAATCTGCATTTTATAATAAGCAGGTAATTCATTCCCGGTCAAAGTATAAACGAATTTCGTTCTTGTGGTAAATGGATTTGGATAATTATAAATCTGAGAAATTGATTTCTCATTTGTGATCGTGAAGCTTACCAAATTAGCAGTTTCAGTTGCATAATTATTATTCAGATCTTTTGCCGTTATAATCAAAGTATAAACACCTTCTTGTGAAAAATCACCTTGTATTTGAACTATAGCTTCATTTTGTGATGTTGACGTGTTCTCAGAAGCTTTGGTGAATGTAACATTTGATTGGTCAAAGTATATTTTTTTAATCTCCCTGTTTGGATACTCCAATTTTATCTCGAAAAGTGAAGTATCATCCAATAACAAAGTTTCGTTTTCGTCAACCAAATTGATTTGAATTTTGGATCGATTAGAGACTAAATCATAATCGGAAATACGCTTGCCATCAAATGTAACATCAAGTAAAGGCCTCCTCACATCTCTTCTCACATAGAAATCTACAATGGCTACGTTATTGAATTTTACAGATTCAGGCTGGTCATCATTTGGGTTCAATTCAATAAATAGCTTACATGCACCCCGCAGTGAGTTTGTTTTGACTGTTTGGGACACGATCAATGAAGCCATAGCTTTTACAGGCATCATCCGTGTGTACGAACTTACAGGTTTGTTTCTACTATCTATCACAGTAAATTTCACCAACAAGCTATCCATGTCTTTGGTACTGATATTTTGGGCTAAAATTTCAACTTTCAGAGGGAATCCCTGATTCAAGGTGTCTTTATTTTTTGTAAAAAGTAAAGCAGGATGAAATGCAATATCAGGTAATCCCGTATAGTGTACTCTCCAGAAATCAAGTTGACTTGCCGTTCTTTTCAGACTATCTGAAGCTGACCACTTCAACTTCAAATTCGGGTACTCTTTTGCATTTATGGATCTCAAATCCTGATTCTGCTGTGTAAATGCATCAAAAAGCTTTACTTCAGATCCATTTTGATTTACTCCATATATACTTATACTTTCATTGTCATTTGGAACTTCGAGTTCATTTGAATTCCATTCGAAATTTTCCCATGAAGCTGCTGGTCCAATAATGGTTGATTGTGTATTACCCTCTCTTCGCGGTAACTCAAAATAATTGACCAATTCTATTTCTGATGTAAGGTCACCTATTACTTCCTTTACCTGATAATCCGGTCGTTGTACTCGATAAGTCAATATATACGGAACTGAGCCTTTCGTTTTCAGTTCATTGACTACAGTGGCTCCATAACTATTTAACAAACTATAAATATTCTCAGGTCCGTCACTTTCCCACTCTTCCGGATAAAAAAGCAAGTCTTTCTGTCTTAATGTGTGTATCACCACTACATCATTTACTCTTATGCTCTTGAGAAAATTGATCAATTTTTCTCTCTCTGCCTTTGTATCCGTTTTGAATAAATAAAATGGCATTCCTGCAAGTAAATGAGCATCATCAAAACTACCGCCATCAGTACCGGTAACATTCACCCTCATTTGATTTACATCAGTATCAAACATGGATACTACGATTCCGGAAAAATTAAAGTTGTAATGATTCCAATATTGGAAATCCATTACCGATCCGGTACCTGAATATATTCTAGGTCTGATATAACTAGGTAATTCAATATATCCATTTGAAGCCCTGAACTCTATCACTTCATTTGCAAAGTTGAATTTTCTCCCTGGTTCAGCAATCACCATATCTTCCAAATTGTCTTTTGTAAATTGGAAAAAATGAGATTGGTTCCAACCTTCTGATTGAGAAGGCAGATATATAAATGAACTGTTTATCCAAGCTTTGTTGCCAGAACCACTCAGCTCCGGAGAAACCCTCCAATAATATACTTTACCTGGAAGCAGAGACTGATTAGTTGACCAACTCACTACTCCTCCGGTCTGTGTTGTTTTATAAGATTTTAAAAGTGGACTGTTAAAATACTCGGTCGTATCCAGCTCAAAATTATACTGTGTTTTTGATGCCAAAGTATTTCCATTACAGGCAATCAACGTTGGCTTATCTTGATTTATGATGGCAAATTCAGGTGGGAATACCGGTTGCGCATCATTGGCGACTACATAAAATGGAAAACCCAGGTCGCCATTTGACAATACCAAGTCATTATTGCGTTCCGCATCAGGTGCCGGACCTTCAGTAATCTTGCTGTCGCGATCTAATGTTGCGAATAGGATATTATTCCCTGTAGAACGGTCTCCATCGAGCTGAATACTGTAGGTATGCGTAGATTTAAATGCCGGCGTAGGAATTTTTTCATTTACCACAATTTTCTTCACTCCTGATGGTAGTTGATGCTCAATAGTAAGCAAGACTGAATCTTTATAGTGAACGCCTACGTTTTTAACATCCACACTAAATTTGAATGATTTTGTAGACGCATAAATCTGCCCTGGCTCAATTTTTGGCGATTGTGGATCAAACAAAAGATCTGGACGATTATTACCTAAAAACTTGATCGCAGGATCACCATTGAATGTTTCTGATACTATTTGTGAAGCCATAGCTTCAACGCTATTCGGCATTAATGTAATGCCAACTTGCTGGATGGCTTCACCAATGGATTTACCATAAAATGAACCTCCTAGCAATTTATAGAACTCACTTCCCCAAATTCCAAGTATCGTCGGTTGGCCTGCAATTGAATTAGATAAATAGATAACAGATCCTCTTTCTGGCGCAAGATTATAGTCTTCGCTCAAACTTCTTGTCGGTTCATAATACTCCCCGGCATAACACCCCATAGCTAGAAATACATGATATTTTTCCCTGTTACTGTAAGCATAAACTGACTCCACGTTAAAGTCTAGCTTTGTTGCTGCCGAGTGTCCCAAATAGGAAATCATTGATACGCCTCCGTTCACAAGCGATCTAATAGTTTCAAGATCAGGAGTGGTTACTGGTTTAGAGGACAATTTGTAGAATGTGGTGACATCTGCTCCAAATTGATTGTTCTCAATGACTCTTTCCATCGTTTCCAATTCTGCTTGAAGAGACGCTGCATCTTCAGGCCTGCCTCCTGAAAGATGGATGATTCTTTTCATCCATTCCCTATTCTCAGGTGTGTAGGAATACTTCTGCAAAAAATTTTCATGTTCCTTTACTTTCTCCAAGTACTTTCTCACTTCTGCAGCATTGATTACAGGTAACCTGCCATATGCACAAAAAGGAATAAAATTATTATCTGCAACGAAAGGCATATCTGAGCCCGGATATCCAAATGGTGGAATAAAGATGAACTGATCATATTCAGAACTGTATTTTCTGGAATATTTATTCTCCAATCCCTTCCCAATAAATAAAGCAAATTTTAGATCCGAATAGTAGTTTCTCAGGTACTGGAAAAAGTTTCGGATAGCGATAGGATGACCCGGAATGCCATAACCAAACTGATCATAAACCATGTCAACATCGACCACTTTAACCTGATAAGACCCACCTTCCGGACTTCTCCTAAATTCTGCATACTCTTCTATTGGATTTTTTCCAGTCCCGTCGTCCATTAACTTGGAATGACTTAAAATCACATAATTGATATTAGATTTTTCAATTCCGATTAATTTCATTTCACTTAATTGTGAAACATCTTTTCGGTCCGACAAATTGAAAACAAGAATTTCGCGTTCTTTAACTGAAGGTGGTAATGTTATTTTATATATCCCGCTATTCTCTCGAGTACTGGTCAAAAAGATTGAATTCGTTACATCATAAACTCCGATTTCCGCACCACCGTCAAAATCTTCCAACTCCAAATATTTCCTTATTGGAGAGGATTCGATGACCATTCTGGCAAATCTTGCATTCTGAAATTTATATGTTTTCTGGTATGTCCATTCAATAAAAGAAAGCGATACCAGGTCGAACTCATTTCTCGTTCGGTCTACTGTAATTCCTAAATTATAATTTTGCTTGAGTGTTTCATGATCTAATGCCAATCTGGTTTCATGCACCTTATTACCACTGAACTTCTCATTTTCTACGACTACCCCATCCAATGAAATATCACAAGAGTGGGCTGCGTCATCTTCACCTTTTCCTGCCATCCAAAAACGGATTTGAGCTTTTGGCACATTTGGTCCAATGAAAGCACCCGTAAAATTTATTGGCACTGTGAGGAAAGTGTTTTTCTCGGTGGCAAATCCCTGACCAGCATCATACATTGGCGAACGTATAAATGAACCTGTTCCTATTGCCCTTTTTGAAATTGTATCTGAAAATACCTTCCTTTCTGTATTTGTGAAATATTCTTCCTTAGGTACTGGAGCTGAAAGATCATTATTTATAGTAGAAATTCTAGCTGCTCCGGGGTTAGCACTCCAAGTGATAGTATAGCATGATTTTGAAGTAAACATGCTATAATAAGGGTTAAATAAATCCGTCTGATCTTTGAACAGTGCATGATCGAGCTCACCTTGATTCTCCTGACCGAAAATCATAAAAAAATCTCCGGGCTTCATGATCGCATCAGTTGAGGCCAAAACCGCAACTTCTTTTCCTAAATGGTAAATTCTGAATTGATTTGCAGGAATATTGTCAGCCGGTAAGCCTGAAGCCACCATTTCCTCATATTTCAAGCGGTAAAATCCGTCTTTTGAAACATAAAATTTAAAATATGCCTGACCTGTCGTGATCCATTCGTTGCCATATAAAGCAGAGCCATCGAATGTCATTTGAGCCTTCAGTTCAATTCCTGATACGACTGTAAATACAATAAAGCACCACAATGTGAGTTTCAACCTCATCGTCTTGAGTTTTAAGTTTTTATCAAAATAAGGTACAAACATATTACATTTTTTTATAATATTTAAAAGATTATCGCAATATTTCTTTTCTTTGATGTCTTGGAAGTGTTTTGGATACTGACCGGTCTCGTTTTCATCTTTATTTACTCCATTTATTGGTGGAAAGTATTTGACGGTATCACTCTTACTCAGCCTAAGGTTGATGTAGGCAAGGATATCAGTATTATCATACCAGTCAAAAATGGTATAAAACATTTAAAAACAAGTATAAACCAAATTTTGTTTCAAAATTATTCCAATTTCGAAGTCATTTATGTTGACGATCATTCCGTCGACGATAGTTTCGAGTATCTAAAAGGCTTCAAGGACAGATTTGAGCAACTAAGCTTACTTGAACTTGAAAGAAACAATCACGGTAAAAAAGCTGCTTTGAACAAAGGGGTAGAAGCATCGAAATTTTCTTGGCTAGCATTAACGGATGTAGACTGCATCCCGAGCTCATCTAATTGGCTATACACTATGGCACAAAACGCAACTGAGTCCAAAAAAATTGTAATCGCATATGCCCCATATTCCAAAACTTCTGGTCTCTTAAATTTACTCATCCGATTTGAATGCTGGATTAATGGAATGCAGTATTTAGGAGCCTGCGCCAATGGTTTCCCTTATATGGGAGTAGGGCGTAACTTATTTTATCATAAAAGCTTGTTTGACAGCAATAAGTTGCAACTCGATATTCCTTATGGTGATGATGATTTGTTCATCAAAAGTATTGCCCATAGATGTAATACGACCTATACTGTAGATCCCAACTCCTTCGTGTATACTGAAGGAGAAACCAGCTATCAACATTACATCCAGCAGAAATGGCGACATTATTCAACATCTCATCATTACTCCTTTTGGATCAAAATTTACCTTCTTGGATTTTTTATTTCAATGGCAGGAAGTTTGAGCTTTGTGCTTTTAATTGGATTCAAATATGGGTTGATTTTGAGTATGTTCATTTATTTCATGAGATTACTCTTCATTCTACCTGTAGTGCGCAGAAAATCAGTACTTCTTCATGAACATGATTTATTTTTACTGTTCCCCCTTATGGAAATTGCTTATTTGATCCATCTTATCATCCAAATCCCATTATTCTGGAAAATCAAAAAGACTTGGTAAAATCCATACTATTACAAATAGCACCCCAGCTCACAGATGCTCAGTTCAATCAACTCCTCGCATTAATTCCTTTGTACCAGAGTTGGAATGAAAAAATAAATTTAATTTCGAGGAAGGATATGGATCATTTTGTAGTTCATCATTTACTTCATTGCATTTCTCTCTTAAAATTTGTCCATTGGCCGGCCGGAATCAAGGTTTTAGACCTTGGGACAGGAGGAGGATTCCCTGCAATCCCATTGGCGATATGCTTTCCCCAGGTAGAATTTACAGCAATAGATGGCACAGGTAAAAAAATTCTGGTCGTAAATGATATCATTAAAAACTTAAATCTTCCAAACATTACTGCTTTGCATCAACGAGCAGAAGATCATTCCGGTAGTTATACATTTGTAGTGAGCAGAGCAGTCGCAAGTATTGACAAGCTAATATCCTGGTCGAGACCATTGATTTCCCGGACCCAAAAATCTTCAATCCCCAACGGTTTATATTGCTATAAAGGCGGAAATCTCCATGGTGAACTTCAACTATTGCAAAAAGACAGTTACCACGAATTATATCAACTATCAGATATTTTACCTCAAGAGTATTTTCTAGACAAAAAAATTGTCTACGTCCAAATCTAATTTCTTTAACCGAGAATTTTTTTTGGGGATCGTGACAAAATCAAATTTGCAATAAAATAATGAGACTCAAAGAGCCCGAATGGATTCACACAATGAAAATGGAGTAAACGATTTCACTTGATGATGAAGGAACCCTGCTCACCATTTCCAGACCATGGTATTTGCTTTTTACTGAGAAAACTTTTATTCTCTTACATTTCATTTTGATCCATCAAGATGGACCAAAATATTTCTATACCTTGCTTATTTTGAAAGCAATCTATTTTTACGTATAAAGATTTGCACAGATCCAATATTTTGAATTCAAATTGGTGTGCATTAGATTTCCAAAGCAATATTTGGTTTAGAATCAATTTCTTCTTTAGTTCAAAAGAAATTGAATAGCTATTCCTCCACTTGCATTCACCGATTTGTAAGCGTTTGTACTATAAGGAATATTTTTCCTATAGTCAAAAAATAATCTTGCGTTCAAACTCTTGTTGATATTGTACAGAATGTTTGGAGCAAAGGAGATTTGCTTCGAACCATTATTTGTCACCCCCTGTACTCCCAAATCCAGCACTGAAGTTCTGGAAATATTGTCTCTTATCCCAAAATCTAAAGTGAACTGCAAATCATTTCCCTTAGGTTTTGTGACATTAGCGGATGGAGCATTTGGATCTCCCACTTTCTTTTTAATCTTTTTTGCAGTCCTTTTTATTTTCTCTACACCTGGAATGAAAGGCAAATAAACATTCTTCATGGTATAGCCTGCTTTAAAAATCAAATCAGTAGAATTTCTTTCCTCCAATCGTCCATCATTATTTCCATAAAGCGATAGAGTTCTTGATTTTCCATAATCAAAACCCAATTCAATGCCACTTTTAGTTTTAACATTAATACCAATCAATGGGCCAAATTTTTCATCAATTATGACATTAGCAATTTCCAACTTTGCATAATAAGAAGCATTTGCTTCGCTCGTTTTGCGCTTGATAGGAATCCCTTGATTGTCTTCTTTGTAGTCTAGACTTGTTTTATAATTTGATACAGAAAGTTTATTCGAATAGGAATGTCTGATTGATAAATCCTGGAATATATTCTTCAATCCTTTCAACTTTGTTAGACCATTATAGCTAATTTGCCAATTTGGCAATGGCAATGAATTCAACACGTTCAGCTTGACTTTATTCGGATCTGTATTGGTATATGCAGATAAAAATGCCGGAATTATTACATCTTGGTGATCACCAGAAAAACCATCAATATATGCTGGTGCATTTGGATTTGGTGTTGTGATATTATAAATCGCACCCAATCTTTGTGAAATCACTGTACGTCGCTCAGAAAAAGTGTTAAAAAGTCCATCAATATCATTATTGAATAAAGTATTCAATGATATAAATGAAATAGTATACTGCCCAGTTTCATATGGAGTAAAATGAAAGAATCCTGTGTCTTGCAAATTCGAAGGGTTTGGACCAAATCTGAACGCCTCAGAATAATCATTTGTACGGTTTCGATCTAGACTAATATCAATATTAAAATCCCTGAATGGCTCAAGTTTCATCTTAGAACCAAAGGTCTTCACTTCCCTCTGCAATACTTCTTTGTTTTGACAATAATTATCGCTGATTACGCCGCGATCTGCCAATTTATTTAGAAAATCGCCGGAAAGTTTAGGTTGAATTCCAGCAACAAAACTCCATCCCGGATTTGTAAATTTCTGATCCATACCCAGAATATTTGTATACTCGAGGTAACCCGGAACAACTGTTGTTTTGTTTTGTGTATAATTCAATTGGATTCTCCTCAGGATCAAGAGTGGTCTCAGGGCAATTTTCTCTCCTATTGAGACATTGCGCTCTTTCTTTTCTTTTTCTTTCTTGTTTTTTTTGTCATCATCCTTTTTGTCTGTTTTTTGATTGGATTGATTTGACTTACGGACGGATGGCCTTGATCTTTGAGACCCTTCTCCATTTATCTTTCTGAGATATGATGACTTATTATATAGATTAGAAAAATTCAATTCACCATTGAGAGTAATATTTTGCCCGTTTCCGATTACGCTTCCTATTGAATCGATAACCAATAAAGATCCGGCAGACCAATTGTAATTTGCAGTGTATTGTGCTCGTGCTGTAACCCAATCCAATGCAGGAATCAACCTCGTAGGCAGATTGTAAGATGCAGTAAAATTGTGTTTGTACTCTTTAGTCCGTCCAAATTTTCCCAATTGATCCCATAGATAAGCAGTTCTCTTATTATCATCCACTCTCGCTCTGGTGATCGGATCGACATCTGAGCCCACTAATGGGTCGTATGTTATCTGATCTATAGTCGCTTCATTGCTTGCATTGAAACTAAACTTTATTGATCTGGTCAAATCCCAGTTCAAAGTATAATCTCTGTTCCATCCAAACCTTGTATCCTCCCAGGTCGAATAACGAGGATCTGCATATCGATAGGTCCTGATTGCATACTTTCTGTCTAAATTATTTCGTACCGATATACTGTTTGGAATCAAGTTGAAGTTGATTTCTTTAATAAATTTCAGAGAATTTGAATTCACCACTTTTTTGAAAGGTTCGATATAAAGTGGGTTCATGCTGTAATTGTAATCCAGGCTACCCTGTTGATTTTTTTGCTCCTCATTTGCCACAATGGGATTTGATTTTTTAGCATGAGATTGCTGATAACTCAAACCAAAATTCTCTATATCCCAAGGCATTGGTTTTTTAGAACCTGTCCTTTCCTTTCGCACATTATTTAAGGCAAAACTAGTGATCCTTGCTCTGTCAATTGCTCTGTCTTTGATGGAGTCGCGCTCAGTGGAATTTCTGGCCTGGTCGATTTTGTCTTTTAATTTGACATCTGTATCAATTGGATCATACAAAGGGGTTTTAACCGCATTGGATACCTGTAATGAAAGAGGTACACGGAGTCCGGATTTCTTAGGTAAAAATTTACCAAGCTCCAAATTTGTAGTAGCATCATATTGTACAACTTCTTCAATAGCTCTGTCTTCCAATTTTTGATCCAATCCTCCCCATCCTACTGAACTGTAATTTCCTGCCAAACTTATATTTCCCAAATCCGAAAGTGTGAGTTCGCCCCTAGCCAATGCAGCAAATCCACCTTTCTCTTCCAATCCTGTAAGTCTGAACTCATTCACCCATACTTCGATATCGCTTATGATATTCTGGGTTTCATTTTTAAATCCAATAAGTGCGCCTCTTACCAAGCCAAGGGTTGGATTTCCTTTGATCTTTACTACATGTTCAGGGTTTGCCGGATCAGAGATGACATATTCCTGATCAAAAGGAATATTGAGTTTATTTCTTTCATTCTTTAAATCCACCAAAAGTGATAAAGGAAAGTCAAAACTATTCTCACTTAACCAAATTGAATCTTTCAATGAAACACTTACGGCATCCGGTGTTGACATGCGAAGAGGTATCTCGTATTCGTAATAGTTGTTTGTAAAGTCTTTGCCAAGTCTCAAAAAGATTTTTGTATCACCTTTATTAATTTGAGTACTGGATTCAGCATGCACAAACATTTTGAGCTTTTCATATCTGCGCATATCCAAATCAAGGATCTTATACACTGATTGCTCACATTTAGGGTATAGATTTTCCTTTCTCAACAGTAGAGAAGCCTCATTCACTTCCAGGTTGGAATATTGGCCGCTGTACAATTTTTCACGCTGAATTCCAGGTGGAGAAAGATAATGAAATGGAAGTTTATTTGAATTTTCTTCTATATCGACTTTATCTACAATAAGTGGATATTTGTCAATAAAATCTTCACATACATTTGTACTATATCTTCTCCACGTATTTCGACCTAATTGTAGCTTAATCATACGAAAAGTCACTTGCTCAGTAAATCCTGCAAAAGCTACCCTGATTGCTTGAATCGACCGAAAATCCTGTATTTCGCCAATTTTTTTGTCACTTTCATTGATTGGAATCCTAAAACGATACCAAACTTCATCACCTCCAGTCCTCTGGACTATTCTTTCTTGGGTGATCCTATTATTTGGATCATTTGGGTCATAGGCTATTTTATTATCTGAAGTTTTCTTGAGCGGAATAGTATAATTAAAATAGGACTCCAGTTCATTGAGCGATTTATCTGAATTGATATCCTCTTGATCCGGATTCAGGGAATAAGCCGTGGAAGCAATTGCATTAGCACTTTCCTGAGTGCCGCCATTTCCTTCTGGCATATTATAACGTTTGTATCGCTCCAAGACGGTAGCTCCATTGCTTTGAAACTTGGAGTCTCGGTATGACACATAATCATCATTTGAAGGATCTGCTGCCACGAGTGTGTACTTATCAGTAGCAAGTGATTGTGACAATACATCAAGGTAATCTTTGAAAAAACTCTTTTCGTCTTTTTCATTTTCAGCGTAAAATGTATTCAGTCCGTCATATCCAATATCTTGCTTTGATCGTTCAGAAATATCAAAACCATTGACTATCGGAGGAAATTTTGAAATCTTGCCATAGACAGTTTGTTCAGTCGGTACTTTTTGACTTGTTGTCGGAAGACCATTCTCGAATTGTTGTTTGCCATCTTTAAATATATCTTCAGAAAAAGATCCCAATTGAATATACATGTTTCCATCACTCGTAACTGGAGATTGATTGTATTTTTGCATAAATGGGTTGAGCAACCAGAAATCAATATATTCCACATTTGCTGCTTCAAAGTCATTTGTGCTCAATTTTGACATGATCCCCGCCCATCTCGTTTGTGGCTCTAATAGATTATTTTGATTGTCGACGCCTGCTGTACGGAATGCTCCAGCTTGAATACCGCCTGGAATATCATAATTATACGGCCCCTTTTCACGAGGATAATAGGTTAAATCAAATGTGATTTCTGGAGTGTAACCCGGTGGTATGCTCCGACTTGGAAAAATTTCTTTTTCCTGAACTGCTCTGGTGTAAGTTGCACTGGCATCCGGAGCTCCCTGGCGACTGTATTCATCAATCCTATACCAGCTAAGTAACGCTCGGTTTGATGACCCAAAAAGAGTATTAAATGCGCTATCATCCTCAGAAAATGAAGGTTCATTGTCTATACCTTGTGGCTTAGAAGCCAATACCCATTGCGTCACATTGTAGTGTAATCCAATCCCACTGGAACTACCTTCGAAATCATCAATATAAATCACTCCTCCTTCACTACCAGTTTGATTAATGGCCCTTGAATGACCAGGTTTCAGATAAGCACCCTCTGCCTGAAGCGACCACTTGGAAGGTTCTTTCGTGCTATAAAATGGCAATTTGTCCAACACTCGAGTCATCCATGGAGCGTCTTTTGATAGTCCAAAGTCCAATCCAAAGATTCTGTTGTTGATTGGATCTTCTCCAATATTGACTTTCTGAGTGAATGGTCTTTCAAACAGGTGCATATAAGTACCACCAATATAGAAGTCCTTCCTTTTGGAATACTCAGCTCTGAATCCCAACAAAGTTTTAGTCTGAAAACTATACAATGAGTTGTCTTCAAAGTTTACATTGATAGGCACTCCGGAAGACAGATAAGCTTCATTGAGAATTGTGATTTTCCCTAAATTCCTGTCAAAGGTATAATCTCTACCTTCCACTAATGGTAAAGATCCAGCTGTCACTGTAACCTTAGAGTTCGGATCCAGATTGACTGCCCGAAGGTTTATTTCATTAGATTTTCCTGATTTAAATTTTCCTTTTAGCAAAAATTGATTTGCAGTAAGATTGCTCCTCGCTATTGTGACTGAAGTATCATAAAGTTCTGGATAACTGTATTTCTCCACGATCTTGTCTATTACCGCAGGATCACTGATAACCCTGGTCATTTCTAGTAATGGTTTCAGCGAGTTACCAAAGGGTTCTAGCACCGGAAAAATGACATTCCCATTTACCGGGATGATAGTCTGACCTTGAACGAAATCAAAGACTCCATCAGGTTGAGGATCTTTGGTTTGGTTGAGAAAGTCCAACCTGAATAAATTAAGCAATGGATAACCTTCGAGTTCCTCGATGTATCGCTTTTGCTTGCCATCTTGAGCTTCGTAATAAATGTCAAAACTAAAATTGTCTTCACTCAAATTGTATCCGCCGATCGAATACACATTCTTCATCATCAAATCATAGTTTACACTGTTGGTACTTTGATTTGAAGACTTGAGCATCTTTGTAAAAAGCACCCTGTAGTTGGTACTGTCAGATTTAATCTCAGAAGAAAACTCACCAACTTTATATTGGATGTCGGTAAATATATCTTTGACCTGCCCTGCATAAGTGTATTGATATGAAACTGCGAGCACTTGATTTGGCCGAGGTTTGATTCTTAATGAGATGAATCCAAGGTCCGGATTAAAAGTATATTCATTACTGCTGAGTCGTTTTGCTCTCACTTTATCAAAATCTCTTCCTTGCTTGAGTCCAAGCTTAGTTAATGCTCTGGTAGCTTCTGACAATTCTCTGATTTCTTTAGGACCTTTAAGGATCACATCTGACATCAGATTGGATTCGTTCGTATAAAGTTGTGTTCCATGTGCATCTACAGGCACACCACTTGGCTTTGTGAATTGGCCCGGATTCTCATAATCCCATCTGCCATTGGTTGGTGTCCCGAGATCGGTAAGCGCTATGATATCCCGAAAGTCCAATTCTCTGGAATTTGGAGCATCATCTGTCAACCAAACTTCGAGATTTTTGATTTTAAACTTACTTGTGACCTCCGGTAAGTTTTTGAGATTTTCTTCGTAGGAATTCCTAAAATAGTCATTGAGAAAAAAGTGTCTGTTTTCATCGTATTGATCAGGTCGGATTTCATACTCCTGGACAACACTTCCCCCTTGTATCTTGATACTCTCCTGTTTTGATTTCTGTTGTGAAACAAGTCCTGTCAACTTCAAATGTCCAAACTGCCAATCGGTTTTAAAACCAAATAAGTTCTGTGATCCCTGGATAAGATTAGATTTCAATGGCATACTCACATTCCCCGCTTCGATTTTCTTAATGATGTCATCTTCTGAAAACTTTTGGGAATCGTATTCCAATTTCAGTTTATTTTCAAAACCAAAGGTGGCTTGAGTGTTGTAATTTGTATTGAGTTTCAATTTGTCTCCAACGCTACCTTGAACATCGAGTTGGATATCAGGATCAAAAAGTGGTCCCCATTGGGTTTTCTGAGCCTCTGTAATACTTGGGTTATCGTTAAAACTGTAGTATCCTCCCAGAGATAATCCTACCGAACCAACAGGCTTTATTTCCACTCCAAGTCCACCAAAAATTCTGTCTGCAAGATTCCGTTGGATATTGACCTTGGTAATTGGATCAATGGCACCAGAGATACTACGTTTTGCTGAAGAAATACCTGCAAGGTTCTTCAAAAACTCGTCATCTTCTTCCTTTGTTCTATACTCCATGTATTCATCAGGAGTCATGTAAGTAGGCGGCTTGTAATAATCTGAACCAATCTTTTCAGTTATTTTATAAAGTCCGGACTCCGGATCATATTCCACTTCCCGTTCGACCGACTTAGGATCTTTCAAATCAAATGGATTATCTTTTTTGTCAATATCTCTGATAATGATCCGGCCCGCATCAGGGGTTGTATCCAAAACGGAAAAGCTCCCATCTTTAACAAACGATGGATACTCTGGCACCTCATGCCCACCAGCATAAGAAAAATCACAAAAACTCCATAATAGAATTAGAAATATTGTAACAGCTGAAAATTTCTTACTCATACATCTCAAAATCAAAATCTAACGGTTTTGGTAAAAAAGCATCTCATGATAACGATATTCTGGACATTTAGGTATAATGTAAGCGGAATTAGGCTAATTTTTTTAGTGAAAACTTGAGGATTTCTTCAACAGAACCTGCTTGATCAATCACGGTGGAGTTTGCCTGAAAAACTTTATCAATTTGAAGGCGGTTAAAACCTAAAGACAACAATGCGGATATGGCTTCCGCCCGCTTAGTTGAATCTGTGCTTAGCAATTTTCCTGTAAGCGCCTCTCCGGAACTTTCCTTGATGGCTTTGTCTTTGAGATCAATGATGATTCGTTGGGCTGTTTTTGGACCTATGCCTTTTATCCTTTGGAAAAGTTGAACATTTCCGCTAGCCAGAGCATCTTTGACAGCTATTGGTTCTAGCGAAGACAAAATCAGTCTTGCAGCAGTTGGCCCGACGCCACTTACTGAAATTAGCATATCAAATAAGGCCCTTTCATCTTTCGTCCAAAAACCATATAACAGCTGTTCTCCCCCTTCCCTGACTATAAATGAAGTATATAACTTAACTTCACGATGATCCGCTATTGAAGTAAAAGTGTTTAAGCTGATATGGATATGATAGCCAATTCCCGAACATTCAAGGATGACATGTGTCGGACTAATTTCCTCAATTTTGCCTTTGACAGTGCTAATCATATGCGAAGACTGTTGGCGTAAAGGTAAGAAGAACTAGGATAATCTCATTCTGCAATCCAAAAAGCTGAAAGATTGAATCGTAACAACAAAAAAAAAGCGAAAAAGCATTTCAACTCACGCTCAAATACTTTTTCACTTTGAATAGCTCTTTTCCCCATAAGTAGAGGATAAGTGGTATAACCAAGACCACCAGCTTGTTGTATTGCATGGCCATATCGAACTCAAGATGAATAAAATGCATCACTGCTCGAGTTATCCCACATCCAATACAACTTCTGTCAAATAAAATTTTTGACAAACACAACTCTATAGTTGAGTGGTCAAAAAAATCTGCAGGTAAAATAAACAAGACCACTGGTCCTATGAGGAGGAAGCCTAAATAAAACCAGTAAAGATTTCGTTTGATACCTTCTTGCAAATTTTTACTTGATTACTGTAATCAAAGCGTGAATTACGCCTGGTATTCCACAAAGCAGAGTCAAAATAAGGTTTAACCAACACTGTCCATTCCACTCGTCATAATACATGTATACAGCCAATGGCGGAAGTAACAGAGCTAAAACGATCAAAAGAACTTTATCATCTGATCCGCCCTGAGCCTCAAGAGGTAGGGATTGTTTTCCGTACAAAATGTTAGGGTCCGTGACCGTAATAGTTTGTCCGGCAGTAATGGATGCAGACTGTAATTCTGTTTTGACAGTCTTCTTACCAGGATAAG
Source organism: Saprospiraceae bacterium (assembly GCA_016710235.1). NCBI lineage: Bacteria > Pseudomonadati > Bacteroidota > Saprospiria > Saprospirales > Saprospiraceae > Saprospiraceae bacterium. The sequence goes on from JADJLG010000001.1 coordinate 683,230, forward strand.
CGGCAAAAGACTCATTCGGAATACCTATGGCTAGAACAGCCACAAATAAGCAAAGTGCACTTAGAGAAAGTAGGTTTGAAAAGTTTTTCATATTGAACTAATTTTGCGTCAAATATCTAAATAATGACTTATTTAACAAAATCTTTTGTTAATTTAATATTTTTAATATCCTTTAGTTTTTCAGCAGTTTGGTTAAATGCTCAAGATGTAGAATTGACGGGAGCCATATTAATTGGCAGAACGGAGGCTAGCTCGTATTCCATTACTTACCAAATGTTTGGAGAAAAAATTGTAGGCTATTCCATTTCTGACATCAATGGACCCGACGAGACCAAAGCAAAGATTGTAGGAAAGTATTCAAAGAAAACTAAAATATTTCAATTTGAGGAAACGGAGATATTGTTTACAAAATCTCTGACTCCAATAAGTGAGTTTTGCCTCATGAAAGTCAATGGCACTTTAGACAAGAAGCTTGGTAAACCATTTTTTCAGGGTGATTTTACGGCAGAAAATAAAGACCGCCAGACTCAGAGTTGTGAAGGAGGGACTATCATCATGAGTACACCAAAAGCTATTTATGAAGTAGCATCCAAGGTAGCTAAGAACCTCCCCTCCAACTCTATCCCGGATTCGATTTCAGCAGAATTGGGTGAAAAATTGAATGAACTCAAAGCCGTTGATCAGGTTAAAAGAATTTCAACAAATGAAACCGTTTCATTCAAATGGAAATCTGATTCCATCAGGATTCAAATTTGGGATGAAAAACTGGAAGATGGAGATAAAGTCAGGGTATTGAAAAATAATGAAGTGTGGATATCCGATTTGCGGATTAGTAATGCGCCCCAGATAATCTCAGTTCCCATTGAAAAATCTTCAGCTGTTGATATCGCAATAAGTGCAATTTCTGAAGGTAAATATCCTCCCTGTACTGTGAAAGCCTTGCTATTGGATAAAAATGAGAGCCAACTTCTCTTGGTGCAACTTAAACTGGGCGAAACTGCCTTTATCAAGATAAAACGATAGATTTCTGATTGACTACCCTCTATTTTTAAATTGAAGACGCTTCGTAATTTATAAAGTATTGCACCATTAAATATGTAAGAACAATTGCGGAGATAATCATTATCCAAAAACCATGCTTTCTCGCTTTCTCTTCATACCTGTAAACCCGCTCTCCATCAGGCAAATCTCTTTTGGTGTAATATAAGTTTGCTCCTAATACCAAACCTAACAATCCCCCAGCAGCAGCAAGGATATACCCAAAAACAATCCACCAGGTAGGATCTGACTTTTCATTGACGATTGCTAGTTCACGCTCTTCTTTTACTTGCTCTATATGTGCATCATCCAATGGTACATTGCGAGATTTCAGGAGTTTTCTTGCAAGCAAGGCGTCCACATCTCCCCATTCTTCCGGTCGGTACAGGATATCTAATAACTCCTTGTCGCTGAAAGAGTATAAATAATAGTCATTGGGAAGCAGATCTAGTCTGTTTTCAAGGTCTTTGTTGATCAACTCATGAATTCGGTCTATGTCGGATAGCTTAACAAGGAGTAGAAATCCTCCCGGAATCTCAGTTTGTGCAAAACTTGGGTCAAAAATGCCCTCAACTTCTTCTAACTTGTATTCTATATCATTGTCTTTCAACAACTCTACAAGTTCGGCACTGTCTTCTTCATGTTGGAATGCCCTAAAGTGAATGAGTTCATTTTCTTCCATTTCAGTCTCCTTTATTTTTCCAAAAATAACAATAAATTGCCGATCGCTCCAGCTTCAGAACTAAAATTACTGCTTGAGTTGTTTTTTGATCTCAGCAATCTCGTCGCGATATCTTGCCGCAGAAATAAAATCAAGCTCTTTTGCTGAATCTCTCATCTTTTTGTCTGTCTCGATGAGTAATTTCTGCAATTGTTCAGCATTCATATAGCTGATTATAGGATCAGCAGCAAGCGATTGATCATCTTTTTCGACATAGTAATCCTTCGGTCTGGCTCTTGAATCCAGAATACTGCTTTTCTGCATGATTTCTTCTTTGGTCTTACTCAGTGTAACAGGCACAATACCATGCAAATCATTATATGCCATTTGTTTGGCACGTCGCCTGTTGGTCTCATCGATGGTTTTTTGCATTGAATCTGTGACTTTGTCTGCATAAAAGATAACCAATCCATTCGCGTTCCTTGCCGCCCGCCCTGCAGTCTGCGTTAGTGACCGGTCATTTCTCAAAAATCCCTCTTTATCAGCATCCAGAATTGCAACCAATGAAACCTCGGGCATATCCAAACCTTCACGCAACAGGTTGACACCCACTAGAACATCAAACAAACCCATTCTTAGGTCTCTGATGATTTCGACCCGCTCCATAGTATCAATTTCTGAATGCAGGTATTTACATTTGATAGCCAGTTGCTGAAAATACTTTGCCAGTTCCTCTGACATCCTCTTCGTCAAAGTGGTGACCAGTATCCTTTCTCCTTTGTCTTTTCTCTTTTGAATTTCTTCCAGTAAGTCATCAATCTGATGCAGCGATGGGCGAATTTCAATCGGAGGATCAAGTAAACCTGTCGGCCTGACAACTTGTTCTGCTACCACACCTTCTGTCTCGGATAATTCATATTCTCCGGGTGTTGCACTGACATACACTACCTGATTTATTAAACCATTGAATTCATCAAAATTCAGAGGTCTGTTATCTAAAGCTGATGGCAATCTGAAGCCAAATTGGACCAGGTTGAGTTTTCTGGCTCGATCACCTCCCCACATCCCTCTTATCTGAGGTAAGGTAACATGGCTTTCATCGATAAACATGAGATAATCATCAGGAAAATAGTCTAACAGGCAAAAGGGTCTGGTTCCAGGCACCCTCCCATCAAAAAAGCGCGAGTAATTCTCAATTCCGCTGCAATATCCTAGTTCGCGAATCATCTCAAGATCAAATTGGACTCTTTCTTCGATACGTTTAGCCTCACTGTATTTCATCTCTTGTTCAAAATACTTCACTTGTGAACTAAGCTCATCTTCAATACTATATAATATTGACTTCAAACGGTCTTTTGGTGCGACATACAGGTTTGCTGGGAAAATAGCAGCAAAATCCAGGCTGGAGATCCTCTTGCCTGAAGGTGTTTCTAATTGCTCTATTTCTTCAATTTCATCACCAAAGAACCTGATTCGATATCCATAATCCACATAGGGCAGAAAAATATCCACTGTGTCTCCACGCACTCTGAATGTCCCTCGGGTCCACTCAGTTTCTGTCCGATTGTACAAACTATCTACCAATCTATAAAGAAATCCATTTCTACTTAGTGTCTGACCTTTTTGGATTCGAATAATGCCTTGTTTATAGTCTTCAGGATTGCCCATACCATAAATGCAGGATACAGTAGCCACGATGATGATATCCCGCCTTCCGGAAAGTAGTGATGAGGTTGCTTTGAGCCTCAATTTGTCTACCTCTTCGTTGATTTGAAGGTCTTTTTCAATGAAAGTGTCCGTCACTGAAATATAAGCTTCCGGTTGATAGTAATCGTAATAAGAAACAAAGTATTCAACAGCATTATTGGGAAAAAACTCCTTGAATTCTCCATACAATTGAGCCGTTAATGTTTTATTGTGTGTCAATATCAGTGTTGGTCTATTGGTTTTAGCAATCACATTGGCCATGGTAAAGGTTTTACCAGATCCGGTGACCCCCAGAAGTACCTGAGATTTTTCACCTTCAACGATCCCTGAACAAAGTTGATGGATTGCCTCGGGTTGGTCTCCTGCTGGTTTGTATGTTGATTCTAGTAAGAAAGACATGCGAAATAGAATTTATTAGATTTACAGAGCTAAAGCCAAACCTTAAAAAACAGATTGCCCAAAGAAATTGTTACAAACGAAAGCTTAATCACTGAATTTAAATTTTAAAATATATGGCACTCCTCCAGACAAAGGTCAGGTGATCATATTACATGGATTTCTGGGTTGTTTGGACAACTGGCAAAGCGTGGCAAAATCTCTTAGCGATCAATATCAGGTTTTTGTACCGGATTTACCAAATCATGGAAGATCTCCACATTCAAATCAATTCAATTTTAAGATTTTAGCCGAGGAAATATCTGCCTTCATCCGAAGTCATATGGATGTTCCGATAAACGCTATTGGTCACTCAATGGGTGGAAAGATTTTATTGGAGATAGTAAATTCTCAGCCAGAGATCTTTCAAAAAATGGTCATTGCTGATATTGGCACAAAAAGCTATCCACCTGAACAATCAGCAATGATGGTTGACCTGCTTCAAATGCCAATCTCACAATTTAAATCCAGATCAGAAGCTGTAGATTATCTCACCAATCTTGGTTATAACGCTTCATTCGTACTCTTCCTGATGAAAAATCTGGATAGAAGTGATCAGCAGGAATTTAAATGGAAAGCAAATATTCCGGTTCTAACCGAGAATTATTTTGAGATTCTCAAGTCAGTAGAACCGTCCAAGCCAATTCATATCCCAATCCTCTTTGTAAGAGGTTCTGAATCCCATTATATCACAAGCGGAGATCAGGTTCAATTGGAAGTACAATATCAAAAAGCTCTCTTTCATACGATCGACCATGCAGGCCACTGGGTACATGCAGATCAACCCGATGAGTTCGTTAGAACCGTAAGAGATTTTTTTAATTCACATAACTAAATGGTTCGGGTTGGCGTTTTAAGCATTACAAATCCAATTATAAGCGTTTGATCTACATGTCAAAGAAATTTTTCATCCTACTCAGCACTGTTTTTTTGTTGATCGGAGCCAGTTCATTTTATTACGACAAATATTTTGAAATAACAAAAAATATTGAAATATTTGCTAATGTTTATAAGGAAATAAACAATAATTTTGTAGACGAAACCAATCCTTCGAAATTAATGAAAGTAGGGATTGATGCGATGCTTGCCTCACTTGATCCTTTTACGAATTATATTTCCGAAGCCCAAATAGAAAACTATCGTCTGACAGTAGAAGGAAAGTACAACGGCATAGGTGCCAAGGCTAAAAAAATGGGAGATCACCTGACTATCACAGAAGTGTTCAAAGACTACCCGGCATACAAAGCAGGTTTAAGGGCAGGAGATCAAATTTTGAAAGTCAACAATCAAGACGCAAAAGGCAAAGATAGCGAGGATCTCAACCATATCATGAGAGGTATTCCCAAATCAGAAGTTGATGTGGAAATACTCAGACCAGGTTCAAGTCAATCTCAAAAATTTACTATCATCAGAGATGAAGTTAACATACCAAATGTGCCTTACTCATCTATACTGAGAGATTCCATTGCTTATATCAGCTTGACCACTTTCACAGACAATGCTGGAAAAAATGTCCAAGATGCCCTGAGAAAACTAAAAGCAGAAAATGCCAATATCAAAGGAGTGATCTTAGACCTGAGAGACAATGGTGGCGGCCTTTTGCATGAAGCCGTAAATGTATGTAATACTTTTGTTCCTGCCGGACAAACAATTGCCACCACGAGGTCAAAACAAAAGGAAAAGGACATGACTTACAAAACCCAAATGAATCCAGTGGACGAAAGTATGCCCGTTGCAGTTCTGATCAATAAAAACTCTGCATCCGCTTCAGAAATCGTAAGCGGCACCTTACAGGATTTAGACAGAGCAGTCATTTTAGGACAAATTTCATATGGGAAAGGACTTGTGCAAAATACTCGTGATGTAGGGTATAATGCAATTGTTAAATTGACCATAGCTAAATATTACATACCCTCAGGTAGATGCATCCAAAGTGTGAAATATGAAAATGGAGAAGTCGTACATCTGCCGGATTCGTTGAGGACGCTCTTCAAAACGAAAAATGGAAGACCTGTATACGATGGAGGAGGAATTAAACCCGATATAGAAGTTCCAGAAGCAAATTTTCCTGAAATCGTACAAAAGATTGTAGATCAAGATTTTATATTCAATTATGTCACTCATTATTTACTGAAGAATTCCGCACCGGAAAAACCTGAAAACTTTGAATTCAACCAGTTTAACGATTTTGTGGACTACTTGAAACAGAACAAATTCGATGATAAGTCAGACGCCGAATCCAAATGGGCTGATTTTGAAAAAGAACTCAAGAAATCAGGACAATCATCAATGATAACACAAACTCAGACCATTAAAAATAATTTGGACCAGCTACAATGGCTACAAATTCAAGACAATAAAGATTTGATTTCCAATCTGATAGAAGAAGAGATTGCTTCTCGAACCGGTTATGAATCAGGAAGGTATGCAAAGAGACTTGGACAGGATAAATTGGTTGCTGAAGCCATCAGCACCCTGCTGTCCAATGAAAAAATGAAATCCATTCTTCATACTCCATGAGCTTTTTGAATCCTCAGACAACATCCCAACCGCCTATTTTAGCTATTGAGACTGCCACCGATTACTGCTCAATGGCATTGTGCAATAGAGATGGTATTTGGTTCAATAAAGAGGAATTGAAGGCTGACCCTGTACGTGTTTTGTCTGACTGGCTAGATAGACTAACAGCTGAGGCTGACCTTGGACTAGCTGATCTCAAAGCGATTGCAGTATCCATCGGTCCTGGTTCTTTTACCGGACTTAGAGCGGGAATCTCCTTTGCAAAAGGTCTTAGCTATGGATTGGATATCCCTATCTTGGGTATTTCATCATTGGAAGGTATCGCACTAGGAATGCGGATGATCAATGCCGATTTTGACTATTATTTACCGATGATAGATGCCAGAAGAGACGAGGTTTATATGGCTGTTTACGATAGAGACGGTAAAAGCCTCAAAAAAGCTTTCAGCCATGACTTTTCCCTCACAGTCGAGATTCCTGATCTGGAAAGTGGAGCAAAGCTTGCTTTGGGCGGAAGCGGGGCAGCGAAAACTGAGATTTTTTTGAAAAATTATGAAACCACTTTGAGCGAAATCGTTTCACACGCCAGCTATATAGGAATCATAGGCAAAAAGAGGTATGAGACAAAAATTTGGGACGACAGATCGACTTTAGCACCTGATTATATTAAAGAACCTAACATTACAACAGCAAAAGTTAAAATATATAAAACATTGAACTAAAAGGACCTTAGGAGAATTTTTATATATATAAAAGAAAAATATCAGTTTATCAAATAAGAAAAAAAGCTCCCAGCACAAAATTGGCACTGTTTTGGATTCATTTCAGCTCGTATTAGATCAACAAAAAAATTCCCGAAAATGAGGAACAAAAAAAACGAAACGATTACGCTGAAGAAGGGGGGCAAGGATATACAGCTCGACTATGCCGATTTAAGAAAGGCTGTGTTGGTTCTCCGCGCTGTCAATCACAAGCTGCGCCAGCGCGTCATTGACCTTTTGGAGGAAAATGACACGATGACTGTCACTGACATTTACATTAAGTTGAGGTTAGAGCAATCCGTTGCATCTCAGCATCTGGCAATTTTGAGACGCGCAGGAGTGGTTGCTACAGAGCGCCAAGGAAAATTCATCTATTACTCACTGGATCGTGATCGTTTGAACCAAATTTCCAAACTCGTGGAAGAACTCGCTGGCTAAATTGTAAGTCCTTAAAAATCAATCTCTATCGTATTAAAAGCTTCTACACTACATTACTTCAAGTAAGTGACCACTTAACAAATAAAAAAAATATTTAATATTTATTTGTAAAATCGGATAATGTTCGCATCTTTGTCCCATTAAGGTCAACTACGAATCAAAATAAGAAGCCCCCGATGAGGAAAGCTAAGGTCATTTTCAATCCGGTCAAGCTCGATTATTCATGCGAGCTAATGCGAGCTCTGGCTCATCCACTCCGCCTAAAAATTCTGGAGTTTATCGACAAAAATGGTATGGTAAATGTCAATATGATATACCACTCCCTTGAAATCGAACAATCTGTAACCTCCCAGCATCTCAGTATACTGAGGCTTGCAGGAGTTATACAGACAGAAAAATTAGGCAAGTTTGTCCACTGTAAAATCAATTACAGTTGTGTAGAAAAGGCGCAGATCGCTGTAAGAAATTTTCTGAGTAAAAAAGAAAAAGCCTGAAGAATGAGTTTTATTACTTAATCATCTGACTTTTTACTTTAAAAGAAACATAAAAACCGGAAATCTCATCATTGATTTGATCTCCGGTTTTTGTCATTTAACCCCAATTTTTATGTTTAAACTTGAGGTGAAAGACTAATTGAGAATAATAATGAAGCTTTTAATGTAAGCAAGTGGTTTCACGAAGCGAAAATCTGGTGATTGATTTAAGTCGCTCTTGGTTAACGGAGCAGAACTTTGCCGGGATATGTCTTTCCTCTTCGTGGAGTAAACTGGTGACATTTCAATTGGTCAATAATGATATTACCTAACTCAGCTTCCTGGGCAAGTTTCAAAAAAAATTCTACTTTGCTGAATAATGCATATTGCTAAGCCTTGATTTTGAAGTCAACTTGGTACGATTTGTATTTTTAGGTAAATTTAGGTTTAATTCCTTCCTTTCTTTTGTATTATACTTGATCTACAAGCGATACTTAAGTAAAATCTATTCAGAGAACAATAGCGACTTTTCATTTGAAACGTGAAAAGCTGAATCGCTTCTAATGAAACTCTTCAACTGCCTGTATATTCTTATCAGATCCAAGGGCCTTTTCCTTTGAGCTACCCTGATAAAAGATCAAAAAAAGACAAATTCCACAGAAAATAGACGAGTCTGCCAGGTTAAACACAGGGCTAAAAAATTCAAACGGTTCACTTGGCCAAATAGGACTCCAATTCGGCAAGGTAAAATGAAACATTGGAAAATAGAACATATCCACTACTTTGCCCATCATAAAAGGGGCATATCCTCCTTCCTCAGGTAAAAAAGTAGCCAAGCCTCCATGATAAGGTGAATTTGAAAAGATTAATCCATAAAAAGCGCTATCGAGGATGTTTCCAATAGCACCTGCTAGAATCATAGAGAAAGCAATAATCAATCCGTTTCGCTCTTTCGCTTTGATGAGTTGCAATAATATATAAATGATGAAACCAACGGCGACGACCCGGAACGTACTCAGAGCAAGCTTGCCCCAAAATGCTCCCAGGCTAAGCCCAAATGCCATTCCTTCGTTCTCTACAAAGTGGATTCTGGCCCACTGCTGTCCGAACATGAGAAACTCCTCTCCCTGCTCCATATGTGTCTTAACCCAGATCTTTAAAACCTGATCCATAACTAAGATCGACAATACTACGATCAATGAAAGAAGTCCGAGTTTACGATTGTCCATTTTTAAGTTTTGCTTAATCTCTGATTAACGTTCCACCACAATACTACAGCAACCCAATATAAATAAAGATCAGTTGACAAAGTTTAATGGATTTTGTGGTGTCTTCCCTTTCCAAATTTCAAAGTGCATTTCAAAAGCTCCCTTCTCATTTGATCGAGCTTTACCAATTTTCATCCCTCTTGTAATCCATTCCTTTTGTCGGACTAAGACACTTTCCAACTGCGAATACACTGTATAAATTTCACCGACTCTTGTCAGCACCATGTACGTATCATTTGGCAAGCGAGCTATCTGAATAACCTCCGCATCATTACTCACTGATACAAAAGGATCATTCGTCTGCACGTCAATCCCATTATTATTGGTATAGATATTTGGAGCAGCTGCAGTTTTGCCAAATCGCGAAATTATTGTCCCTCCTGTAACCGGAAATTGCCATTCAGAAGAGTACCTATGTGACCCCGCTGAATTATTTGCCTCATTACTACTATTTGAACATATCGATTTCAAGACAATGGCTTCAAGTTTCTCTTGCTTCATTTTAAAACCTGCTAATTCCGCTTTTAGATCGGCTTCTTTGTTCACCATACTTCTCATTAGAATGCTGCTTTTATCCAAATCAGACGCGAGATTAAGTTTTTCGGCGCTCAGTTGAGAAACCATGTTTGCAACACTATCTCTTTTTTGCTGTAGTCTATCTTTGTTCGAAAAATAGGAATGCAGAGTAACTTTCAATTGCCTTAACTGTTGCCCCTTTATTTGTTCCCATTGATTTATCCAATACCATTTCAGAATTTTGTCACTCAATTCTTGATCCGCACCTGAAACAAGGGAGGTATTTCCTGCACAGATATGTTTCCACTTCATTCTCCAAATCGCGCTAAGTTGTACTTTCAGATGGTCTATTTTCTGAACATCCTTTTCATTGTTTTTCTCCAGATTAATGATTTCCGTTGAGATATGGGTATTTTGCTTATTGAGTTCAGAAATCAACTCTGTCCTGTAATCCAGTTGACTCCTAGACATCTGAATTGTTGAGAGTAAAGAAAGTTTCTCCTTTTGAGAATCAGATAAAAGCTGATTTATTTTTGTTATTGATTTTTTAATTTCGTCCAATCTCCCTTGAGGGAGCACTTCGGATAAAAAAGCTGAACATATCACAACCAGACTTCCGAATAAACAAACCATTCCCAACCAATGGATCCTCCTAATGCTCATTTAATTTGATTTGTAATGGGAAGGAATATCAAACTTCATATTGGTTATACGATCAAATGACCAGTAATCAAAAACAAACAAGATACTCATTTTTCCCTCTTCGGGATCTTGGATAACCAAACTACATTTCTTTTGGAGCACTTTTGAATTTTCCATTTGTTTTTCAATGACTTTCCAGGTAGCAGATCTGCCTTGTTGTAAATAATTAAATTGCAAAGGAAAATAATCTTGCTTATCCACTTGAACCATGGTTTGAAACAACTCAGAAACGCCTTCAAGTTTTACACTCAAATCATTTTCACTGACAAAATACTTTAAATATTCGGATAAATAGCATCCGGAGGTCAATAAATCTTGAATTAAATAATGATCAAATGGGACATGAAACTTCTCTTGGTAATCGCTGGTAGAAAATCTCTGTACTTCTTGATTTATCCTATCTAGTAAAATTGCCGAATCAGGTGTGATCTTTGCCCTAAATACTTCAAAACCCAACTTCCTCACAGAGATAATCATCATTGAATCCTGTTTACATTGAATGATAAATGAAGCAGATTGATCTCCAATGCGAGTGGTTCCCTGTAACTCACCTTTTGTAGTAAAATAACCAAAATCATTTCGCGATTGTAATTTCTCGATAATGGCGTCCAGGCCTTTGATTTCCTTCTTCTCTACAGTAGATGGATTATTCATTTTTCGAGAACTTCCACAACCCATGAAAAAGATGGATAAAACCACCATGCCAAAAATGAATCTGCTTACTTTCAATTTTCTAGTTTTTTCAAATATGATTCAATTTTCATTTTATCTTCAGCATATGGCAACATGGATTTTAGCAAAAGAACTGCTTCAGATTTTTTTCCTGATGTACTTAAGATTCTCGATCTCAAAATAGTTTGATCGATGTTTAATTCGATACCAGATTGCACAATTCTGTCCATACTTTTACTTGCATTCAAAATGTCTCCCTTGCAAAAACTGGTATTCGATTGGCTGAATAATCTGTACTCCAAAGGCAATTTATCATCAGCCCAGGCTTCTGAAAGCTTTTGTCCCAGATCATTCTGTTGTTTGACTTCACAATTTTCAGCTAAAGAATATTCAATTATCTGAGCTGATGATAAATTGTTGATTTCGATACTTTGTATCAAAGCTTTAGCTTCATCATTTTTATTCTTTGCCATTAAAAGACGATATTGCAATATCTTAGAATCAATAACTTTGCTTGTATTGGAACCAATCATTGGCATTAATCTTTTAATTTCGTCATCTGCTTCTTCATATTTCCGGAGTTCAATCAGTGCCCTTGCAAGCGCAAAATACAAATAACTTTGATTTGGAAAATAATTTAAGGCGATGTTTAAATATTTTTCAAGAGAGATCCACCTATTGCTTTGTATCAAACTATAAATTCCATGTTCCCAAACAGAGTAAGGAACTTTTCCAAGTTCAATTGCTCTAATATACTGATTTGATGCTTCCCGGTATTCTTTCTTCAAAAACAATGCATCACCATACAAGGCTTGTAGTTTGAGATCATTTTTATTCTCATATGCCAATTGGTGTATTTCATTTTTTATCCGATTGGAGAAAGCTGTGTCTGTCAAAAAGTGTTCTGATTCCAGTACTGGTATCATTTTTTTTATTTTCTCATCGATAGTTATTGTCGGGTCATTTGAAAATTGCCCGAATTGAACTTCCGTCACCCCGGAGCCCATTGATTGTTTATTAAATCTCTTATTTGAAGGATCTATTTTCCGTAGTCGCTCCATATAAGCAAGAGCTTGTTCAGTATTGGAACTATTCTCATAAAACTGTATCATTTTTTCCAATAAATCGGTATTTTCCGGATATTTTATAAGTGCACCTTCCAGTGCTTCTTTGGCTTTTTTATCTTTTTTCAGAAGAGAATAAAGCTCGGCCTTCCTTATGGCAATCAAAGGATTTAATCCAAATTCAGCTTGTGCCGATTCCATTATTCCGAGAGCTTCTTCGGGTTTTTCTGCTTGCAAAAACCTGAGTGCAGCATTGTCGTACATGGTATAATTATCCGGTTCCAGGCGGCTTAAAGCTGCATAAGCTTCTGCTGCGGATTGGTTGCGTCCGTATTCATCCATCAGATTAGCTTGATACACCCAGAACCATTTATTTGATTGTGCCAGCCTTGTACATTCTGTTATTGCCTTAATAGCATCTTCATGTCTGCCTGATTTGCGATAGAGTCGAGCCAGATAAAATAGTGCCGTAGACCTCGAATCCTGGCTTTCTGCTAATTTTTCAAAAAGTTCTGCCGCCTTAGGTAAGTTGCCTATGGCTTCTTGTTTTATGGCTTCAATAAACTCGCTTTCTCTAGGTAAATTGAGCTGAGATAAATCCTGCTGTGCTCCCGCATGAAGAGCTAAAAACATCAAGAAGAATAGTAAAATATAGTATTTCAAAGAATTTAAATTATTTTGCAAAATTGAACGCTTTTTTTGAATCAAAAATTTCATTTTTATTCGACCTCTGTCACTTTGAGCATGTTCGTGCGGAGTTTTTTGTGTAGTGGCATGCTACCTGTATTGACGACCATATCTCCTGCTTTAACTTTGCCGTCGGCTTTTAGGATTTCTATAAGGTCTTCTATGGTCTCGTCAGTGGAAGTATTTCTATCATAGTAATAACACCTAACTCCCCATACTAAATTAAGTGTACCCAGCATGTGGTGAGCAGGTGAAAATATATAAATGGGGCAGTTGGGTCGATAGCAAGAAGTCTTAAATGCTGTATATCCTGAAACCGTAAGGCCAACAATGGCTTTGGCACCAATTTCTTCTGCTGTACGTGCCGCATTAAAACAAACCACGTCGCTGTAGAAAGTCGATGATTTTTCCGAAGGTATAGGTTTGCGAAATTGATTCGGATAAAATTTCTCTGCTTCGAGAATGATCCTATTCATTGCTTCCACCACAATATCTGGATGCTTGCCCACGGAAGTTTCTCCACTGAGCATTACTGCATCAGCACCATCAAGTACCGCATTTGCCACATCAGTAACTTCTGCTCTTGTTGGACTCGGATTGACAATCATGGAATCCATCATCTGTGTGGCCACGATGACAGGTCTTGATCTTTGGATGCACTTGTTGATGATCATTTTCTGTATCATGGGAAGTTTTTCAAGCGGCATTTCCACCCCGAGATCTCCTCGTGCTACCATAATACCATTGCTTGCTTTGATAATATGATCTATATTGTGAACGGCTTCCGGTTTCTCGATTTTCGAAATCACTTTTGCAGGGTGACCAGCATTTTCGATACGAGCGATCAGATCCTCCACATCTGAGGCTTTCCTGACAAAAGAGAGAGCTATCCAATTTACCGGCTGTGTCAAAATGAAATCAAGATCATTTAGATCTTTCTCCGTAAGGCTTGGCAAGGAAACCGCTGTATCCGGCAAATTTACACCTTTGTTCGACGAAAGAATTCCACCAAAGAGTACTTTCAGGCGGACTGTATCTACTTTGTTGGTTTCCAATACTTCAAATACAAGCTTACCATCGTCTACGAGTATTTTTTCTCCAGGACGAACATCCCGGGCAAAATAATCATAGCTCATATAAATCTGTTCTTTAGTCCCAATACATTCCTGGTCTTTAAAGGTGAGGATGTCCCCTGGATTCAGTTCCAGCGCATTATTTTCGACCTTCCCGATACGAAGCTTTGGACCTTGCAAATCCGCCAAAATACCGACATGAGCGTCAAATTCCCCATTGATTCGCACAATATGGTCTATTACGGATTTGTGATCATCGTGCGTTCCATGAGAGAAATTAAGTCTGAAGATAGAGACACCGCTCCTGACGAGATCAAGGAGTTTTTCATAGGTATTGCAAGCAGGGCCTACAGTCGCGACAATTTTAGTATTTCGATTTAACATAAAAATCTTTGATTAAATGGAACAATTATGGGTATGGATAATGTTTTACCGCAAAACAAAATAAAAAAACGCAATTTCTTTGGTATTCCCTAAGTGAATCCCTTAATTTGCGCAATGGTTTAATACAAATCATTTTAAAAATGTCAACAATAGCAGAAAAAGTCAAGCAAATCATTGTCGAAAAACTCGGAGTAGATGAGTCAGAAGTCACCAATGAGGCTAGTTTTGTAAACGACCTCGGTGCGGATTCTCTAGACACTGTCGAACTAATTATGGAATTTGAAAAAGCATTTGATACATCTATACCGGATGATCAGGCAGAAAAGATCCAGACAGTAGGTCAAGCTGTGAGCTATTTGGAAGCAAATTGCAAATAATCCGAAAAAAATAACTGATCCGGCGCATTTTCTCAGTAGATTGTGCCGGTTCTTATTTTTATCCTACAAATCTTTATGCGGCGAGTCGTCATAACAGGAATCGGTGTTTTATCTCCAATTGGAAATGGTCAAAAAGCATATCTGGATGGCCTTCAATCAGGCGTCAGTGGTGCAGGGCCAATTACTCGTTTTGATGCGAGTTTGTTCAAGACTAAATTTGCCTGTGAACTAAAAAATTTCTCAGCTGAAGAAGTTTTAGACAAAAAAGAGGCCCGTAAGCTTGACCCATTTGCCCAATATGCATTGGTTGTCGCTGAAGAGGCGATGAAGAACAGTGAGATTCAGTTAGATCAGGTCGATCGAACGCGATTTGGAGTCATTTGGGGTAGTGGTATAGGTGGGTTTTATACTTTGGAAACGGATATTTCTGAAGCGGCACTTCATACAGGACCTCCCAGATACAGCCCTTTTTTGATACCAAAATTAATTTCTGATATTGCACCAGGCCATATTTCAATTAAATACGGCTTGATGGGTATCAACTATGGTACTGTTTCTGCCTGTGCATCTTCGTCTCATGCCATTTCCAATGCTTTTGATTACATCAGACATGGCAAAGCCGACCTCATGATGACGGGTGGATCTGAAGCCGCAATTACAAAAGCTGGTGTAGGTGGATTTTCATCTATGAAAGCATTGTCAGAAAGAAATGATGACCCGAAGACAGCGTCTCGTCCTTATGATAAAGACAGAGATGGATTTGTCCTGGGAGAAGGAGCAGGTGCTATGATCCTTGAAGAATATGAACATGCGGTCAAACGTGGAGCAAAGATATATGCCGAACTCATTGGAACAGGGCTTACGGCTGATGCTTATCACATTACCGCTCCGCATCCTGAGGGTCTTGGTGCTAGGGCAGCCATGGAGCATGCACTCAAAGAAGCACAGCTCAAGCCATCTGATATTGATTACATTAATACGCATGGGACCTCAACACCACTTGGCGATATCGCTGAAGTAAAAGCTATCCAACAAGTCTTTGGGGAACATACCTACAAACTCAATATTTCCAGCACAAAATCAATGACTGGTCATTTACTCGGTGCTGCCGGTGTGATAGAATGCATTGCCGGAATTCTTGCCATTCAACACGATTTTATTCCTCCTACCATAAATCACTTTACTGATGATCCAGAACTGGATCCTAAAATTAATTTTACCTTCAATCAAGCGCAATCGAGGAAAATAAATATTTTCCTGAGTAACACTTTTGGCTTTGGGGGTCATAACAGTAGCGTGATTTTCAAAAGATGTTAGGATATATTCTCAAGTATTATAAAAAAACTTCTCACAGGTATTTTTCTAAGGATAAATACTTTGTGGAAAGACTGAAGGAGTTAATTGGATTTACTCCCAGCAATATAGCAATTTTTAAAACTGCTTTCCATCATAAGTCTACTTTCAATAACAATCCTCAAACATCCAAAGGGATTTATCAATCTAATGAAAGGTTAGAATACCTCGGGGATGCATTGTTAAGCTTTGTCGTAGGGGAATATTTATTTATGAAATACCCACATGCTGATGAAGGTTTTCTAACTAAAATGAGATCCAAGATCGTAAAGCGAAAAACTTTGAATTATATCGCTGAGCAAATGGGCCTGGATCACTTGATGCTTGAATTCAACCAAGCACCGATATCTCAATCTATGCTTGGAAATGCACTTGAAGCTTTGGTCGGCAGCATATTTTTGGAACAAGGTTTTGAATTCACAAGACAATACATATTACAAAACATCCTTAGAAAGTTTGTCAACGTGGATGAATTGGAATCCACAGATGACAATTTTAAAAGCCAATTGTTGGAATGGTGCCAAAAACATACTAAAGAAATCGATTTTAAGGTATTGGAAAAATTCAAAACCGATAAACGTGATCGATTTAAAATTGCAGTTATTCTGGATGGAAAAGAAATCTGCTCCGCAGAGGATTTCAATAAAAAAAGCGCAGAACAAATGGCTGCTGGTCTGGCAATGAAAGAATTGGGAATTCAAGCAACTTCATCAGGTTGTTTATAAGCAAGCTTATTGTAAAGTGCAAATTTTGGACTATTTCAAATGTTAGTTACACATTTAGTTTCCAAAAAATATCATATTTATTGTGGCGAAAACAAATTCATGTATAGACTTATTTTCTTCATTTACAATTTATACAAATTATGCGCTTAATATTTTACATTATTTTTTCTCTATTGTTATATGATTTCGGGCTCAGTCAACAAGCTTATACTTCATCACAATATGCTGTCAGAGCTGAATATGATATCCCTTATCAAACTGCTGTAGATTATGCAGGAAATACTATCAATCTCAAATTAGATTTGTACAAACCGGTTGGAGACAATAATTGTAAGCGGCCTATCATCGTTTTTACGCATGGAGGATCTTGGATTGGCGGTGATCGCAAACAAGCTTCATTTATCAATGTAGCACGTGGTATGGCTGCAAGAGGCTGGCTTGTTGCTTCAATCCAATATCGACTCGGTACACACAAACGCAGTAACTATACACCATATGTATTATGTCCGGTTGAATATGGATGCGTGTATAACTATGATACTGCAGAAGTATTCCGGGCGAATTACAGAGGAATGCAGGATATGAAAGCCGCTTTAAGATTTGTCAAAGCCAGGTCTGATATTGACAGCAGTGACCAGAATGTCACATTTATTGCAGGCGAAAGTGCAGGTGCATTTGTGGCTTATTGGGCAGCTTATTTGAATGAAGAATTCGAAAAACCTGCAATGTGCAATGGCATACAATCCGTCAACCCGGCAGATGCTGATCTCAAACTCTGCCAACCCTCTACTATCAGTTTGCTGCGACCTGATCTGGGCAGCATCAGAGGAGAAATAAAATCTACTGATCATACGGATGAATCAGTACTTGGTGTTGCAATAATGATCGGAGGACAACTTGGCCATTTAGACATCAAAGCAGGCGATCCTGCACTCTACGTCTATCATAATACGAACGATGCGATAGCTGATATTCAGGAAAAACCATTACTTAGTCCATTATTTCAAAATTGTTTTAACCCATTTAACTTGTGTCAACCTATGGATAATATGCCATGGGCAAAAGGTGGAAGAGCGGTTCTTAAATACCTGAACTCGCTTACCGGCCATCCAATTTTATTTGATGATACACAAGATACAGGCAATAATTATTGTGATACGAATTTGCCTGGACATGCTATTTATCTTCAAGATGTGCGAGCTCAAAAAATTGCCAATTTTTTTGCACCAATTATTGAATCAAAAGGGAATATTCCTTCTTCTACTTGTAATACTACAGGGAATTTGAGCCCTGATTTGCAAAATAACATACAGTTTTATATCAGTCATTCTAAAATCAATTGGTCCTACGACTTGGATATTAAAAATATTGAAATCTATGATTTGACCGGAAGATTGATAATGGACAATTCTGTAAAAAACTCTTCGCATGAAGTAGATTTAAAAGATAAGATAACTCCAGGATTGTATATTGTAAAAGCATACACAAGCTTAAAAAATCTACATTCTCAAAAGATATACATCAAATAATTTTTCATACATTTTTCCAATGATTTTATGCAAGCCTTTGATCAAATTCAACAATCTTATAATTCCTACTATAATTATCTTAAATACGAAATACTTAATCCATCTTGGCACAATTATTTTTATATTTTAATTTTATTTTCCATTTTGGTTTATGGTCTTGAATTAGCTTTTCCTTGGAGGAAAAATCAGCCAAGAATTAGGAAAGATTTTTGGTTAGACATATTTTATATGTTTTTTAATTTTTTTATCTTTTCATTAATATTTTATGCTGCATTCTCTGATTTTTTTGTTAACTTGTTTAACAATTTCTTGGGACTATTTGGTATAAAAAATATTGTAGCTGTGGAAATAGGTTCTTGGCCGACTTGGTTACAATTATTATTAATGTTCATCTTAAGAGATTTTATTCAGTGGAATGTTCATCGACTATTACACAAAAGTACCACTTTATGGGAATTTCACAAGGTGCATCATTCTGTTCAACAGATGGGATTTGCAGCTCATCTCCGCTTTCACTTTGGAGAAACTATTCTATACAGAAGTATTGAATACATTCCACTGGCAATGATTGGTTTTGGCCTGGATGATTTTTTTATTGTACACATCATAGCATTACTGATCGGGCATCTGAATCATGCCAATATATATTTACCACTAGGACCATTAAAATATATTTTTAATTCCCCTCAAATGCACATTTGGCATCATGCACAGCATTTACCTAAAGGCTCCTATGGTGTCAACTATGGATTGAGTTTGAGTATCTGGGATTATATATTTGGGACAGTGTACTGGCCAGATAATGGACGAGACGAAGTCCTTGGTTTTGAAAAAATAAATTTATATCCTAAAGGATTTCTGGGACAGATTGCAGATCCTTTCAAAAGAATATTTCGATAGAAATCGGCAAGTTATAGTTGATTCATTAATTGCAATCAGGAGGTAAATCTTCTTGAATAACTAAATTGATTTTCTCCCCCATTTTTATCAGCTCTCCTGAACCGGCTGCAGGCGATTGATTGATGATGTAATAATTATCATCCGAAAATTCCTCTTCATTTTCGAGTTTGATTTTACCAACTTCCAGTTTTGATGCTGCCAGCAAAAACTTAGCTTCTGCAAGAGTCATACATCTCAATGATGGGATTTCTATCTCTCCACCAGCCGTCGTTGAAACTATAAAACCCAGAGTGTCCCCTCTATACAATTTGATATCTTCCCGCTTAGATTTAGCATCTGCCAGAAGTGTACCTTTATAGTAGATCTCCAAAATATGACCGGGAGGCCCTGGATCGTACTTATACCCCAAGACACCACAGCGCAATTCATACAAATTGTATAACTCAATCTGCATGTGTTCCAATTTCTTACCGTACATGACCGGAAGGTGCTCTGACAATACAATATCAGGCATGTATCGTGTGACTGTAACATAAATTTTTCTACCCCTTTTTACCTTTGATCCAGGAACCGGCACTTGAGAAAGTACGTGTCCTCCGGGCTTTCCCGATAAATAAATTGAATCTGTAACGATAAATTCAAAATCTTTTGATTTAGCTTTTTTCTCTGCCACTTTAATTTTTGCTCCAATGAAATTTGGAAGAACTATTTTTTGTCCATGATTGGTATAAAAACTCAATACCAAACTGCTCAATGCCCAGAGGATAAGAAAAAATAGAAATAACCTCACCAAGGTGTGGAGGAATAATGAACTTTTGAGGAAACCTCCTATCTCCATAAGTCGAAATTTTTCACTTTGATTTGTCATGTGTACCAAATTCTAAAATCTGATCAATAAATTCATATGGTGTATATCCATTTACCGCACATTGATGGAATATACAGGTGGCGGGTGTCATACCCGGTAATGAGTTGACTTCTATAATAATAGTTTCTACATTATTGTCATCATATATTCTCACGAAAGCATCAATTCTAGCATATCCGGTAACATCTAGTGTAATTGCGGCTTTAAGTAAAGCAGCTTTTACTTTGGCAGAAATTATCTCGTACTCGGATTTATTTTTGCCAAATCGCGGAGGAGTAATATTCTGACCTTCACCAGCGAGAAATTTTTCTTCCAAGCTCAAAACCTCCCCGCTAGTAAGTGTTTCAGATGCTTCAAATATTTCATATCTGATATTATTACCCACAATATGTGTCAATAAGCCACCTGTAATTTCTAGAAACTGTTTTGCATTATTAGAGGTGATCATTTCTTCAATTAATACCTCTGATTTTTGAGGAAATTCCTCATTGGCATCCAGTTGTAAGTTATTTCGCAACTCATCAGTAAGATGTGCATTAGCTCGAAACAGAGCTTCCAAATAAGAGTTCAGATGATCACGATTTTTAATTTTTACAACAGCACTGCTACAACCATCATCGACAGGTTTTGCAATGAACGGATAATGGAATTCGGACTCAATCCTAGAAATAAAACTTTCCTGTTGATTATTATAATCTTTCGCAGTCAACAATAGTTGTTCCGCCACAATAAATCCTTCGGATTTAAGTCTTTGCAGGGTATTGTATTTATGTATCGTAAGTGCAGCGGACTGAGGATTGCTGCCGTTGTATGGCAACGAAATTTCTTCCAGCCTTTTTTGTATATTTCCATCTTCTCCAGGTCTTCCGTGCAGCGCTATGAAAACAATATCCGCTTCCTTTTTTAAATCCTCAAAACTCAACAACTGTGGTTCATAGTGATAACTTGCAGAACTAAATTTTGCTGTAATGGATTGAGCTTCATGCCGCAAATTTTTCAAATATGGATGAATATGAAAATGCTCAATCTTTTCTTTGATATCATCTGCATTGTCCTTCAACATAAAGTTGATTGGAATTTTGTACAATTGATATGATGACGCATCTCCTGTTAAGAATACTGGAAATGGGTGGTATTTTTCTGAACTCGCAAGTTTTTCATAAATATTTCTGCCACTTTCTACAGAAATATGCCTTTCATAAGAATATCCTCCCAATATTACTGCTACTTTCTTCTTCTGTTTGTCTTCAATTGCCTGATTATGGAGATTCTCATCTAGACGTCGAAGGAGATTCTCAAACTGTGAAATCTGGAGTTGCGTATGTATTCTTTCCTGCAAGGAAATTCTGATAATATAACTGAGAAATTGCGATGGATTTAATCCAATCTCTGCAGCTTGATGGAAAAAGAAAGACGAAGGCATCATACCTGAGGTCGTATTGGGATCGTTGAGATAAATCAATCCATCTTCTCCAAGGAATCCATCAATTCTGGCATAAGTGTGGAATTCAAAGTAGTTAAAAAGCCGAACACATTCCTTTCTGATATCATCCAAAACTGAATCCTTCACTTCTATGGGAGTTTGTTTGCGCGACAATCCGGGTAAATATTTTGATCTGTAGTCATACATCTCAGTACGCTTGATGATTTCAGTTGGCGGAAGTGCAATTGCGGAACCATCTTCCATCCTGATGACTATGCAAGAAAATTCACGACCTTTAATAAATGATTCAACTATGATTTTATTCTCAGAGTAAATTCCTTCTAACAGTAGTTCCTTCTCATTTGTATTTAGAATAGTTTGTAATAATTCCTCCGGATGATGTAATTCTATTCCATTACTTTTCATAGGCAAGCCAATACCATCACGAAGATCACATAGTGACCTCAAAAGATTAATCTGATCTTCAGCGTTCAATGACCGAAAAGTCGCTACATCTAATCTTTGAATAAAAAAGGCAGTCTCAACAGCTTTTTTAAAATCAGATTGTAGCGCATCCGCAGATAAAACAGTGACCCCTATTGAGGATCCCTGATGCGCTGGTCTAATTACACAAGGAAAGCCAATCTTCTTTTCTACTTGGTTGTACAATTCAGAAAAGTTACGCATGTCAAGAATTTCGCGTCCCCAGACGTACATTTTTGGAGATGCAAATTGGGCTTGTTCCATGAGTTTCTTCTGGAAGCTTTTATCCATTCCAATGGCTGATGGCAGTACTCCGCTACCTGAATACGGAATCAACAAAGAATCTAAAATACTCTGCACTTGTCCATCTTCACCAAACTGACCGTGCAAGCATAGAAAAATAAAATCTACTGTCTCTTTTAAATCAGTCCATCGAATTTTTTTTCCGATGCATTTGATCATCTGATCTTCTTCTTCATGCGAAATGGAGTGAAGACTTTCCACGTAAATTTGAAATCCATTGGGAGAAGGAGGTAAATAAGATACAGGAGGATAAAAATCTCGTATCGTGCCTTTGTACACATAATGCCAATCCAGGACTATCAGATTTCCTCTGCTATCTAAAAAAAGTGGAATAACTTCGAACAGATCTTTATTCAGATTGTCATAAACTGTCCGTCCACCTGCAAAAGAAATCTCTCTCTCTCTTGATGGACCGCCAAATAATACTCCAACCTTTAATTTATCCTTCATGCATTAGGTATAATTTTTGATTTGTTCGAATTCTAATCTCTTTTAACGGATGGCCACCGAAGATCATTTTCTGAAATGGACCAGGTTTTTTGTACCACACCTTTTCTGTCCACGAATTCAACTTTCATAAATCTTTCTTTCCGTTTGCCGGTAAATGAAAACCTTCCATAATTGTAATCTTCGAGTAATGTTTCCGAAACCCGATCAGGATTATTGAACTCTTTTGTGCCGGTCACTTTCCCGATTCCTGAAGTCAGCGGGGACACTGTGATATCGTACAAGGTGTAGAGGCTGTCTCTTTTCATTTGAATGATTTCAGAGTGATGTCTGTCACCAGTCAGAAAAACTACTCCATTGATTTTTTGGGTAGATAAAAAAGTTAACAGTTCGTTGAACTCAGCAGGATAATATTTCATGCAATCATTCCAGCTCATTTGATTGAGAATCTGAGAACCAGTCGCTATGATTTTGAAGGTTGCATAACTTTCAACAAGCGCATTTTTCAACCAATCCATTTGCATTTTACCAAACATTCTTTTCTCCGGGTTTGGCAAATTATCAATTTTTGCATTTAGATAATCGGCAGATCTCCAGGTGCGATTGTCCAATAAAAAAATATCTACATCACTATAACTCAATTTTGTAAAAATTCCTTTACCATCAAAACCATAAGAAGGATTTGCAAAATAATTCTTAAATACTTCCCTTGACGATTCTTTAAAAATATAAGACGAACCTTGATTATTCGGTCCAAAATCATGATCATCCCAAATGCTATAATGACTGTATGATTTATACAGATCCTGCATATATGGCAACGCTCTGTCGTGTGAAGCTCTATACCATAATCCCCATTCACTTCCGTAATCCACTTCTCTGGTGTACCAGGCATCACCTAACCACACCATAAATCTTGCAGGCTCTTTGGTTAAGCTGAGAAAGATAAGTGAATCCGCACCATAAGTTTCATTTGGTCTATCATAAATGGGCTCGTTAAAGTATGAACAACTTCCCGTGACAAATGAAAAATCCGGTGCGGGTTTTCTATACTGCCAGAGATCATTGGTTATAAATTTTCCTCCGTACTTTTTGTCCAACATTTTTTTACCTGAAAATAATTGATATTCATATTCAGTATTAAAATCAAGTCCGGTAAGATCAAATACCTGAGTTTGAAATTCAAACCTTTGGGTCACAGTTTTGAAAGCAGTTTTTTGCTGTTGTGGATGTCTGGCATCCCAAAATTTCAAATCAACAGTGGAGCCGGCATCTACCTGAACCCAAATTTTCGCCGTCCGTAACTCAATATGGCCCAACATGGGTCCGCTCACTACCTGAGCAAAAGAAAGATGAAATTCAAGAATGAGTACAAAACTAATGCAAACACTAATTATCTTTAACATCCGTTTATTATCGAATAATGAATCCATAAAGATAGATGAGATTTATGAATTGTCGGACTTTGGGGCAATGTTGAATCAACATCTCAACCATATATTCTAAATTTTTGTCAATTTTAATACATATATTATGAAATTATATATTTATACGATATTTTGTTTTTTGGTACTTGCTAACACTCTTTCCGCTCAAGACAATTCTCTGATCCAAATATCCGGAATGGTAGTTTCAGAACATAAGGCTGAACCTGTAGGACTTCCTTATGCAGAGGTTTATATCAAAGGTACAAACAGAGGAGGCTGGGCTGACCAAAATGGATTTTTCAGTATTGCAGTACAAAAATTAGATACTTTAGTGTTCAGATATATCGGTTTCAAGTCAGCTGAATATGTCGTGCCGGATAGTTTGTATACAGATCGATATACGATCTTCCAGATTTTAACCAGAGATGAAATATTGCTGCCACAAACTGTGGTTTATCCTTGGCCAAGTAAAGAACATTTACGTCAGGAGTTCCTGGCAATGGATGTCACCGATAAAATGCAAGACGCTGTGCAAAAAAACCTGGCTGAACAAACGATTAAGAAACTGATAGAAATAACCCCAGCGGACGCACAAGCAAGTACAAGTTTATATTTGCAACAACAAGCAAGCGCATACTATTATAAAGGGCAGTTTAAGCCTATGAATATTCTCAGTCCGATCGCCTGGATCCAGTTTTTTGAAGCTTGGAAAAGGGGTGATTTCAAACGCAAAAAACAGTAACAGCCCACATCGATTGATCTTTCTGCTCATCAATACCAAATATTTCTTATTGAGTTGATTACCTTTGTAAGCTATGAAAGTGACAGAATATTTTGAAAAAAATAAAGGCAAAACAACAGTTTCTTTTGAGGTGTTACCACCACTTAAAGGAGGAGGGATAAATTCTTTATTCGATATATTGGATCCTCTTATGGAATTTAAACCCCCTTTTATTGACGTCACGTATCACCGTGAAGAGTTTATATACAACCAACACCCTTCAGGATATTACCAAAAAGTGGCAATCCGAAAGCGTCCCGGCACAGTTGGGATATGCGCCGCCATCATGAATAGATACAAAGTAGAAGCCGTACCGCACCTGATTTGTGGTGGTTTTACCAAAGAGGATACAGAAAATGCATTGATTGAGTTAAATTTTTTAAATATTCAAAACGTTTTGGCTCTACGTGGCGATGCGAGAAAGTTTGATGACAAATTTATGCCTGAACCAGATGGCAACGAATATGCTTTGGATCTCGTTCACCAAATTGCAAAAATGAATCAGGGAAGCTATCTCGATATCAATATTGAAAAAGCACAACCAATGGATTTTTGCATAGGTGTAGCTGGTTATCCGGAAAAACACTTTGAGTCTCCAAGTTTCAAAATGGACCTGAAGTACCTGAAAAAGAAAATAGATGCCGGAGCAGATTACATTGTTACTCAGATGTTTTTTGACAATAAAAAATTTTTTCGCTTTGTAGATGCTTGTCGAAAAGAAGGTATCCACGTACCCATCATCCCGGGGATCAAACCCATTACAAAAAAGTACCAGCTTAACTCAATTCCTCGAAACTTCTATATTGAAATTCCAGATGACTTAGTCAGACAAATTCAAAAAGCAAAAACTGAACAAGCCATCACGGAAATCGGTACAGAATGGTGTATCGCACAATCCAGAGAATTAAAAACTGCCGGTGTTCCTTGCATTCATTACTACACTATGAGCGATGGCGATGTCATCAAAAAATTAGCTGCAAGCGTGATTTAATCTTTTTTAGGAAAAAGCCAGACCGAAAGATTTTTGTCGATATATTCGACAATATATTGTATATTTGTAAAAAAAAGTATGCATTTTGCAGCAAATATTCAATTTTTAAGGAAGAAAAATGGTTTTTCACAGCAGGAAGTAGCCGAAAAACTTGGCGTATCTAGAACTACTCTTGGTGATTATGAGCGAGCCCATACAGAACCGGATTTGCGTTTGCTTCATAAAATTGCCGTCATGTATGGAGTACCAATTGATGATTTATTGAACTCAAAGTTGTTCACCGGTGATTTGGATGCTTTTCATTATAAAGGTATGAAAATACTAAGTCTGACGACAGATAAGGAAGGAATCAATAACATAGAATGTGTTCAATCCAAAGCCTATGCAGGGTATTTATCACAATTTCAAGAACCGGAATTTATCAAAGATCTGCCCAAAATATCTATACCTCAGTTGAAACAAGGAAAATACCGAGCTTTTGAAATTTCAGGTGAATCAATGCTTCCTATGGCTCCCGGATCCATCGTTATTTGTTCTTATGTCGAACAATTAGACGACTTACAAAACAATGAATGTTATGTTGTAGTATCTAAAAATGATGGTATTGTTTATAAAAGACTTCAAAAATCAAACCGCATCAATGAATATATCCTCCAATCAGACAATCCTACATATGAAAACTACATACTTTCGGCAACAGACATCTCTGAAATTTGGCATTATAAAGCACATGTGAGTTTTCAAGATCCGATGAAACTACCACAAACTGATATCTCCATGAAATTGGCAGATCTGCAATCCCAATTATCAAGAATTCAAAAATCAGTGGAAAATAAATAATAGAATTTAATTTTGATTCACTAAATAAAAAGTTGCTGTAAAACCTTACTGAATTAATTATAACATCCATTACAGTGAATAGAATACAGCCGAGTGAGAGTCAAATCAGGAAGGAAGCCAATAAAAAATATTTAAAGTTCCATCGGACTTTAACTCAGATTTTATTTTGAGATTTGTCGTGCGAGTCAAATAAGTTTGGTTTTCAGATAATTTGACTGGTGGTAATAATAATACAAAGTAAAATTTGTATCCAATCGAGCAAGCATTGAACATCGAATGTAGAGCCTTTTGCTCTCTACAATGCTTTATACGAAATCATTCAGATATTGATACCTTTATTTTATATTGAATAATGAATATCAAACAAGGTCGGTTAGCGGTTCGTCACTTCTCAGCCTGCATTAACTGAGCTTCTGCTAGAATTTTATCCCCACTTATAATTAAAACTTTTAAGGATTTTGCCGCAGAGGACAAAACGATTTTCTTATGTAATTTTCCAGAGAAATCTTGAATTTTATCTGTGTATTGCTGGTTACCATTTTGATCAAGAATCAGGATAGAAATTGGATCCGGTTCTGCAGTAAATTCCATATCCAGGGTTGCCTCATCTGGTTTATCAGATGATTTCATCATTGATATGGATAAATTGCTTGTTGACTCTTTCTTTATCTGTCTCGTGTTTTCTTCTTTCAACTCCTTTGGTTGGCCAACAATATTCATCTCAATGACAGTATCATCTCCATCATTTGCGCGGATAATTCTTTTTTCTACAACTTTTTTTTGACCTTCACAATTAGATTTCGAGCTCATTCCTTTACAGCATTTTGGTGCATTCATTTCCCTTGCTTGGATGTGAGCGGGCGCTTGCAATAATGATTGAGTTTTGTGACTTACACCATTTCTTAAGTATTGGATCTTCACCTTGTCGCCAACATTCTTTGTTGATAAGTAATCGATCAAGTCTGTCATTCCGGTAACTTTCACCTTGTCAACTTTCAATATGATATCCCCTTTTACCAATCCTGATTTGCCGGCAGCAGATCCATCTAGTACTTTTTCAATCAATGCACCATTATAACCACCAACATCCCTAATTTCAATCCCTAGTACCGCTTTATTCGTATGATCGACTTCATCATCACTAACTAAAAACTCCATCTCTTCTTGGTCTCCTGGACTCATGCCAGGAGCGAGAGTTTGAGCATCTGGCAATTCCATTATTATATGTTCCTTTCCATCAGAATCTATTATAATCTTCTTTTGGATATTGCCGGCAACAGGCGATTCAATTTGGAGCACAGAATCAATCAGTTTTTGGATATCATTATCGCTCAACTCTGAGTCCGCGTTTCTAATGATCTTTTTGATTACGATTTTCTTTTCTGTACCTTCATCCTTCTTAATCTCTTGAGCAAATGCACTTATAATAATTGCACATATCAAGATCGGAATCAATGTGAGCTTTTTCATACAAAGAAATTTAATTGGTTGAGGAATTTATATTTTTTTCAATTTGACGGGTTTCGTCTGGCAAATCCTGATTCATCATGGTATTTGTAGTTTTGACTACGTTTATAGTTACCTTGGATTTATTGTTTGTATTACTGCGAATTATCTGCAAATCATAAACACCTTCAGCAGCTAAGGGTTCAGCTACATTCTGAATTACAATGACTTGGCTCGTATCATTCCGCGATTTAATTTCAGATACCTGAGCAATATTCATCCTACGTGAAACGTTTGGAATAGTCTTCGAGGTAGGAGTATCTTCATTATGGTTTTCTATTGGCTTAGAACTGATCAGAACTTCTCTTTTCGAAATCGGAACAATTTTTAATTTGGATATTTTACGTTTTTTCTTAATTGTTACTTTGCCCGTTGTTATTTTGTTTTCATTTACAGGGCAAGCATTATCAATATAAACAAAATCAGAAACTAAATATGTATCTTGATTTATCTGTTTAAAATTTGGCCTGAGCAAAATTAAAAATGAAATGAGTACTTGCAGAGTTAAAATCATGCCGAATACGCGAGAATATTTACTTTGGATCGGTTGATTTAAAATAGCAGCAATTCTGTTCATAAATACAACTCTGTCAGACAAAAAATGTACCCCCATTGCCTGAACTCCTTTTGAGTTGAATTCATGTAATCGCAGTAATAGCTTTGCATATTTTATTTTGGAATAGGGTTCATTCTCAACAAATCTATCTGCCGTATATTCACGTAGACTTCTGTATTCATTACACAATTTTAAGATTGCAGGGTTGAAAAAGAAAAGGATTTCTATCCATTGGATCATTAAATTTGTCCAATGGTCATCATCCAACAAGTGCATAAGTTCATGTGAAAGCACATATTCTGCTTCTTCAACACTTAAGGAATTCATCCAGGCAGTTGGAATCACTATGATTGGTCTCCAAAGTCCTGTCACAAAGGCTGATCTTATACCTGAACATTGATACAATTTTACTTTTTCTAACTTATATCTTGTGCACAGTTTATCCATTGCCATCTTCCAATGAGGCTCTGCTAATTTGGAATGAATTAAGATTTCATTTAAATTATTCTTTGCATTAATCCATCGATAGAACAAAAAGCTCACACCGCAAAACCAAAAGCCCAAAAATAAAGCATCAAACCAATAATTGTATTCAGCACTATTGTTAAACTGAATCATAGGAGCGCTATTCAGGATCTCCACAAACGTTTTGATTTCCAATTTGTATGAATTTATCCATACATAGCTCAATAAAATAAAAAATACGGCAAATGCTACTTGGTACAGCGTCTTTAAAACGGCTGCCTTTGGGGTTGAAATTGTTTTAAATGCGAAGAGCAATAAATAAATTAAGGCGCCAATCCATAGAGAATGCAACATTGTCGAGACAAATGCATGCTGGATCAAAAAAATTGTAGCCATGAGGTATTAGGATGGATTAGATTTTTCTAGTTTCTCTATCATCAATTTTATTTCCTTCAGTTCGTTCGGTGTCGCTTGGTAGTTTCCCAGCGTCTGTAGAACCAATTCCATTGCCGCACCTCCAAAAACCTGATCTACAATGCTGTCTACCATTGTCATTTTTATTTGATCATCTTGTACCAATGGCTTGTAAATATGTAGTTTTCCCTGTGCCACCCTTGAACACAAACCTTTCTCATGCATGATTTGCATGAGTTTCAGTGCTGTGGTATATTTTATATCCTTACGCAGAGCAAGCTGTTCGAATACTTCTCTGACCGTTGCCGAACCATTTTTCCACAAAATCTGCAGAATCTCCAGCTCTGCATCAGTGGGGAAATACTCGAATTTGTTATGATCTGTCAACATACTAGCAAATCTATAACAAAATTTTCATCTACGAACATATTCGTAATAAAAAATTTGCTTTCGATGTTCCTTACAGCTAGCTAAGCGTACTGCTCCAACAGTTGGACAAGTTGACCTTTAGTCAGCATACCGCTTTCTTTCCAGAGTATTTTACCTTTTTTTGCAATCATCAGAGTAGGTACACTTCTGATCTGGTATTGTCCGGCTAAAGTTTGATTCTTATCTACGTCTATTTTAACAATTTGGACTTTTTCTCCCAGAGTATTTTTTACATCTTTCAAAACCGGAGCCAGCATTTTACAAGGACCACACCACTCGGCAAAAAAATCAATCAGCACCGGTTTTTCGGACTGAATTATTTCCTGAAATGTCATTTCCAAAATTTTTTTTAAATAAAATCCTTGTCATTGAAGTAGTTTCAATAACAGACCTTTGGACAACTGTAAAAAATGGCTTAAACTGCTTCAGTATCCAGTCGTCCAATAGCACAGCTGACGTAGGACTTAGCCTTGTGGATAATATTATTGTCACCCAAAAGAGGATAACCCATGCCGCTCAATGATTTTTTGATAAGCTCAGGATCTGCATTTCCATCCACACGAATTGTCTGAGAATCCAAATCAATAGAAACTTGTTCAACTCCCTCAATCTTGAATAAACCCGTCTTGATAGAATTTACACAACCGTGACATTTAATATTTTCTACAACAAAATCCATAGTTATTTCTCTGATTGTTTTCTGGTATCAATGCCCAGAGGAACATAAAGAGGGCAGAAATTTAAAAAACTAGTAATCAAAAACACAATTGCAAGAATGCCTAAAATTATCGCAGCAGTGCCTGTGATCATTTTCATAAAATAAAGTACAGCTACTACGACCGCAAAAAGGATCCGCAACATTTTGTCAGTACTTCCCATGTTTTTTTTCATGATTGGTTTTGTTTTATTTTCGTTTTGTTATTTGAATAAAGTCTCTTCAGTTGAAGAAATCATTTTATCTGAATTCATTCCATTAAATTGGTTGAATGATTATGCTTTTAGCATTTTAACCTGTTCCCACGTCCCCCCGTTATAGACTTCACTGATTCCGGCTCTTTGGAGTATAGTTTTTGCTTGACTGCTTCGGTTGCCCGACCTACAGAATACGATCACAGACTTCTTCCCTTTAAACTTTTCAAGTTGTCTGGGAATGGTGTCCAAAGGGATATTTACACTCCCTTTAACATTCCCTGATTGAAATTCTGCAGGTGTTCGCACATCCACCAAAAACGCACCCTCTCGAATTAGCTGTTTTAGGTCTACTTGTGGTGCCTGAGAGAATAATTTTTTAATAAAATCGAACATATGCATTAATAGTTTTTGATCATCAGCATATAGTTAAATAAAATAAACAGTCTTTTGTTTAGCCTGAACTTGATCAATCTACTCAAGATAGCTTATCCGCAGGAAATATTTCTTCGATAACCTGGAGAATAGTTCTGAAAGCAACAAAGCGGTTGGCGTACCTGTCTATATGTTTTTTCTGAAGTGCCGGAGCACATAACATCATATACTTCTGCAGGTGATCAGAGGAGAAGCATTCGTATTGGACTGCATAAGTGATTCCATCCTCTTCATTCACGTCCAGTTTTGACAATCTACATCTCACAAAATAACCTGTAGCCAATACTTCGGGAATGTGGTGTCGTCTCATCCAGGAGAGCCAATCTTCATGAATTTCCGGATCCAATTTGATCGTAACATTATAAATAATCATCTTCTCTATGGCTTATTTGGAACTTTTATTGCACAGGATCTCCACGCAAAGTCCTAAATCTTTTCCTTGCTTCGACTGCTAGTATACTTCCACTGAAATCAATAAATAACTTTTCGTAAAGTTCTTTCGCCTTTGCTTTGTCTTCAAGCTGATAATCATAAATTTTTGCCATTTCCCATAGAGCATTATCGGCTCGGATGTCGTCTTTGTATTTTTCTAAGATCTTTTCATATTTGGCAAGTGCCTCTTTTGTTTTTTGTTGTTTATCAAAAATCCTGCCTTGCAGATACCACACATCATCTTCCAAAGTGTTTTCAACATTCACATATTGGATAGAATCCAAGATGTTCAAAGCTTCATCATATTGGTTTTGGAAAACTTTCAATTCGGCGGAGGCGTACAATTGCAATGCTTCTCCAAGAGTGTCCTTCGCCAGATTATCCAAAATAAAAACTGAAAGATCAATAGCATCGTTAGAAATCAACTTACTAGTCGCTTGCTTGAGTATGTCAAATTGTTCTTGAGCCCAGGCAAAATCACCTGCAAAATAAGATAAACGAGCATTTCTGAATCTGGCTGATTCTCCCAGTTGGTCCTCCAAGAAATCTTTATCAACTTGAGAATATAATAGAGTAGCTTCCCATCGTTCACCCGTGATTAAATAATAGTCCGCTAAATCAAGTTTTGCCTCAGCTTTGGTTTGAGGATCGACTGCAGCTTGCTTAATCAGCTCTTCTAGAATACTGATCGCTTTTTCGACATTTCTCAGATAACGGGCTTCGAGTTCTGCGTACTCAATAATGAGTTGGGCAGCCATACGACTAGTTCCATAATCTTTTCTAAACTGTTCATATTCAGATTCCAAACTCACCAGATCTCCTTGATTGTAATTATTCTTTTCAACCACAAGCTTGCGTTTACAAATGAGTGTTTGACGCACTGCATCCAGATAAAATGTCTCCCCATTCCCTTTATTCTTCAGGTAAGTAAATCCATCAATGGCAGTCTTATAATCACCGTCCTGCATAGCTACATGGGAAAGGTTATAAACCCTGTTACCATTTTCCTGTAGCTGAGCATCTATAGCTTTGTATTGGCGCAATGCCTGAAAATAATCTTTATTCTGTATAAAGGACCAAGCCAGCAATTCCATATAAGATATCAATTCCGGATTTTTCTCCAATTCAGCATAAAGATGAGTTTGAAGTTCAGGATACAAATCTTTTGGCAGATAAACTACAAGCAAATTTTGGAGGTTGTCTGCACTTATGACCCCAGATTTTAATCCTAACAAGTAATTCTCCAACATTTTTTTGTAATCCCCCTTTTTCCGGTAAAGGTCTGCTAGCAATGTTTGAAAATCTCCATGAGTTCCGTTTGTCTTTTGTGCTTTTTCAATGGTAGAAATGGCTAATTCGAATTTATTTTGGTTGATAAAAAAGTTAGACAGTTGGTAGACCGTTACTAGATCTGTAGACAAATTTTGGAGTGCCTTTTCATACTGTTTTTCTGATTTTTCAGCTTGATTTGTCTTTTCCAGAAAAGCGCCATACTGTGCATATAGCATACAATCTTTAGGTCTGCGATCGATTTCCTTTTTAATCAGAGATTCGGCTTCATCCGTTTTGCGAAGTGAAATGAGGCATTCGAGATAATTTGAGAAATAGACTTCTATTTGAGGATTTTTCTGGTAAAGGCTTTGGTACATACTCTCGGCTTTTTCATATTCACCATTCTTGAGATATTGCTGTGCCAATCTAGGATCCTGAGCATATCCGGGGACAAGCCCTAAACCCAAAAGCAAGCAAAAGATTAAAACCAAAATTCTAGACATTATCAATTAAACGCTAAATGGAACAAAGAAATTTCCTATAAACCCAAAAGCAGCCGTCAATACAGGTATTTTGCTTCAATAGGCAATCTTCTACCCTGACCAAATGCTTTCGTCGATATACGAAGTACCGGTGGTGATTGATGCCTCTTAAACTCTGCCCTGTTGACTAATTTCAGAATGCGATTGACCAGGTTTTGTTCAAATCCTTTGGCTTCAAGATCTGAAGGCCCTTGTCTTTTTTCAATATATTCGAAAAGGATTGGATCAAGAATAGAGTAGTCAGGTAATGAGTCAGAGTCCTTTTGGCCTGGCCTCAATTCTGCTGAAGGAGGTTTTTGAATACTGTTGATTGGGATGATTGTTTCGTCTCGATTGATAAATGCTGCGAGTTCATACACTTGGGTCTTGTATACATCAGCTAAGACAGCAATACCACCGCACAAATCTCCATATAAAGTGCCATACCCTACCGCCATCTCGCTTTTGTTTGTAGTATTCAACAAAATGTACCCGAATTTATTTGAAAATGCCATCAACAGCATTCCTCTGATTCTCGCCTGTAGATTTTCTTCAGTGACATCCTGAGGCTTGTCTTTAAAAAAAGGTGACAAGGTTTCGAGATATTTATTTTGAATGTCTTTTATAGCGATAATTTCATAGTCAATACCGAGATTATTAGCAAGCGCCTCAGCGTCGGTAATGGAGCCAGAACTGGAGTACTCTGACGGCATCAAGAGACCCTTAACATTTTCCTTGCCCAAAGCATGAACTGCCAAAACCGCAGTGAGCGCCGAATCAATACCTCCTGAAAGTCCTAATATAGCTCTTTGGAAACCCATTTTTTTAAAGTAATCTCTAATCCCCAAGATCAAAGCACGATAAATCAATTCGATTGAATGCTTCGTTTGCTGTTGCTCTGCCCGACCTCTTACGACATCATCTAAATCATATATTTTCAATGCTTTTTCAAAGTAAGGCAACTCGTCGTAAATACTACCATCAGGAGACATGACTACAGAGCCTCCATCAAAAATGATTTCTGTTTGGGCCCCATAATTATTGACATAAAATAATGGAACTTTATATTTATTGACATTTGCTCTAATGACCTCAAGTCTATCAGATGCATGGATATAATCAAATGGAGATGCGGACAAATTAAAAATCATGTCAAAGCCTTCCTCCATCATTTCATCCAAAGGACAAATGGTGTACATCGGATTATTATTACCTAAATTCCAAATATCCTCACAAACTGTCAGTGCTATTTTTTTTCCTTTAAATTCTAATGTTTTAAAGCTTCGCGCCGGCTCAAAATATCTGTATTCGTCAAATATATCGTAATTAGGCAATAAAGCCTTGTGTGCGATATGATGGACTTTTTTCTCAAATAGAAAAAATGCAGAATTGTGTAAGTCTTTCCCTTCAATCTCTGGATTAACTGTAGGTGACCCAACGATAATGGCAATATCTTCACTCAGATTACAAAGCTCTTGAATTACTTTCATGGATCTTTGAATAAAATCTCTGAATTCAAGAAAGTCTCTGGGAGGATAACCACAAGTACACAACTCCGAAAAACAAATGAGATCTGCTCCCTGGGATTTGGCTTCCTGAATCGCTTCGGACATTAGCTTTAGATTTGATTCAAAATTTCCGATATGATAATTGAGTTGTGCTAATGCAATTTTCATTTTATTGAAAAATTAATTATTACTAGATTCCATAAATAAGTGCGACAGTTAATAAAACATTCTTTTGGAGAAAGACCTATTATAAAAATAGGTACTTTCCCCTCAAGATTTTTAACTGTACACAAATGTATAAACAAATCACCTACCCTCAAAGGGTATTAATTGAACAATTTAAAAGGCAAGGAATGAGCATTATTCAGATTGCTGTGGAATTAGGATATCATAGAAGCACTATATATCGGGAACTCGATAGAAACTCTTCACCTGGTTCATACAAGTTATATGGAAGCGCAAGAGCTCAGGATCGGAGTGAACAGAGAGCACAAGGAAAGGGAAGGAAGAATAAAATTACAAGCGATCTTAAAAGCAAAGTGGATCAATTACTTAAAATCAAGTGGAGCCCAGAGCAAATCGAAGGTCGAGCGAATATTGATAAGTATGAAAGGGTTAGTAAAGAGTGCATATATCAATATGTATATGAAGATAAAAGGAAAGGAGGTGATCTATGGAGTAATTTAAGACATTCCCACAGAAGTAGGCGAAGACGCAAAAATACCTATAAACAAAGGGGAATTATCAAAACAGAGTATGTATTCAAGATAGACCAAAGATTGTTGAATCTCAAAAAAGGTATGGAGATTGGGAAGGAGATACTATAGTAGGAAAGAATCATAAGTCCCAAATTGCCAGTATGGTGGAAAGAAAATCCTTGTTTGTCAAGATCATTAAGCTGGAGTCCAAAGAAGCTAAATTCACAGCCAAAACAATCAGTTGCAAATTGAAAAAATATAAAAACTTATGCCATACAATTACATTAGACAATGGAAAAGAAAATGCAGATCATCAAACATTGGCAAAAGCATTGAATACTAAGATATACTTTGCTCATCCATATTCCGCTTATGAAAGAGGTTGCAATGAAAATATCAATGGTTTAATACGACAATACTTGCCAAAAAAATCAGACTTTTCCATGCTCAAGCAAACTGACTTGGATCGAATTGAATCCCAAATAAATAATCGACCAAGAAAAAAATTAGGCTACAAAACACCAAATGAAGTATTTTTGAACCTTGTCGCACTTAAATGTTGAATTCAGCATTTATTTTAAAAATAGAAGCTTGAAAATAATCATCCAGACTTTTCAAAAAAAACTAGTGATTTAAAATCAATTGGCAATTAAGCTTATAAAAGCGTTGTCTGAAGAAAATTCTGTTTGTCAGGATAATCCGTGGTAAAATGCAAACCCCGGCTTTCTTGCCTCATAGACGCTGATCGAGATACAAGATAACCTATGGTAATTAAATTGCGCAATTCACACAATTGCGGAGACAAAACCGTATTGTTGTATAATGATTCTGTCTCTTCGTACAATAGATGCAAACGATCCAAAGCTCTCTTGAGACGGACATTGGAACGAACGATACCTACATAATAACTCATGATATCTTTGAGTTCCCTAATACTTTGGGTTATAAGAACCATCTCCTTTGGCTGGGTTGTGCCAAAAGCATTCCATTCGGGTATGCGAACATTCAGCTGAATGGCATCAATACTCAAAATGATATCTTTTGCAATCCGATATCCAAAAACCGCTCCTTCCAGCAATGAATTGGAAGCAAGACGATTTGCCCCGTGCAGGCCTGTTGAAGTACATTCCCCAGCAGCATACAGGTAATGTATGGAGCTTCTCCCAAATTCGTCGACTTTGATCCCGCCACAAAAATAATGGCAAGCCGGTACTACTGGAATCATCGTTGTCAATGGATCAATTCCTATCGATTTGCATTTTTCATAGATCGTCGGAAAGTGATTGATAAATCCTTCTTTGTCCAAATGTCTGCAATCCAGACAAACGAAATCATGACCTCTAGCTTTCATCTCGCTATCAATAGCCCTCGCAACTATATCTCTCGGAGCAAGAGAAAGTCTTGCGTCATATTTATGCATAAATTCTTCTCCTTCTTTGGACTTCAGTTTTGCTCCAAATCCTCTAACTGCTTCGCTGATCAAAAAAGCCGGATTTTCGCCAGCAGCCCTAAATAATGCCGTAGGGTGAAATTGGACAAATTCCATGTTTTCTACGTGCCCTTTTGCCCGGTACATCATGGCAATTCCATCTCCAGTTGATACCAATGGATTTGTGGTAGTTCTGTAGGTTTGACCTGCCCCACCTGTTGCCAAGACCGTAACCCGAGCCAGATGCATCTCTACGTCTAAACTTTTGAGGTCCAGGAGGTAAGCACCGTAGCATTCAATATCGGGCATTATCCTGGTTACATTGTAACCCAGATGATGTTGTGTAATGACATCAATAGCAAAATAATGCTCCAATATTTTAATATTGGGGAACAGTTTGATTTTTTGCAACAATGTTCTTTCGATTTCTGCACCTGTGAGATCCCTGAAATGCAATATTCTGTGCTCAGAGTGTCCCCCTTCTCGTGCCAGGTCATAAGCTCCGGTAGTGGCAGATTTATCAAAATTGGCACCCCAATCTATCAATTCTTTCACTCTAGTGGGGCCTTCTTCAACGACCAACCGGACTATCCTCTGATCACATAAATCATCACCTGCATCTAATGTATCGGCAATGTGCTTTTCAAAACTGTCTTCTTCCAAATTCCATACTGCCGAAATTCCTCCCTGTGCATATCGGGTATTCCCTTCCTCCTTAGTCGTTTTACTCACTATGGTGATCTTGAGATCCGGTCGGAGTTGAGAGATATGAATGGCTGAGCTCAAGCCTGCGATCCCACTGCCAATGATTAGTACATCTGATTGATACACTTCCCTTATCTTTAAGCCCCAAAGGTACAATGTTATTGCTTTACACTTCATGCTGATGTCAATCACTTCACTGCTTTCTCAAATCAAAATTGGGTCCATAGGCCCTTTCAGCTTATTTATCTTACTCTTTCTTTCAACTCAAGTGACTGTTGAAGCACAGTCGAGCACTAAACTCGAAATGCTTTTTAAAAAACATATTCCAGGTGTGAAAGTGAAACAGCTTGATCCGCTTGCACCGTTTCAATCGATCTGGGAACTAAAAGTGCCACAGGCATTAGACCACAATCACCCTGAGAAAGGAAGCTTCTACCAAAAAATATATGTTCATCATGCAGGCTTCTCCAGACCAGTAGTCTTTGTTACTGAAGGTTATGA
Source organism: Saprospiraceae bacterium (assembly GCA_016710235.1). Classification (NCBI taxonomy): domain Bacteria; kingdom Pseudomonadati; phylum Bacteroidota; class Saprospiria; order Saprospirales; family Saprospiraceae; species Saprospiraceae bacterium. Next base: position 721,856 of record JADJLG010000001.1, read on the forward strand.
TGGCAGATCAAGAGTGTATGAACCGACTACTTTGTTGGATGCAAACCAGGTGACTGTAGAGTACAGATATTTTGGTGACTCAAAGCCTGAGAAAATGGATTGGACCTTGCTCAATCACGATCAAGCCTTGAAAGATCTACATTATATCAATGGGTTGTTGAAAAAAATGTATAAAAAAAGATGGATCAGTACTGGAATCTCCAAAGGTGGCACTACTACAGCTTTATACAAACTCACCTATCCAAAAGACATTAAAGCATCGGTAGCATATGTTGCTCCATTTCCGACTGCTCAAGAGGATCATCGTACAATCGACCATTACAAAAAACAGGTCGGCACGGAAGAATGCAGAAAAAGAATATTCGAATTTCAAAAATCTATTTTACAAAATCGGGAAGAACTACGTCCTCTGATAGAAAATCTTGCCCATGAAGAAAAAGTAAATTTTTCAATCGGTGTAGATAAAGTTATTGATTTTGCTTCGGTTGAATTTCCATTTTCTTTTTGGCAATGGGGATTTGACTGCAGCGAATTGCCTCTTGAGCCTTGGACTCCTAAAGTGATCTTTGACTTCATAGAAGAGGTAGTAGATTTCAATTTTTATGACGATCCTACCTGCAAATCTTTTGAACCTGCTTATTATCAATTTATGACAGAATTTGGATACTACGGATTTGATACTACAGGATTGAATGATTTATTGTTGTATGAGAACGAACTAAGCAATTTGGCATTCTGTCCAAAAAATGCCGATCTGACGTATCGAGGTGCTTATATGAAAAAAATGAAGGAACTTGCTGAGAATAAAGGAAAAAATATCATTTATATCTATGGGGGTCGTGATACTTGGACAGCATGTGGCATTTTTCCAAGAGGAAAATCATACAGATTTGATCAAAAATTTGGTGGACACAGAACGCGAATTAAAAATCTGGATACAACTGACAAATTAAAAATATACTCCTTACTTTCTGCATACACCAAAACCAAAATACAAATTCCAGAATAATTTTACCTACTCATTGTTTGCAATTTATGCTTATACAAAATATTCCCGTTTTAGATCTGGTTAAAAAATATGACACCCCGCTATATATCTATGATACAGATATAATACTTCGCCAGATAAATAGATTGAAATCAGCTTTTGATGTGGACGAACTTGATATCCACTTTGCTTGTAAAGCCTTAAATAATATTAATATTCTTAAACTTATTCAAAAGTGGAATTGTGGATTGGATACCGTTTCTATTCAAGAGATTTGGTTAGGTCTCAAAGCGGGATTCAAAGCGGAACAAATTATCTATACGCCCAATTGTGTAGGGCCTGATGAGATAGAAATGGCAATTGAATTGGGTGTTCAAATCAATATAGACCATATTGAAACACTGGAATATATTGGATCTCATTATCCGGATACAAAAATATGTATCCGGATCAATCCACATGTCATGGCAGGTGGAAATGAAAAAATAAGTGTTGGTCATATCGATTCCAAATTTGGAATATCAATTTATCAGATGCCTCTTGTTTTACGTTTGGTTGACACCTTAAAACTTAAAATAAATGGTTTGCACATGCATACTGGATCAGATATTTTGGATCCAGGTGTTTTTACATTAGCTTCCGAAATTTTATTTGATGTCGCCAGAAAATTTCCTGATCTGCAGTTCATTGATTTTGGCTCCGGACTTAAGGTCCCATACAGACCTGATGATGTTTCTACGGATATAGAAGAACTTGGAAGTCTGCTCTCGGCTTCATTCAACCGATTTTGTAAGGAGTATGGTCGCCCATTGAAGTTGCTTTTCGAGCCTGGAAAATTTCTTGTGAGCGAAAGTGGTTATTTTTTTGTAAAAACCAATGTGATCAAGCAAACTCCTTCTACAGTATTCGCCGGAGTAGACTCGGGATTAAATCATTTGATCAGGCCCATGTTTTATGGCTCCTATCATCAGATTGAAAATATCAGTAATCCGGGCGGTCGTCCTAGAATCTATAATGTCGTTGGCTATATATGCGAAACCGATACTTTTGCAAGCAATCGAGCTATTTCAGAAATCCATCCCGGAGATATACTCTGTTTCAAAAACGCAGGTGCTTATTGTTTTTCAATGTCTTCTAATTATAATAGCCGTTTTCGACCAGCAGAAGTAATGCTTTACGAAGGCAAAGATTTTTTAATCCGCCAAAGAGAAACCATTGAAGATCTCTTAAAAAATCAGATACTTCAGGATTTTTAGACAAGCACAAATCTGCATAATTTAATGCACCTGTATCTCCGGTTATTGTTTTAGAGTATCACCAGCAATATTGAGAGCAACAAGCTCATTTCCTTTAACCCAAATTTTACAGTAAAGGATCGGTACAAAACCCAACTGCCATATCCGTGCGAAATGAAAAATAGGCCACATTATGGTATAAAATTTGCTCCTTATCGGCGATGCTTCAGCTTGAAGGAATTGTAATGCGACTCGTTCGCTATAAAGAGAGCAGTCTCATATTGGATATGTATACAGACAAACTCGGTATGCAGAGCTTTGTTATGAATGGAGTATTCAGCAGAGGCAATCAAAGGCTGGCAGCATTATTCCAGCTTTCCAATATTCTGGATTTCGTCTGCTATTACCATGAAAACAAAACTTTACACCGTATTAAAGAAGCCAGATCTTCAATCATTTACCAACACATACACTCGGATATCGTCAGGTCTGCAGTGACAAGTTTCATGCTGGAATTATGCCGAAAATCTATCCACGAAAAACAAAGCAATCCTGAACTATTCACTTTTCTCAAAACCAGCTTTGTCTATTTAGATAGGATCGAAAAGCTAGAGTTTGATTTCCACCTCCGATTTTCTGTTGAATTGCTTCAATATATTGGCTTCTCTCCTCAAACCAACTACAACGTAAGGAACAACTCATTTGACCTTGAAAATTCTGATTTCGTACCATATAATTCCCAGAATAAATTTCATATTTTACCTGAATACAGCTTTGTCTTTTATCAGTTGCTCACTGCTCAAAAAGCTGAATTGAAGCTGGACACGCGTCGAAAAATAATGGATCTTATCATCCTGTATTACAAAATGCATATCGACCAATTCGGTGAGATGAAATCACCTGAAATTTATAAAACAATCTTTGGTTAATAGGCAATCTCCCTCATTGCGGTCAAAATTTTGGCTAATTACCGGAAATGATTAATTTCTTTTGTGCCTTTTTACCGTTCACTTGTACATTTACAATATAGATTCCATCTGTCAGATCCGACAAATCTAATGTTTGAGTAGAGCTCTTTTCGCATTGAAAAGTTTTTATCTCCACACCATCCAACCTGAAAATTTGGATTCTATCTTTTTCCGATAATGACTGGGGGAATATCAAATGAATTTCTCCGTCTGTAGGGTTTGGAAACAAACCAAAATGCAATTCATCTGCAAGGTCTTTTGAACTTACAGTTCCAACTATTATTTTAAAAAGGTCCACTCCATAAAAACCTCCTGCTCCATCTTGAACATTGAAAATAAATCCATCTGTAACATTAGGGGCTGCTGTATGACTGTATGAGAGATTGCCGGAATCAATATCAGCCTGTGTAAATGTTGAACCGTAAGTTAATAAATTACCTTTCAACTTCAAATCTCCATATGTAGGGATACTCATCAAGGTAAATTTCAACTCAGCTGCACCATTGTCGTCATCTTTTACTTCCAAAAGACTACTTGGAATTTCTCTTGATTGAAGATTATCCAAACGCAATGCTACATTATTTACAACAAATGGATTCTTCACAATGATATCAGCACAGTATTCTATAGAATATTCAACCATGACTCCTCCACGGTAACTGGTTTTCGTCTGCTGCTCCAAATTCCACTCACCTTTTACATTCTCACCATTGAGCAAGGCAAGTTTTGTGTTTGGTCGCATTGCAACGTTGTTTGTCGGAGGACAGTATATGCCATTGGGTGCAGCATCATCAAACTGGCAGTTTATTTCGGTAGATATACCACAATTATAATTGAGCAAATTGATCACAGTCCCATTTGGACTGACAAGATTTAATTTGACGTCTGTGACAGCATCTGCATCAATGATTACTTTTTTTAAATTCAAATCAGAGATAATTCCTTCTTCTTCAATTACGATTGGAATTCTCTTTGTTGACACACCACTTCCTACATTGACAGGATTATCAGGATAGCTTTTGACACTACAATTTTTATTGACAGTCTGAAAAGTATATACTTCACTTGTGGAGTTGGAACCACATTCATTATTAGGTCTCAGTCTCCAATAATATACTTTACTTGGTTCAAGGGTAATTGGCAATTGTAGTTTATTTACGGTGAGATTATTTTTGGAAAATATAATTGTATTTCCAAATTCCGGACTGGTTGCAAGTTCAAAATCATTTGTTATTGAATTGATGCTACTAAGCCACTGGAACAATGGAGCTTCGATAATCCCCGTGGATCCATTAGAAGGCAATAAAAGTGCCATATCCGAAAAATTGTTGTTGATCACTTTTACTTTCACGTCGCTGTACACTGTGTCACCACCCGGACGAACAGCTCCTACCTGAAAAACTAAGTTACTCAATACATTTACCGAATTTAAATCTATAGAAAGCTCAGCATTGTCATTTGGACCAAGTTCGGTTTTACTAAAACGATATGTAGCTCCCGTTGGCAATCCTTGTCCTACTATTAGCTGAATACTACTTGAATTACTATTCCGAAAACATGATTGAAGATGCAAGTCCAACCTTGCAGGGAGACAAATTTTTGCTACCTGAGGGTTGACATTGAAGTCATAAGAAGGCGAATTGCTTTCTATCAATGAAATATCTTGATCAGAAACATCAAAAAACACATTTCCTACGGATTTAACCATAATTCTGCAGTTGGCAACTGCCATTGAATCCGGTATATCGACAATTTCCTCACCATCATTATCAGCATTTTCTTTGAGCAAAATTGGATTCTTAACATTGTTCTTGTAGATTAAATAAATATTTACCTTACTGCAACTCACAGGAGCAACATTAGTATTTGCTGCATCCCATTTGATGACATTACAAGCATTTTTATAGAGCACGTCTCCTGATCCATTGGGCTTCATCACCGTAAATGGCCCGGCTTGATCTGTTACTTCCAGATGAAGATTTTCCCATGAGACTGCACCACTTTCTGCATTGTTGTCCCGTACCACAAATCTGAAATCCAAAGGCCTGGAGACTGATGGCAATACTTCTCGCAAATTGAAGTTTTGTGCACCCAGAATAGATGACCAATTCGGAATCACTCGTACAGGATCAGTAGATGGGAAATTCACTTTAAACAATGGGCCTACGCTTGTCAAACTTACCGATCCAATCGCATCTCCATAAGCTCCGGGGTTGAATTGCTCCCAGCTATACGTAAGTACATCTCCTTCCGCATCTGTGGCAGAACCCGTCAGAGAAATAGGTGTTTGTATCGGTATCGTCAATCCTTCAGGGACCTCAATGTTTACCGTTGGTTTAGTATTGTTTGTCGTTAAAGTTGTGCCACAACTTGAAACAGCTAATCTCGTCATTGTCAAAGCCTGCTCCACAGATGCCACATGAAAAAAATCGGGGTGTGGAGTAGAACCCATTTCAACATTTAATCCACCACACAAACCGCTGTAAGACATAATGGTGGTACCGGATCCGGGTTCATAGGCTGTTCTTCCCTCTTCATTCCCGTTGCAATTGGAGAAAGTGTGCGTAGCTGAAAACTGATGGCCCATTTCATGACAGAAAATCCTTTGTGTAACATAGTTGATGTCTGTTGTATACCAACAGGTACATCCATTTGCTTTTCCACCTGTGGTACTGCAAAGACTTGCCAGATTGGCCACACCACCGACATCAGTACATCCAACAGTAAAACAATGACCTACATCATAAGATCTTGAGCCTACTTTCTGATTTACGATTTGGGTATTTTCTGAAATGATATCGCGTCCAGATCTCGGTGAACTATATGGATCCAGCAAAGCATCTAAATTAATCAAAAATTCATTGTTTGCTATCAAGTCCAAATGTGCACCAAAGTCTTTTTCGTATATAGAATTGAGAATATTTACTGATGCTACCATTTTGTCTAAAGCTGACTGCGTGGTGCCGCCTCCCAAGCTAGCTGCAGATCCCCATTCACCGGTACAACTCAAGGCAAGGCGAAACTTCCTTAGATTCATCGGTTCTACACCTCTTACTTTCAAAATATTTTGCTTGAATTCACTAGATTCACCTGTATGGACTATTGCTTCCAGATCATGAGTGCCACAAGCCAAATCTTGGCTTCCTGAACGGACTTCAAGATCTGAAGCCCTGAACACCCCAAAATATTGCTGATTTCCTTCACTTAGATTTTCTATCACTATTTCACCTGACGTTGTCAGAAAGATAGCTTGAAAACTATATGGAGAAATCGACAATCTCATCGTACTAGCACCCTGAAAGCCTTTATAGGTTTTAATCTCAGGAAATTTGGCAGCTAGCGCTTCTTCCATTACCGGCGACTCTACTACTTGATATGTTTCCCAAGTTCCATCAGGCATAGGAAAAGTAAGCGGTATGGCTTTGGAATAATCATCCTTTGCTGTCTGCGTTGACAAATATTTGCTCAGTTGCGCTTTATCCAAGTAGAATGGCTGATAATGCTTCATAGTTCGAAAACCATTTTTGGAAGGCAGATGATCTGCCTGGTCAATCAACTTAAAGAATTTCTGAGCATCTGCCTGTTGAGTTGTTAGAATCAGGCCCAATAATAAAAATGAGAGTATAAATTTTAACATAAAGAAATTTTGGCAAAAAAGAATAACGGTCAAAATTAGAATTTCGTTATGGAATGACCCAATTATTTCGGCAAGCAGCGCTTATTTTCCGATGATTTTACCATTCAGGGTATATTTAGACGAAAAACAGCTCAGATTCAAAATCAGGTTGACCAATATCGTCTGTCCCAGTTTGGCGACTATTAGGGAATCCCCAGAATCTTGTGAGTTTGAAGACTGAGCTTCCACATTGGGTGTGATTTACAAAATCGGACACACGATTCAGTGTTTTTCTGAAGTTCCAAGCCATCCATCGGTTGAACGAAATAATGCTCAAAAGCCAATTCTTCAAATTGTTGAGGGTCCTGATCCGGCTGTGGGTAAATGAACTTCAATTCATTGCCCCTTATCTGCACAATCTCTGTTTGAGGTTTTGGGCTAACACAAATCCAATCAATTCCTTCAAGCACAGGAATTGTTCCATTGGTTTCAATTGCCACAAAAAATCCTTTTGACTGCAATATTGACAACAGTTCCGGATCGAGTTGCAGCATGGGTTCTCCTCCTGTACACACAACCATTTTGTTTGAGCTGTTAGAAATTGGCCACTGTTGATATACCAGCTCTGCCAGTTCTGCAGCATTATATTTTCCTCCATTTTCGCCGTCAATCCCTACAAAGTCGGTATCACAAAACTTACATTTCGCCTTTGCCCTGTCTTCTTCACGGCCACTCCACAAATTACAACCTGAAAATCGCAAAAAAACTGCAGCTCTTCCACTATGAAAGCCCTCACCTTGTAGCGTATAAAAAATCTCTTTGACTGAATAAATCTGTCCCATCAATCAGGGTAACAAATGATCCAACTCTTCTAAAATCCTCTCCGGCTGGCTAAATCTTTCAGCAGGAAATACTTTCGCAATATTACCCATCTGATCTATCAAAAACATCCTTGGCACACCGAGTTCAATTCCATAAACAGCTTCACTCAGCATTTTACAATTGGGTATAATCGTCAAATCCGTAGCTTGTTCCTTAAGTTTCGCCGCTAATAATTGCTCAGGCGTTTCATCCATTAATGCAATGATATACGATGGCTTATTGCTTGACTTGTGCCAATTGGCAAATTGAATTAAAATGGGAAGTACTCGTGGGTCAGTCAGATTAGCAAAAATCAGGACTTGCGGTCTGCCTCGATTTTCATCTATAGTAACCATTTTCTGATCCAGATCAGGAGCCATGACTGGGGTCACCGGACTACCCTCAAAATGTTGGATCATCGCCTCAATAGGAGGTGAAAAAGGTGCTATCTCTACTCTAAAAGTACCGTCTTGCTGCCCTGCAAGTGTCAAAGTCAATCCCAAAAAGAAAGCTAGGAAAATATTCTGTTTCATCCTTTCTCTAAAATCAGGTATTTTAACTCTAAAAGACTAAAAATTGTTGCTCCAGGCATTGCCAATTTCATTTCATCTGTTGGTGCACGATCTAAAAGTGCTATGGATTGAATACCAGCTGCTTTGGCAGCTAAAACATCTGTGGCTTGGTCACCAACAAAAAAAGATTGCTCCAGATCTATATTTGGAAAATCCTGCTTCGCATAGAAAAACATTCCCGGTTTGGGTTTTCTACAATTACAATTTTCGGATTCTAAATGCGGACAAAAATAGACCCCATCAATTTCAATTCCCTGACGACTCAATTCATTCTTCATTTGTAGATGAATTTGCTCAAGATCCCCGTGAGTGTATTTTCCTTTGGCAATACCTTGTTGATTTGTTATTATAATCATTTTACCAAAGAAATCATTCACTGACCGCAGCCCTTCAAAAACATCTTTTTTGAATACAAACTCGTCCCAATTCTTGACATAATCTCCAGGTAGAAGGACATTGATTACACCATCTCTATCAAGAAACAAAACGCGATTTGATTTTTGATTTCTAAGCTGTTGGAGCCTTTCAGATGAAAACCAATTTTGTGCCCGAAAATAATCTTCCGGGATGCCGATGTCTATGAACGCTTCATCAGATTTATAAGCGTAGAGACCTGTATTTCCACCTTTTTTTTCTAAAATTTCTTTTTCAAAAGAAAAAACATCTCCTATCACAAAATCATTCAACACTGATTTTTTCATCCAATAAACACCTCCGTTGATCCAACCATAATCGAGTTCCTTCTTTTCATTAAATTTTTGGATTTGGTCATTGTCACCAATATCAATTGTCCCATATCTGTGCGGCTTCAGCATACGTTTTGCAGCCAATACCAAGTCAGCATTTCTTGATACTGCAAAACTCTTCATCCCTTCCAAGTCAATGTCAAAAAAAGTATCGGAGTTCAAAGCAAAAAAACGATCAGCAGACAAAAATTGAGAAGCAAATTTGATCGCCCCACCTGTACCTAATGCTTTGGGTTCAACAACACATTGGATTCTTGAATCTCCAGGATAATGATCTGCAATAAAATGGATAATATCTTGGGCTTTATAAGAGAGGGATAAAATGATGCGATCAATATTGTGTCCAAATAATGCATCAATCACGATAGACAAAAATGCTTTCCCGGCTACTGGTGCGAGTGATTTGGGCAGATGAGGATTTACACCCTGCAGGCGTGTACCGAGCCCTCCTGCAAGCAGGATAACTTCTTTCAAGACAAAAACAGTTTTTCCTCTACGAGTTGACAAATGATATGCCCTATTAAAATATGGCTCTCCTGAATTCTCGGCGTATCACCGGAAGGCACACATATCAGAATGTCGCTCAACTCCTTCATTTTACCTCCACCTATTCCCGTTAAACCTATGGTTTTCATTTTTTGATTTCTTGCTGCTTCAAAGGCAAGCACAATATTGCGCGAATTTCCAGAAGTACTTAGTCCTACAAGAATGTCTTCCTTTTTTCCAAATCCTGCTATCATTCGTTGGAAAATGACCTCGTATGAATAATCATTTGCAACGGCAGTGAGGTATGAGCTATTGCAATGCAACGCTTCCGCTGCCAATGCGGGCCTGTCTTTATAAAACCTACCGGATAACTCTGCTGCTAAATGTTGTGCATCTGCAGCTGAACCTCCATTTCCACAAAAATAGATTCTTCCACCTCTGCTTATAGCCTCAGTGATCCAATTGGAAGCGTTTTCCATATTTCGGATCATTTCTGAATCAGACACCAAGGCAGTTTTTACAGCTATGGATTCTCTGATGATATTTTCTATTTTAGATTTCATAATTTCGAACTAGCCCTCCAGCTTTGTACGCCTCTATCTGTAAAATGGGAGGAAATGATATAACCGCTTTGTTTTTTCAATTGTTCTGCAACCGCATATTTTGTATTTCCAGGACAATAAAAGAACATAAATCCTCCTCCTCCGGCACCCGAGATTTTGCCCCCGGTGGCCCCTGCTTCTTTAGCAGATGAATAGATATGATCCAGGCTTTCATTGGAAATACTATGAGCCATTTTCCTCTTTTGCTCAAATCCATAATCCAAGATTTCGCCTATTTCATGAAGTCGTCCTCTTAAAAGAGCTTCTTTCATCAATCGCGCCTGTTCTTTAAGCTGGTGCATTGCTTCAATGGAACTCTGTTTCTTATTCTCTACATTCAACTGCTGCTCTTGAATGATTTCCGTTGATTTTCTACTGGAAGAAGTAAAATAAAGGATGAGATTGTGTTCTAATTCTTGAATATACTCAGGTTTAATACGAAGTGGGTTGACAATCACCTGGTCGTCGTGGTAAAATTCCATAAAATTGAAACCTCCAAAAGTTGCAGCATATTGGTCTTGCTTCCCGCCGGCAAGTCCAAGTTCTTTTCTTTCAATTTCATAAGCAAGATGTGCCATATCATAATCTCCGAGAGGAAGATTATTCCATTCAGCAAAAGCTTTTAGAATAGCAACAACCAGGGTAGAAGAAGTCCCTAATCCACTGCCGGCGGGCACATCCATTGCCGTGGTCAGCCTGAATCCTTTGCCTTCTGGGAGCCATCGCTCTTGCCGCATTCTCAGGATCACCCCTTTTTGCAATTCCAACCCTGTATGCAACTGCAGCTCTTCATCCATCTGAAAAATCTGAACCTGTTTTTGATCAATGGAATGCAATTCCACTAAAGGATCATCGATCAATTCAATCGTTGCACTGGCGTATAATGACACCGTTGCATTCAATATAGCGCCTCCATATAGGTCGCTATACGGACTCACATCTGTTCCACCTCCGGCCAGACCCAGCCTAAATGGAGCTCTGCTTCTAAATATCATAAGCGAGATTCAATATTTTTTGTCTGAGTTTTTCCCAACTCAATTTAGTTTTTTCTATCCGAATTTGTGGTAAAAAATAATCTTGTGGATATGCAAAAAAGTCGACTATACATGCCGCAAGAGAATTTGCATCAGCTTTGCAAACCAATCCCACTTTTCCATGTGGGACCAATCTCGGTAATGAACCCACATCTGTAACGATCATTGGTACTTCGAAATGGTAAGCCAATGGTGTGACACCACTCTGCGTGGCAGATCTGTATGGTTGAACTACAACGTCCGCTGCAGACAAATAGTACTTGATATCACTATCCGGAATAAAATGACTGTGATCATAAATCCGCGTGGATAAACTATTGGCTTCTATCATCTTTTGATATGGCTCGGCGGATTCATAATACTCTCCGGCGATGAGTAGCTTTATACCTGACAGAGTTAGTGCTTCATTACTCATCGCTTCGAGTAGAATATCCAAGCCCTTATACTTTCTGATAAAACCAAAAAAAAGCATGATCTTTTCTTCTGTTCCCAGCTTCAAATGACGACGCGCTTCCACCTTTGAAATTGATTCTCCAAATCCATCATACAAGGGATGATCTACAATAGTTGCAGGAATATCGGGTCTCAATTTTCTGAGGTCTTCCATTACTTTTTCACTCATCGTAATACAGGCATGGACAGGTTTTAGAAAATAGGAGGTAAATGCGTGATCACCAAGTCTCTTTTCGTGAGGGATGATGTTGTCAGCTATACAAATGATTTTAGTATGGTTGTTTTTTCTGACTTGTCGGAGAATAGTTCCTAAACAAGGCCCCATAAAGGGTAACCAATATCGAACTATCAAAATGTCGGCTCGAAGTTTGTTTAATTCCTTTCCGACTGCAAACCAATTCAAAGGATTTACAGAATTTATTTTTACTCGAATGTCGATATCTGAAGGAGCAGGTTCACTTGAATATTGGCTTGTTCCAGGAAATAAAAAAGAAGGATACTGATAAGCAAAGGTATATATCAAAACTTCATCTCCTGATTTTTTAAATTCACGTGCCAAGCGTTCATTGAATGAAGCCAGACCACCTCTCAATGGATGCGCAGGGCCAACTATGACAATTTTGCTCATAGTCAATGATGCTTTTTAATCTGAAATATTGTTGCTTCCACTTGGTATGAGAGTTTAGATGTTTGTGAAAAACAGAAGATAACTCATAAAATGAGTGTTAATCCATGATCTTATCAATCTGGTAGTGATTGCGTTCAGATGCGTTCCTGCTGATTAATTCCGCAGTAAAACCTGTGAGAAACAGTTGTGATCCGATAATCATTAAAACCAGTGAAATATAAAATGCCGGACGCGCAGTCATCCCGTAAACATTGTATGCATATTTTGTAAAAATCATGTACATGACAAAACAGGCGCCGAGAAAAAAAAACAGTACTCCTAATACACCAAAAAAGTGCATCGGCCTTTTGCCGAATTTTCCTATAAACATGATTGTGGAGAGGTCCAAAAATCCATATAAAAAACGACTCATTCCAAATTTGGAATGTCCATATTTTCTAGCCTGGTGTTGAACTACTTTCTCCCCCACGTTTCTAAAACCTGCCCACTTTGCAATCACCGGAATATATCTGTGCATCTCTCCGAACACTTCAATGCTCTTCACTACTTCTGATCGATAGGCTTTGAGTCCACAATTCATGTCGTGAAGTTTTACACCACTCATCCAACCAGTGACGGTATTGTAAAGTTTGGAAGGAAGATTTTTAGTAATTGCGTTATCATAGCGCTTCTTCTTCCAACCTGAGATAATGTCACGCTTTTCGGAGAGTAGCATGTTGTACATAGGTATTATTTCATCAGGACTATCCTGCAAGTCAGCATCCATCGTGATGACTACTTTACCTGTACATTGATGAAATACAGTGTGTAGCGCTGCCGACTTCCCGTAATTGCGGCGGAAGCGAATCCCTTTCACTACTGGGTATTTCCTGTGCAATGTTTCAATGACTTCCCAAGTTTGGTCGGTGCTGCCATCGTCAACAAACCAAATATCATACTCTATTCCCGAATTCGCCAATGCCCTATCTATCCAGGCGACCAGCTCCGGCAATGACTCTTCTTCGTTGTAAGCGGGTATCGCAATAGATAGATCCAAATCACTGTATTTTGCGCAAAAATAAGGAAAAACATATATAAAAAATGAAATTATGTTTTACATATTAAACAAATTATTAATATATATGGCTGGCAGATCCCACTTTCGTTGTATGAGGCATATGGAAGCAACATCTTTTCGTATAAAAAAAAAGTAAAATACTTTAGGTATTCAGTGCTAAACACTTGGCAGATCATGAATCCTGTGTATCTTCGCATGAATTTTAAAATTTTATATATATAAAAGCTGAATATTATGCACGAGGAAAAGTTCTGCTTAGTGCAGAATACTGTGTAGTACACGGTGCGACTGCGCTGGCGCTCCCTGCAAAATTCGGCCAAAAAATGAAAGTTCAGGAACTCTCAGGATCTGAAGTTCTTTGGAACAGCTATGACGAGAACGGGAAGAAATGGTTTTCTGCCGAAATAGATTTGATGGGTTTTGACGTAGTCGAAACTACTGATCCCGATATTGGCAAGTATCTCCGCAAGCTATTCAAAGCCTGCTGTCAAAACAATAGCGAATTCCTATCTCACTGGAAAAAATACAAGGTCGATCATTATCTAGAATTTCCACGCAATTGGGGACTGGGCTCCTCTTCCACTTTGATTTACAACATGGCTGCTTGGGCAGATGTCAATCCATATCATCTTTATTTTGATATAGAAGAAGGCTCGGGATATGATATCGCATGTGCAGGTGCAGATAGTCCGGTTTTATTTACTCTGGGCGATGGAAGCATCGATCTTTCAGAAATAGACTACTTGCCACCGTTCATGGATCAATTATTTTTCATACCGCTGAATCAAAAAGCGGATAGTCGCGATGCTGTAAAATTCACTCAAAAGAACAAACCTGATTCAAAACTTATCAATAAAGTTTCTCAGCTTACGGATCGCTTGATTGGGTTAAAAACTCTCTCATCTTTTGAGGAGTGGGTGGAAGAACATGAAAATCTGATCGGAAATTATCTCGGTGTCAAACCCATTCGCCAAACTCAATTTCCTGATTTTCCCGGAGCGGTGAAATCATTAGGTGCCTGGGGAGGTGATATGGTGCTTGCCTGTGGCAAACGGGATACAGTCGAAAGTTATTTTCACAACAAGGGCTTTACTAAAATCATCCCATACAAAGAACTCGTGCTTTAATTCTGCTTCATTCTCACTGATTTAAATTCCTCCATTACACATTTCCTTCCTCATTTTTGCTTTGTACAAATTGCTTTCGAAAATCAGCTTAACAACTGAATTCAATTTGCTCCTTTGAAACCAAAATTCGTTGCTAAATTTCTAGTACGGGTTTTATTGTCAGCAAATCAACTTAAATTGTCTCCTCCGACGAATTTCCATTGCAAAAATTGGGTCGCAATACATTGAGCTCTTCTCGATCTGATTCTCCCAACATCAAAAAATAACCTCCGCCTCCCGCTCCACATAGCTTTAGAGCGAATCGTCCATTCTCTAATCCCCTTCTCCAGAAAAGCTCTATGTCAGGTGGTATCATCTCTGCAAATAATTCCAAACTCAGCTCGCTGATCTGCACCCAGCTGTTTCTGAACTCCTTGGTTTGATTACTGACAAAATGAGAGATCATCCGATTATTGAGTGGAATCAGCTCATTTTTAATTCTGGATTCATATTTCCCGTCTGTGATTTTATCCCTAAATTTTTGAACAAACTCTGAGGTTTGGCGCGGCCTTTTACTATCGACCAGGTGGATAGGATAATTGTTCAAATGAGTTAAATAGCTGCTGTCCAGCTCACTGATCCGATCCCCATCCATGATCAATGGTTTTTGTAGAAAGGAGATCAGCGGGTCTATGCCGCTACTTGTACGGTGAAACAATGACTCCATCTGCTGCAATTGACTTCGCAGCTTCTCTTGAGTCCATGATCTTTCGCGGCTATACTTGTCGATTATTGCTGCACAAAGTGCTCCAGAACTACCCAGCCCATATCCCAGCGGTATATTGGTTTCTAGTGTCCATCCAGCCTTGAGGTCAGTGTCCATCTGTTTCTGGTCTATCAGTTCACTCCATATGGGATTCTCTGCATATTGTTTTAAGTATGGCAGCAATATCGGCTCGTCAAGCTGTTTTGATTGGGACCAACTGCTTCTTTTTTTAAAAAAGGGCAAGGCCAATGCTCTTGATCCTAGCAATACGCTGTACTCTCCTGCCAGCAGGATTTTCGAAGGATAGAATTCGCGCATGATTGCAAATGTACGGGCTAAATACCTGAGGCCGGAGCTTTTGATTCCGGTTCTCCGTCAGATTCTGTCGAGGAAAACACGGCGCGCTGTACAGCCGCGTAGCCAAATCGATGTCTGATCCGATCCACCTGTCTAAGCAGAGAGATCTGTTCTGCAGTATTCTCAAAGAGACTCAACTGTGAACGTCCATAGCAGAGCCCACCAAATTTTACGCCAACAAGTCGTATGAGTTGTCTTCGATCATAGAGTTTGTCAAAGAGTGTCTGCACTGCCACCCACAGAGGCTCATCCAGAGCAGTGAAGGAGATTTTGGTTTGGCGACTAAAAGTATTGAAATCAGCATAACGTATTTTTACCGTGATCACAGAACACAAACGCCCGGAGTCGCGCAGTTCAAAAGCGAGTTTTTCTGTCATCCGCAAGAGGATCAGTCTGATCCTCGCCATATCCAGTGTATCGTTTTCCAGAGTCTGTTCTTTAGAGATGGATTTAGCTTCGTGGTATGACACCACAGGACGGTTATCGATGGCATTGGCGTGTTCCCAAATTGTCTTACCGGACTCGCCGAACTCGCGCTCTAGTAACTTGACGGGAATCTCACTGAGTACCTTAAGGGTGCGCACACCCATGAAACTAAGTCTCTTGTAGGTTTCCTTGCCAATTCCGGGTAATTTATTGGTGGACAAAGGTGCCAGAAAACCCTTCTCCTCACCATTGGGGACCAGTAATGTACCATTGGGTTTTGCCTCATTCGTACCTACCTTGGAGACGATCTTGTTGATCGACAGCCCAAACGATATCGGCAAGCCCGTCTCATGTATAATGCGCTGACGCAACTCCAGACTCCACTTCATACAACCAAAATACTTGTCCATGCCACTCAGATCCAGATAAAATTCATCTATACTGGATTTCTCAAACAGTGGAGCTTCCTCGTCGATGATGTCAGTGACCATCTGTGAGTAGTACACATAACTGTCAAAGTCTCCCCGCAGCACAATGGCTTGAGGACAAAGCCGCAGAGCCATCTTCATAGGCATAGCACTGTGTATACCAAAAGCGCGCGCCTCATAACTACACGCCGCCACTACACCCCTTTGACTCATCCCACCAACTATCAATGGTTTGCCCTTCAGCGCCGAATTCTTATTGACTTCTACAGAAACAAAAAAACTGTCCAGGTCAAGATGTAATATGGAACGCATAGCCGACATCATAATTTTCTTCTTATTCTCTTGTTGACCTATCCAAGACCAATCAACAATGTCGAATATTATGGCAAATATAATTCTATATGTATATTATTTCGACTAAAAATAAAAATTGTTTGGGTGGTTGAAAAAAGAATCGGATTGCCGCAGCAAAAAGTGCACATTGCTAAGCCAGAAGCCGGTGGACGTAGTCCTTCAAGAGGAACAGATACTCGTCAATGAGTCTAATATGAGTCCGAAAACTTAAAATCGCGATACGGATCCAAAAAATTTCGTCAATCGTGGTGGAAGAGACGAAAACTCGTCCATGCTTCACAATCTCCCTGACAAGCAATTCATTGAAAGCATTGGCATCACGGTCGGCAGGCACATAGCGATAGATACAAACAGAAAGATCAGGAAATGGGCCGGTTTCAAATCCCAGATTCCTCACTTCGCGATAAAAATACCGACACAACAGCAGCTTCTCATCCAAAGCAGCTAAAAATGGCTCAAATCCATACATTTTCAAGGGCAACCATAAACGAAGGCCTCTAAAATGCTTAGTCAATTCCGGTGAGAGGTCCGCAGGACTCCACTCCTCAGTCACTCCCAGACTATCCTGCATATATGCAGCGCGATAGTAATGAGCTCTGTACATTGAGGCCATATCCTTGATGAGGACAGCTCCCAGACCATAAGGAAGAAAAAGACCTTTGTGAGGGTCCACCACCACAGAATCCGACCTTTCTATACCGGCAAAAGCAGCGCTTACTTTCCCGAAATCCGGATGAGATAAATGGGAATGTCTAAAAAAACCACCATAAGCAGCATCAACATGGAACCAAAGGCCATGCTCGCCAGCAAGATCGGCTATTCTATCCAATGGATCAATGGCACCCGTATCCGTAGTACCGGCACTCGCAACTACCAGAAATGGTCTGAGACCGGAAGTAATATCATGATGAAGCATCTCTTCCAAAGCACCCGCGTCCATCCGAAAATGCCCATCCAGAGGTACAATTCTGAGTCCGGCCTCCGCTAAACCGGCGATCCGAATCGCCTTATGAACACAATGATGCACTTGAGAACTCAGATATATGCAAGTCTCAGAGATCTGGGATGACTTTATAGCTTTAGATTCCCGCGCTGTGACGATAGCGATGAGATTGGCGATCGATCCTCCGCTGGTCAGATTGCCGTGGGCAGTTGAAGGATATGACATGAGATCACAGAGCCATCGGATCAACTCATTCTCAATTCTCACAGCTCCCGGACCACCATAACTGATGCCTGCATACTGATTTGTAATTGCCGCGAGGAAGTCTCCGCAAGCTGAGGCAAATAGTCCTCCTCCGGGTATATAACCAAGATGACCACCTGAAGCAGGATTCAATCCATGGTCGAGCATACCTTTACGCAGTTCATCCAACATATCCTCAGTGGACACAGGACTGTCGTTCAATTTAAAATATCCTTTTACGCTGTCAAATGTCTGGTAGGCATTTCCTTCTTCTAAAGATTCCAGAAAATTTTCTGCGAAACTTTGCACAGCCTGGCTCAATTCATTTCTCTGAGAAGAATCCGGTTCTAAAACCAAGGATTGACGCTCAAGAGAAGCTATATTTTCACGTAATTCATCTGACATTGCAAGGTAGAAAAAGGCAATATATTCAAATTCGGATGAACTCCATATGATACCGCACTTTATTTATTTTTTTATAAAAAATTTACAACAATTTGTATTCTAATACGTATTTTTAAACCCTTTCCATCTAAGGAAAAAAATGGAAAGGCCTACATCTCAGAAATCATGCCTTACGAAGAAAAAATTTACGAAGCCCTAAAGTTTCACTTTGGATTTGAATCCTTTAAAGGGAATCAGGAACCGATCATACAAAGTGTACTGGCAGGAAGAGACACTTTCGTCATCATGCCCACGGGTGGAGGCAAGTCAATGTGTTATCAGCTACCGGCATTAATGATGCCAGGTACAGCCATTATCATTTCACCCCTCATCGCCTTGATGAAAAACCAAGTGGATTCTATCCGTGGTTATGGACAAACGGATGAAGTTGCTCATTTTTTGAACTCTTCTCTCAACCGGGGTGAGATCAAACAAGTAAAAGACGATATCATCCGCGCTAAAACAAAGCTCCTCTATGTAGCGCCGGAAACGCTCCAAAAAGACGAAACCATAGAATTTCTTAGCAGCGTAGATCTGTCTTTTGTCGCTGTAGATGAGGCTCATTGTATTTCGGAGTGGGGACATGACTTCAGACCGGATTACAGAAGAATAAGGGATATGATCAACTCTATAGACCATCGCATCCCGATCATTGCACTGACAGCAACTGCAACCCCTAAGGTACAGGTGGACATTGTCAAGAGCCTTGAGATGAAAGACCCCGGTATTTTCATGTCATCATTCAACCGGCCCAACTTATATTATGAAGTAAGGCCCAAAATCAATAAAGAGCAGACGATACGCCAGATCATCCAAATCATCAAAGCGCATCCCGGCCATAGCGGGATCATCTATGTTCAGGCACGGAAGACCACTGAAGATATAGCACAGATTTTACAAGTCAATGGTATCAAAGCAGCCCCTTATCATGCCGGTATGGACTCTAAAGCACGCAGTCAAGTGCAAGATGATTTTTTAATGGAAGAGATTGATGTCATTTGTGCAACGATAGCCTTTGGAATGGGTATTGATAAGCCCGACGTGAGATTTGTCATCCATTACGATATTCCAAAATCACTGGAAAACTACTACCAGGAAACCGGCAGGTCAGGACGTGATGGAATGGTCGGAGATTGCTATGCATTTTTTGCAAATGCTGATCTTGTAAGACTTGAAAAATTCCTTAGAGACAAGCCCGCATCAGAAAGAGAAATGGGCGCTCAACTCTTGGATGAAGTGTTGGCGTACGTAGAAAGTCCGGTTTGCAGACGTAAATTTGTATTACATTATTTTGGAGAAGAATTCGAGTCTGAGACCTGTCATCAAATGTGTGACAATTGCAAACATCCTAAGCAATCTCAGGAGGTCAAATCTGAACTAGAACTAGCTCTCAAAACAATACTGGCTCTCAATCAAAATTTCACCATCAAACCGGTGGTAGAATTCATCTGTGGAGTAAAAACAAAAGATATTCTGGACTATGAACTGGATTCACATGAACTGTTTGGTGCAGGTGAAACCCAAGGAAGTCTTTTCTGGTATTCTTTGATCAGGCAAGCAATTCTCATGGGATATCTCATTAAGGATATCGAATCTTATGGAGTTTTGAAAATCAGTGAGAAAGGCCAAGAATACCTCACCAAACCAATTAAAGTAGAGATATCTATTAACCATAATTATGAGGTCACTTCCAGTTTTGAGGAAGACAGTGCACCTGCACAAGGTGTGGCTCTGGACCCAGCATTGTTTGCTACCCTAAAGGATATACGTTTACAAGTAGCAAAGAAATTCAATGTAAAACCATGGGTTGTATTTTTTGATCCTTCTCTGGAAGAAATGGCCACACGCTATCCTATCTCTATAGAGGATCTTTGTAAAATATCCGGAGTGAATAAAGGTAAAGCGGAACGATACGGAAACGCTTTTATTGAATTCATTCAAAAATATGTAGAAGAAAATGATATACAGAGACCCGATGATTTTGTAGTCAAACAGGTAGCTGACAAATCCAAATTTAAAATTGAAATCATCAAAGGAATTGACAAAAAAATTCCCTTCGAAGATATTTGCAGAAATGTCCAGATGAATATGGAAGAACTTATGGATGAGCTCAACATGATCGTAAGTTCAGGTACCAAACTCGATATCGATTATTATATTGAAGACAATGTTGATGAATACAATAAACAGGATATTTACGAATATTTTTCGACGGCAGACTCAGATTCGGCAGAAGAAGCTTATCGCGCATTGAAAGAGGATGATATCACTTTTGAAGAAATAAGACTCATACGTTTGAAGTTTTTATCTGAAATGGTCAATTGATCAGCATGATCAAAATTTGTATCATACAGGGACCCAATCTGAATTTTCTCGGGCAGAGAGATCCTGAAATATATGGGTCTCAAAATTTGCAGGATATTTTAGATGGCCTTATTCAACAGTTTCCACGATGCAAGTTTAGCCAATATCAATCTAACGATGAAAATCAAATCATCGATGCTATTCAATCGTTAATCGGATCTGAAGTGCAAGGTCTTATCATCAATCCGGGTGGATATACGCATACTTCTGTAAGTATCTTTGATGCACTCAGTATGTTAAAAATTCCAGTAGTGGAAGTCCATATTTCTGACATCACTGCACGTGAATCTTTCAGGCATCACTCTTTGATTCATCCGTTGTGCTATACAAGAATCATAGGTATGGGTGTGGGTGGTTATGCGATAGGAGTGGAACGTCTGCTTGAATTTATTCATGCAGATCAATTGGTTTAAAATATCCACTTTTCATGTTTAAGACAAAATTTTATCTTTGAGTTTTTATTTGAAAATAAATTATGGTTTCAATAGAGCAAATAGTTGCAGTCAGTGGTCAACCGGGTTTATACAAGTTGATATCGTCAAGATCGAATGGCCTTGTATTAGAAGATCTGACTAATGGAAAGACTAATTTTTATTCCTCCCGAAATTCTGAATTCGCACCACTTGAAAGTATGGGAATTTATACTCTTGGAGAAACGATCGCTCTCAAAGACGTTTACGAAAAATTTGTGGAGTTTGAAAAAAATACAAAGATTCCATCACATGATGAAGCCGATAATGTGATCAAAGAGTTTTTTCAGATTGCTTTACCGGAACATGATCCATATCGTGTAAGACCAAGAGATATGAAAAAATGTCTTAAATGGTATCATCAATTAAAATCTCACCAACTCATCGTACCAGAAGATAATACCTCAAATCCACCAGAAAAAACTGATTGATTCAAGCATTCGAAATCATGTATAAAAACAAAAGAGTCGCTGTCGTTTTACCTGCTTACAATGCATCACTCACTTTGGAGCGCACCTTCCGGGAAATTCCAATGGACATTGTAGACGACATCATTCTTTGCGATGATGCAAGCAAGGACAATACCTTTGATATTGGGAGATCTCTCGGCATCCAATATTGCATCCGACATGAACAAAATAAAGGCTATGGTGGAAATCAGAAAACACTTTACAACAAAGCTCTTGAGATCGGCGCTGACATCATCATCATGCTTCATCCTGATTATCAATACACCCCAAAACTTATTCCTTCCATGGTGAATATTATTGGAGAGCAATTGTATGATGTAGTTCTTGGTTCACGGATACTAGGTGTAGGTGCATTAAAAGGAGGCATGCCTATTTACAAATATATTTTCAATCGTTTCCTGACCTTATCACAGAATTTTCTCTGCGGATATAAATTGTCAGAGTATCATACCGGTTACAGAGCCTTTTCCAGAGAGGTGCTGCAAAATATACCATTCAATCAGAATTCGGATGACTTCGTATTTGACAATGAAATGTTGTCGCAAATTATTTATTTCGATTATTCAATTGCTGAAATTAGTTGCCCTACCAAATATTTCGACGAAGCTTCATCTATCAATTTCAAAAGAAGTGTGGTTTACGGTCTTGGTGTGTTACGTGTTTCTATAGTCCACAGATTACAAAAGTTTGGATTATTAAAATCAAAACTTTATCAAAAAGACAATTCGATTTATTAGAATTGTCCAAGCTTTTTTTGATCAGTTGCTTCATCCTCTTCCTCATCATCAAAAGCAAGTAAATTTGAAGGAATTTCTTTGTTAGACTTAACTCCAAGTTTTTTTAATTTTTCTGCTTGATTGACTAGATTTCCACGCCCATCGCGCAATTGGCCTATTGCTTTTAAATACATCTCCTGACTCTTATTGATATGTTTTCCAATATCTTCCATGCTTTCCAGGAATCCTACGATTTTTTCATAAAGTCTCTCACCTTGTTTTGCAATCTCAGCTGCATTTCTACTTTGTTGTTCTCTTTTCCAAAGATCTGTAACCAACTTAAGCGCTGCTATCAAATTGGTTGGTGAAATCAACAAAATCCTTTTCTGGTAGGCATAATTCCACAATTCATTATCTTCCTGAACCGCTAGAATATATGCCGGTTCAATAGGAATAAATAACATTGTAAAATCTAATCCGGAGGTTAGTGTATCATACTTTTTCTTTGCCAGATCGTCGATGTGTTGACGAACAGACTGTACATGTTGTTGCAAATAAATGTCCTGTGTTGGTTTATCGTCTTCTGAGTTGAACCTATCGTAAGCAATCAATGATACCTTTGAGTCAATGATGATCGTTCGATTTTCAGGAAGGTAGATGATCACATCCGGTCTAAGCATTTTTCCATGCTCATCATACAAAGTTTCCTGAACCTTGTATTCTCGATTTTTCTGAAGTCCGGATTTTTCCAAAATACTTTCAAGAATCATTTCTCCCCAGTTACCCTGTTTTTTTGCTTGACCTCTGAGAGCTGAAGATAAATTATGCGCTTCCTGAGAAAGTTTATTATTCATTTCAATGAGATCCTTCACCTTCTCTTCTAACGAAAACCTTTGTTTAGATTCCTTATCATATGTCTCTTCAACTTTTTGCTTGAATTGATGAATGTTTTCACCCAATGGTTTGAGAATTGTTTCTAAATTTTCTTTATTCGCCAATGTAAATTTTTGGGATTTTTCTTCCATGATCTGATTGGCCAAATTTTGAAATTCAAGGATACTCTGCTTCCTCAATTCTTCAACTTCCTGTTTTTGTGATTCGAGTTTTTCCTGAAGAAACTTATTTTGTGAGCTAAACTCTGTAATGCTTCTTGATAGTTGTTGGAGCTGATTTTGTTGTTGTTGATTGAGCAAGCGTTCCTTTTCAAGATCCTGTTGCAGTAGTTTCCATTGCTGTGAACCGTGATCCAGTCTGGTTTGGAGTTGCACATTGTCAGAATTTAGTTTTTGGCTCTCGTCTCTTTTCATCTGAAGTTGATCCCCAAGTGACTTATGGTCCGAAATTAAATGAGAGAACCTATCTTGGACCAATTTACTTTCCATCTGAAGATCTGCCCACTTTTTTGAGAGCTCATCAAATTGACTTTTGGGCACAGAACTGAGCTTGTTTAACAAGAAGAGCACCATTCCGATCAAAAGCCCTATCAGTCCGTAAATGAGAGATTCCATTTCTTGGTTATTGTAGTGAGTCCATTAAGGGTTTCGCTGGGGAAAGATAAGCAAAAGGAATCAATCGTCCGGCAAAAGATCAGATTTGAAAATGTTTCACATATTTAATTAAATTAATATATAAATTAAGCTTACTTAATATTAATTCACATTACTTACGCTTTATAGTAATTTTGTAAAAATTAAAAGCCCATGCTAGAAGTCAAAGTTCCGTCTGTAGGAGAATCCGTAACTGAGGTGACCCTTATCAAAATTCTGAAATCCGAAGGTTCTTTCGTAAAAATGGATGAGGCCATCTGTGAATTTGAATCTGAAAAGGCCACATTTGAATTGCCGGCTGAAAAAGCGGGTGTCATCCACTGGAAAGCAGACATAGGTCAGGATCTTAAAATTGGAGACCTGGTTGCCTTGATCGATACGGAAAAAGAAGAAAAGACTGTATCGCCGGGCGACAATACTGCATCCGCTCCAGCTGAAAAAACACAAACTTCTACAAAAGAGTCAATCGCCTCACCTTCTGCCGAAAAATTGATGCGGGAAAGGCAGCTTCAGCCGGATCAAATTGAAGGGACAGGAAAGGAAGGTCGAATCACTAAATCTGACGTTGTATCTGCGACTGTAGCCATAACAGACATTGCATCCCAAGATCTGAAGACTGCCACACCTCCGTATCATGCCCCTAAAGCCAGCTTTCCTTCGGGAGCTAGAACAGACCGCAGACAAAAATTATCCAGAATGCGGCGAACCATTGCCAAACGATTGGTAAAGGTCAAAAATGAGACTGCTATGTTGACGACTTTTAATGAGGTAGACATGACAGAACTGATCACATTACGCAATCGCTACAATGAAGCTTATCAAAAAAAATACGGTATCAAGATCGGATTTATGTCTTTGTTTGCAAAAGCCTGTGCTCAAGTTTTGATGGAGATGCCTGAAGTCAACGCTTTTATCGAAGAAGACGAAATCATCTACCACGATTATGCAGATATTGCTATAGCCATTTCTACACCCTCAGGACTTGTCGTCCCTCCTATTAAAAATGTGGAATCTATCTCTTTACATGAATTCGAGTTACAATTAAAGGTCCTCGCTGAAAAAGCCCGCACCAGTAGCTTGAGTTTGGAAGAGATGACTGGTGGCACTTTTACAATTACTAATGGAGGAGTATTTGGCTCTCTCATGAGCACTCCAATATTGAATGAACCGCAATCTGCTATTCTGGGGATGCACGCTATTAAAGAAAGACCAATCGCTCTAAATGGCCAGGTAGTAATCAGACCAATGATGTATCTTGCGCTTTCATATGATCATCGAGTGATCGACGGTAGTTCCTCAGTAACTTTCCTCGTCAGAGTAAAATCTTTACTCGAAGATCCGATGAGCTTATTTTTGCATTTATAAATTATCATGGTATGACGCTTCGGGATTTTTTTGATTGGGTGCAACAGAATCCATCGTTTCTTTGGATTTACTTTTTGGGGATTCCTGCATTGGCATTCCTTGCTGGGGTTTTTGCAAAGGATGAGGCATATCTCTCCCCCTGGAAAAATTTATACAGCTTTCTAATTTATGCTGTAACTATTCCTGGAATTTTTGCTGTCACATTAAATGTATATTTCTTCTTTTTTGAGAGAAGGAGTATCATGGACAGTGATCTTCTAATCCAGGTATTTCCAATACTTTCTATGATCTTCACACTATGGTTGATTCGAAGACAAGTGGACCTAGATTATATTCCGGGTTTTGACAAGTTAAGTGGACTTGCCATGATCATTGGAATTATTTTGACGATGATGTGGGTTCTCGACCGCACCCATATTTATTCCATCAGTTTTATGCCTTTTCCGGTAGTATTATTACTCATAGTAGCAGCCGTTTTACTCGTGAGATTTTTTACCAAAAAATTGGTCAGCTGATGTCAGCAAATCCTGTTTTCGACTTTCTTAAACTGCAATTTACCCAAAGAGTAATTGATGAGAACTTTTCAAAAATAGAATCTTGCCTACAATTACTGGATGAGGAGGACATTCAATTTCGTCCAAACGTACATTGCAATTCTATAGCAAACCAGCTGGAACATCTCAACGGAAATGTCAAGCAATATATATTACATACTTGGTCTGGTAATGGTTTTCGTGACAGGAATTCTGAATTTGCATATCCTATTAACAAAAGTAAAGCAGAACTATTACTGAATTTGAAGAAGACCATTCTTGAAGCGGATCGGGCGATTCAAAATTTGGATGAAAATGAGTGGAACAAATTATTTGAGATTCAAATTTATCATCTCAACTCAATAGAAATAATTGTCCATGTGATAGAACACTTTTCATATCATACCGGTCAGATCATTTTTCTCACCAAAATGATTACCGACAAAGATCTGAAGTTTTATAATGATCAAAAACTGGATTTTACCGAAAAAAAGGAATAAGCAAGAAGGATAAATTATATTGAAATATAAAACACAAACTTCAATATTCAAAGATAGGAACAAAAATGAAAGGAATTATTTTAGCAGGAGGGCAAGGTACTAGATTATTTCCGAGCACACTTGCGGTCAGCAAGCAGCTGATGCCAGTATATGACAAGCCGATGATTTATTATCCATTGTCCACTCTGATGTTGGCTGGTATCAGAGATGTACTGATTATATCTACACCGCGTGATTTGCCATCTTTTGCTCAATTATTTGGAGATGGAAAACAGATCGGATTAAATATCCAATACAAGGAACAAGCTATACCCAATGGATTGGCTCAGGCTTTTGTACTTGGTGCTGAATTCATCGGTGACGACAGTGTATGTCTCGTTTTAGGTGACAATATTTTTTACGGACATAAATTCCCTGAATTGCTACGTGAAAGCGCAAATCCCAATGGTGGGATAGTTTTTGCATATCAGGTAAAAGATCCGGAACGCTATGGTGTGGTTGAATTTGATCAAAATTTTAATGCCTTATCAATAGAAGAAAAACCTAAATCCCCAAAATCGCATTATGCTGTACCTGGCATTTATTTTTATGATAACAGCGTCATCGAAATTGCAAAAAACCTTCAACCCAGTGCAAGAGGAGAATATGAGATCACTGATGTCAACAGAGAATATTTGAGAATGGGTAAATTAAAAGTAGGTGTACTTGGAAGAGGCGTGGCTTGGCTGGACACAGGTACTCATGAGTCTTTAATGCATGCATCCCACTTCATTCAAGTCATAGAAGACAGACAAGGATTAAAAATAGGCTGCATTGAAGAGGTTGCATATACGATGGGTTTTATTACAAGAAGTCAACTCAGTGCGGAAGCAGAAAAATTAAAAAAAAGTATTTATGGTGAATACCTAATTCAACTACTCAAAAGTTTGGATTAACGCACTTTTTAATATAAAAAATAGCAGAACGGTTATACAGATTGAAGATGAGATGAATTATTTCAATCGAAAGCTAATTTACACATGAACTTTTTTTGATTCCGGATAAAACCTAAATAAATGGTTTCTTTTGATTATTTTCAAAAGTTAAAGACAAAAAAATTATGTAAACCCGGATTTTGCATGTGGGATCCTTGTTAGAATCCACTGGGCAATAAGGTATTGGGATTAGATGTGACCGAGTGGATTCGCAAAACGAAAATTGAGTGAGCGATTTCACCTAATGATAAAAAAACCAAGAACAGCTTCACTTAACATTTTTTAAAAAAAATTTCTACTTGCGAATCTCCTAAAATGCTTGATTTTAATAATAAATTCAATTTGGCTCTCAATATTGAATCAACAAAAAAATTGAATTACATATTCATTCAAAAGTGCTTCCAGCCTTGTGCTTGCAATGGATGCAATTTGCCTGATTTACTTCGCAATTGGATGCCTGTTTCCTGATTTTTAATCTCACCGATATGATAAAATTCCGGTAAATATTTTAGTTTATCCGTATCCTCAGGTTTAATTACAAATAATAATTCATAATCTTCACCACCATGCAATGCACATGTTATCGGGTCCATTTGAAATTGAAAAGCCAGCATAGAAGCATCCTGATGAATCGGAAGAGAATCTTCAAACACCTCTGCACCACAGGAAGATCGTCTACAAATATGCATCAAGTCGGAGGAAAGTCCGTCTGACAAATCCATCATTGCGCTAGGCACTACCGCCATTTTTTCCAGCCAAGCGACACTATCTTTTCGAGCTTCCGGCTTGAGAAATCTCTCTACCAGATAATCTTTACCTTCCAGATCAGGTTTGATCTGTGGATTTTCCAGGAAAATCTGCTTCTCACGCTCCAGCAACAGCATACCCAAATAAGCAGATCCTAAATAGCCACTCACAAAAATTTGGTCACCTTCGCGAGCACCTGAGCGGGTCACGATTTTTTCTTTTTGTTGAAAACCTATTGCTGTCACAGAAATAACTAATCCCTTTGGTGATGATGTCGTATCACCCCCTACAAGATCAACCTTATAAACCTCGCAAGCCTCTCTAATTCCTTCATACAATTCAGCTAATGCTTCAACTGAATAGCGGTTAGAAACTGCAATCGATACTGTGATCTGAGTCGCTATAGCGTTCATCGCATATATATCGGAAAGATTGACAACCACTGCTTTATATCCCAGATATTTGAGAGGAGTATATGTCATATCAAAATGAATTCCTTC
Source organism: Saprospiraceae bacterium (assembly GCA_016710235.1). Classification (NCBI taxonomy): domain Bacteria; kingdom Pseudomonadati; phylum Bacteroidota; class Saprospiria; order Saprospirales; family Saprospiraceae; species Saprospiraceae bacterium. Next base: position 750,355 of record JADJLG010000001.1, read on the forward strand.
GACCAACAAATCTGTTGTCATTACCATATTGCCTTGAGGAGGTTGGATCACCGCTGCATCATCACCGATACCCAACACACTGGAGGATTTTTTCAAATCAAAATCCTGTGTCAATAATTCAATCAACTTGAACTCACCCAGGTCATTGATTTCTGTGCGGTTTATTTCCTGATTCTCCATGAAAAACTAATTTGTTTGAGTTTGAATCAAAGCCTCAATATTTGAGGCAAACACAGGCCATATATCATGTGTGGGTACAGGAGTGACAATATTCATTTCTTGCTGCGTGATTGGATGATATAGACTAATCTTCCAAGCATGCAATCCAATGCTCCTGTCCTTGTTGCTTCGCCGCGCACCATACTTTACATCTCCCCTTATTGGGAATCCTGAATGAGCAAGTTGTGCTCTGATCTGGTGGAACTTACCACTGCCGGTCCTAAGTTCCAACAGCCTGTATTTGTCAGAAGTAGCCAAAGAAATGCATTGCAGCTCTGCAGCTTGATAGGATTCGGCCTCATCATCCCTTATTTGAGCTTTTTGTCCGGACTTTTTTACGAAATGCTTTAAGCTGGTAGGGAAATCACCTTCATCATAAGGGACTATTGCGATATAAGACTTCTTCCAAAGCCCTTGTTGCATTTGATCTTGAAATATTGTTTGGATTCGGGGTGATTTTCCAAGTAAGATCACCCCGCTTACCGGCCTATCCAGCCGGTTGCACAAAAAGAGTTTTTGCTTGGTGTAAATTTCTGCTAGTCTTAGTACACTTTTATCTCCGGACGGATCTTCTTGGGAAGGCATTCCGGGAGGTTTATTGACTGCAACGATGTGATGATCCTTGTATAGAATCAATTCCGAAATCGGAACTTTCTTGATTTCTTCCATTTACTTTTTCTCAACTTCTTCGTAGTCTGTAAACCCTATGTTCTTTGATTTATTTTCCTGTTCTGTTAAGGCGCGGTTGACGGCAATGAACTTGTTGTACAGGGTATAGACACCATAAGCTGCCAATATGACAATGAGCAATCTGACCATGAGGAGAGGATTTAATTTAATCAATGTGAACTGTACGAAATAGTTCAATCCTGCGTTATTTATTGGTATTTTTTCCGAAGCAGTCATGCGTCAGAGCCTATTTAATCGCGTAAAGTGTAAAGGACTGGCGGACTTTTGCTACTTTTACAGGAATATTTTTAAAATATAATTTTACTATATTTATAATCAACTCATTTTCAAATGAATGTTTTAACAAATCGCGCTAATTTCACAGGGTGGCTGGTGTTTTTGGTAACCTTCATCGTGTATTTTTTTGCAGTAGAAAGGACTGGGAGTTTATGGGACTGTGGAGAGTTTGTTTTAGGAGCTTACAAACTTCAAATAGTGCATCCACCGGGAGCATCTTTGTTTCTTATGACCGGTAGATTATTTACCTGGGTAGCAAGCTTGATCAGTAATAATCCTTCAGATATCGCATTTAGTGTCAACCTTATGTCTGCACTCAGCACGTCCATAGCTGCAATGTGCTTAGCTTGGATGACCATTATGTTAGGACGAATCATGGTATTTGGACGCGGAAAAAATCCGGAAGGGCCGGCCGACATAGCTGTTTGTGGAGCAGGATTGGTTACAGGTTTGGTTACAGCATTCAGTACTTCGATTTGGTTTTCTGCAGTAGAAGGTGAGGTATACGCGATGTCAACAATGTTTACAGGTCTCACTTTATGGGCTGCTACAAAATGGTATTACAAAGAGGATAGTCCGTCAAATGACAAATGGTTGATATTTGCTCTATATGCAACAGGTTTGTCTATAGGTGTCCATTTGTTGAGCTTGCTGACTTTCCCTCTTATAGCCATATTTATTTATTACAAAGAATTTAAAAAACACAGTTATCTGGGCCTAATCCTTGCGGCATTGGCAGGGGTTGTTTCTACAGTCTTATTTCAAAAAATCATTATCTCAGGAATTCCATCACTGTGGGCTTTCTTTGATAAATTCATGGTAAATTCTTTGGGTTTGCCATTCCACAGTGGACTTATTCCAACCATTTTGGTCATCGGCGGATTATTCTATTGGGCCTTCGGTTATTTCAAGAAAAAAGGTAATGATCTTGGGCACAAACTGGTATTCACTCTCCTTGTACTCACAATATCCTTTTCTTCAGTTGGCGTTGTGTTAATTCGCGCAAATGCCAACCCTCCGATCAATATGAATGCTCCTACTGATGTGATGAGACTATTGCCATACTTGAATCGTGAGCAATACGGTGAGAGGCCGCTTTTAAAAGGTCCACATTTCGATGCCAGACCAATAGATATGACATCAGAGGACAGGTGGGGACGCCTGGGAAATAAATATGCTGTTGTGGATCGTAAAATGGATTACGTATTCTCTAAAAAAGATGAAATGTTTCTCCCTCGTATCAGTCATAATGATCAGGGACGTACACAGTTACATCGGATGTGGATGGACTACCTGACAGGGAAAAAAGAAGGTACACCTTCAATGGCTTACAACCTAAAATTCATGTGGAACTATCAGTTCGGTTGGATGTATTGGAGATATTTCATGTGGAATTTTGTCGGTAGGCAAAATGCAGAACAAGGATTTTACCCCTGGAATGTAAAAGATGGTAACTGGTTTACAGGAATCAAGGCTTTCGACAGCGGCAAACTTTATAACCAGGATAGGCTTCCTCGCGTAATTCGCGAAGATCAGTCCAGAAACGGATATTATTTCCTACCATTAATACTTGGAATATTAGGTGTTATTTACAATTTCAGAAAAGGTCGCCAGGAATTTTGGGCTTTATTTTCCATGTGGTTACTTGCGGGACTTGGGCTTTGTTTCTTTAACAACTCACCACCTAATGAACCCCGCGAAAGAGATTATGTACTCATTGGATCGTTTATGATTTTCTGTGTATGGATAGGAATGGGGGTACTTCAACTTTATGAAATCTTAAGTTCAAAAGCAAAAGTAGCAGGTATGGCTTCAGCTGGTGTCGCGATTGCCCTCGCTCTTACGGCACCGGTAATCATGGCTTCCAAAAACATGGATGATCTGGGACGAAATGGCATAACAGCTGCCAGAGATTATGCAATCAATATCTTGGAAAGTTGTAGACCTAATGCTATTCTATTTACTTATGGTGACAACGATACTTATCCGGTATGGTATGCACAGGAAGTGGAAGGTGTACGTAGAGACGTGAGAGTTATCAACCTGAGTCTTATCGCGGTGGATTGGTATATTGATTCACAGAGGAGAAAAATAAATGATTCTGCTCCTGTTAAAATGTCAATTCCGTCCAGTCAATACCGTGGGATGTTGCGCAATCAGATTTATTACTACAATCCGGAAGATCCCGAAGGAAAAGGCAATTTGGACAGAGAAATGGACTTAGGCGCGTTTCTGAAATTTATCGGTGAAGACCATAAACTTTCAGGAGGTGGGGGCAGGGAATTTGAGTCTTTCATGCCAACACATTTCGTTTCGCTCAATATTCCTACAGATGTAGCATTGAAATCAGGAATGATTACAGCCGCAGATTCAAATGTGGTTTCAAAAATTCCAATTAATCTTTCCGGCAAATCGTATATCACCAAAGACGAGTTGGCCATTTTAGATATTTTATACTCAAACATAGCTGACAGACCAATTTACTTTTCTGTAACTTGTCATGGTGAAAAACTAATGGGACTCAGTGACTATGTGAACATGGATGGTATGGCGCTCAGGATTGTACCTGTAAAATCAATAAGCGAAAAAAATATGTCTATCTATGGTGCAGGAAAAATGGATCTGGATTTCACTTATGACGTTGTCATGAATAAATACAAGTGGGGAAATTTTGACAAAAAACAATTATTTGTCGATCATTCCTATGCACCGAGTGTACAGGCTATCCGTATGGTGATGATGAGACTTGCCGAGGGCTTACAACGCAAAGGAGATTTGGAAAGAGCGGGTAAAGTAGCTGCGAAATTTTTTGAAGTTTTTCCAAATATGAACTTCCAATATGATGCTCGAGTATTGCCGTTTGTAGATAATCTCATAGCTGCAGGTAATAAAACGGAAGGCCAAAAACAAATCCAGACATTGGCTGACGAAACTCTGGATATGTTGGAATTCTATTCGACCTTATCACCGGATGAAATACAGGGAGGTTTTGAGCAAGATCAAGCATTTACACAAAGCAGTGTACCTGAAATTATTCAACGAGCCAAACTCATTGATCCAAGTTTCGGAACAGCTATTGAAAGTCAATTGAAAAAATACATTCCGGCATCTATGCCGAATTAATAAACATCAGCAGTCATGAAAATTTCCATTGGCTCTGACCATGCAGGTTACAGGTATAAAGCTGCGATCATCGCAGCTTTAATCGCCGATGGACATGAGGTAAATGATCACGGGACTTTCTCAGAAAACTCTGTGGACTTTCCAGATTATGTGCATCCAGTCGGCAATGATTTGGATAAAGGAATTGCAGACAAAGGGATAGTGCTTTGTGGCAGTGGTAATGGAGCTGCCATTACTGCAAACAAGCATGAATCCGTTCGTTGTGCACTGTGTTGGAATGAAGAAACAGCCAGGTTGGCTAGACAACACAATGATGCAAACACTATCAGCATTCCAGCCAGATTTGTCAGTGAAATACTGGCTATTGAAATGGTCAGAATATTTTTAAGCACCGATTTTGATGGTGGAAGGCATTTGCAACGAGTTCAAAAAATGAAATGTAGTTGAATACTCGAATGACATCATTCAAAATGATCTTTAGATATTTAGCAGTTTTAATTTCTTTGCAGACATCTCTTACGTCATACGCTCAGTATTTCTCAGGAGTAGTTATTCCGGACGAATTGAATCCAACATTGGATTCGCTCCATGAAATGGCACAGGTGATCGACTCCGTTGATCTCAAAGAAATCCTATATACTCTTGCCTCTGACTCTATGGAAGGTAGAGAACTGGGAACGAAGGGAATTGAAATGGCAGCAGGTTTTATTTCTAGCAAATTGGCACAATATGGTGTCCGAAAAATAGGGGATCAAAACAGCTATTATCAGCAAATTGGTCTAAAATGGCTTTCTTGGCATGATCTATCCATCAAAATCAATGGACTATTGTACAGACATCTATGGGATTATCTTGTAATTCCAACACAAAGTGGATCATTACAGCTTGACGCAAATGAAGTCGTTTATTTGGGATACGGCATAGATGATCCGGAGTATAGTGATTACAAAAATGCTACTGTCAAAAATAAGGTCATCTTGATTTACAATGGAGAACCGACAGACGAACATGGAATCAGCAAAATCACACACGATAATTCGGCTTCAGTATGGTCTTCAAGTTTCTATTTGAAACAAAAAGCTGCAGCCAGCCACGGAGTTAAAATGATTATCGTAATCGACGATGGATTAAAAAAACGAATAGACGAAAACCGTAATTCAGTTTTATCTCCGGCGATTGTTTTTGAAAAAAAAGACCAAGAATCCGAGCTCAGTACGCCGGTAATGTACATTTCTTCAACGATGGCTGTTCAACTGTTAGGTAAAAAACTGACCAAAGTTATTGCTCTTCGAGATCGCTCAAAAAAATCAGGAAAACCAGGTACATTAACGGTCAAAACTAATCTGAACGTCCTGATGGATCGAGAAGAAAAAACTGTCAGAGGCCAAAACATAATGGCGTATATTGAAGGGACTGACCTCAAAAACGAAATCGTGATCTTATCGGCCCATTATGATCATATTGGAAAACGAGGATCAGAGGTATTCAATGGTGCCGACGACAATGCCTCAGGATCTAGCACATTATTGCAAATATCTGAAGCATTTCAAAAAGCAGCTCAAAATGGTCATCGACCTCGCAGATCCATTCTCTGCTTATGGATGGCCGGTGAAGAAAAAGGCCTGCTGGGGTCATTGTATTACGTGAATAATCCTCGTTTGGATCTCAATAAGACGGTAGTAGATATCAACATGGATATGGTTGGAAGAATCGATGACAAATACACCGACGGAAATTATATTTATGTAATAGGATCGGATCGACTCAGCTCTCAGTTGCATGAACTTAATTTGAATATTAATAGAAAATATAGCAAACTGACTTTAGATTTCACCTATAATGATGCTAACGATCCAAACCGCTTTTATTTTAGATCAGATCATTACAATTTTGCTGAAAAAGGAATTCCTTCAATTTTCTTCTTCAACGGTACGCATGAAGACTATCACCGGATAACCGATGACCGTGAGAAAATACTCTTTGGTAAAATGGAAAAGATCGGCAAGCATATTTTCTATTTAGCCTGGGCCATTGCCAATCAAGATGAGCGGCTGCCGGTTGATAGAAACTAAGTTTTCAACAGAAGAAATAGTCTGATTTACTCATTAATGGATAGATACGATTCGCATCTTTACATCCTTCACTGGTCTGTCTGATTTGCCTGTTTGGGTTGCTGCAATTTTGTCGATAACTTCTAAGCCTTCTATCACTTCTCCGAAAACCGTATACTCTTGGTCCAAAAAGGGAGTGCCTCCTTGTTCAGTCAGAGCTTTCAATTGCTCAGCGGAGTATTTGATTCCCTTTTGATCTTCAATTCTACGCAAGCCGGATTCTGATTGTTTTGTCCCTTGAACAATATAAAACTGAGACCCGGAAGAACGCTTTTCAGGATTCACTGCATCACCGGTTCGTGCTGCAGCGATTGCCCCTTTTTTGTGGACAAGATGTGGGTTAAACTCTGCAGGGATCGTATAACTTGGACCGCCTCCACCCAACTGTTTTGAGGCCGGTGCATTGCGAGATTCAGGGTCGCCACCTTGAATCATGAATCCATTGATCACGCGATGAAACAACAAATCATTATAAAATCCACTTTCAATAAGTTTGATCATATTGTCTCTGTGCAGGGGTGTTTCGTCGTATAGTCTTACCAACATATTTCCAAATTCAGTCTGAATTTCGATCAGACACTGATCCGTTGGATTGATATTCATTTTCATCTGGGTTGTACTTGATTTATTTGATTTTTTTACGGTTAGGCTTACTGTACGTTGTCCTGATTTGACAAAACGGTGTTGAGGATTTCTTTCTGTACTTATTTCTCCATCGCCAAAATCCCAATGATATTCATCCCCGGTTTTACTCATTGCGGTGAAATTCACTTTTTCAGGGATTTTTACTTCAGTTTTATCTGAAGAAAATTGAGAAAACTTACTGCTACAAGATGTAAATAACAAAACAGCAGCTATTGCTATTAATGATATCGCTCTATTCATAATTTTATACTTGATCGATTTAAAGGACACGGACTTTCATCCTAATATCTTGTTGAGGTCTATTGGCTTCATTTGTAGGTTGTCCTGCGATTTTGTCGATTACATCCAGGCCTTCTATTACTTCCCCGAACACAGTGTACTCATTATCCAGAAAAGGTGTGCCTCCTACACTCTGATACCTTTGCAAATCCTCCTGAGAATACGTTATTCCCTTTTGGGCAGCCATACCTTGTAACATGTCTGCACTTACAGGGCCACCCTGTACGATATAAAATTGGGAACCGGAAGATCGTTTTCGAGGATTGGCTTGATCACTTAGTCTTGCAGCGGCCAGGGCTCCTTTGAAGTGAAACTTGCCAAATTCAGGTTCTAAATTATAGTCCGGACCTCCCCCACCAAGCATTGCATTGGCTGGCGCATTCTTTGAATGTGGATCACCGCCTTGGATCATAAACCCTGAGATCACACGGTGAAACAAAAGCTCATTGTAATATCCTTCTTTTGCCAGTTTGATGAAATTATCACGGTGATTTGGTGTGGAGTTATAAAGTTTCACCTTCATGTTGCCATAATCTGTCTCAATCATGACCAGAGTTTCTCCATTCGCAGTTTTCTTGGATCCGGATTGACAAGCTGTCAACACCAACATGGAGAGTAAGCCAAATGCAAACAGTAATTTTATTTTCATCTCTTTTAATTATTCAATTCCCGTTCAAAGTAATCTATAATGAGGTGTTTCAAATAGATTTCCTGCTCTTTAACACCTTTAAGTTTAAATGGTTTTAGCATTTCATAATGTGGCCATCCCTCTTCGTCTAATCCAGTAAATTTATAAAATCCATCCTGGCTAAGCAGTCTGCAACTCGCGATGTGCAACAAGTCTTGTTTTTCTTCTCTGGAAAATTTGGTCTTGAGTCTTCCATATTCCTGTATCCCTATCAGGAGCAGGATAACGTTCAGATCTGGCAAGCTGGTTTTGCCCATGCGTTGCTTCACTTTATGTCTAAGCTCCAACCATTTGAATTCAAACTCCCACTCTTCCATAATCCGCTAATCTTCCCTAAAAATTGCTTTAATTTCACCTACTTTTTTAACCGGTAGCAAAGTCGCCAAAGTTCCTATTACCAGTACGACCAATGCTACCAAAATAAAATCGGTAAATCTCATTTGCATCGGATAAGAATCAATAATAAACTCTTCAGGGACACCAATAAGTTTATACTTTTTTTGCAAAAAATAAAATGCATATGATGTTACAAACCCTAGAATAATCCCACAAATTGTGACCAGGATTCCAACCATGAGAAATATTTGTTTCGTATAAGGATCATCAAGACCCAATGACTTCAAAATGCTCACATCCTTTCGCTTTTCTAGTACGATCATCCAAACTGTACCAACAAGCGTAAAGGATACCAGAATCAAGGTAAGACTGAATAGCGTAAAAAAAAGCCATTTTTCCAACTTCATAATTTTAAGAAATGCCTCATCTTGTTTCATGCGGTCTTTAACAATATAATCCGATCCTAGAATCTGATTCAATTTGGTGACGACAGTTTTGGAATGACGTGCATTTGATGATTTCAGTTTTATCTCATACGCACTTAATTCAGTTGGGGAAGACAGGTAGTTTCGCAAAAAGTCCAGCTGGCAAATCATATAATTTGCATCCTGATCTTGGCGGAATGCATATACGCCTCTTGGTTCGAAAGCCTGATAGGGAACACCTGACAGTTGCCAATCTGAGTTTTCCAGATTCAATCCCGGACAATATACCCGTACTGGTTCAATTTGGTTAGTGATATCCACCCCCAATTTATTAGCCATCCCTGAAGCAATATAAATATCATCGGATTTGTCCTTGTCAGGTAAATCCGAAACTTCAATTAGCGCAGAGTCCATTCCACACACCTGATGAAAAGACTCATCAACACCTTTAATTATACCGAAATCCTGATTGTCTCCATATTGAAACATCGCTGTTTGCTCCAAGGTCCTGCTCACAAACTGTATTTCATCAAGCACAGTTATTTTGCTTAATAGAGTCTTGTCTTCTTCAAAATACCGCCCCTGTACCACTGTGATTTTAATATCTGGATTATGTTTGCTAAACATCCCTGACAGGAGCTCCTCAAATCCATTGAAAACACTGAGGACAAGGATCAGCGCTGTTGTGCCACAAGCTATTCCTAAGATAGATATGCCTGTTATCCAGTTGATCACCTGAGATGATTTTTTCGAAATGATATATCTGGCAGCTATATAGGCAGGCAGAATCATGTCAGGGCAGAATGGAATTGTAAATACTGTCTTGGATCTTGGTTCTATAGCGGTTTTTATGTAATTTATTCTGTGACGAATCAGGAAATGTCCTATTGGATAAAAAGATATACATGATTTCCTGATCAGGATCTACCCAAGCACATGTACCAGTAAATCCTTGATGACCGAAAGTTTTGGGAGATGCTAAAGTTGAAATATAAGGATTGAGATTAGGACCAAGTTCAGGAAGATCAAAACCAATTCCTCTTCTCATCAATTCTCCATCTCTGGCTGTATAATATCTCACAGTGCCCGAAGAAATCAATTCGTGTCCACCATAATTTCCTAAATTTAAATAACATTGCATAATAATTGCAAGATCCATTGCATTTGAAAATAAACCTGCGTGACCACTGATACCATGTGTGATGGCTGCACCCATATCATGGACATACCCTTGCACTTCTTCTTGTCTCCAATAATGATCACATTCACTGGGCGCAATTTGTGACAGCGGAACAGCAGATTTCAATGGATTGAAAGTCATCGTTTCTAGTCCTAAAGTATTGTAAAATCTCTCTTGCAAAAATCGTTCGAATGATTTTCCAGAGATCATTCCTATAATTTGTGGGATGAAGTAGAATCCTAGGTCGGAATACAAATACTTTTTTTCTGTGTGCAACCTGCTATTTATAATTTTTGAGAAAACCGTATCCAAAAAATCATTCCTCATAAACTCATGATTACAGATCTCCAACTGAAATGAATCATTTCGTTCAGTACGATAAAAACTATCTATCCTAATATTCAATGTATCAGGTGATATCAATGAAGCCTTGTAAAAAGGAATCCAAGACACCATTCGCGATTGGTGCAATAGAATATCTTTCAATTTGATATCTGCTTTATTTGAACCTTCCAAAGAAGGAATTAATGAAGCTAGTGTAGAACTCAAATTTACTTTTCCATAGTCATCCAATATCATCAAAGCGGGTACAGTTGCTGCAATCTTTGTAATAGAAGCCAGGTCATAAATCGTATTCTCAGTGACAGGCTCTAGAGAATCGTACCTGAGGTATCCAAAACTCTTTTGGTAAACTATTTTTCCTCTTCGAGCAACCAGAATTTGGCAACCTGGACTAGCATGATCCTGGATCAATTGTTGAGCAATAGTGTCAATTTTCTCAACTAATGAAGATGCAAGACCTACAGCTTCCGGCTCAGCATATCCAAGACGTTGGAGTGAAGGTCTTTTCAAAGGTATAATGGATCCCTGAGTTTTTTCTTTCAAACGAACAGGACAGCGCCCGGTAAAAGCATCTGTACCAAATAGCAGTTGAGCTGTTATATCCTGACTGAGAGTGTTTTCTTCATAGCACAAAATTTGAGCAGAAGCATCCTGAAAAAAATCGGCTACATGCGGATTTCCAAATATTACGAGACTGACTTTATTACTTTTGCATACTGATTTGACAAATTGAATATTTTCATCTGAAAGGCCATAATTAGTTTCAAATTTATAGTTAGTCTTGTGTATTGAGATAATTATGTGATCGAACTTTGCCAACTCTAAATCACTGATTTTAAAACTTGAGGGAGTTTTTGAAAATAACATTCTGGATTTAGGTAAATATTTCTTACATCGGGTTAGAAACATTGGCTCTTCGTCCACACCAACAGCGATAAATAGTGTTTTCTGCTTAAGATCACGAATTGGCACTTGCTGAAAATCGTCCTTGATGAGAGTAATGGATTTGCGATATATTTTATCGCGCAGTGCTTTGGCCTCAGGGGCATTAATCTCTGTTGAAATATTTTCAACGGAAGGAAGTATAGGTTTATATAATTGCAGTTTCCACTTTGCACGAAGTATTTTAATCAATTTGAGGTTGATATCTTCTATACTGATTTCACCGGAATTTATGGCTTGCTCTATCCTGTCGATTGCTACCGGAACATTTTCGCTCAATAACAATATATCATTTCCAGCTTTCAAAGCTTCAAGTTCCAATTCTCCTGATACAAAATGCTTGGCAACGCCTTTCATTTCAAGTGCATCTGTGATCACCAAGCCTTCAAAGTGATACTCATCCTTCAATATCTCTGATACCACTTTATGTGAAAGGCTTGTAGCTCGATTTGCCTGAGTGTCTAAAGCAGGTATTTGAATATGACCTACCATGACTGCATCAGGTTTTGAATTCATCAGGATTCGGTAAGGATACAATTCCAGACTATCCATATGTCTTCTATCGTGTGACACTAAGGGCAAGTCAAGATGAGAATCCACTTCCGTATCGCCATGTCCCGGAAAATGTTTGAGACAATTTAAAATCCCTCCTGCTTGCATGCCTTCCATATAAGCCAATGCCTTTTCCGTAACCACATAACGATCAGAACCAAAAGATCTATCGTTGATGACAGGATTCTTTGGATTCACATATATATCCACGCAAGGTGCATAATTCATATGGACACCAACACATCGCAATTGTCTTGCGACTTCCTTGCCCATATCAAATATCATTTGATTATCATCTATTGCACCAAGTGTAAGCTGTTTTGGAAAAGGCAAAGCGTCTTGTTTCAACCTCATTGCCGGTCCAAATTCAGCATCCATACTTATCATCAAGGGTATCTTGGAAAGCACCTGATATTTCTGAATTAATTCGATTTGTTTGCTCGCTTTTCCTTGAAAAAAACAAATTCCTCCAATTGCATAATTCCTGATCAGATTTTCAACCGATAATTGTTGCTTTTCGTCGTCAGTACTATTTGCTCTGATGACAAACAATTGTCCGATTTTCTCTCTTACTGACATCCTGTACATTTGTTCAGCAATCCATTCGTCCTGCGATTGAATTTGCCCGGAGACTTGTCCCAAAGTCAGGGCGAACAATATAATATATTTCAGTTTGTTGATCAATTTTATTGAATTCCGTTCTTGGATAATATTTGAGGATCCAGTTCTTTGGCTCTCATTAAAGCTTGTTCTGCTTCTAACTTCCTCCCTAAATTGAGCAATGCTATATTTTTATTGAAGTGGGCTTGAGCATTTTCTGGATTGATTTGAATTGCCTCATCAAAATATTTTAAAGCCGCTTCGTTGTTGTTTGTGCTTCCCTCGGCAATTCCCAACAACATGATAGTTTCAATGTCACTTGGGTTTATTTTATAAGCCTGGAGCAATATATCTTTTGCCACAACGGGATTGTGTTGATTCATTCCCAAATCTCTACCATATTCACGAAGCGCTAATGGCAAATTTTTATTTGCACTTTCGTCACCAGGCTTCTGAGCGAGAACACTTTGGTACAATTTCACAGCTGTAGGAAAATCCTTGAGGTAATAGTACGCATTTGCTTTGAGCACAATAGCATCATAATACAAAGGGTGGATTTCTATTGCTTTATCCAAATACCGGATGGCAGTGTTGGCTTTCCTCCGTAGTTCGGAAGAATCAGTCTCCAAATGAAGTCCTTCGATGAGAATTCCTCCCATTGCATTATTAATTTTTGCACTGTTGGTTGAAGTCTTTACATCGGTAGAAAATAGAGTGAAATCATTCTTCCATGCAGGATTTCTCATGACAGTCATGATCGAAAAAAGTAACAATACTCCAATGAAAACATATTGAAGCACTTTGAATTGAGAAAGCAGAGGGATCAAATAAAATGAAATGAGTAAAATAATCCCAAAACTTGGCATAAATAAAAATCGCTCTCCCATATTAGTACCTACAGGAAAAAAGAGATTACTCACCAGGATCAGAGGTAATAAATATGCAAAAGCGGCAAAACTATACCAAGGGTTTTTCCTAATATTGAAGACACCAAAAACAAATAATGCAAAGGTGATCACGAGTCCTAAAATGCTCTTCACATCGTGAAAAGAATATATACCAATGTGGCGAGGGTAATAATCGTGAGTCAATGGATATGGAAAGAAGATCAATGCAAAATATTTCCAAAGCGTAAAGGAAATCGTCCCCAATTTCTCAATCAAACTAAATTCAACATAGCTTCCATTATTCCATTTTAAAAAAGAATTATTCATCAATTCCGTACCTGCGGAACTGCTGAAAGACCAATTGAGTACATAAGATCGGACAAGAATGAAAAATAAGGCTGCACATGCTAAACCTCCCAAAGCATACCAAGATTTCTGACTCGCCGGCTTCCGGATGAATAACAAATAAATGGGAATTAATGCGAGATACACGATTGCATTTTCTTTCGAAAACAGAGCGATCAGAAAACTTAAAACAGATCCAATCATGAATGATATTCTGTTTTGCTTTAGATATAGTACGATGAGATAATAACTCAATAAAGAAAATCCAAGGGCAAATACTTCATCCAAACCCTTAATATTCGCTACACTTTCGGTGTGCACCGGATGTACTGCAAAAAGCAGGCTTGCAACTATTGCAAGGTTTTCGCCGGAAGGGTAATCCTTTAAAATTTCCGAAAGCAATTTATAAATCAACCAGCACAAAGCTGAATATGCAATAACCATGAACAAATGGAACACAAATGCAGAGTTTCCAAAAATTTCAAACAAAACAGCAAATACAACCAAAGTCAACGGTCTGTATCTTCCACCTGATATTAGTTTATCTTTTCCTTCCTTCTTGAAAAATCCCTTGAAAGTGTCTTTGGATAATATATCCGGAATTCCTGAAATGCCTTTTTGAACAAATTCATTTTTGGACAACACAATAGCATCATCAAGTACAAAATCATGCAGAACTGTATTAAGATACAGGATAGCTGCCAGGATTGGGATAAACCAAGCTAAATAGGGTCTGTAAATTGACCACAAAAATTGATTTTTATCGAGAGATGCCGGTTGTTTTTTAATCATCAAAAGATTTATTCCATGGTGCTGTAAACGTTTTGCACATCATCATCTTCTTCAATTTTATCTAAAAGCTTATTGACTTCTTCTTCTTGCTCTGCGTTTAGTTTTTTGGTAGTGGTGGGTACTCGGTCAAAACCAGATTCGATGATCTCGTATTCGTTTTTTTCAAAGTAGGATTGCAATTTTCCAAATGAATCAAACTCACCATACACTGTAATTTCATCAGCTTCGGCATTGAGCTCTTCCATACCACTGTCGATCAGATCTAGTTCCAGCACATCCAAATCGAGATCATCTGATTTCTTCTTTACACGAAACTGACATTTGTGTTCAAACATAAAACCTACAGACCCGTTGACACCAAGGGATCCTCCATATTTATTGAAGTAGGATCTAATATTGGCAACAGTTCGCGTGGGGTTGTCCGTTGCTGTTTCTACAAACACGGCAATTCCATGCGGTGCATAGCCTTCATAGGTAAGCAATTCGAGGTCTTTCTCGTCCTTGGAACTCGCTTTCTTGATAGCTGACTCAAGTCGATCTTTAGGCATGTTGACGGATTTGGCGTTCTGCATGGCGGCACGCAGACGCGGATTGCTGTCCGGATTGGGTCCGGATGCTTTTACAGCCATAAAAACCTCTTTGCTGATTCTAGCAAACTGTTTGCTCATTTTGGCATATCGCGCAAACATTTTATGCTTTCTTACTTCAAAAATCCTACCCATGTCTAATCAATTTGGCTGGTAAAATTACATCTTTTGATCCCAATCCCCAATTTCTCACTGATTAAGAAGACTTATTTGCCTTCCAACATAGGATTATTGAGCCTTGGGTCAATAGCTTGTGCCATTTTGATATACTTTTTAGCTTCCTCAATCATATCCATTTTGGTGTACACGATTGAGGCGTTGGTCATTGCAGTCGCCGCCTTTGGATTTTTTTCGATGACTTGTTTTAACACAATGAGAGCCGTGTCAAAATTGCTCAATCTCGCCATGGATACACCCAGAAGCTCCAATGTTTGCAGATCATTTGGATTCAGGCTAAGGGATTTATCTATGAATGTTTTTGCACTCAAAGGGTTATTCTCATTATATAGTTCAGCTTTTGCTACTTCCCGATATGTCACCCGAAGATTGTTCGCAACGCCTGCATTGCCAGGCCAGAGGCGATTATATTTTTCAAAAGCATTCATCGCTCTGTAATAACTCGAAGACAGGTAATATGCATTGCCCAAAAGGAAGCATAAATCTTGGTTGGTACTGTCGATTTGACTCGCTTTTTCAAAATGGATAACTGCTGCGTCAAGAAGCTCTTTCCGCTGTGTACTGTCTGCCTGTTTGTTCTCTCGATATGCCTGAATCGCCTGCATTCCGGCGTGAAGTTGAGATTGGAAGTCTGCAGGCACTTCCGCAATACGCTTTGTATTGGACTCAGATTTTTCTGTGTTAGTCTTACACGAAATACTGGTCATCAGGATCAACATCCAGACAGACCATGAAAATTTTTTCATTTGTTTTTTTATCATTATTGAGTGCAAAAATAATAGCTCTCTTCTTATTTAAGGAAGATCGTGATTACCGCAATGTCCTAATTTACTTGTTTTCCATCAGTTTGAAGAACTGATCGAGTTTAGGCAATATGATGATTTCTGTTCTTCTGTTTTCTTTCTTACCCATTGCGGTCGAATTGTCTGATTTTGGTTCAAACTCAGAACGTCCTCCTGCAGTCATTCTCGCAGGATCGACCGAGAATCTATTTTGCAAAGCACGGACTACTGAGGTGGCTCTCTTGGCGCTGAGATCCCAGTTGTCTTCTAGGCAGGCTGTGGAGATCGGCACATTGTCTGTGTGACCTTCAACCAAAATATCTAATTCTTTATAATCATTGAGGATTTTGGCAATCTTGCTCAACACATTAAAGGCGGGTTCTGTAATGGAAGAGCTGCCAGAGCGATACAACATTTTGTCAGATAGAGATATATAGACCACACCTTTCTTGACTTCTATTTGTATATCATCACTTGGCACATCACTCAGAGACCTCTTCAGGTTGAGAACAAGTGCCAGATTAAGGGAATCCTTTTGCCTCAGTCCAGCATTCAATTGTGAGAGTTGTTTGTCTTTTTCATTCATTGACTCCAGTGATTTTTTAATACTCTCAGCACCTGATTTGCTAATCACAGACAGGTCGGATAGTCTTTCGAGAAGGTTTCTATTGGTGCGCTTGACATAATCTAGTTGGTCTTCCAAAGATTTGATTTTTGTATCTCGGGTGGAAAGATCAGAGTCTGCATTGCTTAGTCTCGTTTTATATTGGACCAGGATGTCATTCTTGTCTCGTTCACAATCAGCTATGTCGCTTTTGCATTTTTGCAGCATTGACCTGAGAGATTCTGCCTCTTCACTTAGATTCTTAAATTTTTTAGATGAAACACACGAAGAAAAAAGCAAAATCCCACCTAAAAGGGGTAAAAACAAATATCGTATCATGATTTAATTGGATTGTTACTTGAAATTGAACCATTGTTCTTATAAAAAAGTTGACTTCCTTAAGTTTCATTTATGGAAAAAAATCCTTTAAACGTCTTCGGCAAAAAGCTGGAACCTTGTAATTTCAAGCCTTTGACCGGATTTTACAGGGATGGTTGCTGTACCACCGGAAAGGAAGATGTGGGAATGCATACGGTTTGTATTGTGGCAGATGAAGAATTTCTCAGATTTTCAAAATCAGTAGGCAACGATCTCAGCAATCCTCAGCCCCTTTATCAATTCGCTGGTGTAAAGCCAGGGGACAAATGGTGCTTATGTGCCCTCAGATGGAAAGAAGCTTATATCGCAGGATATGCGCCTCAGGTCGTGCTGGAAGCCACCAATCGAGATGTACTTCACTACATTGATTTTGGTCTGTTGTTGGAATTCAAGTATACTTCACCGGAAAAGCCTTAGTAGGCCCGTACATCGTTTTTCTCCATAAAATTGACAAAAGCTTTATTCACCACCCGATATCCTCCAGGTGTAGGATAATTTCCGGAAAAGTACCAATCTCCGGAATGTCTTGGACAGCTTTTATGCAAGCCTTCCAGTGTTTGGAAAATCACCTTTATAGGGATTCCTGATTCAGGTATCTCAATCATTCTTGCTATTCTGTCTGATATTTCTTCATCGCTGAATAATGCGTATAGATCCTGAAGTTTATTAGTCATTTGTTCAAGTGGCTTTTTCAACTCCTCTAGACAAGCTTCATAGACCTCATCTAGCTTGTACTCCAGATTACGCTCTTGCAATAGATCAACCATAGCCCTGAATGCCACGAACTTGTCAATTTGTGACATATCTATGCCATAACAGTCCGGATAGCGGATTTGAGGTGCTGATGAGGCTACTATGATTTCTTTAGGATGCAGTGTACATAAGATTCTGATAATGCTATCGCGGAGGGTAGTCCCTCTGACAATAGAATCATCCAGCACGATGAGAGTATCAACATCATTTTCTACCAACCCATATGTCACATCATATACATGTGAGACCATCCCACCTCGAATTTTATCGTTCGCTATGAATGTGCGCATTTTATCATCCTTCACCACAAGTTTTTCGATACGAGGTCTTTGTAGAATTGTTTTTCGGAGGAGTTCATCATTCAAACCTTCAGGATGCGCTTTTATCATGCGAATTTTTTCCATGCTCATGTGGTCGTGCAAAGCCTCGCATAGGCCGTAAAAAGCTGTCTCTGAAGTGTTGGGAATATAGGAAAAAACTGCGTGGTCGAGCTTATAATCCAGTGTTTGAAGAATCTGTGGAGCTAGCTCAATCCCCAGCTGTTTGCGCTCTTTATAGATGTCCCTGTCATTTCCTCTGGAAAAATAGATACGCTCGAATGTGCAATGTTTCGGTTCAAGTGGTTCAAGGCAGTTTTCTTCACTCACCTTTCCATTGAATTTAATAATCAAAGCGTTGCCCGGTTTGATCTCTTTGATTTTGTTGAATTGCACTTTGAGTGCAGTCATCAGTGCCGGTCTCTCCGAAGCCATCGCTACTATTTCATCATCCTGGTAGTAAAATGCCGGACGAATACCTTGTGGGTCCCGAAGGATAAAAGCATCACCATGACCGATCATGCCTGCCATGACATATCCTCCATCAAATTTGCGAGCTGCCTTCTTTAATACATTGCATACATCAAGGTTCTCAAAGATCAGAGGATTGATTTCTACCTGAGAATGTCCTTCCGGTTTGTACCAATTAAATAATTGTTGGACTTCTTCATCTAAAAAATGGCCTATTTTCTCTAGGACTGTCACTGTATCTGACTTGACCTTGGGATACTGCCCCAAAGACACTAATTTATCAAAAAGTTCTTCGACATTCGTCAAATTGAAATTGCCGGCCAATACCAGATTTCTACTTATCCAGTTATTCTCCCTGATGAAAGGATGAACTGTTTCTATACTGTTGTCACCGTGTGTTCCATATCTAAGGTGACCTAATAACACTTCACCAATGAAAGGCTTATTTTTTTTGAGCCAATTTGCATCGTTTAGTTGATTCTCATTTAAACCTTCAAAATGATTAAAGACACCTTCAAACAGATGTTGTAAATAATTAGAAGCATTGCTTCTCCTTCTCGAAATATACTTATGCCCCGGAGGAATATTGAGTTTTATCGTAGCCATACCCGCTCCATCCTGCCCTCGGTTGCGCTGCTTTTGCATGAGTATCTGGAGCTTTTGCAAACCGTAAAAAGGAGTTCCATATTTTTCAGCATAAAACTCCAGAGGTTTGAGCAGTCGGACAAAAGCTATCCCGCACTCGTGTTTGACCTGATCACTCATAATTTGATTTGCGGTGCAAAGATACTGCAGAAATACCAGCTCCATTGGTTCATCTCGATCTAAAAAAAATCGCCACCTGATAGACCTGCCACTCCAATTGCTTGGATTACCTTTGAGAAACATTTTCGATTTGCATGGCTGACCAAATTTTTCTTTTACCTGATGCAGTTGTCAACCAGATTGCCGCCGGTGAGGTAATCCAGAGGCCAGCATCCGTAGTCAAAGAACTTTTGGACAATGCCATTGACGCTCAAGCAAGCCAAATTAAACTAATCGTTCAGGATGCTGGAAAATCACTCATTCAAGTCAATGATAATGGTGTCGGCATGAGCGCCACTGATGCCAGAATGGCTTTCGAGAGACATGCAACTTCCAAAATTCGCTCTGCAGACGACTTATTTCATATTCAGACCATGGGATTTCGAGGAGAAGCATTGGCTTCAATTGCATCAGTGGCACAAGTTGAACTCCGGACAAGAAGAAGTGAAGATATTGTCGGCACTAAAATTTTTGCTGCGGACTCCAAAATAAAATCTCAGGAACCATTTGCAGCGAATCAAGGGACTCAGATTGCAGTACAGCATTTGTTTTACAATATACCAGCCAGACGCAAGTTTTTAAAAACAGACAGCATTGAGGCAAAGCATATGTATGACGAATTTGTTCGCCAGGCTTTATCACACCCTGAAATTTCATTCAGCTATTTTTTACAAGAAAATGAAATCTTCCAACTTCCGGCCAGCAGCTTGAAGCAGAGATTGATCAACATTTTTGGCAAAAAATACAATGAAGATATACTCACACTAGACGAACAAACAGAGGTCATGCATATATCCGGCTTTGTAGGCACACCGACCTTGGCCAAGAAATCCCGCGGAGACCAACTGATTTTTGTCAACCGTCGCTTTATTAAGAATTTATATCTGCAACATGCAATTCATTCGGCATATGAGGAAATCATCCCTCCCGGAATGTTTCCATTTTATGTTCTTTTTCTGGATATTGATCCTCAGTATATTGACATTAATGTGCATCCTACAAAGCATGAAATCAAGTTTGAAGACGAGAGATTGATATACAATTTTCTCAAAGTATCTGTACGTCATGCTTTGGCAAAATTCACACTAGCACCTCAGCTCGATTTTGAGAACAGTCAACCTGGGATAGAACAATTATTGGCATCCACAGGTAAAGCAAGTCAGCCCGGCAGCTTACACAAAATCAATCAGCAGGCGCCATCTTTGATTCCAAATTTTTCGCAACAGCTCAATTGGGCTCAAATGGCTGAACTCAGACAACGCGCTGTTGATATTCCGCAAGAATTTTCCTCAGGTATTTCAGAAGGTGGATTGCACAAGCCTCAAACTACTGACTATACTTTCTTTCAGCTGCACAATGCTTACATCGTTGTCGAATCAGCGAATGGTCTGGTAATCATCGACCAGCAAATCGCTCATGAAAGAATCCTGTATGAACAGTACAAAAAAATAATTCAGCATAAAAAATCACATTCTATTAAGCTTCTCTTCCCACATACGATCCATTTAGGATCACAGGATGCGAACATACTTAAAGTTCTCATGCCCCAATTGCAAGGACTAGGATTTGAACTGGAAGAGTTTGGTGGTGACAGCTTTATCATTCACGCTTTTCCTGAGATATACAGTCTGCACAGCCTAGAGGTAGATGTTATCCAAAAAATTATTGATCAGTATCAAATGAACCTCGAGTTTGAGTTAAATGTTGAAGAAAATCTGGCGCGGTCTGCAGCTGTAAGCAGTGCATTGAAAAAAGGTCGTCAATTGCAGAAGGAAGAAATAGAACTACTCATTCATAAATTATTTGAGTGTGAAATGCCTTATGCAGGACCTTCCGGCAGAAAATGTTATCTTTCTATCAGTTTGGAAGAAATTTCATCCAAACTTAAGTAAATCAAATGATGCAACTCACGCAAATAGTCAAACATCTTCTGATCATCAACATCTTGGTGTATCTAGGTACTATGGCTCTCCCTAGGGAGTATTTTGCTCTGTATTATCCTGGTAGCGAGCATTTCCATCCTTGGCAAATTATCACTTCCATGTTTATGCATGGTAGCCCAAGCCATTTGCTTTTCAATATGCTTTCCTTATTTTTTATTGGGCCATTTATGGAAAACCGCCTTGGATCTAAGAGGTTTCTGATCTTTTATCTCGCATCAGGTATTGGTGGTTCCATTTTACATCTTTTGGTTCAATACTACCAGATCCAATATCAGGGAATGACTTACCTCACAGAAATACCTGTACTAGGGGCTTCGGGCGCTATCAATGGACTTTTTATCGGCTTAGCCTATCTGTATCCGGATTTGGAAATGATGCTTTTATTCCTTCCCATTCCGATAAAGGCTAAGTATATGGCTATTGCAATGGTAGCTTTGGATTTTGTGTATGGGGTGACAGGTACCCAACCCGGAATAGCTCATTTCGCACATTTGGGTGGAGCATTGTTTGGCTTGTTGTTGATCATCTATTGGACTAAATATAGATAATGCTCTATGTTTAGGAATCTGTACCAGGATTTGAGGCATCAACTGAGGTATGGCGGATTTTGGATTTGGTTTTTGGCTTTATCTGTTTTCGCCTCGATCGTTTTCGTGATCTTCCAAAGTCTATTTCAACAAATTCTGCCTGATGCTGCAGCCTTTTTATTTGTTAGTAATCAAGGCAGTGAGCTCTTCATAAAACCTTGGACATTGGTAACGCATGCATTTTTCGTACCTTCTCTGATGTCTCTTTTATTTCAAATGATTTTCTTGTACTGGATTTCATATTGGGTGGAAGATTTTATCGGGAGAAAAAAAGCCATTTTCATATTCATTGGAGGTTTATTATCAGGAGTAATTGCATTTTTGATCTGTGCCCTTTTTTTTCAAGAGAATAAAGCTTTGTGGTATGGATCTAGCTCAGGTATAGCAGCTTTGCTGCTAGCAGCTACGACAATCTCTCCGGAATTCAGACTCAAATTTGTATTGATAGGACATGTTCCTCTGAAATATTTTACGATGGCAATGATTGTATTTGCTGTGATCTTCAGTTTACCTGTTTATCCTCCTTATACTGCGGCAATGGTTGCCGGTGGTTTATTCGGATACCTTTATATGGTTTTTAGCTGGAAAGGTTATACTATAAGATTTGACCATTTATTTCGCAGTCAACGTATGCAGGGACCAAGACTTATATCTCCAAGAAAAACCTCCCCCTCTTCCAACTTAAGTCAAGAAGAACAACTCAATAAAATTTTGGACAAAATTAAATCCGGCGGTCTTCAAAGTCTCAGTAAAGAAGAGCAGAATTTTTTAGAAAACCTCAAAAAAGGTGACTAGAAATGATTAGATTTTTTTTCATACTGAATCTAATCTGCAGTTTGGTTTTTGTAATTACTTTGATCGCAGCTGGAGCAGATCCATCAACGTATTGGTTGTTTAGTATCAGCAGTCTTCTGGTGCCTATTTTTATAGTAATCCACATTCTATTTGTTGTTTTTTGGTTGTTGATCAAGTGGAGATACGCAATCTCATCAATTTTACTGTTGATGTTTGCAATACCTCAGCTGCATCTGATGGTAGCTTTTAATGATTCCAGCATAGAGGGAAAGTGTTCCAATAGTGCCTTCACCGTGATGTCATTTAACTTATATGGGTTGAAAAATATCAAAATAGCCGGAGATCAAAATCAGGCACTTTCCATTCCAAAATTTCTAAGCTTTATCAGACAACACAATCCCGACGTCCTGTGTGTACAAGAAAACAATTTTTATGCAGATGAGGCGATCACTAAATCCGCATTATATCCATATACCCATTTTGATATTCAACATGGTGCTTCCATCTATTCAAGATATCCAATAGTAGACAAAGGATTCGTCGAATTTGGGCGGAAAACCAATAGTTGTTTGTGGGCTGATATTCTTGTGGATGGTAAAAAAATCAGGTTTTACAGTGTCCATCTGGAATCCAATCGCGTTTCAAAAGACGTAGAAACAATTACCGACAAAGAAGATGATCCTGAACGCTTGGCTATAGTGAGACGGATGTTGAGAAATTACAAAAACTCTTCCATCATTCGCGCCCAACAAACCAAAATGATCTTGGATCATGCCCAAACAGCGAAAAACCCTGTAGTGATCGCAGGAGACTTTAACGACACACCATTTTCTTATGTTTACTCATTATTGTCTGAAAAGTACAAAGATAGTTTTCAGGAAAGGGGTAGCGGATTTGGAAGCACGTTTGTCGGCGCTCTTCCTGGGCTGAGAATTGATTTTGTATGGGGTGGAAAAAAACATTTTGAATTTTGTTTTCACCGGGTTTTGTCTACATCTTTTTCAGACCATAATCCTATACTTGTAAAACTTTATTCGAGAATTTAAATTCCTAAATAAGCTTGACAAATTCAAATCAATCATGAAGTACCTTATAGCCGGATTGGGAAATTATGACGTCGATTATGTGGACACTCGGCACAATATTGGTTTTGATGTCGTGGATGAGCTCGTGCAATCGCTTGGCATCGATTTTGGACCAGGCCATTTAGCCAAGGTCGCCTCTGGAAAATACAAAGGAAAACAGCTGACCATCATCAAGCCCACAACCTATATGAATCTCTCCGGCAAAGCGATTCGCAATTTTTTAGTAAAAGATAAAATAGATATCGAAAATCTGCTTGTTATTACTGATGACCTGCATATTCCTTACGGTAGCATTCGCCTTAGACCGAATGGTACTGCTGGTGGACACAACGGCCTTCAGAATATCCAGGATGAGCTCCAGACTAACAAATACTCAAGGTTGCGCATCGGAATCGGTTCAAGTTTTCCTATGGGGAGGCAGGTAGATTATGTCTTGGGGAAGTGGACAGCAAAGGAAGCCTTCGTGAGACCGCAAATCACAAAACTGGCGAGTGAGGCTATCATCGAATTCATTATGGCCGGTATCAATCCAGCTATGAATCGTTTCAATTCATCTAAAGTTGAACTCCATGAGTAGAATTTTGTGTAAAAAAACATCACACAGGATCTGACTTATAGAATTTTTGTAAATTTGCGCTCCATTTTGGAGATTGACCTATGGTGTAACGGTAGCACACCGGATTTTGATTCCGTTTGTTAAGGTTCGAATCCTTATAGGTCAACTAACCGGGCCGGTGATTTACCGGCCTTTTTTATTTTGGTTCGGCCTATCCAAGGCTAAAAATAATTTAATCGAAAAGAGAGTCTGACCCAAGATCTATGGTGTTGATAGATTGATCTTATCTTTGAAAAAATTTTTTGACCATGAAGTTTGGGTTTACTGTTGCTTTAAGTTTTCTTTTGATGTTTACTGCCTGCAAGCGGTCAAAAGTTGGAGATCTTCCAGTATTTGATAAGTCTTCAGCTTACGGATTTGTAAGAAAACAAACGGATTTTGGGCCAAGAGTACCGGGATCTGAAGGGCATCGCAACTGCAAAGACTGGCTTGTCAGCCAATTCAAAGAATATGGATTGAGCGTTAACGAACAAGCTTTTGATGCGAAAACCTTTGATGGAAAAACGCTTCCGGCAACAAACATTATTGCTTCAACCAATCCCGGTGCCAAGCAAAGGATACTTTTAGCTGCTCATTGGGATACAAGACCATTTGCCGACCATGATCCGGATACATCTTTACACCATAAACCCATTTTGGGTGCCGACGATGGTGGCAGTGGAGTTGCTGTTCTTCTTGAAATCGCTAAGTTGCTACAACACAAACCGCTTTCCAAGATAGGTGTAGATATCGTTTTGTTTGATGCTGAGGATTATGGCAATGACAATGGAGGTGATCCATTATCCTGGTGCCTCGGAGCTCAACATTGGTCCAAACTTGCCAAGCAAAACGGTTACAGGGCCGATTATGGCATTTTATTAGATATGGTTGGAGGCAAAGATCCTCGTTTTACATGGGATGAGGTATCTATTCAATATGCTTCGAGAGTACTCAATAAGGTGTGGAAAATAGGTGAAGAGCTGGGCTATAAAAATTACTTTGTACCAATAGCAGAAGGTGCATTGACTGATGATCATGTATTTGTCAATACAATTGCCGAAACTCCAATGATAGATATTATCAACCGTCCATTAAACTCACCCACAGGTTTTGTAAGTCATTGGCATACGCACAAAGACACACCTGATGCGGTAGATCCTGTAAGCCTGGAAATGGTGGGAAAAACTCTCCTTTTACTCCTATTTAAAGAAGATGTTGATGAAATTTAATGACTGATCACCAATCGGTACATGGTCGCAATATTCCCTTCGGATTTGATGCTCAGATAATAAATACCTGAAGCAAGATCTTCAGTATCTATATGGAACCCCTCTTGAAATTGATGAGTGTCAGTTACAATTTTTCTCACCAACCTTCCCTCGCCCTGGAGAATGCAGATTTCCGTATTTCCGGAATGCCGGCTTCCAGATAAAAATTTCAATACAACATAATGATTGGCCGGCTGTGGAGATAAAAGATAGAAAGGTCTCTCAGCCAGATCTGTTGTTCCTGTCCAGGTTCGAAGATCATAAATAAATTCAGCTGTACATAAATTGGCATCAGTCACCTTCACTTTGTAATAGCCGGGACGCACATTAACAAGTTCAGATTCTTTGATTCCTGTATTCCAGTCATATGTATACGGTTTTTTACCATATGCCATGTTCAACTTAATATCTACAAAACCCGGAGTGATTTGGGAAGCTTTAATTTCTGCGTAGTCTTCCATTTTATTTAGAACATTGAGTTGTAAATACACTATGGAATCACATCCGTTGGAACTTGCAAATCTTTGGATATAGGTTCCCGGAGTATGGTACAATTGTTGGTTCCACTCAAAAAATTGACCATAACAAACTTCGGCAGAGCTGCGATGCTCAATGAATTTTCTCAGGTCAACATGCACGATAATTACAGAATCACATCCTTGAATTCCCATGCCTTCCAGGTAGATAGTGTCTCTGACATGAGCCGCATCGAATCGAACATTGTGAATATCAAAAAAAGCATTTTCACAAATCGCCGTGTCCAGATACCTTACTCGAGGCGCACATTCCAATCTAAAATGCTCTACTTCCAGGGAGAGTTCGGCAAGTTCAGGATTAGTAATCTTCGCACTAACAAGACCTTTGTGTACCTTATTATTGTACTTGATTGTAAAATCGCCTGTGTTAGACAAAAAATCTCCATTTTGGTTTCTCCAATCATATAGATTGTTTGCGACAGCCTTATCAAAGGGTAAGTCGAAACGCACCGTTTCACCGGGTTCAACCTGTATAGTTTTGGTAAGCTTGAATTTTTTCTGTGGAGTAAAAGTAAAATCACAGTTAGGATGATGGTGCTTTGTATACATAGGAAGCACATCTTCAAAACTAAGAAGGTTATTTTCTACCTGATAAGTTCTCAAATATTCAAAGGATGGCATTTTCTCAAGGAAGTTATTGAACAAAATAATGTTCTCTAAAAAAGGCATGTTTGCGACAGCAGCTGGCAGATCTCCTGTAAAACCATTCGAAGGAAGAGAAAGCGTGTTCAATTGGGTTAAATTGGCAATTTCCACTGGTATTGCTCCTGAAAACTTATTGAATCCAAGTCTCAGATACTTCAGATTGCTTAGTTGTCCTAGTTCAGTGGGTAAAGTGCCATAGAACTCGTTTCGAGTCAATGAAAGCTCTTCGAGAGAAGCCAATTTGCATATAGATTTTGGAAAAAGTCCAGAAAGCTTATTTCCGGACATTTGCAGTACCCGTAGATTTGAGAGCTTCTCAATCTGGTCAGCAATTCCTCCTCTCAAGCCACCATTATAAGAGAGATCTATTACTTGAAGTTCACGCAAATCGTATAATTCATATGGAATTTCATCCTGTATACCATTGGAAGACAAGTTAAGTACCTGCAGTCCGCTCAATTGAAGTAGAGGTGTTGGGAAACTGCCTGAGGCGTAACTGAAAGAGGATGCCTCCAGGTTCAAATATTTCACTTGACAACCTTGATCATCAAGTTTTATTCTGTTGGGATCAATTTGCTCTAAAGGTAGATTAAAGTCCCAGTTCAAATTACCGACTGAACTTAGATTCGAATAAAATTGACGTAAAGCTACTGAGTCTCGTTGACGAAACTCGCTGCACTGGCTTTGTGCTTGATGTGAGAAAATCAAGCAACAGAGGCCTATTGTCAATAGGTTCACTAATTTCATTCCCTGCTAAATTCGCATTAATAAGACGCTATTTGATTCTTTGGGTTACCAAAATTATTGATAAAAATTGGTCTTTTTGGACATCAAAAACCGATCCAATTTATATTATACAAAGTGCATATTTATAATTCGTCAAAAAAACATGCATTAGAATCAATGGTGCCCAAGAAGTTTTTTCAAAAAAATTTCATTTTAGAGCCGACTCTACCAAAAAACAGGTAAACCTGACTAAAAAAAGCATCAAATTTTCTATCCCGGACTCAACTCAATGATGAGAATAGATATCTGCCGGAAATATTTTTTTGTTGGTTCCGAAAATCCATATATCTTTGCAGTCCGTTTTAAAAAAGCAATTTATGCTAGCTATTGTATCCATCGCCGGACAACAATTTAAAGTAAAGTCCGGACAACAAATTTACGTTCACCGTCTTGATGCCGCAAAAGGTGACAAGTTAAGCTTCAATGAAGTATTGGCTTTGCTTTCAGATGACAACTGCACATTGGGAACTCCTGTGGTTACAAGCGCAAGTGTTGAAGCCACTGTAATGAACCATGTTCAAGGAGACAAGGTCATCGTGTATAAAAAGAAAAGAAGAAAAGGATACGAAAAAAAGAATGGCCATCGTCAGGCTTTTACTCAGATTCAAATCAACTCCATCATAGCTTAATCATTTAAATCTCTAACTGTCATGGCTCATAAGAAAGGTGAAGGTAGTACCAGTAACGGACGCGATAGTAACAGTAAGCGTCTTGGAGTAAAATTATTTGGAGGCCAATTGGCTAAATCCGGCAATATCATTGTTCGCCAAAGGGGCACGCAGTTCCATGCCGGCAAAAATGTAGGCATTGGAAAAGATTTTACACTATATGCTCTTGCTGATGGTGTAGTTCAATTTAAGAAAACTAGATTAGATCGCAATGTAGTTGATGTGATAGCTTTTACTTCACAGAACGACTAGTAAGATTCTGAGCTCTTTGACGGGCTTTTTATTGATTCCTCACAGTTTTATTTGTATCAAGTCATTCTGTCTGAGCCAGACAGGAGTGCCATCATCCAATATTGTTTTGATCCAAGGGCCGATTTGATCTGATTTGGTGACTTTTTCACCACTCTTCAAAGTCTTAATAGAATCACTATTTTCATCTGCCGATCGGAAGGCTTTGGTAGGTTTCATCACAATGAACTCGTCAGTATTATAATCATGTTGGTGTCTCACCCATGTGAACAACAATAAGATGAAACCAGTGGCAATCAATGCCAATATATAGCTGGATTTAATTCTGACATGTGATGGTCTTTGTGCAAATTTGAGCAATAGGACAGCTATCAGTAACAAAAAAACGGAAATCCAAAACCAAACTCTAGACTGTAGGCTATTGATTATATACCAGAAGCTCTTCATGAGATTGCTTTGTGGCAATTCTACATGGACTATACCTGCCATTTCTCTGGCTTCTGCCAAGATTGTTTTGGTAGTTTCTTCGTTAGGACTCCACCTTAATGCTTTTACCGCGTAAAGAATAGCACTATCTGGTCGAGCTAATTTAAGATATGAAGCTGCTAAATTGTGATATAGTTTGTGGCCTTTTGCATCAACTGAGATCAACTTTTGGTAATCCTCAACGGCAGCCCTATAATTCCCTTGTTGTACCATTTGATAAGCAAAAGCTGCATCTTGAGCGCTTACTTTAAGGACGAGCACCATACACAGGAATACCAAAACTTGCTTATAGCTGCTTTGTTTTCCAGTAGTTCGTGTATTTGAAGAGGATGACTGCATTCTTTTCAAGATTGAAATTTTGGTGCCAAATATTTTGCTGTGGCTGATTCTTTTAGGGAGAGGATTCCTTCGGGTGAACCTTGAAAAATCACTTTACCACCATGTTTTCCCCCACCTGGTCCCAAATCTACTAACCAATCTGCGCATTTCAACACTTCTGGATTGTGTTCAATCACCAAGACAGTATGTCCTTTTTCGACCAATGCTTGTAGCGCTACCAGCAATTTTTTAATATCCTCAAAGTGCAAGCCAGTGGTAGGTTCATCAAAAATGAAAAAGACATGCTGGCTGTTATTTTCCAGACCCAAATAGTATGCTAATTTCAATCTTTGCGCCTCTCCTCCTGATAAGGTTGAGGAAGATTGTCCAAGTTTCAAATAACCTAAGCCTATATCTACTAGGGGTTTTAGCTTGTTGACAATGTCTTTTTTGTCGGAAAAAAAATCTAGTGCCTCTTCCACACTAAATTGTAATACCTCACTGATATTTTTCTCCTTATAACGAACCTCCAAGATTTCGTTTTTGAACCTCTTGCCCCCACAATCCTCACAAGGCAACACAACATCTGCTAGGAATTGCATCTCTACTACAATCTCTCCATCTCCTTTGCATTGTTCGCATCTGCCACCTTCGACATTGAATGAAAAATGTCGTGGCTGATAGTTTCTGATTTTGGAAAGTTGTTGATTTTTAAAAATATCTCTGATCTCGTCGAAAGCTTTTACATAAGTCGCCGGATTTGATCTCGATGACCTTCCAATTCCTTGCTGGCCCACCAGTTCAATAGCTTTTATTTTACGTAAAGCGCCATCGAGTATGATTCCGGACAAATGTTCATCACGCACGGTGTCCTCTACAACGTTTTGGAGCAAAGGATACAATACATGCTTGATCAAGCTTGTCTTCCCGGAGCCTGACACACCGCTGACACATGAAAATGCATGAACTGGAAATTTTACTGAAACACCTTGAAGATTATGCAACCAAACCTTGTCCAACTGAATAAAATCAATAGTTTGTCTTCTTCTACCAGGAAGCGGGATTTGATTCTTGCCGGTCAAATAATCTGCGGTTAAGTTTGATTTGGCTTTCAAAAAATCTGGATAACTCCCTGAAAAACAAATTTCCCCACCATGGATTCCAGCATGGGGACCAATGTCAAGAATGTAGTCTGCCTTTCGGATGACTTCCTCTTCATGCTCTATCACTATGACCGTGTTTCCCATATTTCTTAAGCCCAGAATGGCTTCTACGAGCAAACTTGTATCCTTGGGATGCAAACCTATACTTGGTTCATCCAGAATGTACATAGAAGAGCTCAGATTAGAGCCGAGTGTACGAGTCAAATGTATCCTTTGGGACTCTCCTCCGCTCAAGGTTGATGCCAATCTGTCTAAATGCAGGTAAGAAAGGCCGATTTTGGACAGCACTTCTAGTCGAAAACCAATCTCCATCAGAATTCTGGATGCAATGGATCTTTCCTGATCAGTGATTTGGATATTCCGAAAAAATTCCATCAGCTCATCTACCGGAATAAACATCAAGTCACCGAATCTCTTCCCGGCGACGCGCACATAGCTGGCTTCAATTCGCAGACGCATGCCTTTGCAGACATGACAGGTTGTTCTACCTCTGTAACGGGCTAGTTTAATCCTATTTTGAATTTTATAAAATGCTTTTTCCAGTGATTGAAAATAAGCATAAATTCCTTGGTACTTCGCTTTGCCATTCCACAATACGTCCTTTTCAGATTCATTCAGGTCATTATAAGGTTTGTGGATCGGAAACTTAATTTCACCAGCAATCTGGAGCAAGGGCTGCAAATATTCTGCCCTTTCTTCCGGATCTTTCCAGCAAGATATGGCTCCATCATAAACGGATCTGGATTTGTCTCCGATGACTTTATTTTCATCAATACCTATTGTTCTTCCATAACCTTCACAGTGTGGACAAGCCCCAAAGGAATTGTTGTAATTAAACAGAGCCAGTGAAGGTTCAATAAAATTGATGCCTTCAGATTCGAATCTTACGGAAAAAGTCTTTTCGACCTCATTTCCGAAGAGGATGGTGCATTCTCCGGCTCCTTCGCTAAGTGCAGTCTGGACAGAGTCAGCTATACGCTTACGGAATTCTTCATCCGGATCAGAAGGAAGCATAAGCCGATCAACGAGCACTAAATAATCTTGAGCTTGGGGAGAGGTAAGGGTTTTTGTTTTGTCCTTCCAGGATTTGTCTGCCAATAGTTCTTCAATGTTGATCAACGCACTTTTGCGACTCAGCCTAGTAAATCCTTTTTGGAGTATATAATCGAGATACTGGCCGAGATTTTTTGATTGAAAAGCTGCCGGAGGATGGAATGTTATCCTCAATTCGGTCTGAGCAGGTTGCTCAAAAATCGCATCGACAATATCACTCACTTCATGCTTTCGGACTTCTTCTCCTGTAAGTGGCGAAAAAGTCCTGCCTACCTTGGCAAATAATAAGCGCATGTAGTCGTATATCTCTGTCAGAGACCCGACAGTCGACCTTGCATTGGCTGAGATGACTCTTTGTTCAATGGCAATTGCAGGGCATAAGCCTTTTATATAATCGACATCCGGTTTTTTCATCCGGTTGAGAAACTGTCTAGCGTAAGCAGACAAACTTTCTACATACCTTCTCTGCCCTTCTGCATAGAGTGTATCAATGATGAGAGAAGATTTTCCAGATCCCGACACTCCGGTGACCACAATCAGTTGGTTCTTAGGAAGTTTAACGTCAAGATTTTTGAGGTTGTTGGACCTCGCTCCTTTAATTTCAATCACAGGAAAAGATTGAGGAGAAGCTTGACGTTTGCGGGATACTGTATTGGATTTGGTCATATTCTAAGGGCGCAAAAATACGAGATTCCAAGTTGCTTTACCGAGATTCAAGATTTGAATTTTGGATAGTTCAAGAAGTTGAGCATTTTCTAGATTATTTTGTAGGTAATGCATACTTTTGGTCTGATTCTTGCGATATATAATTTACAATGAAAATGAAGGGGTTAAAAAAACGTTAAAAGCCCTGTAAGTTTGCATAATTATATGGTTTGAGTTTATCTTTACGACATAAAATTTTTTTTCACTTTAAAATATCAATCTATCGATCAGAAACTTCTACACTAATTTTTAACCATTTAAAAATATTAGGGTATGCAAGTAGCTGCATTAAGCGATCAGGCTTTGATAGATTTGTATCTAAGTGGAAATGAAAAAGCTTTTCAAGTTCTGTTAGAGCGCCACCAACAAAAAATCTATACTTCAATTTATCTATTTGTCAAGGACAGAGACCTTGCTGAAGACCTGTTTCAGGAAGTTTTCATTAAAATTATTGACACTTTACGCAAAGGAACTTACAGTCATGAAGGTAAGTTTTCGCAATGGGCTACACGTATTGCATACAATCTCTGTGTAGATCATTTCCGTCGTGGACGTAAAAGAAGCAAAGTGAATTCGACCGATGAATTTGATATTTTTGATGTTTTAGAACTTCCGGATGATAATCGCGAGGATGAAATGATTATGAGTGAGACACATGGTAAGATAAGGCAACTTGTTGACATGCTTCCCCAAGAACAAAGAGAAGTGGTTGTACTCCGCCACTATGCTGATTTGAGCTTCAAGGAAATCGCTCAAATCACTAGGGTCAGCATCAATACCGCCTTGGGCAGGATGCGGTATGCCCTCATTAACATCCGCAAGCTTATGGAAGAAAACGCAATCGTATTACAATAAACAATTCAAAAATCCAAATGATTACGACCATTTGGATTTTTTGATCCTATTAAATTTCTGAATTCATTTAGAAGGCCAACAATACAACTTATTCTTCAAACTCAATTGTATTGGCTTTAAGATTAATCGACAAATAGAAATTATATGTTTTTTTATATGTATATTATTGTATTTTATGTTTTTGTATATAGTTTAGTCGTATAAATAATATTATTTAAAAATTTAATACTAAAAATAATGCCTAATCATAAAGATTGTATCTTGGTCAAGCTTAACTAACCAAAAATGAAGCACTCCCCATTTAGTAGACCAATTTGTTAACAATTTTATTTATAAATTTTCATTGTAAGAAAATCTTTTTTTTCAACTGAAGAAAGCCCCGCAGGGATTTGAATTTTTCCTATTGATATTTGTGTATTGTCTTCTTTATAAAGTTCAACAGGAATGTGTTGATTGATTCCCTGATGTGGTCTTTTATGATTGTAATACCCAATATATTGTTCTATTCCTTGGTATAAATCAATGACTTCTTTCTTTGGATTGACATAGATATATTCTTGCTTTATGGTTCTAAAGAATCTTTCAATGAATGCATTATCGGTTGCCATACCTTTACCACCCATACTAATTTGAATCCTATAATAGTTGAGGCAATCCACCCAGACTTGGGATGTATATTGGCTTCCTTGGTCGCTATTTATGATCCTTGGCGCTGCAAAGATTTCTAAAGATTCACTGACTAGTTTAGTTTGTGTTTCCGCTTCTATTGCATTGGATAATGACCAGTTGATGATAAATCTGTTATATACATCGATGATTACTGTGATATACTTAAATCTTTTTTCCATCGGAATATAGCTTATATCAATAGCTCATACTTGATTAGGTCGCTCAGCCTTCCTATTTCTTAATAGAAATGGATATATGTACTCGGCTCTGCCTAACTTGCTCAGATTGGGCTTTGGATAGATAGGATATATCGTCATTACACGCATCAATCTTCTAATTCTCTTGGAATTGACTTTCAAAATGACCAAAATTGGAATAAACCATACTTAAAAATCATCAAATTGATCAAACATCTATAGAAATTAATCCATCTGATGAGGATAAAACGACAATTTCCAAAAATTGTAAAGTATTCTCACAAACTATAAAGCAAGGTAACATTTTTAGATTTCATGACACCAATACTAAGAGTATCAAGACTACATACCCAATGGCATACAGATATGACATTTTTATCAGCTATAAGAGGAGGCCAGAGATCGTTGAGTGGCTAGACCAGATATTTATCAGACTTCTTGACAAATATCTTACAGAAGAATTGGGTTATCATCCAAATCTCTTTGTAGACCGGGAAGAAATCGACTATGGTGAACAATGGGTAGAACGCTTAAAAGATGGTCTGAAATATTCAAAAACTTTGGTACCAATATATACAGCTGAATACTTTCAATCAGAATGGTGTATCCGAGAGCATAATTACTTCACTTTAAGGTTGGATAAATTGAAAATGAAGAAAATCAATTACGACATGATAATACCTGTAAGACTGGGCGATGGGGCTCATTACCCTAAGTCAGTTTACGGTTATCAAATGACCGATTTACGGGATTTTTACCAATCCGGAAAAGCTTTTGTTGAGTCTCCAAAGTTTTTGCAGCTGGAAGAAAATGTGAAAAATTTTGCCGCTGCTTTAGCCGAAAAAATTCTTGAAATTGAAATATTTGATGAAACAGCCATTGATATATTAAATCTTCCGGAAGATGCAAATTTCATTGCAAAAGTGAATATTCCTCAAGCTGTGGCAGCACCTAAATTATATTAGGATGGGAAAAATAATTACATTCTATTCTTACAAAGGAGGAGTTGGTCGGAGCATGTGTCTGGCTAATGTAGCTGCAGTATTAGCAGATTGGGGATATAAAATTCTAGCCATAGACTGGGATCTTGAAGCACCAGGCCTGGAAAATTTTTATCAGCCTTATCTATCCGGACAAACCAAATTGGAAGTCAAGAAACAAATAGGTGTTATCGATTTACTGAATACTTCAAAGTCTGAATTAGAAAACGCAAATACTTCTGCAATTTTCCATGTCAATATCAAAAAAGGAATCCGGCTTGACATGATCAGTTCAGGAAGGAGAGATGAAAACTATTTTGCACAAGTCAGAAAATTTAATGTAGATCATTATTATGAAAACGGCGGTGCACAAAGTATAGAAAAACTTGCCGAATTGTGGAAAAAAGAATACGACTTTGTGCTCATAGACAGTCGTACAGGAATAACAGAGATCGGCGGAATAACAACGATACAATTACCCGATATCTTGGTGTTGCTCTTTACTGCTACACTTCAAGGTTTGGAAGGTATAGTGGATGTGGCAAAACGCACCTGTGAAGTGCGGAGTACGTTGCCATTTGACAAAAAAAGGCTCTTATTTCTACCAGTTCCATCCAGATACGACTCCATT
Source organism: Saprospiraceae bacterium (assembly GCA_016710235.1). NCBI lineage: Bacteria > Pseudomonadati > Bacteroidota > Saprospiria > Saprospirales > Saprospiraceae > Saprospiraceae bacterium. The sequence goes on from JADJLG010000001.1 coordinate 785,874, forward strand.
TCGGAATTTAAACTCGCCACTCATTGGTTAAGTGTTATTGCACAAAAAACGGCATCATTAATGGATGACTGGTTACCGGCAAAATACAATAGATATGCGTTCCTCGAAATGATAAAAATCCCATACAAATCATATTTTAGTTTTGGTGAAAAACTCCCTGTCATTGAGGAAGGTACCAATGACCCAACAAACATTGGTTACGCATACGAGAACATTGCATTATTACTCAAATATGGTTTGGATGACGTCAGTCATTTTTTTGAAAAAAGGCCTTTAAAACAAGAAAATAAAGCGGATACCGAAAATAACCTAAAAAAGGATTCCTCCAATTTAAAAACAGCAGTTATTGTTGTGACTTTTTCCATTCTTGCCTATTTTATTTACAATGCTGTAACGGATTACTTTGAAACAAGAAGAGAAAAGAGAAAAAAAATAGAACACTTCAATCAAAATATTAATCAAATGTCCCAGACTGAAGAAAGTCTGCAAGCAAAACTCGAGTACAGCAGATCTGACCTTCAATCGATCGATGCTAAAATTGAAGAAAACCAAAAATTGAAAATTGACATCAATAAAAATATTTTATATAAAAAAGATGCTCACATTTATAGCAGAGTATATGATAAAAATCTGGATACTTTGAATAAACAAAAACTAGAAAGTCAGTACAAGATTCAAAGCATCCAAGATTCTCTACTTCAACTCATTCTAGCTAAACAATCTGCAATAGACAGTTTATATCAAATCCAAAACGGTCGAAGTTCCTTCCATCAACAATAAATTAATCAAAATAAAATCATGGCTACAACTTACTTATTTGCCCTTGGCGTAGATAGAACAGAAGGCAATTACACAACTCCTTTAGATTGTTGTGAATACGACGCTGAATCAGTCTGCAAAACTTTTCAGCAATATTACAATATTAAAAATGCAGAATATAATGCATCATCCTCATGCACCACTGACTTCTTTTACTTTAAAATGGCACAATATGCTCGAAAACTCAAAAAAGGCGATACATTGGTTTTATATTTTTCGGGACATGGCGGTCAAGTGTTAGATTTGAACAGAGATGAATTCAGGGCTAACAAATTTGACGAAACCATTTGTCTTTACGACAGGATGTTGCTGGATGACGAAATCCACAACTGTTTTTGCAAATTCAAAAAAGGTGTGAATCTTATTTTCTTCTCTGACAGTTGTCACAGTGGTACTGTAAATCGAGGCGTTGCTGCCAGCAGATCCACGCCTCCGAATGCAAAATATTTCAAAGAAGCCGAACGCTTCCAAACAATGCATAAAGACATTTATCAAAATATCAAAATCTTACCATCATCTGCACGTAAAGCTAATTTATTCTTTATGGGTGCCTGCCAGGATGATCAATATTCCTTTACAGGAAATCCAAATAGCGTTTTCACAGCTTCCTTATTGCGAGCCATAAAAAGCTCACCTGAATCCAACCTCAACTCAATTGCTAAAAGCATTCAAAAAGATCCCTTGGTTCTCAGGAAACAAACGCCAACAGTCAGAACTAATGAAATTGCAAAAATTCCGCTAATAAGTTTATTTCAATCAGAAAATGAAAAGCCAAAGTTTAACTCATTCGGAATCCACATTTACAATATTGAGTTAAAATCAAAAGAAGCTAAATCAAAACTTCTTAAGCAAGGTTCTAAATGGTTTGATACTGAAGTGAAAATTCTTTCTGAAAGTATTAAATCAGTCTCTTTAGATTTTGGTAAGGAAACGGAAAAAGATCGCGCTGCCGTGGATAAAAAACTAAAATCAATCAAAAGAATATTAAACACAAAAAAAATGGATTATGCATACGTAGAGCCCGATTTTGAAATCAAAGAACCTGATGATCATGTAAAATCTGTAAGGGAAGCCAATCCCAATGAATTTTTAAAAAGTTGGCCACATCCTACGTCCAATATATTTGATTGGTACAAAAAAGACAATTATACACAACTTGAATCTGCACTACAACATGTCAAAGAAACAGTGGATGAACCTCTGCGCAATGTGAGGATAGCCCATATTGATACCGGCTGCTGGCCTGATCATCCTGCCAGTCCCGTTAATCTCAATACAAATCTTGGGAATTCATTTGTAAAAGGAGAAACCAAAGATCCGAAAGTACGCATCAAAAATGGCAAAGCTAACTTTCATGGCCTGGCGACTGGTATTCTTCTTGCAGGTGGCAATGTAACACGGCAACAGGGTAGATACGACCAAAATTCTGGAGAAGTTGGTGCAATTCCTTTTGCAGAAATCATACCTATAAGGATCGCTGATGATGTGGTATTGATTCTTGGAAAGCTAGAAGCATTCGCACAAGCAGTAGAATATGCAATCCAGCTAGATTGCGACGTCATCAGCATTTCAATGGGTGGCGCACCTTCGAGAAAAATGGCAGAAGTGATCAATAAGGCATACGAAAAGGGTATTGTTGTAGTTGCAGCAGCAGGTAATAATTTCAATGTACCCGGAGATATTTTAGTTCCGGAAGAAGTAGTTTATCCGTCGAGATTCGATCGAGTCATCACAGCAGTGGGCGCTACTGCCAATTTTTTTCCTTATGACTTTGATGCCCAGTACAATGCAAAAAATTTTGTCAATGGAGAACAAATGCAGGGGAATTCAAATCCTCCGGAAGTCATGAGGCATGCAGTTGCTGCTTTTACTCCTAATGTACCCTGGGCTTATGTCAATATAAACGAACAACCCTATTCTTATTCCTTCTCAAGGAGAGGCGGAGGTACTTCGAGTGCTACACCTCAAATTGCTGCGGCAGCTGCGCTCTATATTGTAAAATTCCGCAACGAACTGATAGCAAATAATTACGCCGGAACGTGGCGACAAGCAGAATCCGTCCGCCGTGCACTGTTTCAATCTGCAGATGGTAAGCGCATTCCGCAATCTAAAAGATATTATGGAAATGGTATCCTCCAAGCTCGAACCGCGCTTGAAAATTTCGTGAAAGTGAAAGATGAGCATAAAGCTGCACCAGCAAAGGTTCATGATCTATTGATCCTAAATTTTATTGAGATGTATTCCAGTTTGATTTAAAAAAATAACTGCATGTTACCACAGGAAATACTAAAATTCAGTTTTGAAAGCTGCAATCCATGTTTTAGATCCGGTATCAAAGTTGAGCCTCAGGAATCGTATGAAATTTCGGGAAGAATAATACACAAACTAAAAGATTGGTTTGTAAATACTGAATTAGACGGATTTAACAATCCCATCAACTGGTTTTTGAAAAACAGAGTCAAAAATAAAAAATGTTTTCTGCTGATGGGGTCTGTGGGTCAGGGTGACCTGGAAATTTTTCCAATTGGATCTCAGATTGTTGTACACCAGTGCGGTTATACTGAAGAGTTATGCTTTTTTGTAAATGATGTAAAGTCAAAAGCTGCATATTCAAACAATAAAGGCGTAATAGAAATCACAGTAAAAAGAATAAGCTAAGAAATATGACTTGATTCGTTTTCTAACAAAATCAATATCCAATGGCAAAAACCTATACATTCAAAATATATGGCACAAAGGAAGATTTGTTCACAGGAGAATCGGAATTAACCCAAGGTGTAGATGTAGCCGTTGATCAATTTTTGATTTCAAGAACGAGATCGGGCGGCCAAGAGTTAGAATTTGTTGCAGATGAGAATGATGTCATAGGAATAGTTACCGAAAAAGAGCATGAGATCTTCTTTAGACCAGAGGATTACATCAAATACAGGTCAATTAGACGGGGTACCAGATCAAGCTCAAATGATAGTTCAAATATTATAGTAATCGAACCTGGTATTGATTCAGGCTCAGACAATAGAACAAAAAATGTACTTTCTGAAATCAGGAAAATCACGCACTGGAAGGAATGGGCTGCAAAAAATGTGGTCGTCCAAATTGCTTCTAAAATAGAAAATTTGGATCTGGGCTTACACACAATCAATGACAATTTTGAATTCGGACGGTTACCTTCTCAGTGGTCAGATCAAAAATATTTACTATTCATTCATGGCACTGCCTCGTCTACTAAAGGATCATTTAAATATTTAAGTACAGAAAATCCGGACCTCTGGAAAAAACTGCTGGCCGCGTATCCAAAAAGAATATTGGCCTTTGAGCATAGAACCCTAACTGAAAGCCCTTGGGAAAATACTTTGAAACTTATCCAAAGTTTGCCATCTGAAATTCAAATTGATGTCATCTCACACTCAAGAGGTGGAATCATTGGAGAAATTCTATCGCGAATGGAAGGAGGAAAATTTTTCTCTCAGGATATACAGAAAAAGAAAATTTCAAAGGATTTTCAAGATGACCTGAACATGATTGAAAAACTGGAATCAGTTCTTCAAGAAAAGAAAATAAAAATAGACAAATTTATTAGAGTAGCATGTCCCGCTAACGGTACCATCCTTCTTGGTTCCAGACTGGACTGTTGGGTCAATTTATTTTTCAACGGACTAAAATTAATACCAAGCATCTCCGGCAGTGTGGGCCTTTCATTAATCTCAGATTTCACCAAAGCCCTTGTGCATGAGAGAACTCAAGCGGAGACTCTACCTGGATTAGCCGCTATGATTCCTGAATCACCAATATTGAGATTGCTGAACCTTCCTGACAAGAAGCTCAATCAGCAGCTCTTCACGATCACAGGAGATGCCAGCACAAGAAACATTTTTAAAATGATCCGCAACTTTTTTGTGGATATTTACTTTTCAGAGGCGAATGATTTGGTCGTGCAATGTTCTTCCACCACTAAAGGAACCCTACGCCTGAAAAGCTCTCAATTCTGGCTACATGATGGAGAGGTTAGCCATTTTGAATATTTTAGGAATCAATCCAGCTGTAAAGCTATCATTGGAGCTCTTGAAAATGATTCTGAAAATCACGGATTCAAATCTCTTGAAATCAATTCAAAGATTGATCTGCCCACTTCTGTAACAAGGACTTCTAAAAAATCAAATCGCCCTGCGGTTGTTCTCTTGCCCGGATTATTGTCAAGTAATTTAAGAATTAATGGTCAAAGTATCTGGCGAGATCCGGTCAGCATCGGCAAAGGAAAAATACTGCAACTTGGCCTAGACAAAAATGTCGAGGTAGATGGTGTCCAAGCTATGTACTACTACGATATCATTCAATTTTTAATATCAAAACAATACCATGTCTTTACGTATGCTTATGATTGGAGAAATGACATTTTGGACGAAGCTTATAAATTCAACAAATACATTCACAGCGTCAACAATAATCACCCACAATGTCATATAATTGCCCATTCTACAGGGGGTCTTCTGCTCGCCACCTCGATGAGTATCCACCCACCTTCACAAAAACATGTTCTCAGCTCCAAAAAAAATAAGGCGATCTTCATGGGTACGGCATTCAAAGGCATGTATTCTACTTTTCAAATTCTGAACTGCAAAGACACAATTACAAGTGAAATTTGCCAGAAGGATATTTACAATCAAAGTGAGCAAATTTCAGATCTGTTCAGTAGTTTTCCGGGAATTATTCAATTACTACCTGAAGATGCTATCAACCGAATAGACAAAAATATTTGGAATTCAGGATTAAATGTAAACCCTCCAGCTAAAAATTTAATAAAGCTAAATCATAACTTATATAGTGAACTAAAAAAAATCGATTGGACCCAAAAGAATTTATTTTATATAGCCGGAAGTGCTAAGCAAACATTATCCGGAATGATCTTAGAAAATAAAAAAGTCATTCTAAAAATAAACTCCAATGGAGACGGACGCTCATTATGGGAAAATATCCCTTTAGAAATGATTAGAGATGACAGAGCTTACTTCTGTTTCTCATCACATATGATGATCCCGAGTGACCATAAAATTTTTGAGGCTGTTTCGGAAATTCTAGTCAATGGTAAAACCAACAAACTGAGCACCACAGCTTTCAATTCAGGCACAACAAGAACTACCGAACTTCAAAAAATCGATGCAACAGAAAGGATAATTGCTTACCCTGAAGATGAATACAACTCAAGAGTTAAAGATGCAGGGCTATCAGCCAGAATGGAAAATCCACTACAAAAGATAAACATCACACTTACACATGGAAATTTAATTCATGCAAGGCATCCGGTGATGGTAGGCCATTTTAAGGGCGACAGCATATTGCAAGCTGAAAAAGTACTTGACGGACAACTCAATGGACAATTAACCCAATACTATTCAATCGGTAATTATGCAGAAGAGGTAGGAGAAAGTATAATATTATTCAACAATCAATCCAGTCTCTTAGGTGGATTGGTTATAGGCTTAGGAAATTTTGGAACACTGAATGAATTTACCTTAAGGGAGAGCATCCATTTTGCCCTTATAGAGTACTGTTTTAAAAGCAGAGAAAAATTTAATGCTACAACCTGCAAACTGAGTACAGTAATGATCTGTACTGGATATGGTGGATTGAGTATACAATCATTTTTACGTGCTCTATTTACTGCAGTGACTGATGTAAATACTAAAATTCAAGAGCAAAATCAACAATCCGGCATTCACCATCTTCCAAGTATAAATGAAATAGAAATCATCGAAATTCACCGGCACAAGGTCATCCAAGCCGGCAGACTAATACACAAAATCAGGTATGAAAAATCTTTCCAACACCTAGATTATAATAATCAAATTAAAAAAGTGAGCGGCGCTCGAAATGAAGTACCCAATGAATTTAATCCAGATTGGTGGCATCGCATCAAAATATCTCAGCAAAACCAGTTGCAGGAAAAAAATCTTGGCAATATTGCACCTTTGGTATTCACTTCAATCACGGACAAATCCTATGCAGAAGAAAAAGTCATACCAGCAGATCTTGACATAGTTGAATCTTTAATAAAGATAACTGCCATAGAAAACTACTTTGACCAAAAACTATGCAGTACACTTTTTCAATTGTTGATTCCTACCGATTTTAAAACGTATTTATCGGATGAGAGAAATTTAATCCTTATCGTAGACAAATACTCGGCAAGAATCCCTTGGGAATTACTGATAAAGCCATCGAGAGAAGAAATTCTTCCAATAATCTATAATTCAGGAATGTTACGTCAATTGACTACCTCAAACTATAAGACGCAGATCAAGTATGAAGAAGGTAATTACGCATTGATTATAGCTGATCCCGACACGAATGGAAAATACCAATCATTAGATCATTCATACAGTGAGGCCGAATCCATCATGCAGCTTCTCGGTCAAAATGATTATACCATAACGAAATTAATCCATAAAAAACACGATGAAATCCTTCCTGAAATTATAAGTGGCTCATACCAAATATTGCACATTGCAGCACATGGAATTTATTCTGAAGAAAAAACAGGTAAAACCGGTATCATCATCGGTCAAAATGAAATCCTAACTACAGCTGTGATCAGCCAGATGAAACAAGTACCTCAACTTGTTTTTATTAATTGTTGTGAGCTCGGTAAAATTTATGCCGAGGAGGAAATCCAGCTCCAAGCCAAATATGAGGTCGCAGCAAGCTTAGGTTGCCATTTTATCAATATGGGAGCTAAGGGTGTGATCGTAGCAGGCTGGGAGGTTAATGACAATGCTTCGTCAAGTTTTTCACAAGAATTTTATCAATCATTCATTTCGGGCAACACGTTCGGAGACGCAGTAAAACAAGCTCGCAGGGTTTGCTACGATAGGCATCCCACTACAAATACCTGGGGAGCATATCAATGTTATGGTGATCCTTATTTCGCATTGAAAACTAAACAGAATCCAAGCCATAAAAAGGTTTTAATTCTTGATGTAGATGAAGCAGTTTCATACGTTTTGTCACTCACCGGTAATATCAGATCCGGAAAAATGATTTCTGATTCATTCAAGCTCCAAATCAAAGAAGATCTGACGCAAATTCCTGAATTTCTACAAAATCACCCGAGAGTACTTGAACTGATTGCCGAATTGTATAGCTCTATAGGTGATCTGGAAAATTGCCTTCGTGCTTATGAACAAGTATTTTTAAGTGAGGATGCCGATTACAGTTTAAAAAGTGTAGAGAAGTATTATTTGTTGAGCATTGAGCATCTGGAAAATCAAAAGCCGTATAAAAATAAAAAAGAATTTATCCAAGCATGCAGACCATTTTTGGATAAGCTGATTGGATTGGCGAAAGAGGCAAACACGGTCAACAGACAATGCCTGATATCGGGAATATATAAACGAATGTTCATTTATAGACCAAGCCGGGATTTGCTAGAACTGGTGAAGAAACATTATTATGGAGCCTTTATGCTAATGTTCAAAAAAACTGGAGAAGTAAATTATTATCCATATTTCAATTATCTGATTACGGTTGTTTTTCTTGATCAAAAATTACCTGAAGATACAGGCATGATGTCAAAAAAAGCTCTTGCTTACAGTATGAAAGAGCAAGATGAATCATCAAATTTGTGGAGTAAAATTGTTAGCTCTTTCCCTCTTGAAATTGAATTACTTCTTTCCACGAAGCAATCATCTATTCAAAAACTGAAGGTAAAGTTATTAGAGAATTTCATATCGGCCTGGAAAACATCCGGTACATTTTATGAGAAATCTTCCCATCTCAACCATTTGGAATATTTGATTATAGCTTCCAATCATTTAATCCATCAAGGTATCCAGGTCAAACAAAAAATAGAAGCTCTTCAATGGGTGTTGGAAAAAATCAAAAAATTAGACTAGACCTAAATTTTGCAGGTTAGATGATATAGTTCCGAATATTTTTAGTTAACACCTGATTCAAAGACAAATACTGTTTTTAAGAATTTTTGTAGATCAACAAAAATCCTGGCAATATGCAGACTGAAAGATGGGATGGAGTAATTTTGCATCTAAATCAACTCAATATGTTACAGCTTCAGAATTATGCAAAAGGTCAATGGGTATCAGGGATTGGTGAAGGCCAGAAATTGTTCGATGCTGTCGACGGGAGCATCGTCGGAATCGCGGGAAGCGAAGGACTAGATCTTTCAGGAATGTTTGATTTCGCGAGAAGCGTTGGCGGTCCTGCGCTTCGCGAGATGACGTTTCAAGAGCGCGGATTGATGTTGAAAGCACTGGCTCTCAAACTTACGGAAATAAAAGAAAAATATTATCCAATATCCTATCGGACTGGAGCTACAAAATCAGATAGTTGGATTGATATCGACGGTGGTATAGGTACTTTGTTTGCCTATGCGAGCTTAAGACGCAAGTTTCCCGATCAAAGTTTTTTTGTGGATGGTGAGCTGGCCGGATTGAGCAAATCGGGAAATTTCGCCGGTCACCATATTATGGTACCAAAAGAAGGAGTGGCCATACATATCAATGCTTTCAATTTTCCGATATGGGGAATGCTTGAAAAAATATCTGTAAATCTCCTCGCAGGAATGCCCGCCATTGTAAAGCCTGCCACCATTTCTAGCTTTCTTACTGAAGCTATGGTAAGAGATATTGTGGCTTCTGGTATTCTACCGGAAGGTTCGCTCCAGCTTATCTGTGGCTCAGCACACAATATTTTGGATCATGTGGAATCACAGGATGTGGTGACGTTCACTGGATCAGCATCCACAGGAAGAAAGCTCAAATCGCATCCCAGAATTTTGGCTGAAGCTGTTCCATTTAACATGGAGGCAGACTCATTGAATTGCTGTATATTGGGTGAGGATGTCCAGCAAGCCAGCCCGGATTTTGATGTTTTTATCAAAGAGGTACATCGTGAAATGACTGCCAAATGCGGCCAAAAGTGCACCGCAATCAGAAGAATAATCGTACCTGAGCAAATGGTTGGGCCGGTACACGCTGCACTTGAGAAACGATTGGATCAGACGCCGATAGGCAATCCAGTTCAGGCAGAAGTCAGGATGGGCGCATTGGCAGGAAAAACCCAACTCAAAGAGGTAATGGACCAATTGGAAAAATTAAAACGAGGATCGTCCGTGATATATGATAAGGGAGCAAATACTCCAATTTTGGGAGCAGAACATTCAAAAGGTGCCTTCATGTCTCCCGTATTGCTGCTCAATGAAAAACCACATATCCATTTGGAGTCTCATGAAATTGAAGCTTTCGGTCCTGTGAGTACCATTATGCCATATAGTGATATTCATGACGCCGTGAAGATATCAAAACTTGGGAAAGGATCCCTTGTAAGCTCTGTGATTACATCAGATCCGCAAATTGCCAAACGGTATGTTCTCGGAGCAGCAGCATATCACGGTAGAATCCTTGTATTAAATGCCAGCTATGCTAAAGAAAGTACCGGGCATGGTTCGCCTATGCCATTACTTGTACATGGAGGTCCGGGGCGAGCTGGTGGAGGCGAAGAAATGGGAGGTCTGCGAGGTGTAAAACACTATATGCAACGTACTGCGATTCAGGGATCTCCATCCATGTTGTCAGAGATCACTCAGGTGTACCAAGCAGGTGCAAAAACGAGTGAATATGACAAGCACCTCTTTCAGATGTATTTTGACGAATTGAATATTGGAGATTCTATGCTCACTGCAAAACACACTGTAACTGAAGCGGACATTGTCAATTTTGCAAACATCAGCGGTGATCATTTTTATGCTCACACGGATGTGACCAGTTTAGACGGAACCATTTTTACTGGCAGGGTTGCTCACGGATATTATATATTGTCTAAGGCAGCGGGGCTATTTGTCGATGCCAGAAAAGGTCCTGTTTTGCTCAATTACGGCTTGGACGAATGCCGATTCACAAAACCGGTTTACCCGGGCATGACCATAGGAGTAAGATTGACGGTCAAAGAGAAAACCGCCCAGGAAAAGAAAAACGATGATGACATCCCAAAAGGAATTGTAAGATGGTTGGTTGAGGTAAGCGACGAAGCCGGAGAAATGGTGGCTTTAGCAACTATCTTGACTATGGTGAAACGCAAGGCAATTTGAATTCTGCACTTTAAGTGAGTGGAAGAAAAGGCCTTTAAGTCGTTCATTTTCACAATTGTGCCAAAATTGGGCTCTTTTTCAATGAGTTATAAAATTTTTTTCTAAAATAATTTGGAAAATGTGATCCCTCTGAATTACATTTGCGTCCGCTTTTGAAAAAGCTATCGTTCAATCAAAAAATTAAATCGTGAATACATTAAGTTACAAAACCGTACATGCGCGCAAAGAGGATATAGTGCGCAAATGGTATGTAGTCGATGCAGAAGGTGAGGTTGTAGGTCGTATGAGTTCGAAGATTGCTCATATACTGAGAGGAAAGCATAAAGTGAGCTACACCCCTCATGTGGATTGTGGGGACTACGTGATCGTCATCAATGCTGACAAGGTTAGATTTACAGGCAAAAAAATGACTGATAAGATTTACTCTACTTATAGTGGATATCCTGGCGGTCAAAAATTGGCTACTCCTAGAGAAGTCATGCAGAAATTTCCTACAAGAGTCGTAGAAAATGCGATCAAGAAGATGTTACCGAAGAATAAATTGGGTGACGCCATGTACAGAAAATTATTCGTTTACGCAGGACCAGAGCATCAACATGCTGCTCAAAAACCTGAAACCATCAAATTTTAAATCGATCTATGGAAATCATTAATGCAGTCGGAAGACGTAAAGCAGCGATCGCCAGAGTTTATCTCAAGAAAGCCAGCGGAGCTGTAGAGATCAAAATAAACGGAAGGACTCTTGACGAATACTTCCCGATCAAAGACATCGCTCAGAAAGTATTGGATCCGATCCAAACCGCCAAAGAGGTGGATTCTACTGTAGATTACAGTATTCACGCTACACTCAATGGAGGTGGACTAAAAGGACAGGCTGAAGCATTGCGAATGGCTATTTCAAGAGCACTTTGCAAAGTCAATATTGATAACCGCAAGCCATTGAAAGACAAGAAATTCCTTACCAGAGATGCCAGAGAGGTGGAGCGGAAAAAATTCGGTTTGCGCAAAGCGAGAAGAAGTTCTCAGTTCAGCAAGCGTTAATCCGGTACATTATTTTATTCATTGTATTATCAAATTTGAAAAATGGAAAAACCTACATATAATCAAATGTTGGAAGCGGGTGTACACTTTGGTCATCTGCGCAAAAAGTGGAATCCCAAAATGCGTCCTTACATTTTTAAGGAGCATAAAGGTGTACATCTTATCGACCTAAACAGGACTTCAGACTGTGTAGAAAAAGCTGCTCTTGCGATGAAGCAAATAGCAAAGTCCGGTAAGAAAATCATGTTTGTTGCTACAAAGAAACAAGCTCGAGACATTGTTTCGCAAGCAGCAACCAGTGTAAATATGCCTTATGTCGTAGATAGGTGGTTGGGAGGAATGATGACCAACTTTTCTACGATCCGAAAGTCTGTCAAAAAGTTGAACAATATTGACAGAATGTTGACTGATGCCAACATTACCAATATCACGAAGAAAGAAAGATTGACGCTTACTCGTGAGCGCAACAAAATGGAGCGTGTACTCGGTGGTGTGGCTAATTTGAACAGATTGCCGGCAGCAGTTTTTATCGTAGATATCCTTCATGAACATCTCGCTCTTGAGGAAGCCCAAAAGCTAGGAATTCGCACCTTTGCTATGGTAGATACTAACTCTGATCCTAACAAAGTGGATTTTCCTATCCCTGCTAATGATGACTCTTCCAAATCCATTGCTTTGATTACAAAGTACATGACTGAAGCAATCAAATCCGGACTTTCAGAGAAGAGTGAAGAAATGGCTAACAAAGAAGCAGAGCAAGCTTAAACAAATTATTTTACACTGATCTAAAACTAATAAAATGAGTTACGTAATTTCTGCAAGTGATGTAAAAAATCTGCGCGATGCTACAGGCGCAGGTATGATGGACTGCAAAGCAGCTCTAGCCGAAGCAGAAGGCGACTTTGAAAAAGCAATAGAAGTATTGCGCAAAAAAGGACAAAAACTCTCTGTGAAAAGAGCAGAGCGCGATGCCAAAGAAGGTGTAGTAATCGCTATGGTAAGTGATGACAAAACCAAAGGTATTGTCGTGAAGTTGGCCTCAGAGACAGACTTTGTTTCAAAAAATGAAGACTTTATCAATACTACAAAAAAAATTGCTTCAATTGCACTAAATCATTTTCCGGCAAATTTAGAAGCACTACTTAATTTATCTTACGAAGGGAATACAAGCATAGGAGAAAAAGTTACTGATCTTGTAGCTGCCATCGGTGAGAAAATTGAGTTGACCAATTACGAGCGAATTGAAGCGCCGCAAGTAGAATACTACATCCATATGGGCAATAAAGCTGGAGTTCTGGTTGGCTTGAATAAATCAGGAGATCAATTTTCCAGCGCAGGAAAAGACGTTGCCATGCAGGTAGCTGCTATGAAACCCGTAGCTTTGGATAAATCCGATGTTGATGCTCATACTATTGAAAAAGAAATTGAGATTGGAAAAGAACAAGCAAGAGCTGAAGGAAAACCTGAAGCAATGCTTGAAAAAATCGCTTTAGGAAAATTGGAAAAATTCTACAAAGAATCTACTTTGCTTAATCAACAATTTGTGAAAGATGGCGGACAAACCATCTCAAGCTATTTGAAATCAGTGGACAAGGATTTGTCAGTTATCGGTTTCAAACATGTTATGCTTGGTTAAGAAACGTAGAGATCACGCTGTTTTGATTTAAACAGAGATTAATTTTTTATATCAGAATAAAAAAAGGGCTAAATTAATTTAGCCCTTTTTTACTTTGTATTTTACTTCCCTTAAGCAGTCAAATCTTTGATGAGAGTACAGACTCTTTTATCGCATTCTTATTTTAGCCAAATTTTGTAGCTAAAATTCTATGCCGAATCAAATGATTTACAAACTCAAAGAAACAACAGTTTAAAATTGCACATCTCCTTTTAAAGTAACCCTTTCACCGATTCCTTCAAGAGCAGCAGAAAGGTCAAAATTATAGAGCTTTGAACCTTTATCCACAACTTTTATGGTACCTGAATCCAAATTTAAGCTACTTTGGCTTATAGGGTTAACAGCCTGTGTCACGTACGACCCGCTAAATTCTTGAATATCAGCTGAGACATAGTCATAAATAGGATAAGTCCCATTAAGCTTGGTACCTGAAGGTATGACGATATTGAGACTAAAAGTAGTTTGTTTATTACAATCGCTACTCAGGCATGAAATACTCATGGCGTATCTATCATAACCCGCTAATGAGTTAAGTAAAAAGCGTGCTACCGATAGCTTAGATAAAGTCCCATTTAACGTAATACTTTGAGACAATACAGGAAAATTAGAACAGTCTTGACTGGAGTCGCTATCCTTACTGCAACTCAGCGTTATTGAGATGAGCAGGACAAGTCCAGATAAAAAATGAATTTGTTTCATATGTTGATTTAATTTGATTACAAATAAAGGTTGCGCTTGACTATAGCGAAATGGGGGAACAAATATAAATAAAATTCTTAATATATTAAATAATATTATAATATATTATTTAATTCTCAACTTTATACAGCCCGAAAACCAATCTATTGTGCACCATCAAAAACTTCCGGCACTAAACTTAAATAAAGTGTTGGTATTATTAGCTTCTCATTCAGACATAAAATGTCCAAACATGTCCATTAACACCCCCACAAAAGAAACACTTACCCCAAAAATGAACAATGCCAAAGTCTTACGGTAATACTGCTCCGAATTGTCCTTGGGATAATCTAAAGAAAGCATTCTATACAAAGTGTAAATCAAACTCAAAATACCCAATAAGATACACAGCCCAATAAAATAGGACATAGTCTCGCTAGTCTCACTTTCAGTTTTCACAAAAGTGGAAGAAAAATTGAGTAAAAATCCCAGGATTATGCCGGTGGCAGTAACCATTGGTTGTCTAAATGAAGGTATCTTGTCTTCCATCTTAGAGTAGTGCTATAATTTTGTCCGCTTCTCTGATCCCACTCAGGTAAGCTCCATGTACAGTCGAGAAATAATCTACTTCTGTATGCTCTCCAGCAAAAAAAAGCTTGTCATCAACTTCTTCAGCCATATCCTCAAAATAACTCATTTTCGTTTCCACCGCAGTGTATGAATATGAGCCGCAGGCATTTGGATTGCCTGACCATTTGGTGCGCAACATTTGAGTCGGATCAGGTACTGCACTACCATACATATCGCGAAGATGAGTCATAATCTGTGAGGTCACCTCCTGATCCGTCATCTTCTCGGTCAAGCGGCCATATTCAGCATAAGCAAAGGTCATCAATGCATGTGAACCGGGATGGAACTTGTTCACGTTGACAAAATAATTGAATTTGTCCCTCACATCCGGTGTATAAGAAATGTATTGAACATCGTCCCAAAAAGTGCGTTCCCATGTGAGCAAGAACTTATTGACGCAATTCATACCAATCTTATCTATTGCCGTTTGCTTGACAGAAGAAAGAGAGGGATTAAACTCTATCGATTTTGATTTGAGAACGCCCAAGGGAACCGTTACGATCACAAAATCAGCCTCGGATATTGCTGAATTGTGCGTTACCTTAATTTTCCCATTGTTGTAATCAATTTTGGACACTCTTTGATTCAGTCTGAGGTCGATGTCCTTTGCCAAGTAAAGAGCAATTCTATCATAACCATTTGTAGAGATTTTTTCTACACCTCCAAACACTTCTCCTTCATCATATAATAATGACGATAATTTATCGAGATCACCAGTATCAAATGTCAGATAAGTGCTCAAGAAAAATTTCCACAATCTGTCTTGATATCGAGCCGGATAAATATTTTGAAATACAGCTTCAAAACTTTGATTTGTGTTTCCGCTTTTTACCAAATCTTCCAACATTTGATAATACTCTTCTTCCACATCATCATACTCCGAGGCATTTCTTTTTAACCCGCCTAGATCAAAGCTTATCCTACTTTCATCTATGGTCTCAAAAGTGGTCATCCCTGACTGCTGTGCTAGGTTGGTGATGGGATTGCCATTGATGCCATGTATCCAGCTTGCCCCCTCGTCAAATGCTATACCAAGGCTTCTATCAGTTCTTAATCTTCCTCCAACTTTATCCTGTGATTCTAAGACAGTGACGTTTACTCCTCTTTCCTTTAACTTTTTGGCAGCAGCCAAACCCGAAATTCCTGCTCCGATAACAATTACTGTTTTGTCTGTGACAATCAAATCTTCACTGCTTTTGCAAGCATTCAATAAGAGGGATGGTGCGAAAAAGATTGCGGGTAATCCAGTGACATTCTTCTTTAAAAACTTCCTTCTTTTCATAAACAACGGCAAATAAATATTCCAATTTTAGGGCACAAATGTAGATATATAAATGAACTTCTCAGGAAGGTCCTGAGCAAATAGATTTTTGATTGGGCTCACTATAATGCACAATATAAAATTAATTTATTGCCAAATTTTTTCATGCCTATCAGTCATTCTCTGAAAAAAATAGTACAGCAAGCACCTCAGTATAATTGTCCTGCGTAGATTAAAATAAAATATTTTGATGCATGGATGTTTGGCTTACTTAAAATGTCTCCAAGATCCATAATTTATCTACTACAAAAAATAACTTGTCAAGAGGACAGGATAACCTCCAGACTTCTCGCCTCCCGTGCGGTTTCAATTCTAGTTTGTGCGAGTCCAAATAGATCCAATTTAGACATTAGGCGCTTGGAACGACCTATTGAATCTTGTGTTTTCATATTGTGTATTGAATTTGGTCTCCAAGGAATTGGTCTTTTAAGGAATGATTCAAGTTCTTTGGTGTGGTCTGACAAAATAATTTTTAAAAATATTTTTTCCTTGAATCGCCCTGCCTGCTTGAAGTCGCTTGTCGTATTCTATAGCAGAAAACTTGTATGGGCACATTGCCGTCTGTTTTATATGTAGATTTGCAGACAGGACAATAATGTCATTCCCATCTATTTACCAATTATGGCTTTCATCTACAAACGCATTTTACTAAAACTAAGTGGCGAGTCACTGATGGGTACTCAACAGTTTGGTATTGATCCGACTATGCTTAGATATTATGCGGACCAGATTCATTCTTTGTCTTCAGAGGGTGTTCAAATCGCAGTAGTCATTGGAGGGGGCAACATATTCAGAGGACTGGATGATCACAACAGTGGTGTGGAGAGGGTTCAGGGAGACTACATGGGCATGTTGGCTACTTGTATCAACGGCATGGCTTTACAAAGCGCTCTTGAGTCAAAAGGAGTCTATACAAGGCTAATTTCTGCTATTGAGATGAGACAAATTGCTGAACCTTATATCAGGAGGAGGTGTATCCGACACCTAGAAAAAAACCGAGTGGTCATTTTCTCAGCAGGAACCGGAAATCCATATTTCACCACTGACTCAGCTGCTTCACTACGTGCCAGCGAGATTGGTGCAGAAGTGATTTTGAAAGGGACAAGAGTGAACGGAATTTATTCTGCAGATCCGGAAAAAAATAAGGATGCCATTCTCTATGACAAGCTCAGTTTTGATGATGTCATCCGAAAGAATTTGAAAGTGATGGATATGACGGCATTTACCATGTGTCAAGAAAACAATATGCCGATTGTAGTATTTGACGTCAACCAACCAGACAATTTGTTGCGTCTGATGAAAGGCGAAAAGATTGGTACATTAGTGAGCAACTAAACAGAAAATCTCAGGTTTTTTTCCATTTTATATTGCATCCGGCACTAGGATATTGTATTTCCGAGATTTGTTTCCTTTCCAAGAGTTGATTCAGGGCCAAACGCAAATCCTTTCCGTCAACCGGAATGTCGTTACCCGGACGAGATGAATCCAATCTGCCTCGATACACCAATTTGTGGTCACTATCAAAAACGTATATATCAGGAGTACAAGCTGCTTGGTATGCTTTAGCAACTTCCTGTGTCTCATCGAACAGATAAGGAAACGGGAGTTGGTAGTGCGCAGTAAATTCAATCATTTTTTCCGGAGAATCTGCCGGATATGACTCAATATCATTTGAATTGATTCCAATAAATGCTACGCCCTTTTTCTGAAATTCATGCGCTATTTGAACGATTTCTTCAATGACATGAATTACGTAAGGGCAATGGTTGCAAATAAACATCACTACCACTGGCACTTTTTGCACACATTCCGGAAAATCTAAAACATTATTGTCTTCCATTGGAAAGGGCAGATGAAAAGTTGGGGCCGTCGTGCCCAGAGCAAGCATATTAGAATCCGTCAGGGACATAATCGTGAAAATAAGCTTGGTTTACAGAAATAATGTAATGTTCTATCAATGGAATTCTTCTCACCGATTCGCAACCTTGGAAACCATGTAACATTTCAGGTTTATAGGAATCTATCAGTTGAGCCCAATATTTTATCGCTAAAGGTAAATAAGACCAGTGCCATTTCTCTTCATTAAAGCCATGTTCCCGTGTGTGAATACCTTTGGGTAAATAAGTTTGACTAAATCCGAACTTTGCAGCGTTCTTGATCAGCCAGAAGTAAACGTTTTTTCCTTCATCAGTTTCAAAATATTCCGACTCTACGGAATTGATATCTATATCGGTACCCCAGTGATGCCTGGAAAAACCTGGAGGCGCAGTGTATTCCAGAATTTTGTATGCCCGATCTATGGGATCTGGATGGCTCCTCGTAAGTTTGAGATCCTCGACTTTGGTCCGTCCATACCATTTGTTCTCCCATAGTTCCTTTTGCTTATCAAAATTGCGTGTAGCGGATACGATAGTCAGGATGATACTATCTTTTTCTGCAGCTTCAGCCATCATAGCGAAAGCTTTGTAAGCTTCTTCCTGCATATATCTCCGCTCAATCGAATATTTTGAATCTATGGCTACGAATCCCTCTTCTGTGGCTGGATCAAAACGCCCTGTAATGATTTGGTGATCTACCTCTTTTTGCATAATCAATAATTCAAATCCGGAACTTGGCATGCACAGCCCGACTAGCAATATTAATGCAGTAATCCATCGTCCGATCCGATTCATTCACGATACTATTTATCAACAATCGCAGTTCACTACTGCGGATGTCTATTGTACTCCTCGAGTTTTTGTTGTCTCTCACGCTCTTGCATTTTGATCATGTCTTCGTAGCTTCTGTTTTGGAAAGCTTTGGTATTGCCAGGATTAGAATTGATCAAATAATAGATATTCGTGAGCCACTTGCTTGTGTCAGGTTCCTGAGAAGGGCTGGTCACATATTCTTCAATAATTGGAGCATCCAATTGTAAGTTCAGGTTTCGAACAATGTAGTCCAGCTTAACGTGAGCATTGCGAAGTGTACTATAGAATCCGTAATGGGCGAGTTTAATACACTGTGTCCCACCTACCTTTTCACATTCGAATCCCGGTCTAACTTTTATTTTATTGGGTACAGGAAGAGCTGCCATGATATAGACATAATTGTTCTCGCCATCCCAATCATAGGTCAATCCAACCGGAGGTCCAGTTGGCGTAATGTTCAAGCTATCCAGATAAGCATAAATTTTTGGGTAAACTCGTGCATAAAAAGAAGGTATTTTACTGTTGACTATAGGTTCACGTATTCCAACGTAGTATTTCTCATCATAAGCTTCCCTGCTCATTCCAAACTGAGTTTTGATCAATCCCTCCATATAATCTTTCATACCTGCAAGATCTCTGTCAAATCTCTTTTCCAGTTGTTTGTCCAGACTTTTATAGAAATATCTCTTATAAAAAGGTATTGGCTTAGCTAGTCTTGCCCGAAATGTCACATAAACTGAAGCATTGTTTTCAGGCAAAATGCTCCAACTGCAAAGCAAATCAGAAGGCAGTCTGTTTGAGCTTATTTTAGCGGTAATCAAAGAGTCCTTCAAAGATTCCTGGATAATTGTGGTTCCTTCACCTATAACCGGGCCCTTAAAATTAAAACTTGCGCCAACATTGACATCTCGACCTCCAGGAGTAAAACTCATAGCCGGATCCTCTTTTTGCCAACTATACCATTTTGGCCAATCGTTGACACCATTGAGGATAATATATGCGAGTGCATAGTTTCCTGATACTTTAATCTCTTTTTCAGTTTTGTATGTTGAGGGAGAAGATAAATTGAGTATGATAAATCCCATCAATCCTGCCAGGACTACACTTGCGATGATGATATATTTTTTCATTTCTTGGAGATCAATTGTTGATAAACGAGTCTACTAGGTATTTAGTTTGATTTCATCATCAGGGCCATCAAAAAAGCTAAACTGGATCATCGGCAAATCATTATCTTCTACAATTTTGATCCATTTGTGGTACTTTCGATACCATTTCCATTTATAATTGAAGATGCCTTTTGTGAGATAGGCATATATGAAAGGATGTACTTTCAGGATCAAGCTTTTAGGTGGTCTTGTATTCAGAATGAAGTCCAGATCTCGCTCTATCTGATCGAGAATGAGAATACTTGGATTTATTTTCCCAGTACCAGCACAAGAAGGGCAGGTCTCGGCAGTATTGATCTTCATCTCAGGTTTTTCGCGTTGCCTGGTGATTTGCATGAGACCAAATTTACTGAGAGGAAGTATGGTATGTTGGGATCTATCGGCTTCCATAAACTCCCTCATTTTGTTGTAGAGAGTGGCCTTGCTGTCATTGTTCTTCATATCGATGAAATCAATGATAATTAATCCACCAATGTCTCTAAGCCTCAGCTGTCTGGCGATTTCAGCTGCAGCTTCAGTGTTGACCTGGAGGGCAGCGGTTTCCTGATCGAGGCGCTGACTTTTGGGTCCTGAATTGACATCTATGACATGCATGGCTTCGGTATGCTCCAAAACGATATAAGCACCGCTGGGCAAAGTGGATGTTTGGCCGAATGAGGACTTGATTTGTTTTTTTATCCCATAGGCATCAAAAATGGGTCTTGGTCCTTTGTAGTATTGAAGAATCCCTGATTTTTCCGGCATATTAGCTTCCAAATAGTGCGAGATGCTGTCGTGCATATCTTTGTCATTCACTACTATTCTGGAAAAGCTTTTATTAAGAAGGTCGCGAATAAGACTGCTCGTTTTGTCGAGTTCGCTCAGGAGCTTTACAGGAGGTTTTGCTTTGAACAATTGCTCATGGATGGTCTTCCATTTTTCAACCAAAGCATTCACTTCTTCATGCAGTTCAGCAACTTTTTTTCCTTCTGCAGCTGTACGGACAACAACACCAAAATTCTTAGGTCTGATGCTTTCAATCAGGTGGAAAAGTCGGTTTCGTTCTTCGGTATTTGCAATTTTCTTGGAGATGGCAATACTGTTCATGAAAGGGGTCAAGACCAGGTATCTACCTGGAATTGTGATTTCACAGCTGAGCCTGTGACCTTTGGTGGAAATTGGTTCTTTTAAAATCTGGACCAATGCTGTATTTCTTTTGTCTACGACTTGGGCTACTTTCCCATTCTTGTTAATCTCCGGTTGGAGTTCAAATTGATCCAGCATGGGGCTGGAATAAGACCCATTAGTGACTAATGAGGTATAATGCAATACTGAACTCATCTGGGGGCCCATGTCTGTATAATGCAGGAATGATTCTTTTTTGTGCCCAATATCCACAAAAGCAGCATTCAGTCCGGGCATCAGTTTTCTGATTTGGCCCAGAAATATATCACCTACATTGAACTGCGTGTTAGATTTCTGCTTGTGCAATTCGACAAGCATTTTATCTTCGAGAAGGGCTATTTCTACGACAGAATTATAAACGGAAATGATTAGTTCTTTTTCCATGCACCTGGCTTTCTTGCGGGCCTGAGGTGATTCTTTCAGTAAATAGGTGACAGAACAGAGGATTGAAATCCCAAGTTGATATTTCTTATCGGTTTTGGGTCAAGATCGATTGATATCGAAAAAGCAGCAATACCTTAGACAGCCAGACTTCATGAATCAGAAGAGAGGCAAGTCGGAATTGCCGCGGGATTACTTGGGAAGGCCATATACGGTAATATACTGTCCCAGCGCCTAAATCTGAAGAGGCACTTTCGTCCCGCAAATGATTTTATCTGTTCTTCTTTTTGTGCCTATTTTTTCTTAGGCGCTTTTTACGCTTGTGTGTAGCGATTTTGTGTCTTTTTCTTTTTTTACCGCAAGGCATAATTTTTATTTTTTAAAACAATTTATCAAATATGATTCTGCTTCAGAGGATCGATTTGTCATTTCCAACAAATCAACCATGAGGCAATTTACAATCGGGTCCTTTGGAAGTTTGCGCATCAGATTTTGCAACCTTTTTTCTGCCTTATCCCATTGTCCGGAGCGCAATGACAGCGACACCAGTATTTTTTGGACCGGATCGTAGTCCGGAAACTCAGTCTCTATAGACTTAAGCGCTGTCACGGCTATCATTGGATTCTTTTCAAAATCCTGCATAACAATCGCTGTTCGAAACGCCGGATTTTTAGAATTCAACTCCAGGCCTTTTTTTGAAGCGATCTCTGACAACAATGTCAAAGTATCTTGCCTGAGATCCGGCTTTGCAGACATAAAATACTGCAATCCGTACTCAGTGACTTTCTGCCAGTTCTGTTCATTGGCTTGGGTTGAAGCAATTCTTGCAGCGAAGAGAGCTGCTTCTACTTGCATCCCGTTTTTATTCAGCCAGTTAGAGACTTCCCAGCCACGTTCCTGCCAAACAGCCGTTCCCGCAGTGGATTCACTCCACAATTTTTCTAGTCTAATGAATTCAGCATTCTGAATTCGCGGCAGTTTATACTGCTCTATCTGTAACTCCGGCTTCTCAGTCTGAGAAACTTTTGGTACTTTGGGCTTAGCAGGTTGATCAGGTTTCATGCGGAGAAAAACCGCGCTCAACACCAAGAAGATGAAGCAAATGGTAGCGAGTACCCAAGGCTTCATATTAATCCTCTATCTCATCATCGTAATCTGCTCCTTCCGGCTCCTTTCCCAACTTGACATGGTCCACAAACACCTTTGCAGGTTTGAAGGATGGGATAAAATGCTCCGGAATTTCTATTGCCACATTCTTTTTGATGTGACGACCGATTTTCTTAGCTCTTTTTTTAACGATAAATGAGCCAAACCCTCTGATATACACATTTTCTCCCTGGGCCAAGGAATTTTTAACTTCTTTAAAGAACATTTCCATAGAGACTAAAACGTCCACTTTTGGAACTCCAGATTTATCAGATATTAAAGACACTAAGTCTGCCTTTCTCATTCGCTTGATTTTTAACAAGTTATAAAAAGCTTCCCCAAAGAGAGGTGCAAATTTCGCAATTTTATCGAGTTTACAAAATTTTTTCAGCTTTTTTCTAGTAAAAAGTCATTATAACTTTTTCTATATCAAGCAGATAGGCAGCGGATCCGGGCACCATCGGCTTCCTTTTTGGCTTCCATTAATACTGCAAACTGTCCCAAAAGTGACAGAAAATTACTTCTAAAAACTGCCTCATGCACACACGTTAAGCTCAGTATTCTTGCACTAGAACCTTTTAAAGTAAGCTTTCTTGATCTGCTCGAATTCTTCCAGCACCCAAAACTGTCTATAACTCAGTCGTAGCCCATTTAAATCAATTCTTTAAAATTACGCCTTTTTGATTAAAACCCAGTGCGATATCTTTAAAAATCATAATCTAAAACCGCCATTTGTTGTAATTTGTATAAAAACAGAAAGATCATGGAGACTTATATTTCCCTTTTGCGGGGAATCAATGTCAGTGGAAAGCATTTGATCAAAATGGAAGATCTGAGAAATTTACTGACTCAAGCAGGACTTCTACAAATTAAGACATATATCCAAAGTGGAAATCTCGTCTATCAATCCTCAGAAAGAAACATAGAAAGTCTGAACGGAATTATTGAAAAAACAATTTTTAACAATTATAAATTTGAAGTTCCAGTCATCACCCTTAAATTGAACGATCTGGAAAAAGCCAGAGACGAAAATCCATTTTTAATCGACCCATTGAAATCAACATCGAAGATGCACATCAGCTTTCTAAAGCAATTACCTGAAACGGAAAATCAAACTAAACTCTTAGAAATCAAATCCCCACCAGATGAAATCATCATCAAGCAAAAAGTAATATACCTGTATTGCCCAGAAGGATATGGAAACACAAAATACTCCTCCAATACTCTTGATAAAATCCTTAAAGTCGTAAATACCAGCAGAAACTGGAAGACAACAAACGAGCTTATTCACTTGGCTACAGAATTGAAGAAAAAATAAACCATCATTAGTATTGCTTCAAATTAAACTGAGATAATAGGGGCAAATATATGGTAGGACCAATTCAAAAGTGGAAGAGATAGTTTAATATCATAACCACCGGAAAAATGCTTTTTACTAGTGTCCCGAATTGATTCAAACGCTTGTATACTCTCAGAAATAAAATCAATTTAAATATAAAACTATGTTTTGATAGTTGGATCAAATTCATCTGACAAGTGAATACAAACAGAATACAATCTACTTCAAGTAAAATATAGAAGATTACTGATCCATCATCGAAAGGCATTTCGCCATAAAAATTGGAATGTGGTAAGGTAAAGTTCACTTTTAGATAATATACACCCATTCATTTGAAACTAATACTAAATTATTCTTTTCTATCTCCGGAATTTGTCTAAGCTAGTTTTTAGAATACAATTAATACTATTCAGATAATCAAACACCTTGTCCATAATTTTTGGTCTTGAAGTTTAGCTCCAATTCACTTCCATCTATTTCTGCTGCGTCATCATCTTTGGCAGTCGAAATACACCATTTGAATTTACTGCCTCGAGTTGGTAAACATAATTTCCGTTTGGGATATTCAACTTACTCGGATTTACTTCAATTTGGTAATCTCCAGACTCTTTCCTTTCATTGAGTAAAGTTGCGACCTTCCTTCCATTTAGATCCCACAACTCCAATTTCACATGAGATGCTTGTTTCAATCGGAACGGAATCAGTGTTTTGGTCTGATAAGGATTAGGGAAATTTTGCTCTAACTCAAAAACTTTGAAAGTCTCTCTTTCGATATGCCCAATCCCTGTGGTTCCATTGCCCTGCACACTTACTTCAAGAAACGAGTGATACTCTCCTGTATTTGAATTCTCCTCAAGTGTGGTGAGCTGATACACATGACCGTCTGCAAATATATTGTCCTGAGCAAAACTCAAAGGATTGGCACCCTTGGGGTAAAGTGAGGAATTACTTGAATTTAATTCATTTTTTACCGAAAGTGGAAAGGTAAGCTGAGAAATTGCCGAATAGGATGAACTAACATAAACTTGAAAGTGAATGTGACATATACGGCCATTATACCACCCGGGAAATATTGTAATGAATTCCACTTCTCCATTGGCATCAGTAAATTGATATCCTCGCAGTTGAGTTCCATTTGGATTTCCAGGATTATTGCCGGTATTGTATCCAGAATAAACACCATTCTTATCGCAATGCCAGATATTTACTCTTAGGTTTCTCATTGGCTCACAATTATTCAGACCGAAAATTTTCAATTTTAGGTTCAATTTTACACCTTGTTCAGATTCTCTGACATCTTGCCGAAAGAAAGTTTGGTTTTCTGTCAAATCCAATGGAAATGGCCCTGCCGTTTCGCTTGAAATTAAGACACAAGCTTCCATTAATTCTTGTCGGTTTTTTGAAAATGCTGAAATTTTTTCTATAGGTAAGGCAAAGCCAATACCTGCTCCTTTTAAAAAGTCTATCCTTTTTATTTTTTTAAATTTATTGTGAAAAATCGAATTTATAGATTGCCTTTACTTCAAGCTTTTATTTCCAGCTGAATTTCAAAAAGGTAAGATATTCCAGAGGTTCAGTTTCTCTAATTCATTTCTCTCGCATCCTGTCCAAATATAGTTCAATTTTTTGAGTCCAAGCTATACATTTCATTGGACCTTAATACCTACTTGATATACAATGACTTAAGCTCTTTGCCTTAACATTTTATCCTGCTTTTCCTGAAGCAATACAATAAATGAGCTGATTCAGGAGCGAAAACAAGGCTAACTCAAACAGAAGAAAACAAAATAGTAAAACATGTTTTACCGAATATTTCATTTTAAAGTGCAAATGAAATTTTGCGTTTATCAAATTTGGTTTGCCTGGCTGATATCTACAACAGCTGATCCCAAAATAGAATAGTCTCCATTTGAAAGGAGAAAGCAATAAATTTTAAGAAATTTAACTTTCCTCAGGACATAATGCCTACCTCCCATTGGGATATTAACTACCTTCGTTGCCACATTTAAATAAAAAGATATGCTTCTATCCATGACAGGTTTTGGCAATGCCAAGGGACATTTCGGCGACAAAGAAATTGCTATAGAAATCCGCTGTCTCAACTCCAAAGTCAATGACTTCAGATTAAAAATGCCTACGTCCTATCGTCAGAAAGAACTGGAACTCAGGAAGATCCTGAATGAAAAAGTGATCCGTGGCAAGCTGGATGTCAACATTTATGCCGATCAAGATACAGAAGAAGAAGATTTCTCCATCAATGACAAGCTGTTCCGCAACTATGCCAGACAACTCAAAAGCCTGTCCGATGAAATCGATCTTAGCTCATCAGATATCCTGAATGCTATTTTGAAATTTCCCAACGTCATCGAATCTCAAGAAACCCTCATATCGGACGATGAATTCAAGTTCGTGGTAGGATTACTCCTTGAAGCCATAGAACAGCTCAATGATTTTCGCACGATTGAAGGGAGTATCATCAGTAAGGATATGGCGCTCCGGCTGTCACTTATCCTGGACCACCTCAAGCAAGTTGAACAGTATGAGTTAGAGCGAGACAGGCAGGTTAAAGACAAATTACGAAAAGCATTTGAACTCAATTTTAACAACGAGCAAATAGACAAGAATAGATTTGAACAGGAGCTCATTTTTTATCTGGAACGATTAGATTTTACGGAAGAGAAAGTAAGGCTCAAGCAACATTGTGACTACTTTCTTTCTGAACTCAGTCAAAATGAAAATTCCAAGTCCAAAAAACTAGGATTCATCAGCCAGGAAATAGGCCGTGAGATCAACACATTGGGTGCGAAAGCTCAACATAGTTTGATCCAAAAACACGTCGTTCTCATGAAGGATGAACTCGAAAAAATCAAAGAGCAACTGAATAATGCGCTTTAAACCATGCAAAGTCCATCTCCCAAAATCATCATCCTCACGGCACCTTCCGGATCAGGGAAGACCACACTGGCTCAATACCTGTTAGCCAAATACCCGGAACTGGATTTTTCGGTTTCCGCCACAACGCGCGCTCCCAGACAACATGAGGCCAATGGTATAAACTATTATTTCTACAATAAAAATGAATTTCAACAGCTGATCACCGAAGGTAAATTGCTGGAATACCAGGAAGTGTACCCGGGCCAATTCTACGGCACGCTGAATGCTGAGGTAGATCGGATCTGCTCAGCCGGCAAGACTGCTCTGTTTGACATAGACGTCAAGGGAGCTTATAATCTGGAACAATCTAATTTGCCAAACGTACTTTCAGTTTATATCAAAACTTCGAGCCTTGACGTGCTGAGACAGCGGTTAATTGCAAGAGGAACGGAATCTTCAGAAAGTATAGAAAAGAGGCTATTCAAAGCGAAAGAAGAACTTGAATATGCCAAGTATTTCGACTATGTGATCACCAACGACCGCTTGGAGCTCGCCCAAAAAATGATATCGGTGCTCGTAGAAGATTTTCTGGCACGCTAGATTTCCTCTTCTACATTTCAGTATTCATTCCTTGCGAAATACATAAATTGGCTTCATTTCATTGTAATTTTGCGGCCAATCAAATCTACAAACATGTCATTCAGGATAGAAAAGGACACCATGGGCACAGTACAGGTGCCTTCTGACGTATATTGGGGTGCACAAACGCAGCGCTCCATAGAAAACTTCAAAATCGCGAGGGATATCAATAAAATGCCCGCAGAAATTATCCAAGCTTTCGCCTACCTAAAAAAAGCAGCCGCCTTGACCAATAGAGACCTGGGAGTGCTAGCCCAGGACAAATGTGATCTGATCTGTAAAGTATGCGACGAAATATTGGCAGGAAGGCTTCAGGATCAATTTCCTTTGGTAGTCTGGCAAACCGGCTCAGGCACTCAATCCAATATGAATGTAAACGAAGTTGTGGCTTATAGAGCACATGTACTCCAAGGAGGATCTCTACTCGATGAGAAAAAAGCTATCCACCCCAATGATGACGTCAACAAGTCCCAGTCCTCCAATGATACTTTTCCTACCGCCATGCATATCGCGGCGTACAAAGTACTGATAGAAAATACCATTCCCGGATTGGAAACGCTGCGCAATACCCTACGCGTCAAAAGCAATGAATTCATGTCCATAGTCAAAATCGGACGCACCCATCTCATGGATGCGACTCCGCTTACTCTTGGACAAGAGCTATCGGGATATGTTGCCCAATTGGATCATGGCATCAAGGCTATTAAAAATTCGTTGTCGCATTTGTCTGAATTGGCGTTGGGAGGTACTGCTGTAGGCACAGGAATCAATACGCCTCCCCATTATGCTGAAAAAGTAGCAGCACATATCGCCTTATTGACAGGGCTTCCGTTTGTCACAGCTCCCAATAAATTTGAAGCTCTGGCAGCACATGATGCTATCGTAGAATCTCATGGTGCTCTCAAAACTGTAGCTTGTAGTTTGATGAAAATTGCAAATGATATCAGGCTGCTCGCTTCAGGACCGAGATGTGGAATCGGCGAACTATACATACCTGACAATGAACCCGGTTCGTCTATCATGCCAGGGAAAGTTAACCCAACACAATGCGAAGCCATGACGATGGTAGCGGCTCAGGTACTCGGCAATGACGTAGCGATCAACATTGGTGGAGCAACCGGTCATTTTGAGTTGAACGTGTTTAAACCTATGATGATTTATAACTTCATTCACTCAGCAAGACTAATTGGTGAGGTATGTCAGTCTTTCAACGACAAATGTGCAGTAGGTATCGCTCCTTTACATGATAATATTCGCAAAAATCTCGACAACTCTCTGATGCTAGTCACGGCACTTAATACCAGGATCGGATACTACAAAGCAGCAGAAATAGCTCAAACGGCGCACAAACAAGGCAAGACACTCAAGCAAACAGCTGTAGACCTGGGTTACCTTACTTCAGAGGAGTTTGATAACTGGGTGAAACCGGATGAAATGGTTGGCCAAATTCAATCAAACTAATTGGGCTTGAAGAATTACTCCAGGTTTGAACTTGACAATGGCATGCGTGTCCTTGTCAAACCGGACACTACGACACGGATGGCATCGCTGTGCATTTTGTATTGTGTCGGATCCAGAGATGAGCATGCAGACAAAACGGGCTTAGCTCACTTGTTCGAACATCTTATGTTTTCAAATTGCGGCAAGGACATTGAATTTGATGAGATTATTCAAAGCGCAGGTGGTGACAGCAATGCCTTTACAAATACAGATACAACGCAGTATTTCGATGTGGCCCCTGCTCAACATCTGGAGCTGCTGCTTCAGCTTGAAGCGACTCGGATGTCCGGATTTCAGGTACCTCCCAAGGAGCTCGCCACACAACAAAAGGTGGTCGTGGAAGAATTCAGCGAGCATTATCTCAACAATCCCTACGGCATGTTTTCGCACAGGCTTATGGCCCTTGCCTACAAAAAACATCCCTACAGATGGGCTGTCATAGGCATGACTCCTGAGCATATTGAAGCTGCAACTATGGATGATGTCAAGGCATTTTACTCAAGGTATT
Organism: Saprospiraceae bacterium; assembly: GCA_016710235.1. Lineage (NCBI taxonomy): Bacteria > Pseudomonadati > Bacteroidota > Saprospiria > Saprospirales > Saprospiraceae > Saprospiraceae bacterium. Next base: position 815,547 of record JADJLG010000001.1, read on the forward strand.
ACAATGCTTCCAATGCGATTATGACCATATGTGGGGATGTAGATCCGGACCAGGTGATCGGATTGGTGAAAAAACATTTTGCCCACCTATCTCCGGGACCACAAAACCATGCTGTTTATCCACAAGAAGATCCTCGTACTGAAATTCAGATGGTCAATTACTATGAAGACATACCCGAAGAAGCTATTTTCATCGCACTTCCTGCACCAGCCAGACTGGAAGATGATTTTTACGCACTCGATTTTTTAACTGATCTGTTGTCTGAAGGTAAGAGCTCCATATTATTCCGGGAGTTAAAAAAAGAACTTCAGATTTTTACCTCAATAGATTGTTATCTCACGGCATCAGCTGATCCGGGACTGATCATCATAGAAGGAAAATTAGTAGAGGGAGTTGACATTGAAACGGGTGAACGTGAAATCATGCGCGTCATAGATCGCTACAAGTCAGAGCTGATCAGTGACAGGCAATGGGCCAAATACCGCACCAAAAACGAGACAGCTTACCAATTTTCGCAAATGGGTGTTGTCAACCAAGCGCTTAATTTGTCGTATGCGGAATGGTTGGGCAAGCCGGATCTGATCAATGATGAGCTTGAAAGGTATCTTGCCTTGACAAAAGAAGATATACAAAGAGTCGCTCAACAATATTTCCGCTGGGATATCGCGACCAAAATGTATTATCGCAAGCAGGTAGTCGAGGAATAATTTTATCAATGAAATTATTCTTACCGGAATGACTGTCCTTTTACTTTACGAATCACTGTAAGGAGACTTTGTACTTGAGTCATAACAAGTCAATTCTGCACCAAAACTCCTGGTATAGATCTTTGAATAAATGTGTTGCAATTCCCAAGTTAATATCTTTGATTGCTCCTAACTGAAATTCGATAACGAGCATATTTTCTAAATGCTCCGTTCTTATTCCAAATCATTGATTTTGTAGCCAATTTGGTACATAGTACCAAATATTAAATAGCCCAATTTTCCCCTTCTTTAAAAGCCTCTTCTTTGTTACAAATCCTCCCTGATGTGACCTACACCAGTTCCGTTTTGCGTCTGGAACAGAATTATAAATATTGAAATATTTTAGACAATTTAATTCATGGAAATGGTATAATCGCTCTTCCTCACTAGAATTTGGGGTTGCTTCTCGCTTGATTCCCACCACGAATCTCAAATGCAATAATTGGGAGCAAAAAATAAATTGATCAGAATACTGCCATTCATATTTTCATAGTGCAATAATTTGGCAATTCAAACAATTGATTTTCAAATTGTCCATATCTTTGGAAAAAACCAATTAAAATGAAAAAATTATTTATTACGGCACTGTTTTTTTGCGCTACAGTGTTACTTTATGCACAAGCTGGCATGAAACTGCGCATGACAACCCTGGTAGAAGGTGAAAACAGGGAGTATTTCCTACATATTCCAAGTAGTTACGATGGGAAAACTGATGTTCCATTGGTATTTATGCTCCACGGTACAGGAGGTGATGGTGAAAAAATGTATGACATTTCAGGATGGGCAGAACTTGCCGAAAAAGAAAATTTTATTGCGGCATTTCCCAGCTCTATGCGTTATAAAATCATTGACACAGACAGCCTGAAAATAACCACAAAATGGAATACAACTCCTGATGCAGAATGGACATTCCAACCCGGTGAAGTCGGTAAAGATGACATTAAATTTTTGAAAAAAGTCATCCAGGAAATGATAGGTAATTATCGGATAGATACCAAGCGAATTTACCTCAACGGTTTCAGCAATGGAGGCGCGATGGCAGCAAAATGCACCATAGAAATGAGTGACATTGTGGCAGCAGTATGTGAAAATGCAGGCTCATTTCATCTGGATACGGTTTATGTTCCCAATCGAATTTTACCTACTTTATATCAAGTGGGAAACAAAGATTATGGCCCGGGAAATGATGGACCTGAAGCGCCTATGCTCTATTTTGACTCTTTGATCTCCACACCTAGGTTAAATTACCGCAACGGCAAACTTCAATTAATAGCACAAAATCATATCAGAAATTTCCAATTGCGGGAAAACCACAGTATCGTCGGTGACTCGAATTTAGCATTGGTCGCCACCTATCTCCCACAAGACAGTACGGCCAACCATGAATTCAAATATATATTCGTCAAAGGCCTGGGTCACAGTTACCCCAATTGGGCTCCGGCAGAACACTGGAAATGGTTGAAAAAATACACATTGGATCAATCAGGAAATTCCCAATTTACTCTCATTACTGAAAATGGTTACGGAGGAGGTAATTACGATGAAGGAGACCAAGTACATATTTGGTCTGAGCAGAGAGATGATCAGGTGTTTACACAATGGACCGGAGATGTGCAGTATTTGGAATCTCCTAATGAATATCACTCCAAAGTGAGCATTCCAAATAAAAATATCAGAGTGACCGCACAATTTGCAAAACTCAGCCCAAACATGGTCATGAAATCATTCAATGTACAGGCCGCTGAGAGAAATAAATTGGTATATTTTTATATTCCGCCAGACTTGAAATCTACTAAAGGTTTGGTGTGGTTTTTTCATGGAACCAATGGATCCGCGGAAAATTTTACCTCAGATCCGGAAACCAAACAGATGATCAATTTACTGATGGTCAATCAGTATGCTATCGTGGCATTGACCAGCGAAGAAAGTGAGTTCAACATCGATATGAACAATGATGGTTACTATAGGTGGTCTTATGGAATCGATTCGACATTGATCGATATCGCCAATGTCCGTGCCATCAGAGATAGTTTGATCAACCGAAAACTGATTGATTCAAAACTGGCTCAATATGCAGTGGGCTGGTCTGCCGGTGGAGCGTTCACCGAATTTATTTCAAACACGCTTGGATGGAATACTGCCATCAATCACACTTCAAGTGGAAGTACAGCCCTTTCACTAAATTCGCAGGTGCAAGTCCCTTTTCTCATCTCAATCAATGAAAATGACAATAACCCGAACGTTGGCGCTCAAGGAAATCTCGAAGCAAAACAAAACATTGAAAATTATAAAAACAGAGGTGCATGCGCGCAACTTCATGAGCAACTGAAAGCTCCACTTTATCCTGAAAGATTCGATCGCTCCAATATGATTGACATTGGACTATCGAGAGAAATTTTCAGGGAAATTCAAAAAAACAATCTTTTGGATGAAAATAATTATTTCAAAGGATTGTTTTCACAACTGCTAGCGGCAGTGCAAAATAACCCAGGTGCATTTCCTGTCATTATCGCTTTGTCAGCAGAGCAGAAGGAAGCCGTGCAAAGTCAAATTGAAGTCACCAACGCAGAACACAAATTCAAGGCGGATATCAACTACAGGACATTGCAGTTCATGGAACATTTTTGTAGTCCAAATACTTCAATTCAAGAAGAAAATCTAGAAGGGTTAATGAAGATTTATCCAAATCCAAGTTATTCGGAAGTAAAAATCGAAGGCAATTTTTCTGAATGGTCTTTGCATGATTTGCGTGGGAGAATCATGCTCAAAGGTAATGATGCTATAGTGGAATTAGAAGGAATTTCTGTTGGTATCTATATATTGAAAGTGGACAAAAAGATATTCAAACTAGTCAAACTTTAACCCCGATTTCTGAAAGTAAATTCTACATCTATCCATAGCTGTTGAACTAAAAATCAATAGCTATGGATAGTATCTCCAAATATACTTGATTTTGCTTTAATTTATTTCAAGAATTTATCTTATCAATTGAATATCAGTTGTTCGTTTTAACTTTTTCCCTGATTTTAAAGTGAACACAGCATCCAGTACATAAACTGCAACCGGACAATCCTTCGATCTGAAAGTTCCATCCCAAGGAATATAATCTGAAAATTTCTTCTCCTTAGTCTCGTAAACCAGTTCACCCCATCTGTCAAAAATTTGGATATGGTTAATAAAAATATCCTCAGACTCTGAATATATATCTAAAAAATCATTGAGTTGGTCGCCATTTGGTGAAAAGACATTTGGAATAAAAACCTGAAAATTTTCTTGCTTTATGAGCACAACCAAATCGAATTCTTGTTCACACCCATTTTTATCTTGTACAACTAGATGGATCATCCCCGGACGATCTGCTACAAGCTCAGTATGAATACAATTATCGCAGGATAAGCTTAAATCCGAAGTCCACAAAACCTGAGAAACTTCATTTTCGGAGAGGTAATTTAGTTTCAAACTCTCTCCTTCAATTGCGTAAATTGTATCCGGAATTTTCGGTAGAATTGAAGTATAAAATATTAAATGAGTAATTAAAAGACTATCACAATTATCCACTGATTCTAGTGACTCAGTATAAGTTAAAGGTTCTTTAATCCATTGCATTCCGATTTTTATACTATCTCCTGAACACAAGAATACTTCACGAAAATCATGAAAACTTGGTTTAACTTCTATCCAAATACTATCATTGGTCAGGCAATTGTTCATATCCCAAGCGCTTAATTGTAACCATTGATTTTGCTCGCAAATGATTTTAAGGTCTAAACAGGTATCACATGCCAATTTTACATTAGATTGCCAAATTCTATTATTACTTCCAGTTGCAGAAAAATTGAGAATATCACCTTTACATTGCTTTTTGTCTCCACCTAAATCTACAGGAGCCAGTGGAAATGTAATAAGATGCAGGTAATACAAGGAATCACAGGATAACTGGCTTTTTATAGAATGTAAGTATACCTGTCCTGGTTTTCTCCATTTTCCAAACCAAAAAACGGAGTCACCATTGCAAGCATGGAACGTATCTCTTTTTTGATAGGCTGATAGAACATCTAATGTTAAAGTATCCACAACCCAACACTGGGATTGGGTCAGTGCATTAAGGATATACTGATTTTTTGTATTACTAGGTTTAATCAATACTTGAGCGCAAGTATCACATCTAATGTCTGCAGAATTTTCCCAATTGTAATCTAAAAATCCAGTTAACTGGAAAGATATACTATCTCCCTCACAAATTGGTAGAAAATCAGGTAATTCCAATTTTGAATTATCATATCGAATCTGATATTCGACAATTGAATCACAAGAGTATGTATTTTGAAGACTATCTGCGTATATTCCTTGATTTTTTATCCATTGTTTGCCAATACGAATAGAGTCCCCTTCACAGATAGTTTTATCCAACTTGGTAAAAGATGTCGGAAGTTCAAGCAAAAGGATACTATCATGGAAAATACACATCGAATCAGTGGTTACAGTAACGAAAAAACTTTCAGGAAAACGTGTGGGGCTAACAAAAGGATTAGGACAATTCAGACAAGACAAATCTGGCGAATTGCGCCATTTTACATTTCCCGCTAAATTTACAGATAATTGAACAGAATTTCCAGGACAAATAAATTTGTCATTTCCCAAATCTAGGCGACTTGTGTCGATGCTAATAAAATGTTCTACAATAGTATCACATGCACCACCAATACCATAAGAATAGATAAGCATACTGTCACGATCGATGTTGACACCATTGATTGAAATAGATTCTCCACGACATAAAAAATCAAATTTCTTTATTTTGTGCTTTTCCTTTACGAAAATATTAATTGAATCGTAAGAGTAACAATGATCATTATATTTTCCGTAAATTTCTAGCTTGCCAGAACTATCCGGCAAGAAGTGAATTGTATTGCATGTATCACAATTCAAGTCAAAATTCCCCTTCCATAATAATTGTTGAAATTGCACAGTAAATGTTAGGCTATCCCCTTTGCATACTTCAATATCATGACCCAATTCTATTTTACTAGCGACGAGTAGAGTAAAGGTAATTGAATCTCTTACTACATTACCACATTGATCCTGTACCTCTACCCAATAAGTTCCCGGAGCCAACACAGTAAAAATACTATCAATTGATCCATCAATCCATTTATATGAGCTAAACTCAGGCGAAGCAACAAGTCTCACACTTTCAAAATCACAGATTTGTTTATCAGGCCCAAGATCAATTATTGGATCTTGAGGAGTTTGGATCACAAATAGATTGTTTCTATAATTACATTCATTAATCACAAAATAAGCATCCAAATCGTTTGGTGGAAATGGTGTCACTGAGAATAATTGTGTATTCAATACTAAAAAAACTTGATTCGCAAGGGGTTTAATTAATTGTAAGATGATCTCTTTACAACTGTCTTTTCCTAATTGAATAAATCCAGAATTGATTCTTGCAATCAAATTGCATGAAGTGCTAAATGGATTTTGGTCAAATACTGAAATATATAAACTGTCATTTACATTGGATGGTCCTTGATTGCATATGGAAACGTGAAGGATTAAAGAGTCAGCACTACATTTTGTGGAACTATTGATAAATGCAATGTCTGATCCGCTTTTTTGAAGATAAGAATATTGATTCAGAAATTTATTATGATTCTGAGGCAAATGGCTTTTTTGTTGATATTGAGGAATGGTGAGATCATCATTTACATTAACATTGTTATAGATGAGTTGATTCCATACGGGTCTTGTAAAGGTCCAAGATCCGGGGGCAGCTTCCAAACAAATCAGCTGACCATCGCAACTAAACAATAGTTCTGCCTCCAAATCTCCGTCAATATCTGCTACGGTTGGATACTCATATCCTGTACCTGTTGGACAGGGGTAACTAAAAATTATTGCACCTGTCTCACCATTCAATATCCAAAAAAACTGTTCATTTCTAATCAATACTTCGTCTCTGCCGTCGCCATTAAAATCATAAACCGAGAGACCTGCCATTCCAGACATATCCATATTGGCGATCTGAAATATTCTACTCCATTGATTAGCACTATAAGCAAATGCATAAATTGAATCTCTAGTGTTAAACACCACATCAGGGCTATTGTCAGTATTCAGATACCCTATTGCAGGGGTTGCAAAGGAACCTAAAAAACTATACACACTGCCTCGCGGAGAAATCACATTATTGGTTTGGACATCCCACACATAAAAACTCACTTGACCTCGAATATTAATACCAGGTGGAGTACTAATTACAAATGCATCTTGGTCACCATCTAAATCGAAATCCGCAATAGCGGAATATCCATCTTTTTCATTTGGAACTTCTTGTACCAGAGTCAGATTTGAAAGTTGTGGGGTGTTGATATTCAAATCAACCGCATATACTTGGTTGGCAGTGACAAGCTCAAGGCCATCACATGTTGGGCACATATTATCGGGTAATATATCCACGGCAATTGATCCAGAATTTCCTACTGTAATTGGAGATTTGCCCAAATTTTTATTTAAATCCTGATCAATATATTTTACACCAGTCACTGCATTCCATATTGCATTGTTAATATATATCTCAGGAACTCCATCCTGGTTAAAATCGGCAAAGCTTGGTTGTTGACTATATGTTGCTATTGGAACCCGATACTTTCTTACATAGTTTGAATTTCCTAGGTACTCTATTCTTTCCAGAAAACCAATGGAGCTAAATATGTCTCCATAACCATTTTGATCTACATCTGCTATGCCAATACTTCTTGCGAAAGTACCTCCTGTGATTGGGATTAATGCTTCTCTAGTTCCTGTTTTACCATCTAATACAATCACATTATTACTGTATTTTTGACCATTTGCATCAATATATTGAGTACATCCTATTATTTCAATATTGCCGTCATTGTCAATATCTCCTGCGTATGGAATATTTGTTTCAAACCAATTATATGAAGTATCTGTCCTCCATTTTGTTTTAATCGAAGCAAATGAGTTCTTGAGTTGGCGAGGACATGATTCATCACAAGGATCAAAATAAAAGTCATTGATCTCATCACAGCAGTCAGGATCAAAACCATCTATTAATTCATCTCCATCATCATCCATGAGATTGCCACAAATTTCTATGCAGCCAACAGTGTAAATAAATTTATTGGTGCTTTTCTTGCAGTCTTTATTTTCTACAACAACATGAATTTTATGAGTTCCAATTTTAGTGTTTTGCCAATTAAATTGATCTCCAATAAAAGCTACATTGCCATCAATATACCATGTTGTCGTGTGCCCTGGATCTTGACTCATGATATATAGTGGAAGAATGCTGTTTAATGGAATACAAAATGTATCACGAAGATTATGAATAAAATCAATGTTACAATTAACGTTGATCATTATCGAGTCCTTAAATATGCATTTTGCATCATTACCTTTTACCACAAGTTTGATCGTATGTTTACCTTCCTGATAGAATGGATAAAAAAAGTCAGCGGTACTACTAATCAAAATTCCATTATCATACCACTCCCATTGGTATGCTCCTTGAGAAGTATTAGATCTTAAGTGAAATGGAATGGATACTGCTGAATTTAAACTATCATACACTATTCTGACATCCACAGGATTTGGGCATGGATCTAGACAAGAAGAACAAAAAAGAAGACTTTTTCTAAGATTACTTAGACTTAGCTTCATACGACTTTTTTGACCTTGGGTAAATACTATTTTACACAGTCCACTACCATAATCCATAAAGTTGATCACTTGATCGGGTTGATCTTGGGTGAACCCAGATCGGGTATCTGTAGTGCATGTATTGACATTTTGGTTACAATCTACCGGTGCTGTTGAGGCATCCGGAGGAGTATCACAAACCTTGTCACCGTCCACCATACAGTCATCGTTTTTACAGCCTCCTTCAAAAGTGTGAAGCAAGCCGAGATAATGTCCCATCTCATGGATCAATGTAGATGTGTTTTCAGGGTTTCTACCTGTCAGAGCTGACTCGACAACAAGCCCATCTAAAGGACTCCCATGAAGTATTGGGCCGTTGGCATAACCTAGAACACCTCTACCAGATATTGAAGAAATTATTTCATTGACGATATACACATTTGCATAGCAACTGGCATCCCAATGGATCAGGTTTTTCAACTTCGCATCTTGTTCCTCAGCAATAAGGGTAGAAAGTGAAGAGTTAGTCCGCGTTATCCCTGAAGTAGGTTGTCCTTGAGGATCTTGCTCTGCAAGACAAAATTGGATCTCCACAGGAGTTCCTGCTTTATGATAATATTCTCCTTGATTAGAAAATCCTTGGTTGAGAAAATCAATTGCTTTGAGTACTTGTGCATCGGATATGTCGCCTATCCCTTGATCATGTATAATATGTATAACTACGGGTATGAACTCAACCGCACGTCTTTGAGACTCATCATTTGCCCCCAATTGCCACAGTTTTTCAAATTCGAGGTGTTTTTCCAGCAACTCAGGAGATTTATCTTCCTGTTCTGTTGGTAAAAAAACACATTCCACTTGAGCACGAACTAAACCTCCTCCCAAATTCAATGCAAAGACGAACAACAGGAGCTGAAACTTCATATGCGAAAATTTGACTTAAAAATATCGAATATTGATGAATTCAGTATTTCAATCGTTCACATTGTATTGAATCAGATTTCACAGAAGGGGATCGCAATAAGAATCAAATAGACAATAAATAAAGTTCAGATAAAGTTTTAACCACTTTACAAATTGATTTAGGAATGATTTTTTATTCCGCTGAATTTAGAAACTTTGTTTTCAGCTCTTACTTCTTTATCCAAGCTTGGCATTGCTTTCCACATTGTATCCAATAGAGACCGGGAGTCAATTTTTCGACATCCAATTGAAAATGATTCTCATCTTTGGATATAGTGTCAATCTTCATTTCCTCACCCAATGCATTGATGATTTGAATTCGACCCGGCTTATCTTTTGTGATAACTAATATGGATGCTCCTCCTGGATTCGGGAAAATTTGAATCGGAGAAATTTCCGGTTTTTGAATTACAGCATTCGGCGCTTTCTTCGTTCCAATCATTACTCCCTGACCAAAACTCGTGATCCACAATTCTCCCGTTTTATAGGGATGAAAAAACAACCGCATAGGATGGCGATGTGGATAATCGGTCAATGTAAATACCGGCGTCGATTGATTCAACTCCGCAGTATAAAAAAGTCCTCCGGTTTCAGTACTCACATACATTTCATTAGGATTTACAGGAGATATCGCAGCGGACTCCACACGTTCGTGGTCGAAAATACGTGTCCAGTTCAATCCCCGGTCTTTTGTCTTATAGAGTCCTCCTACACCTTTTGATGCGGACACTCCCCAACCTGCAAAAACTCCGGCATACCAAGTATTCTGGCTTGGATCATGTGGGTCAACAATCACATCTTTAGTCCAGTAATACATTCCCGGATGCGATCTGTCTGACCAGGAATTTGTCGAAGGGTCATATAGAAAAACACCACTGCTGGCTGTAAAAGCCGGATCCCGATGACCGGAATAGCTGACCAAAATTTTACCGTCGTTGAGCACTACAATATTATAGGGATGGCCTTCTGTGCGAGGAGGATCGGGAAGTTTTGTCCATGTTGCAGAAACTCCAAGATTTGCATTTTTTGTTTGCCAAATTCCTCCGATTCCGACGTTGCTGTTGACACGAGCAGCATAGAGAGTGTTGTCTTCTTTGGGATGCGCCGCAACCGTTGCTACCACATCGCTAAACTGCGTCATAGCAGTCCAGGTCTTCCCTTTGTCTTTGCTGAACTTGACCTCACCTGTGTTTGAAGCCCGATCCAGCAAGCCGTCAGTGAGGTAAGTGCTTTGATACAAATCATGCACGCTGGAAGTGGCCATGTACAAGGTTTTCTTGTCATTTGAACTGACCATTCTGTAAGACGAATTGTCCGTATGGCCGGTATAATCAAAAGACCAGTTATTCCCTCCATCAATAGACCGCGTACCATTAATATCTGACTGACAGGTCCATACCGTATTTTCATCTGCCCAGTATGTCTGCCAGGCGGATACCTGATTGAGATCCCCATTGCTGGCATAGTAAGTTCCTTTATTGATCAGTGTATTCTGTGGATTGCTTTGAGAGGGATTCACATACAGTTGTTTCCATAAGCTACCGCCATCAAATGTAGCATGGACAAAGCCCAGATCTGAAAAATAACATATCTCCGGATTGCGAGGGTGCACCGACATCCCCAATACAAACTCACCAAACCACCAACCCTTGTCTCCACGATCCCCGCTATATGCCGTTTGAATGTTTTCATTATTCAATGTTTTCAATACGCTAGTCCACAATTGTCCAGCATTTGAAGTTTTTAAAATCATGGGATGACGATTCTGAGAATCCCCGTTGGCGTACTGCAAGCCACCAATGTAAACTGTATTGATGTCATTCTCTGCCATTGAGATAAATTTTCCATGATGATTTGCAAACTGTATCCCTGAATTCATTTGGGTCCAATTCCCAGATGCATTGTCCATTGATAGTACGGCACTCACTAAATTGTCAAATACAAAAAGATCGTTATAATCTTCGCCATCGAGCAAGTTCAACTTTCCTGCAAGAGCAAAAAATCGCATCGTACTTCCTGATTTTGCTCCACAAAACGATACAATTCCGGTTCCTGCCGGAATCCCTGTGGTAGTCCAAAGAGAGAATGAATTTCCTCCATCCGTTGACCTGACGATACCGTCAAGAGTAGCAATGTAAATATTATTTCCATCGAAAAATGCGCCTCCTGACTGTAGTCCCAAATCCGCTTTTTTTGAGGTATAGATGAGCTTAAAATGATCCCCTCCGTCTTGCGAAATATACATTTGGGATTTTTGAGAAATGACAATTTGTTGAGGTGAGTCGTAATTGGAATAAATGGCGTCCAAAAATTCATAAGGATCTGGATTTCCCGGGCATTTATGCCAGGTTTTTCCTCCATCTACGGATTTGACCGGTGCTGCTCTGTCTTCATATCCATCAGGCTTGTACGAGATCGCATATCTGATGAGATCCTCCTTGGTAAAACAAACTTTACTGTAGTTTCCTCCTTGAATCTGTCGATGGTCGATGAGCTTCCAGTTCAATCCATCCTGATCGCTGTGATACATGCTTGACAGGTCACAAGAGATGTACACTTCATGTTCGTTATTTGGATTCAATGATGGAAAAAACAAAGCACCGCCACCACCAATTCCGATGGATTTAAACTGATCTACTTGCGCAAGTAAAATAAAAGGGAAAATTAGAAAATACAATATTAATCTTTTCATGGTTGATTTTTATAAAATACACTATACCAAATTTTCTTTTAATGCCTTGGTGACGGCTTCAGTTTTGGAGTTTACATGAAGTTTTTCGTAAATATGTTTTATATGGGTTTGTACGGTAAAAAAACTAATATAAAGTCTATCAGCAACGATCTTATAAGATTCACCCTCTACCAATAGTTGCAGTATTTCCTTCTCACGTTCTGTCAAAGAAAAATTGGATGCTGTAGTTGATCCACTGCAAGGGGACTTGATCATAGTGAGTACTTTTCTTGCCACTAGCGGACTCATAGGGGCGCCCCCATCCATAATATCTTTTATAAAACTAATGATAGTATCTGAATTGGAACTCTTGAGCATATATCCTGCTGCTCCGGCTTTTATTGCCTGAAAAATTCTATCTGCATCTTCAAAGACTGTTTGAATCAAGATTTTGATATGTGGAAATTGTGATGAGATAATTTTACTTGCTTCAATTCCGTTTATTCCAGGCATCTCAATATCCATGAGGATTACATCTGGATTAGACTTCAAAATGTCTTTCATTAGATTGGAACAATCTGGATATGCACCAACACAGCACATGCTATCACCATCATTGATCACCAGCTGGATACTCTCTCGCAGATGTCTGTTATCTTCAAACAATGCAACTTTGATCATTATCTATAAATTATCAGCAAATGTATTAATTTATTTTCATTCTATTTAAGATGAGCATTGCAGCAAAGTTTGTAACAATGCTTTTAATCCTCACTAATAAAAATGGTATTCAACTTATTATCCTGAACAAACCCATTCTTTTACACAAACTAACTACTCATTAATTTATGTCTATTTTATTTATTTTAATCGACGCATGTCCTAGTTCTGTTTCCAGTTGCAAGACATATATTCCCATAGGCAAATGTGCCAGATCAAGTTCTTGATCTCGATGGGGATAAGATATATTCATGATTTGATTTCCTTGGAGATTATAGAGACTAATGTTACTTATTTCTATTTGATCATTATATTTTATATGCACTTTTTGATCTGAATAAGAATAAAATGCCCTTATTTTTTCGAGTAGAGTTTTATCAATTGCTGTAAATTGGAGGATTTCATAAGTCTGTGTTGCCCCGCAATTTTTACTATCCCTCATAGAAATTCTATACTTGCCTGCTTTTTGATTGAATATGTCTTCGTGAGTACCAACTATATTTAAATTAGAGTCATTCCAAGTATAGCCTATTGGAGTAAATCCATTTGTATTTGTTACATCAATATTACCCCCTGAATTTCCATTGCGGTGATCTATTTTGACTAATTTTACTTTAAACTCTGGTGGTGCAGCTATTGTATAACTCTTACTCTCTTTACATCCATAACTATCTGTTAAAGTAACCGAATATGTACCGGAAGGTATATTTAGATTTGATGAAGTGGTAATTCCGTTATTCCACAAATAACTAAACGGAGGCTTACCTCCAGAACCATATGAAGCAATATGGCCATCTGACTTGTCGAAACAACTTGCATCGGATATTGAAAAAGTATTAATAAGGAGTTTTGTTTCTTGTTTCACAATATATTCATCAGTAGTAATAGCGCAACCGGCAGCTTCTCCGGAGATAGCAGTTAATGTGGCTTTATAATTTCCTGCAGGAATATTTGTAAGATTTGGAGTATTTTTTCCATTAGACCATAAATATTTATATACTCCAAATGGAGATATTGTTAAGCTTATATTCCCAGTACTATCTCCATTACATTTAACATTATCTATGTCAGGTTTTGGAACAATCCCAGGTCTCATTCCTACATAAGTGGATCCTACTCTTAAACATCCATCGTCATCTGTAATAGTAAAACTAAAAGTACCATGTGGCACAATAGCCGGATTGGTTGTACCTATGTAATCATCACCTACGGGTGTTACAATTCTCCAATTGTATTTGTATGGTGCTTTACCACCACTTGAATTTATCTTAACAGATCCATCCATATTATATCCACATGTTTTGGTAACATTAGTAGTAAAAGCAATTTTTGGAGTGTATTGCAAGTAACAAATCCCAGTTTTGACTACAGTATATGGCTGGGCAATCCTTATTCCTGTAACAGTGACTTTATAAAAACCCGGGACAAGATTAGATAGAGTTTGTGTTGTTTCATTGTTTTCCCATTTGTAAGTGTAAGAAATAAATGACCCTGAAACATTGATAGGTTTAGCTTTGATTGATCCATTGCTGGCACCTTCACATTCTACTTTCTTTAGAATATCAAATCCAACTACAAAAGATTGAGACTTTAAAGCAAGTCCCATTATAAATAAGAAGAATACAAATAAGTTTTTCATTTTTTTAATTTATTTTTCTACACAAAGGTCTTTTGAATACTTCTCCCCTGCAATACCATAAACGAGGGATATTGTTCCTACCACCCCTCAACAACTATCATTTGAGCACAATTTTGAGGAGTGGATGAAACAATAGCATGTTTTTCTAGGACTTTATAAATTTCTTAGTCTTGTCCCCTATTCTCACTAAGTAAATTCCCGAAGCTAAACTAGACACATCTACTTCTGCTCGATTTTCACCTTTTATCATTTGCAGTGTTTCTTGCCATAATAAATCGCCATTCAATGAAATTATTTTCAATGGAATAAAGTCTTGGTAAGTTGACGAAAATGAAATGCTGAGGAGGTTTTCTACAGGATTGGTACAATAATCTAGGTGGACGTTTTTTTCTTCAATTAAATCCATGCTGTTTGATCTTGAATCTGCATTATCTTGCAAAGGCAAAACTGCTGTTTGTTTTATTTGAAATCCACCCGGCTGACCTTTACTCCAAATCCGAACCACATAATTTATATTTGCTTTGTATTCTGGCGTGACTAGTTTTACGTAAGGCATTTTACTACCAAATAATCCGTCATCTATCGTTTTTACAAGAGTTAAACCACTTGCTGTCTCCTCATAGATTTCCATTACGGCATCCGTCACTTCACCACTTATTGTATTGACTTCCATGTAGCCCGGAAAATTAACACATTTATACTTGAAAAATAGATCAGCACTTCCTATTGTATTTGTAGTAACGGGCTCTATACTGGTCCCCAAATACCATGTATTGACATCCCTTGTAAGACTTGCATGTGGTTCTGTATACACCATGGATTTGTGTTTCTGATAACCCACCTTCGTTGCCACAGTAATATACTTTAGGTTACCATAAGATTGACTGTTTGGACACTTTGCAGATAATCTCAAGAAGTATTGAGAACCTTGTGCAAGATTAGATAAAACAGCAGGGCTAGAATTCACTATCATAGACTTCCATTCGGATGACCAATGTGGCCTATATTCTATTTTTATATCTTGATTTAAATTGCTAAATTGAACAGTAATTGCATCTGAAGTTGACGAATATGTCAGATCATTAACTGAAGAAAAACAAGGAGCAAGACTACCATCTTGATATATAGTCATTTTTTTGGTAATATTTCCTCTTTTCATTACTATCTCTGCAGATCTCTTACTTATATACGAACTGATCCCTATATTGATCGATTGACAAAAATTAAAAGTCTGCGAATTTTGTCCATTTGGAAATTGAATCCAGCTAACGGATTTGGTTAAGGTCACTGCACTATCAGAATTCATTACTAAACTAATGTATTGACTCGCCCCACTAATTCTATGGATCATTTTATCTACTTTAAGGGTGGGATGCAACTTAAATGCTTGATTATAAAGATTATTGGATTCGTTGGTCTCGGTGATTTGATTATTTGCATCTATTTTAATCAGTAAATAATAAGCTCCAGCTTTTTGGTTGCATGGAATATCTAGAGTTATGACATCAGAATAATTTGAATTTTGTGCCATAGAGTTTATCGTTCTAGAATAAACAGGAATTCCGTCACTCGTGTTTTGTGTTTTAGAAATATAGCCATATATTACAAAGGATCCGACTGCCGTACCAATGTTTTCTATGCTGACATTATAACTCATACTTGTGATAGCATAATTGGTATTTTCAGTAATAGGTTTGATCGATTTAAACCTAAGATCACCTGCATAATTTTCAATTGCAAAAAGATTAGATAATAAGAAAAGAAAAGAAACTAATAAATTTTTCATAATTACAATTTAATATTTTTAATTAATAGCACAAAGATCATACTAAACAAAATTCCCCACAATCCCATAAATAAGGTATATTAATTATAATCAAGCGTCGCGGGTTAAGTAAGGTCCTACAAAGGAAATAATATAGGAATTAAAGAGTGTACTCTAGCACAGATATCATAAGAAATAGGAGTTGATAAAGACCAAAATCAGTTTGGCTATACAAATACAAAAGGCTCCATAAAAGCGAAGTATATCAGCGAATTACTTATCATCTGACAATTGATTTACTTGTGTAGAATTAATCCATGCTGTTATATAAAAATCAAGGCTTGCACTATATAGGCCTGGCCAAATTATGAAAACCACAATTTGAATTGAATGACAAGTTTTACAAGGCTAACCATCTGATTCACAAAATGATACCTAACAATGCTTAATGAAGGAATCAAAAAATGTGGAATTACTGTTGGTGGTATAAATCTTTATAATATACCTGTTAAGATCTTTTTCTATAAATCACCCAAGTCGGCCTAGTATCAAATGCTCATAACAACTTATTGCTCTATTGATGCTGTAAAAGCATTTAATATTTATAAATTCCGCTGGAGTATTGAAAAGTTTAACAAAAAGTCTAAGCAACACTTAAAATTGGGTGGATCCCAAAGCGTAGATTTTGATGCAAATATAGCAGATACTACGAACCTTATAATTACATACAATATATTAAGTAGCACTAAGCCCCTGAATAAATATCAATCCAATAGACGACAATTTCGGAAGATTGTCAGAAATATCAATTCCTCACATATTATGGACAGAATATATTGGATGTTAGAACAATCACTTGATATCTTAATTTAGATTTTGGAGATCGACATTTATGGCATTTTAGAAGAAAAGTTATCAAGTCCTGATTTTGATAATAAATACCTAAAAACCAATATCAAATTGGCTTCATAAGATATGCGAAACTTGATAAAGTGATTACTGGCAGGATTGTATACCCATTTTGATTCAATTTCTCCTTCTCTTCTAGTAGAAAATGGCCCATACAGAATGCAGGGTAATCCGTCCAAGCCACTCAAAGAAATAAATTGGATAAATGGATTAATGCCAAACTAAATATAAGTTCCTCAATTTGCAAAATTTTTCTACCTTGCACTGTGTACCATTTTAATAGTTTTGTTGTAAGAATAATTATATGCATACTATTGATCATAGGCAAAAAACTATTCTGCCAAACCAATACCCAAATCTCTTACAATTTTCAGAAAGTTAACCTCGCTTTTTCAAAGCATAAAATTAAATCTATAGTGCAGCAATCAAATTCTTACTTATGGGTAGGAACCGAGGGCGGATTGTTTAGATATGATGGTCAAAACTATAAACAATATTCTTATAGAAAGAGTGATAAAAATCCCGTTTCCCCTATAATAAATGACCTTTGTATAAGTTATAAAAATAAAGTATGGATTGCGACTGCGGATGGAATTAGTGTATTAGATCCGATTCAAGACACATTCAAACATTTTCTTCCAGCAAATTATCCAGAACTATCTACATCTGTAACCAATCATATATTTGAAGATTCTGATAAAACTATTTGGGTAGGTCTTGACAATAGAGACCCATTGTACTATGATGAGAGTCAAGATACATTTATTTCTATAGGGTGGAAGCAGTATATTATAGAAAATAATCTTGATGTGAGAAAGTATAATTGTGTTAATACCATCAAAAATAAAAGTAAGGATGAAATATGGATTTGCAGTAATGTTGGTTTGTATAGTTATCATAAAATAACCAAACAATTTTCGCATTATCACAAGAACATTAATTGGAATTCACCTATAGAATTTTCTGATTTATATTGTCAAGATAAGAAATCTGTATTTCTTAATACTACCGGAGATGGATTTGCAATTTATCATCTTGACACAAAGCAATGGGAATACCATAAAGCAAGTCCACTATCCAATGTATTATCTGATGATCATAAAAGATGGTCTATTCTTCCATTTGGAGACAGGAAACTTTGGGTCGCAAGCTCTGTAGGCTTAATTGAATACAATCTAGACAACCATAAAAGCACTTTATTAAATGATTTTGTAAGTCACGATGAACACAATCCAAACTGGATGATTTTTAATATTTTTAAGGGAGATGATGAAGTAATGTGGCTTGGCGGATTGAATGGAATGTGGAAATTGGATCCCAGATTCCAATGTATTCAAAAGTTGCATATTGATCTTAAGGAAAAAAATATTACAGCAATCTATAAAGACTCTCTCCATCAGAATATATATTTTGCATGTAAACAGAAAGGGTCATTCTATTGCTATCAAGTTCCAACTGCTAAGTTGTATGAAATGACATGTCCATCCGCTGTTGATATGGAATACTCTAGTAAAATTATTCCATATCAGAGATTTCTATGGATATATTCTGCCACACGCCTGGTACTATTTGATACCAGAACACAGTGTTTTGTTTTTGATATGTCAAAATATTTTTCTAAACGGAAACTCTTCTTTACCTCCATGATTGTAGATTCAAAAGGAAAAATATATTGCGGCGTTTTTGACGTGGGATTATTGAGACTTGATTTTGACTATGATAAATTTGAAATAATAAAACAAGATACACTTCATAAGGCATCTGATATCACAGACATTATATTAGAAAATGAGAACTTACTTATCTGTGATCATAGTTCTGTCATTTATCAATTTAATCTTGTCTCAAAACAAAAATCAGCTGTATTAGATATTTCTCATGATTCAATTTCTAGCTCTTCACTGATATTCCGCATTAAAAGAGATGAAAATGGAAATTTGTGGATGATCACCAGACCAAATGGACTTTGGTGTTTTACTAAGGATCATGCGGTTCTAAATTTTTCGAAAGAAGAACCTATTGTATCTACCATTTTTTTGGATTTTGAGACATTGCCGAAGGGAAAGCTCATCCTTAGAAACAGTCAGCAGTTATTTATTTTTGATTCGTATAATAACAGGCTATCTTCGTTTGATGCTCACTATGGTATAGATTTTACTGACGGGACATCTCAGCTGGTTGTCATGGAGGATGGATCAATTCTCACAGGTGTAAAAAATGGAATTCTATTATTTCATCCAGATTCACTGGCCTCTAACACCATATTATATCAAGCATTTATTTCGGATTTGTTTGTGAACAACCGATGGATTTCGCCAAATAATTATAAGGGACCCCTACAATTTGGATATCAGGAAAATAATATTGAAATAACTCCCTCACTTCTGAATTGGGACCCCATGCAATCTATGAAATTAGAGTATCAACTAACATGGAATAAACAAGACACGGGTTGGCATGTATTACAATCATTACAGCCTATTCAATTGAGAGCCCTGCAACCGGGTGAATATACATTTTCTTTGAGAACCATCAACAACAAAGGAGAGTATTTGATGGCAAAAGAAAATTTAAAGTTTAGAATCAACAAACACTATATGCAGACCTGGTGGTTTAAAACAATAGTGCTTTTATTTCTTCTGAGCTTGTTTTATGCTTATTATAAAATTAAGATAAACGAACTTATTAGGATACAGAATCTAAAGAATAAAGTTGCCAATGACTTGCATGATGACATTGCCTCTACTATTACAAGTATAGGGTTTTATTCCGATTTTGCGATAAAAAAAGCAAAACAAGATGACCAAATAAAATCTTTGTTGGAGACAATAAATAAAAATGCCAAAGAAGCAACAGAATCTCTGCGCGATATTGTATGGACAATGCACAATAATGAAGAAAGCATGGGTCAATTGATAGATAAGATAAATTCAACCGGAAGAAAATTATGTGAAGCAAAACAAGTGATGTTTAGTTTCCAGGAACAGAATATGAAAAAAGACTTAATCTTAAATCAGGATGCCAAGAAAGTTTTTTATCTCTCTTTTAAAGAAGCATTAAATAATGCTTTAAAATATAGTCATTGTACAGAAGTAAAAGTAATGATGATCACAAAAAACAATGAAATATCTATGACAGTAGAAGATGATGGATGTGGATTTGACAAGATTTCTATTAGAAAAGGGAGAGGTCTAAACAGCATTGAAGAAAGATCTAAAGCTTTACTTGGAAAAGTTATCATTTCCAGTGAAATAAATAAGGGTACGACTATTCTATTTTCACTATTAGAAAAAGTTGTAAAAAAGTAGTTGTCGTGATCAATTGATACAGTGCAACTCTTACAATGTAAATGGTAAAAATACTTCATTTGACATTTGGTAGTTAAATCTTCTAATGGTCTCTAGATGATTTCATCTGCCACTCTTCCTATTTCTTTGGTTGTGATTTAGGGTACTTCAAAAAAACGGACGCTTTTGTCTCGAAATAAAAATTTTGACTTCACGATTCATGGATTCTTAAATAGCAGATAAGCTAATTCATATTTTTGGCAAGTTGATTATTCTATTTCAGGCTCCTGATCAGGACTAAGTCTTTGCAATCTCATCAAAGTTGCTCTAATTTGAGGAAGATAATATGCTTAAATTAACAGTTGACTCCATATTCAATCTCTCTATTTTGCCAGCACTCATTGAGATGTATTGCCTGAAAAGAGCATCAATCTCAAATTTTGCTTTGGATACCGAAATTTAAAAATCAATTTTGATCTACATACCGGTGCAAATTTAATCCATTCTCGCGCTTGCCCTAATTCCGTTTTGTGTGTTTCAGGGTCAACAACTTGATAGATACAAGCTTGAAATCAACCATTCAGGAAAACTCTTCTAACAGAAAAGATAACTGCACCATTTGAAGGAATGCAATGTAACTATTTAGATAAAAGGGAATTAAACAAAGAAGCATACTCCGTGTTGAATAATGTTTAACTTAGCTGAATAATGCCTACAGAGTGGTTTGATCTGGAGTTTATTGGCCAAAAAGTGGAAGTGAGCGGTACCAACCGCTTTTGGTTCCGCAAAGTGGATGCTGAACCGCTTCATTACCTACCCGGTCAGTTTCTGGTATTTGATCTACCCACAGGAGAAAAGAGGGCTGACAGATGGCGCTCTTATTCTATCGCGAATATTTCTGACGGATCAAACATCGTTGAGATCTGCGTTACGTTTAAAAATGGAGGAAAAGCCAGCGATTATCTTTTCAATGAGATCAACAAAGGTGATATCATTTCCTGCAAAGGCCCTGATGGCAGCTTCCTGTTACCAGAAAATCATGATCAGCATTTGGTTTTTCTCGCGTCCGGTAGTGGCATTGTTCCTTTTCGCTGTATGCTGCAGGACATGAGTTATAACGGCAATCCTTACAAAAGCATCACCTTATACTTTGGTGTCCGCAAGGAAAAGACTATCCTTTATCGGGAAGAGCTGGAAGATTGGGCACACTTTGTGGACAAATTCACCGCACACATTTGTTTTTCCCAAGAAGAACATTTACCTAAATCAAGCTCCGAATTGCAGTATCATTTGGGTTATATCCACCCTATTTATCTCGCCGATCTCACTAAAAAAGCAAAACTCAAGAACACTCATTTTTTAGTTTGTGGCTGGTCCATCATGACCGATGAAGCCTTAACTCATCTCACCAATACATTGGAAGTTCCCAAAAATAAAATACAGTGTGAACTCTATGGGTAATCCTTTGCCGGAATACACCATTTATTCAATAAATCTATCTGCGGATCACAGCAGAGAGCTGTTGTTCGTATTGTGAGATCAATCTGTTGATCAACTTATCTATTTCTTCACTGTTCAACGATTTTTCAGTGGATTCAAAATGTAACTGTATTGCCATGGATTTTTTGTCGGCTCCAAGTTGATTTTCATTTTCATAAATGTCGAACAGACCGACTCCCTTCAATAATTTTCCACTGTTCTTCTGTGCTATAGTCTTCAACTGCGCAAAGCTAACGGATCGATCCACTACAACGGCCAGGTCCCGTCTTACAGAAGGGAACTTGCTCACTTCTTGATATTTCACTCCAGGGGCATTTTGCTTTTTGGAAAGCCCTTTGAGATAAATCTCCGCATAAAAAACGGGCTTTTTGATATCAAAACTTGAAGTAAGATTCTGCTTTAGATATCCGGCTTTTGCCAGAATGGACTGGTGTTGCTTCCATTCTGCACAATAAGCAAACTGGGCATCACCGTTTTCTAAAATGGATAATTCCGGATTGATCCCACAACCCGTGAGGATGGAATCCACAAGGCTTTTGATAGAAAAGAAATCCTGTTGAGCTGGTTTTGGCAGGGACCAAATAGAAGGTTCTACTGAACCACAGGTCCATATACCAAGTTTGGCGGTTTCCTGGATCTGTTCTTTATCTCTGGTGTAATCTTTGCCGAATTCAAACAATTTTAAGTCTGTCTGTTGCCTGTTTTGGTTAAATTGAATAGCCTCCAGGCCTCCCAGAACCATACCCGGTTTCATCACGTCCAGATGCACATTGGAGGTATTATGGACATAGATCAATTGCTCTTCAGTCCACACAGCTGTTTTCTTGCATAAATCCGAAGAGCTCAGAGAGAGGGATATGATTTCGTTCAGGCCCCAACTACTGAGCTTGTCGGAGAGTTGTTTTTTGAGTTGATAAGTTGATGCTATTTGTTGAGGAAATGACAATTGAATTTTGTCAGGTACCGGAATTTTGTCCAGACCGTACACCCGGCACACTTCTTCGATTACATCTGCCGGTCGGGTGACATCGGCTTTGTTGGTAGGGACATGGATCACCAGAGCGCCATTGCGCTCATATTTGATCTCCATATCCATAGCAAACAGAATGGACTTAAGTTTTTCTGTATCCAGCTGAATTCCACTCCATTTTTTGACCTCTTCCGTCTCAAGATGGATTTCTGCAGGCTTTACTTTCTCCGGATAAATATCGATGACAGGAGCTGCCACTTTTGCATTACAGCATAATTTCAACAGATAGACTGCTCTTTGCAAGGCTGTGATGGTTGCATTGGGATCTGAGCCTTTTTCAAAGCATTTGGCTGCCTGGGTTCTAATATTGTGTCCCATGCTACTCAATCTGATTGAAGAAGCCTGGAAGTGAGCCGACTCTAAAAATACGCGTTTGGTATTGTCTTTTATACCGGACTCCAGTCCACCCAAAACACCTGCAATGCAGAGAGGCTTATGATGCCGGTCACAGATCATCAGATCCGAACTTCTCAGCTTGCGCTCCTGCTGGTCCAATGTAGTAAAGCTTGTCCCCTCTGCCAATGTGCCAATGTGGAGACAGTGTCCCTCGATCCTGTCATAGTCAAATGCGTGCAGGGGTTGACCCATCTCAAACATGACCAGATTGGTGATATCGACGAGATTATTGACCGGATTCTGCCCCATCGCTTTGATTTTCTCTTCCAGCCATGCCGGGGAAGGAGCTATCGTTACATTGTCAAGGCAGATTCCGGAATACCGAGGACAGCGGTTTGTATCTTCTACGACTACCTCAAAGTCCAAAGGACCCGTTTCAACTGCCAGCGCATCCAGAGGTGGAAGGTTGATTTGCATTTTTGGGTCGCTGTGCACTCTGTACCATGCCAGCAGATCTTTGGCAACTCCCATGTGATTGGTAGCATCTGATCTATTGGGCGTCAATCCTATCTCGAGGATGACGTCAGACTTCAGCCCTAGCGCTTCAGCTGCCGGAGTCCCCGGAAGAAGAGCCTGATCATGCAAAACCAGGATCCCATCGTGGGATTGCCCCAAACCCATCTCATCTTCTGCACAAATCATTCCCTCAGAAACTTCACCGCGCACTTTGGCTTTACTGATTTTGAAAGGCTCGCCGGCAGAGGGATAAAGTGTCGTGCCGACCGTTGCTACAAGTACCAGCTGTCCGGCGGCTACATTGGGCGCTCCGCAGACGATACTTAGACTTTCTGCAGCTCCGACATCCACTTTGGTAAGGCTCAGTCTGTCAGCCTGTGGATGCTTTACACATTCAAGGACGCGACCAACCACGATGCCTTGAAGTCCTCCTTTTACGGCATCAAGCTGTTCCATGCCCTCAACCTCAAGGCCTAAGCCGGTAAGTCTGTCTGCTATGAATTCAGCAGAATCGTTTATAGGCAGAAGTTCTTTTAACCAAGAAAGGGAGATGCGCATGGGAGCAGATTTTATACTGCAAAGAGAAGGAATATTTCTAAAAACTCCCTGATTTTCGTCCTTTTTTCGGTAAAAGGCGACATTTGCAGGTATGGCAAAAGCAAAAAAATCTTTCGGACAGCATTTTTTGAACAATCAGAGGACCATAGACCGCATCGCCGGGCTGATCCTCTCTTATGCAAATGCGCATATATTGGAGATAGGTCCGGGGAAAGGAGCGATCACCCATTCACTTATAAACCATGTAGAGCATTTCAAGGCTGTAGAGGCTGATCGTGACATGGTGGAATACCTGCGTCAGCATCTAGGTTTGACTGAAGACCAGCTCATCCCCGGTGACGTCCTACAGTTGGATTTCAACCGCGTGTTTGATTCGGAAGAATTTGTGCTTTGTGGCAACTTTCCATACAATATTTCTTCACAGATTGTCATTAAGACTTTGGAAAACACTCCACTCATTCCCTCTATGATCGGCATGTTTCAGAAAGAGATGGCACAGCGAATTATAGCCAAACCCGGAACTCGGGAATACGGCAGACTGGCTGTATTAACCGGCCTGATGTATAAGGCAAAGATTGCGTTTGATATCAGTCGGGGCCAATTCCAACCACCACCTAAGGTGGAGTCTGCCATGCTTGTACTCGAGAGATTGCCGGAAGCGCTGACACGATCTGACTGGTCGTTGCTCCAGAAACTGGTAAGGTCGGCATTTCAATTCAAAAGAAAGACCCTGCGCAATAATCTCAAGTCCTTGCCGGGCCTTCCACAGGATATTCTGTCAGACCGCTTTTTCGACCAAAGACCGGAAGATGTGAGCCCTCAGGAGTATCTTCGCCTTGCAAAGGAGTTTGAACGGTTAAAAAACAATACCATATGAATTTTCAAGAAAAAATAAATCAGGACCTCAAAGAGGCCATGAAAGCCAAAGACGAAAAAGCGCTGCGCGGTATCCGAGCCATCAAGGCCGCTATCCTGCTAGCCAACACCGATGGTTCCGGTCAGGAACTCACAGAAGAGCGCTCGATCGCCATCCTGCAAAAACTGGTCAAACAGCGTCGTGAATCCTTAGACATATACACCAAACAACAGAGAGAAGACCTTGCCGCCATCGAGCGAGATGAGATCACTATCATCGAACGATATCTGCCCGCTCAGCTTGATGAAGCCGAACTACGTCGCATCATTCAGGAGATCATCACTGCCACAGGAGCTGTGGATGCAAAGGACATGGGCAAGGTGATGGGAGCAGCTACCAAACAACTGGCAGGTCAAGCTGACGGTAAGGTGGTGTCCGCTATCGTCCGGGAATTGTTGTCAGGGGGCAAATCCTAGAAACAAGCATTGAGCTTCATGCAATAAGTCCTGTATGGCTGCGTTGGCTTGTAAGTTTTAGAAAAATTTTATTTATCTACGAACATTATCGTACATTTGTCAAAACTAATTTACCAATGAATAAAAATTATCTATTTTCAGGTATTGTACTCTTTTGCTTGCTGATCGTGACATCTGATTTGTCAGCTCAAAAGAGAGGCAAGCGTCCCGGCGACATGAAAGCTACGGACTCCGCAATATCCATCAGTCCTGATGGAAAAGTGACAGGACAAACCAAATCACCTGCCTCTAACATGTCAAAACCTGCTGCCATGGGCACAGCGAAAAAAATTGCCTCGGTGGAGGGCATTACGGAGTACCAGTTGGACAATGGACTGAAAGTTCTCCTGTATCCGGACAATTCCAAGCAGACCATCACCGTCAATATCACCTATTTGGTAGGATCCAGACATGAGGGTTATGGAGAGACCGGTATGGCTCACTTACTGGAGCACATGGTATTTAAGGGTACCCCAAATCACCCGGACATCCCGAATGAATTGACCAAACACGGTGCCAGACCTAATGGTACAACCTGGTATGACAGAACAAATTATTTTGAGACATTTTCTGCTTCTGAAGAAAATTTAAGATGGGCACTCGATCTGGAATCTGATCGCATGATCAATTCCTTTATTGCCAAGAAAGACCTCGACAAAGAAATGAGCGTGGTGCGCAATGAATTTGAAATGGGTGAAAACGACCCGAGCGGAGTGCTCCTCGAGCGTGTCTTGTCGACTGCCTTCCTCTGGCAAAACTACGGCCAGTCCACTATCGGTGCTCGATCAGACATTGAAAATGTGCCCATTGAGAGGCTACAAGATTTTTATAGAAAATACTACCAGCCGGACAATGCGGTGCTCACTGTAGCCGGAAAAATCAATGAAGAAAAAACGCTCCAGCTTGTCACCGAGTACTTCGGAAAATTAGCAAGACCAACACGCCAGTTGATTCCGACTTATACTGCCGAGCCCACTCAGGACGGAGAGCGCAGCGTCAGCTTGCGTAGAGTGGGTGATGTCCAAGCCCTAGCATGCATGTACCATATTCCTCCGGGGTCACACCCACATGCAGCAGCTATGGATGTATTGACTGAGATCATGACGGCAGATGGATCCGGCAGGATGTACAAATCTCTGATAGAGACCAAGAAGGCTTCATCCCAGTTCGGCTGGTGCGCTACACTCAAAGAACCGGGATTCACTTATTTCGGCGCCCAGGTAAGAAAAGAGAGTTCTCTTGAAGAGGCCAAAAACACCATGCTCAAGACCTTAGATGAGGTCATCTCTACGCCTGTGACGAAGGAAGAGGTAGAGCGTGCTAAAGGTACTCTCCTGAAAGACTTCGAGCTTCTGCTGCGCAACACAGAACGCGTAGGGACGGCGATCAGTGAATTCATCGGAATGGGTGACTGGAGGCTTGCATTCATCTACAGGGACAACTTACGCAATACCAAACCTGAAGACGTGCAGTTGGCTGCGATAAGTTATCTCAAGCCTTCCAACCGAACCATAGGAATGTTTTATCCTGAATCGAAGCCGGATAGAGCTGAGATACCTACTGCTCCGGATATTGCAGCACTGGTGAGCAGTTACAAAGGCGATGCGCCGATCGCTCAGGGAGAAGATTTCGACCCTTCTCCGACGAATATTGAAAAAAGAACTAAAAGGGGCCAGGAGCCCAATTCTATCAAATATGCATTGCTACCTAAGCTCACCAAAGGCAATCTCGTCAATGCAAGCGTACAACTGCGTTTGGGTGACGAAAAAAGCCTGAATGGTAAGTCGATGATCAGTGATGTCGCTACCGAAATGCTGGACCGGGGCACTACCACCAAGACCAGACAAGAGATCAAGGATGCTTTCGACAGACTGAAAGCAAGGGTGAATTTCTACGGAGGAGGAGCCAATGTCAATGCCAGTATCCAGACGACCAGAGAAAATCTACCTGAAGTCCTGCGTCTCGTAGCTGATGTTCTCAAGAATCCGGAGTACAGCCAGAAAGAATTTGAAGAGCTGAAGAATGAACGACTCGCTCAGATCGAGGAGATGAAATCCGATCCTCAGTCACTCGTGTCCAATGCCTATTCCAGACACCTCAATCCATATCCTAAGGGAGATCCTCGTTATGTCAGCACACCGGACGAAGAGATCGCCGACCTGAAAAATCTGCAGCTACAGGATGTGAAGGACTTCCATAAGAATTATTATGGAGCAACCAACGCCACTATGGCTGTCGTAGGCGATTTTGACGAGGCAGAAATCAAAAGCATCATTCACAATGAATTCGGCAGCTGGAAGTCAGCTACACCGTATAAGCACCTCGCAGATCCTTACGTTGCTGTCAAGCCGACCAATATAAATTTGGAGACACCGGACAAAGCAAACGCGATGTTTCTGGCAGGATGCAATCTGGAAATCAAAGATTCAGATCCTGATTACGCAGCGATGTTGCTGGGCAATTATATCCTTGGAGGAGGCTTCCTCAACAGCAGGCTGGCTACGCGTATCAGGCAGAAAGAAGGATTGTCCTATGGTGTGGGATCACAATTCAACGCCAACGCTGTTGACAAGTCCGGAGGATTTACAGCTTATGCCATATATGCACCTGAAAACCGAGACAAGCTCGAACAAGCATTCAAAGAAGAAATAGATCGCATGCTCAAAGACGGTTTTACTGAACAGGAACTCAACGATGCCCGCAACGGGATGCTCCAGTCACGCCAGGTGAGCCGATCGCAGGATAACCAGCTGGCATCTATGCTCAACAACATGTTGGACTTAGATCGCACCCTGCAGTTTACCGAGCAACTTGAAAATCAAATACGCGCACTCAAAGTAGACGATCTCAATGCAGCGATGAGGAAGCACGTAGACATCAACAAGATCAGCTTCTTCAAAGGCGGAGACTTTGCCAACAAACTGAAGAAGCCTTAATACGGCAATTTTGTTTGACTCATAAAAAACCGGGTGGCAATCAATACTAATTTGGTTGCCATCTTTTTTTAGTGGTGTCCGGGAGTACCCCTTGCGAGGCAAGGGTCGCCGTCCTGCGTGGTTCGCTATTCGCTCCGTCAGCCGAGTGCGGCTGACCTGCTGCGCAGCACTCCGGCCGGCTCACTCGAAGGAAAGAAGTCTGAGAAAATAATCCTGAATCCACCCGGCAAAATGAGACAAAATCCTCCTTATATTTGCTTGTCAAAGCTCAAACCGCCCTTAAAAATGAAAGGAAACCCTGGTCACATAGAAGATATCTACGCCATAAAATACATACGCCATAATGGCGTATATATTTTATGGCGTAGATAAAGATGTTAGCAGAAATCTAAAAAAACAATATGAACTCAATTTTATTAGATAATCAAATAATTAATGCACTTACCTTACTTGAATTTAGAGTAATTAAAGCTAATAATCTTGGTTATTATGATATTAATAGAAAAATCCAAGGGTATCTAGGTAAAATTATTGATGTTGTGTACTTTGAAGGAAGGCAAGAAACTATTGAACTAGATAAAATTCAAGCCAATTATCCTGCAATAGATTTGGCGAATTACAATAAAAAAACAGTTTATCAAATTACATCAGAAACGAACACCGATAAAATTTACGAAACCTTATCTAAATTCACTAAATTAGAAGAATTTGAAACTGGCAAACTTGGTGAGATTAGATTTTTAATTTTGAATAAAATCAGCTACACACCAAAAGTTTTGAAAAACATAGCGGATAAATTTAATGAAAAAGGATTGTTATTTTCAAATAGCACTTTAATGACCATCCCAATGTTGGAAAATGAAATATCCAAGTTAAGTAATATCAAAAAAGAACTTTTAGTGAGCTTGTTAAATGAAGAATTGCAAAATCCTGACAAAAATTTACAATTTGCAACACTTAAAGACATTGAAGATTTAAAAGACCTTTATGGAAAATATAGATTTAAAGATATTGGTAGAATTGAAGATGCAAATGATGAGAGACACTCCCAAAAATTAGCAGAAATTCTCGGGATTGACGTTGAAGAGCTCGAAATGCTTGACTATGATATACAATTCATTGATAATGATAATGGTGTTAACTCGACAATTTATGTATTTAAACCTGATGATGATACAGCAGGAATAATTACAAGAATCGATGGAATAAATGATAATAAAATTGAAATTTTTGATTGGGAGTGGTACGATGAAGAAGAAAATAAATAGAAATCTGATAACAATGCACTGGACGTACAGACTTGCTATCGCTGCGTCCGTAGCCAGTGCTAGACCGTTAGCTCTCATTAAAAAAAAATGAAATACCCAGAATTAAATAAACTCAGAGCAATAAAAGATGATTCTTCGATTGAAGAAATTATACAAGCATTTAAAGACATTAAAAGCTTCTATTGTAATTTTCCAACAGTACCTGAAAAATCATATTTATTTCGAACAAGATTAGGTGATAAAAAGCTTGAGCCAAAGGATAGTTCCGAATTATCATACAATCCCAATAAAGAATATGTGGGAATCGGAAGGGCTAATCCAAAGAAATACCCTGTTTTTTATGGTTGCACACATCCCTATTTTAGTAGGGAAGAACAAACAACTGCTATCAATTTAGCATTAAGGGAAGGTTCTGGAATTTTTAGAACACCCAAATTAGTTAATGAATATGAAATTGGCTGCTTTAGCAGATGGACTACGACCAAACCACTAAGATGTATTGCTTTTTTTAATCATGATTATGGAGAAAATGCAAATGAGCTCATATTAAAATATAAAGAGGATTTTAGAAAAGATATTTTTGAGAATTCTCCTTTACCCGAAAGAGATTGGGAAATCCATAAAATTATAGCAAGCTATTTTGCAAAAGAGTTCAATGAGAATGACCCGAACAAATATAGATTAAGTTCATTCCTCTCAAAAAATTATTTTGAAAAGGGATTTGATGGAATTATTTTTCCGTCTGTAATTGGTAATGCAAAAGGAATGAATATTGCTATTAAGTATTCAGCAGCAGATTCTTTGAAATTAGATTATGTTGCCCAAATAGTGAATGTGAAAAAGAATGGCTTGTTTAGTACGATATACGTAAAACAGGCAAAGAACATTAAAGAGAATATAATTGAGCATTGGGAAAATGCAAAATAAAAAAACGAGAGCTAACAAAGTATATGACGGCCATGCCCAGCAAAAGCTGGTCACTCCGCATATACGAGAGCGTTGTGTCTCATTGAAATAAAAGAAGTACCATGAACGACTTAATTCATACAAAATTTAAAGAAGCAAATCAAAAGCTTGAAAATGGGGATATAATAGAATTTGGAAAATGTTTGATAGATTTATATGCTAATCTTACATGTAATTGTTATTTCCGAGACCAAAAAGAAGTTGATTATGAAAGGCAACTAGAGTTAGTTTGCAAACACAGTGGAAATCAAAATAATTTTTATTTAAATCTGGCAAAAGGATTTATCTATTTGAGAATAAAAAATGAAAAAGAAGCGTATACATACTTAACTAAAGCAATTGAAATAGACAGTTCCTGTGATGTACCTTATTCGCTTCGAGCCTCAATTGAACCTGAAATCAATGCGTTATATGAAGAAGATGCTAAAACGGCTGTTCTTCTAAATCCATCAGCAAGGAACTATTTTGATTTAGCAAATTCTTATGATTACAAAAACGATGAGTCAGGCTTAAAAAATTCTTCAATCTATTTTGGTAAAGCAATAAGCTTAAGACCTGACTTCGCATGTGCTTATAATAATCGAGCAATAAGATTACAAAGCAACAAGGATTTACAAGGTGCTGTTAATGATTATATGAAATGTATCGAAGTTGATAAAAAACATTGGGCATATTATCAACTTTGGTTCTGTTTGGACGAATTGAAAAGATATGATGAAGCACTAAAATATATAGAAATTGGGGCAAAAGTTCATTCAGACGATATCAGTTACCAATTCGGACTTGGAGTTGCTAATACAAGAATTGGAAACTATGAAGCTGCAATAAAACTTTATGAAAGATATTTAAAAGATAACCCCAAAAATTCAAGTGCTTTGGGAAATATTGAAATCTGCAAAAAAAATATTAAAAATCAAATTCTCATCAATGCTAAGGAATCATATAAAGTAAGAGATTACAAACAAGCAAATGACTTATTTGAAAAATACATTGAAGACGAGACTGATTTAAATGAAGATGATTTATATTTATATCTGCTCTCAATGCTAAAGAACAATAATTCTGAGACATCACTAGATAATACTAATCAAATATATAATAGGTTGAATACCTTGAAATCTTCATATTCTCAGAAATTAGAAAATGAAGATGAATTAACTGAAGAAGAAGAAAATGCTAATAAATTAATGGAGTATCAATCAAATTATAGGGTTGGGTTTGGAAACTATGAAGGGCAAAATCTTTCATCAATTATTAACGAAGACCCAGAATATGTATTATGGTGCATTATTAATCTTGACCATTTCTCAATAAATAAGGCATTGTTTTTAAATCCTAAATTAAGGAACGAACCGCTTTTCTTATCAGCCTTGGAGCACAATTTAATTAAAGAACAAATTATTGAAAAATGGACACCAGGTGATGATGATTACGACTATGGTAGTCGTGATGAATACTATGACGACTATCATGATTACGAGAGAGATACTTTTGACGCTTTAACAGATGGTCAATTAGGTGATTGGGATGAATTTGGGGGCGATATTGATGATATAATGACATGGCTCGGAAGATAACAACGAGCCACAACATTTTGTATAAATAATGGCAGGCAAAGTGCTAAATATCAAGGTTTGTAGCCCGCTCAAACTTCTTACCGGTTTAACAGGAAAGAAGCCCTCAATCTGCCACTACTCATACAATTTACCGTATATGCACCTGAAAACCGAGACAAGCTCGAACAAGCATTCAAAGAAGAAATAGAGCGCATGCTCAAAGACGGTTTTACTGAACAGGAACTCAACGATGCCCGCAACGGGATGCTTCAGTCACGCCAGGTGAGCCGATCGCAGGATAACCAGCTGGCATCTATGCTCAACAACATGTTGGACTTGGATCGCACCATGCAGTTTACCGAGCAACTTGAAAATCAAATACGCGCACTCAAAGTGGACGATCTCAATGCAGCGATGAGGAAGCACGTAGACATCAACAAGATCAGCTTCTTCAAAGGCGGAGACTTTGCCAACAAACTGAAGAAGCCTTAATACGGCAATTTTGTTTGACTCATAAAAAACCGGGTGGCAATCAATACTAATTTGGTTGCCATCTTTTTTTAGTGGTGTCCCGGAGTACCCCTTGCGAGGCAAGGGTCGCCGTCCTGCGTGGTTCGCTATTCGCTCTGTCAGCCGGGTGCGGCTGACCTGCTGCACAGCACTCCGGCCGGCTCACTCATAGGAAAGAAGTCTGAGAAAATAATCCTGAATCCACCTGGTAAAATGAGACAAAATCCTCCTTATATTTGCTTGCTAAAGCTCAAACCGCCCTTAAAAATGAAAGGAAACCCTTATCACATAGAAGATATCTACGCCTTTATGGCGTAGATAAAAGTGTTACCGGTCATGCTAAAAGACGACAGTGCAAATAGAAAACGACAGAGAAAATGAAAATAAAAGCCAACGCTTCGACAAAATCAAAAGAGGTGCAATCCGAAACACAAAGCCAACTCGATTGCACCACATTTGCTTTTGCCCTATCGCACAAAACCCTACTTCAAACAAATGCAGTATAAAGCAGGATACTTTTTAGAATCTGTTTGGAAGGAATTAAAAAATCTTTCAAAAGACGAAGTTGATGATTTAAAACTCAAAGGATTGTTGGAGAACCTGACAACTTTTGATGCTATTACAACTTTAAATTTGAACAGACCAGCAGATATCAATTCTTTGTTGGCAGTCGCTAACAATATTATTACTAGAGGAACTCCAACGCTTTGTTCAGTTTTTGTTGAGGAAGAAATTGCTAACTCAATGAAGCGTACTGAAAAGAAGATTGAATACGGAACAATAAAATTTCCGTTTACAAATTCTGACTACACGACAGAAGCTTTTTTCAATGCTTTGCATTTCATTTTACCGAAAACAGAAGCCACAGCAGAACAACTTTACACAGCCGACCTTGACAGTAACTTTGAAAAAAACTTTATCAATTCACTCATTCCAAGCGAACATTCCTATCTGAAACAATTATTTCAGCATCAGAGAAAAAGAAAAACACTTAATGAAACTGTTTACAGAGGAAGAGTTGATTTTTGTTTTGAAGTTCCATACTTTATTAATACTCCCGTTAAACCAAACAGATTTAGGGAAAATGTAATAATTAAAGGGAAGAAAAATTTTATAGTTGAAGTTGACGGAGCAGCATATCACACAGACACGATTGATGATTTGCGTGATTTTCAAATTAACGATATGCTGAATTCAGTCAGTAGAATAACGGAATTCAATTTAGGCAAGGATGTAAGTAAGCTAATTGAGCTACTGAAAGACGAGGAGTTTGTAAAAGTTGTGAGCAAGAATTTTAATTCAAGTTTGGACACGACTTTAAGCACACTTTTATTCACTCCTATTTGCATCGCAAGAATTCAAAAAATTCTGATTGAGTATTTGATTTGCAATTACGATTTGCTCAAAACAGAAAACAAACCGTTAAGTATTGCCATTATAGAACAAGATGTTCCTTGTGGGTCATTAGCTATTAAAGACCTAACACAATTATTTGAAAAATTAGTCGCATTAGAAAATAAAAACTTTTGGCTACCAGAATTTGAACTTACTGTTGTTGCAAGCAAAACATTTGAAAACTCTCCTTTAAAACCAATTGATACTCTCGAATCATTAC
This sequence comes from Saprospiraceae bacterium, assembly GCA_016710235.1. Taxonomy (NCBI): domain Bacteria; kingdom Pseudomonadati; phylum Bacteroidota; class Saprospiria; order Saprospirales; family Saprospiraceae; species Saprospiraceae bacterium. The sequence goes on from JADJLG010000001.1 coordinate 850,077, forward strand.
CAATTTCTGAACACACGAAATTTGATTTAGTGATTGATGTTTCTGTTTTCAAGCGAGAAGGAATATTTAATTCTGATTTCGTTTCTTCACCAAATAAAATAACAATTCGCAGTAGCCATTTCACATTGAAAGAAACAATGAATACAGTTTGCTCCGCAAACCTTATTCATTACAGGGAGATTGCTAAAGCTATCAATAATGAAGAACACGAAATTGACCAAGAAGCAGAAAATATTTTAAGGTATTTCATTCAAAGTATTTTCAGAAAGGAAAATTTCAGGGAAGGACAATTACCAATTTTAAACAGAGCATTGGCTTGTAAACCTGTTATCGGATTACTACCAACAGGCGGGGGGAAATCTTTAACTTATCAGTTATCTGCATTGCTGCAACCAGGAATTACTTTGGTTGTTGACCCAATCCGTTCATTGATGAAAGACCAATTTGACGGTCTTTTAGAAATTGGAATTGACAAATGCGATTTCATCAATTCAACTTTGTCAACTTCCAAAAGAACCTTTATTCAAAAACACGAATTGCCTTTCGGTCAAAAACAGTTTATTTTTTTAAGCCCTGAAAGATTCGTAATTGAAGATTTCAGAACAGCAATCAATACAACAATTTCAAATAAGAACTATTTTGCTTATTGCGTTATTGATGAAGTACATTGCGTTTCAGAATGGGGTCACGACTTCAGAACGCCATATTTGAATTTAGGAATCAATGCACAGGATATTTGCAAAACCAAAACAGGTGACAAGGTTTTTTTATTTGGGCTGACTGCAACCGCCTCTTTTGATGTCTTAACTGATATTGAAAGAGAACTACAAATTGGAAAAACAGACGGTAATGCTGTAGTAAGATATGAGAACACTCTTAGAGATGAATTGAACTATCAGATAATTGAGACTGAAGTATTTCTTAAGGATAAAACAGGGAAAAGCGAACCGATAAAAGAACATTGGCAAATCTCTGATGCAAGTTGGAAAAAATTTGTAGGAGGACTCAAACAACTGAGAATTGAAAATTCAATAATTAAAGGGGAAGAAAAAATCGCAAAATTTAATACTGAGCCAGTTTTAAGAGAACTATTAGAAATAACATTTAATCAATACTTACCAAGAAGTCAAAGAGAAAACTATATCAACAAATTCAAGGGAAAAGAAAGCCCTGAAAAAATAGCTTCTGATTTTTTTATCAGCGAAATGCTTCCAAAATTATTTATTGAATGGAAACCTATTCTTCAAAAGAATGGTGATGCTTTCAATTATGGCATAATCATTTTTTGCCCTCATAAAAATGGTGCATTAGGAGTAAAAGATGTTGCAAGCAATATTGAAATGAAATTGCCAACAGAAATCATTGGAACCTTTGTGGGTTCAAGTGATGATGATGATGTTTTTAAGAAGAAGAAGGACGGCACTAAAACAGAAGATGAAATTTCTTTTGAGAATTTAAAGTTATTCAAAGAAAACTTGCAGTCCATAATGGTTGCAACAAAAGCGTTTGGAATGGGAATAGACAAACCCAACATTCGTTTTACATATCACATCAATACTCCTTCTTCAATTGAATCCTATGTACAAGAAGCAGGTAGAGCAGGTAGGGATAAAAAAGTTTCTATCTCAACAATATTTTACAATAGACAACTATTTATCAATACTGATAAAAAGCTAACATACATTGGAAAAGAATCCAATGACAGTAGTTTAAACCGCAACTCATTTTACAATCTTGACCGAGATGTTTTGCTTTATTTCTTTTATAATTCATTCCGAGGAATTGATAAAGAAATTGTGATGATAAACGAATTGCTAAATGAGATTTATGCACCGCTTCTGACCAATCTCAAAACCCTTGAAGTATTTATCAATGAGAATTTAGCTGATGAAGATGTTGTTCTTGATTTGCCAAATACGGACAATCCAACATTTGAAAGAACCAACTACATTTTTATAAAAAATGGAAACACCAATATTGGATATGTGAAACTTAATCCTTTAAGAACTCAACATAATTCGGAAATTGAAAACTATATTAGGCGAGAAATAGAATCAACATCCTTTGTTACAAAAGATGATTGCCGTAAATGGTTAAGCAGTATCAATACAAACAATATTTCAAAAGAAGGTATTGAAACAATTTTCAAGAAGAAAAAAATTGACGAAAGCATAAACATCCTAATCCCGTTTGAGAATAAGTATCATTCAAAGATCGACAAAAATAATTTTCCAAAGCGGATTACAGAAAATACTTTAAGTCGTGATTACGTTGCTCTGCTCTTAAGCAACAAAACATTACTTGATATTCAATCATCTTCTATTCCTTACAATTTATTTATTGAAAAGGTTTTAAACGCACTAAATGAAAATTTAGATTTTATTGAATTCATAAATTCTTTTGACAATCTTCATCCAACAAGCAAAGACTTGCTAAATAATGATTTACAGCTCAAAGATTTCTATTATAGTCCTCGTTCTAAAGCGGACACTGCTAAAGCAGTTTACCGCTTGAATTCCTTAGGAATTATTGACACTTACACAATAAATTATCAAGACAAATATTATTCTGTTTCGGCAAGGAAGAAATCTGTTTCTAATCACTTTCAGATTTTAGAAGAACTATTTACTCGTTACACTTCGCAACAAAGAGCCAAATTATTAGTTGAAAAAGTAAAGGAAGGACAAAACGGAAGAAGCATTTATAAAACTTGCACAGTTGCACTTACAAATTTTGTTTATGATTTAGTTGCAAAGAAAAGATTGCAAGCCATTGATGATATGATTGACCTTTGCGAAATGTCTCAATCAGAAATTGAAACATTGACAGGGGAAAAAATTGAATTGCCAAAGAATCCTACATTTCAGAATCAAGTTATCAAGGAAGAAATTTATTACTACTTCAATGCAAAGTATTCACGAAAGGACAACGAAGCAATAGAAAAAGGAATTAATGTTCCTGCTTCATTACATTACGATTTTAATAGATTGAACTTTGAAGAATTGGTTTGGAAATACATTGACTTAACTGATACAGATGAAACGGGAGAGTTCAGAACTAATGTCAAACACCTTAGAGGTTCATCTCAAAAAATGTTGCGAGCTTACCCTGAAGTACCCGAATTTATGGTTCTTAAAAGTTTCAGTTTATTTATCCTTTCAGAAACAACACCCAGTTTATTGGAGGATGCAAAAGATGAAATTGTGAAGGCCTTAGAATTGCAAAACTTGGAAGGAGATGAATTGATAGATTTCATAGTAAGGTTTAATGCGAGTGTAAAAAGACAATATCAAGGAGCAGAGATTGAAGAAGCGTTCAATGAAATCTTAAGTGCCGCCGTATTAAATAACCAACTTAAAAAACTAATCATTTTTAATAATAAATTTTTAGAAGCCAATGTCAATAATTGAATTAGAAAAATCGCTTACCGAATTGCATAAGGAACTTGCAAGGTTATCACCCGCAATCAAACTTGCTGAAAAAGCTGTTGAAACAATCGACTTAGCAAAAGCCATTCCCGAAAGAAATCAACAACTTATTAAGGAACTCAAAGCAGTTTTTGTGAATCCTGATGAAAGTGAGAAAAAGGAATTTGTAAATGTTTACACAAGCATAAAAAAATTGTTAAGTGAACTTGACGAGGTTAAAGAGTCAATAAGCGAATACGGAAATAAAATTACCGACTTAGTTGAGTATCTCAAGAACAACGACATTCCTAAAAAGTTAGAAGCAATCAACTTTCAATTGACAAGCATCAACAACTCTTTGTTGGCAGTGCAGGGTCAGCTTAATGGAATACAAAGTTCAATAAATAATATTTCCAATACAGTTAACAATATCAAACAAAACACCGACAAGATTATAGTTGATGTAAAGAACTTAAAGGAATCATTCGAAGAAAAAATAAAAGCATTTGAGAATTCCACAACTCAGAAGTTTCAAGAGATTGTAAAACGACAAGACAAGCAAGACAAAGAATTAAAAACTTTAAAAACATTACTTTTTATAATTTGTGGATTAATTGTAATCGGAACGATTGCTACAATAATTGTAATAAAATAGCCAACGCTTGACAGAACATTCGTAATATGAATAAAAATAAAAAAGAATTGATAATTGAAAGTTTTCAAAAAATGGATTTGAATATGCTTGATATTTTGTTGGACGAAAATAGAACATATCAAGATGCCACTAAAGAAGTATTTCTTGAAAAACTAAATATAGTATTTTCAAAACTGAAAAATAATGGCGACACTTTATTATCAACATATGAAGGTTTTTGTAATTCTGATGCATGCCATAACAAAAGTTGTAAGGGATATTCATTTGTAGGCAATAAATCGAAAAAACATATTGACCTAATTTTTGAAGAATTGGATAATGATGTAAAAGACATTTGCCATTGTAATGGTTTTAAAACTTATGAAACGTTTGTTGAAACAGAGAACCTTATAATGATTGATGTTAAGAATGATGAAAAGGCAGATTTTAAGCCGAGCATTAATTTTTTGATTATAAGCCAGAAATGCAAATTAGCATACGAAGAACTCATTCACTATCAAAACAAAATTATCGACAAAGAAGTGTACTTAACTTGGTTAGCAAAACACCACTCTTTATATGATTCAATAATAAGATTCTCATCGTATTATTCTGAAATTGATAAATTCTATTGGCTTTATAATAGAATGGAAGAGATGAAGGAATTTTTGCAGTCAAGTAATGCTGCAAAAGAGGCTATAGAAACTTTTCAAACGATTGACAAAAATAATACACAAGAGTTATTAAAATGGTTAGTTAAATATGAAGAAACTGGCGAAAATCTTACCCTGTTCTTATATGATTATTATTATTCAGAAACGAACGAGTTTTACGAAGTTGATATTTTGAAAGTTGACAAATCGGATTATATATATATCAAACAATTCAAATTTTTGTTTGATGAACATTATTGGGAAATGCTTAAAAAATACTCTACTTTTAGTGAGGAGGAAACTAAACGATACATAAATGAGAATGATGAAATGTCAAAACACATTAGTTCTTTATCTTATCATTTAGACAAAAAAGGCATTCACTTATAATAATCAACGCCTTTGCTGGCACATTTGCATTTTTACCGACACACAAAACCATATAAAAATGCAAAAGGGCCATCAGCCAAAGCACCAAAGCAGAACAAATGACCGGACAAACTATATACAGACTAGAAGGACGAACTAATAACATACAAGGATTAAACGAAGCTCTGCTGCGATTTAATCAAGTGTTGAATGAAACTCGGGTAGCCCGGCTTTGAGGTCAATATTATGGGGAATAAATAATTTTGTGAAGGGATGCTGAGGGTGCTTATAGGATTTTCAGGAGATCAATCAGTGATTTATCAAGCTTCAATGGAATTGGAATTGAGTAAAAAGCTTATATTTTTATATAGATACTTAGTTTTTTGAAATAAGAGTTCTTATAGTTTTCAAGGATTATTTTATTTGTGCAATAGGATCTTAGCTCGTTTACAGATACAAGTCGTTTATAGTGCATTGATTTGTAAAATTTGAAGATTTGCTATCGGTGGTGGAATTGAACTAAAGCTCAATATCCGGAACATCATGCCTGTTTTGCAACAGGGACATGAGTCAGGGTCGAAATGGTATTTCTCAACTCTTGAAAGACCCTATATTAGCTCAAATTTAGCTTGTTTTAAGCATGTGGGAGCTCTTATTTTTTTGCAAACTACTCGGCGGTATATGAATATAGTGCCTTTATCACGTCTAAAATTCGGTTATATGAATTTTTACAAGGGGTTTTTTACAGTTGGAAACAGAAAAATGGTATATTCACAGTCTGCCGTTGGTGGATATTAAAATGAAGGCAACCTTTGGAATAATATTATTTTTTTTAATTCAAAGTGTATATGGTCAGATACACCCGATAGAGAATTGGGTAAAACAGAATTACAAAAAGATTGATAGCACCTATGGGATGAACTCAATTATCTTGAAACCAGAAGTGCAAATCATTGGATTTGGTGAAGCATCTCATGGTCAAAGGAGTTTTATTGAGCATAAAATCAACTGTTTTAAATGGCTTGTTGAAAATGAAGATTATAAAATTTTCGCATTGGAAGCAGGCTTTTCAGAAGCATTAAAAATTAATCAATATATCCTATATGGACAAGGAAGTGCAAAAGAAAGCCTAATAAACCTTAATTATGGTGTTTGGCAAATTGAAGAATTTGTAGAGCTTATTGAGTGGATGAGAGCATATAATATGAACAAGTCATCAGAAGTGCAAATAAAGTTTTACGGTTTTGACTGTCAAATGTCGAAAGGGAGTGTAGATTATTTGAAATCCGTCAGTCATATCATTGGATATAATTTCAACTACGAAGAACTTTCATTGTTAGAAGATTTATTGCAGCTGCAACGCATACGAGACAAGCAATTAGCTCAACGAATATATCCGCTATTGTCGAATTTTATAACTTCATTTGCTACGAGAATTTCCGATTCAGACCAGGATACGACTTTCAAAAAGACATCTTTAACTGTATTGAACAATTTGAAATACTTTTGTGATACTGAAAGAAATGGTGAAAATCAGAATGGACTAAATCGTGCAAGATTTATGGCAGATAATGTCCAACACATATTTGAAATTGAAGGTAATAATATAAAAATGGTGCTTTCAGCCCACAATGGGCATATAACCGCAAATCCAAGAGAAAAAGATATGGGTTATTGGTTAAAACTTAATCTTGGCACTAAATATTATGCCATTGGTTACGAATTCAACGAAGGAAAAATTTTAGGATTTGATATTGTAGATGAAGAAGTTATTTTCAGAGAATTGACAATTACACCTGCAGCAAAGGGTACAATGGGAAATCTCCTCTCAAATTTTGTAGGTAAAGATTGTTTACTTGATTTGAGCGGTTCAAAACCGGATTGGTTTTTTAAAAAGCAGACAGTTTCCGACATCATGGGCTGTTTTGGTCAAAAAGGATGTATGGGCAGATACACAAAGATTAATTTAGCTTTATCTTACGATGGAATTGTATATATCGAATACACAGAAGCAGTAAACCGAATGAAAAACATCCACTAACAATGCACTAGACGGACAAACTTGCTAATGCTGCGTCCGTCGCCAGTGCTGGACGTTGTGCGTCATGCTATAACGACACAGCTACCATCAAAATTGACTGAATAAAATGGCCTCAACAACTCCAAATAGAAAAGCAATTGTAGATTTCCTCTGGGAATGGACAGAGAATCAAGCTGCCTGGAGCAAACTCCTTATCAGCAAAATTGTAGCGACAGAAAGCCTACTTTCAACTGCTGACAGAGAAACTGTTTTCAATTACTTTCTCCAATCAATCAATCTTCATACAGGTTTACCTGTCTTGACAGTTGCAAAACCAACTTACACACCAACGGCAAAGACGATTGAACTTGATTCACTTTCTGCAATTACAGGAGTAAACAGACTTGCAAAAAATCAAACCGTCAATTTTGCAAAGAACATCACAGTTATTTATGGAGAAAACGGAACAGGCAAAACCGGTTACAGCAGAATCCTGAAAACACTTGGTTTCAGTTACGACAACAACAAAACCATTCTTTCAAATGTTTACGCAGCAGCAGAACCACAGTCAGCCACAATCAATTTCAAATCAAACGGCACTAATCAAACCTTTACATGGAATGGAGCAAACAATGATTCCGAACTTGAAAGCATTTCTGTTTTCAATAGCAGTTGTGTTCAGTTCTCTATAAGCGACAGAAGTTTAATTGTTACACCAATTGGTTTTCATTTGTTCCATCTTGTTAGTGATGAGCTGAATGCACTCACTCAATTGTTGCAAAGAAAAATTGCTTCACATCCAACAACATTGCTTTGGCTTGACAACCTAACACCAGGAACACCACAGCACACATTCATTGCAACACTTTCTGCAACTTCAACCGAACAAAAACTAACCGAACTTTCAGACTTTACTCCAGCACATGAAGATGCTCTCATAGCACAGGAAAGCGAACTTGCTTCTTTGAATAAGGCATTGCTTCAATCTCAGATTCAAACATTGAGAAGTCAGATTGCAGAACTTGATTCAATTACTGGAAAAATTGAGACAGCTAAAGTACAACTCAATGATGCAAACTGGCAAGCACTTCTTGCAATAAACAAAGAAATTTCCGAGTTAGAAAGCAAAACACAAACAGGATTAAAAGACATAGCTGATGAAAGAGGAATTGAGTTTTATCAAACACCCGAGTTCAATTCTTTTATAAAGGCAGTAGAGAGTTACATCAAAATAATTGACAAGCCAGACTATCCACAAGAAGGTGACACTTGCGTTTACTGCTTGCAACCACTTGATGATTCAGCAAAAGAATTATTGAAAAGCTACAGGAAACTTCTAAACGATAAGACACAAGAGAACCTTGCAGCTCTAAAAAATAAAAAGGCAAGGTTGATTCAACTTGTTTCGCAAGTTGATACCAACCTTACTTTTCACCATCACACCTTCGGCACAGATGAAAAGCAAGCACCAGTTCAGCCGAAAGAAATTACCGACTACAATACCAATTTGGGTGCATTAAAAACAACATTCATCACAGATGCAATCGCACAGGGCTCAACTTTTACTTTTGATTATCAAACTGTAATTACTTTTTTAACTGTTAAGCGAACAGCACTCAACGATTCTTTAACTCAAAAATCAGAAGCACTTTCAAACCTTGCGACACGGGAAGCAACTCTGAAAAATGAATTTGCTGAATTAAAAGACAGAAAATTTCTTTCAGGAAAAGTGGCAGAAGTAAAAACAGCAATTGCAAATCACAAAGTTGTAAATACACTTAATGCCAATTCATCCAGTTTCAATACAAATTCAATCAGCCGTAAAACTTCATCCGCAAGAGAAGAATTAGTCAGACAGGACTTTGAAGCTAAATTCAAGAGGGAACTAATTGCTTTGCGAAAACCGCACTTAAAAGTTGATTTGGATTTTGGAACTGACCGAGGCAATTCAGTAGTTTATCAAAAAATTAGCAGACATGCTTTGGCAGATATATTAAGCGAAGGAGAACAAAAGGCAATCGCCTTGGCTGAATTTTTAACAGAGTTGCAACTTGACAATACAAAAGCCCCAATAGTTTTTGACGACCCTGTAAATTCACTTGACCATAACATAATTGATGAAGTCGCAAGGCGACTTCTCAATCTTTCAAGTGAAAGACAAGTTGTTGTTTTTACTCACAGTGTTCTTTTGTTCAACAGCTTTTTGTATTTCAGTAAGCAACCAACATTCAGTGAGCTGGTTTGCAAATTCTATAACTCAAAGAATGAGTATTCAGAAACAGGTGTTATCACTGAAGCAGAAGAAGAAATCAATAAAGTAAAAAGTTACATTTCTAAAGTCAACACTATTTTAACAACACACCGAGAGACAGAGCAGAAGCAGATGTTGCAGAAGACGGTTATGGATTTTTGCGTTCAGCAATTGAACTTTTTGTTGAGCATGAAATATTTCAGGGAACAGTAAAACGGTATCAGAAAAATATAGGTTTGACAAGTTTCGTAAAAGTTGATGGTGCATTACTGGATACCCACAAGGACAAGTTGAATGAAATCTTTGAAAGATGTTGCGGCTATATCAAAGGACACAGTAACCCAACAGAAATTCACAACGACCCAACAGTAGCAGGATTAAAAATTGACTTTGAGGAATTTAACGCTATTAGGGCAAATTTTATTAACTAGTAAAAATAATGAAAGTAGTTTGTATTGGTTGGGGTTCTTTAATTTGGAAACCAGAAAGTTTGGCTTGCCAAAATGAATGGTTTGAAGACGGCCCCTTTTTACCCATTGAATTCACGAGGATTTCGAGCAATAATAGAGTTACTTTGATTATAGATGAGAATTCCGCCCCAGTTAGAACTCTATGGTCTTTGATGTTACCATCAAATATTGATGAGTGTATTGAATCCTTAAAGAAACGTGAAGGAACAACCAAGGAAAACATTCATTTCACCACTATTAATTCAAATTGTGAGGATGTCATTAAATTAACGATAACTAAATGGTTGAAAGAAAAAGATATTGATGCAGCAATTTGGACAGGTTTGTCATTTAGTAAAAAGACAAAGAATGAAAGACCAACATTATCAGATATCATTAATCATTTGGAACAACTTACTGGAGATGAAAGAAGATTTGCAGAGGAATACATTAGAAATGCACCAAAGCAAATTGACACCGAATATAGACGAGAAATCGAAAATAAGCTAGGATGGAGATAGTTCTAATAAAAAAAGCACGAACGCACAACAGCACCTACCCAAAAGGCGGGGTTTCGTGTTCCAAATACAGTTTTGAGGTTAATCAAACATTAGTTTTTCAAATCAAGTTTTGTGGTAAAATCCCCGCCCTTCGGGTAGCTGCAAAACGTCAGGTTGTGAAAAAACTACCAAAAAATTAATATAAATAAATCGTAGCAATATTAATTGTAATGTGTATTTTTATACATTATGAATCATGTTACCGGCATACCAAGATTACAAATGCAGATGAGTTCATTAGAAGACTCAATAGGACAGGATAATCCCATTCGATTTATTGACGCATTTGTAGAGCAATTGGATTTGTTAAAACTTGGATTTGAAGTAAAGACTGTTTCAGCTCGCTGGATGCCCCTGTAGTGAATGTTGATTCACGCAATCTACCGGCAATACCGCTGAATTCCACACTGGAATCAGAAATGCTGCTCAATGTAGAAAAGCTCTAAGTCAAGATCGCCGAACTGCTGCGATATTGATTTCCCAGCAGCAGAGTAGCTGTATCAATTCCAACTGTCTTTTGAGAATATTCAGGGAGTGTCCCCTTCGTCCGTTGTCCTTGGTGTCGCCGTCTTGCGTGGTTCGCAATTCGCTCCGTCTGCCGAATGCGGCTGACCTGCTGCACCGAACTACAGCCGGCTCACTCAGAGGAAAGAAATCTGAGAAAATAATCCTGATTCCCCCTGGCAAAATGAGACAAAATCCTCCTTATAATTGCTTTCTAAAGCTCAAACCGCCCTTAAAAATGAAAGGAAACCCGAGTCACATAGAAGATATATATGCCATAATGGCGTAGACAAAGATGTTATGATCGACCAAAATTGAGAAACATCTAAAAAAGTTTGTATCGCAATTAAGAAACTATTATCTTTGTTAAAACGTTTCAAAATTGGAGCATTTTGAGATTGAGTTTTTACCAGAAGCATTAGAATTCCTTAGTAACATTCCAGTAAAAGCTAGGGAAAAAATTCTTTTTAACATGGGATTAGCAAAGTCACGAAAGGATCCTAAATTATTTGAACCATTGCAATATGGAGTCTGGTACTTCAGAACTAAATATTTTGGAAACCAATATCGAATTTTTGCATTTTGGGACAAAACAGAAAAAACAAACACATTGGTAATTGCTACCCATGGAATCATCAAGAAAAGTGACAAACCATCAAAATCTGAAATATTGAAGGCTAAAGCTATAAAGGATAAATATTTTGAATCTAAAAAGTAAGAATATGAAGACAACTAGTTTCGATAAAGTATTGGACATGCACATTGGTAAGCGGGGAACAAAAAAAAGAGAAAAGTTTGAGCAAGAGTTGAGATTAGAGTTGTTAGGCGATGCCATCAAGAAAGCACGACAAGCCAAAAAATTAACCCAAGAACAACTTGGAGAATTAGTAGGAGTCCAAAAAGCTCAAATATCAAAAGTTGAGAACTGTGCAACTGATGCAAGATTTGCTACAATATTGAAAGTATTCAACGCTTTAGATGCAAAGGTGAAATTTAGCGTTGAAATCGATAAGCAAAAATTGATGATTAGTAAGTAGGAATGGCCGGATCATAACATGAGCTTGACGCAAGCAGCTCATGCAGCTTTCATACAGGAAAAAATCGTAAATTTGGCTTGAGTTTGTTGCTCTAGGCGGACAACCGGAAGTGCTCTGCCTGCGTCAAGCTCAGGCACATTAGCAAACATTATTAAATCCGCATATTCACTACATTATAACATATTAAACCATTAATTATGAAAAAGTTTTATAGTTTTTTATCGACAATAATTTTTGTCATTCTTGTAACAGCTTTGACTAACTGTACCAAAGAGAGCGACACTTCACAAACTACAATTCAAAATGTGCTAGGATATGCTCAAAAAGGACCTTTTATCAACGGTAGTTCTGTTACTGCATATGATTTAAAATCTGATTTATCTCCAACTGGAAAATCTTTTAATATGCAAATAACTGATAATAAAGGTTCTTTTCAGTTGAATAATGTTTCTTTAAGTTCAAATTATGTTTCTTTACGAGCAGATGGATTTTATTTTAATGAAGTTTTAGGACAACAGTCAGTTGCGCAAATTACATTATATACTCTTTCTGATATTTCAGGGAAAAGTGATATAAATATCAATATATTAACTCATTTGGAGAAACCTCGCGTAGAATATCTGATGAAAAATGGCAAGTCTTTTGCTGATTCCAAAATTCAAGCTCAAAAGGAAATACTAGCTATTTTCAATATTGAGAAAAGTAATATCAAAACATCTGAAAATTTAAACATTTCAGAAACAGGTGACGATAATGGAATATTGCTTGCAATATCTTCAATATTGCAAGCTTATCGTTCTGAAAGTGAAATGTCGGAATTGCTATCAAATATAAGCAAAGACATTCAGGAAGATGGAGTTTTAAATAGCGATACCTTAGGTTCTGCTTTGATAAATCAAGCAGTGGCATTAGATACGGTCGCAATCAAAAGCAATCTTTCCAAACGATATAGTGATATAGGAGCAACAGTGAGTATTCCAGATTTTGGTAAGTATATCTCAAACTTCATTACAAAAACAAAGTATGTTATAACCAAACCTTTGATTACTTACCCCGAAACAGGTTTAAATGGAGATAATATTCTTTCATTAACCAAAATAAATTTTGACCTTGGTGTAAGAAGAGATACCACTTTTAGTCTTGCTGCCCAGTTAGCTAAAGGTGCATCTGTGAAAATTAAAATTATGTCTGTAAGTTCAGATACTAGCATGACTTCAAAAGCATATTGGTATTATGCATTAGGCTCAAGTGTCAATTGGACTATCTCTGAATTTGACCAAATTGCATTTGTTCAAACTTTTACAGCCACAGAATCTGGTAAATCTTGTGATTTAAAAATGAATTTTAATAGTGGTACTTTCTTAGTTGAATACTATGAGATGAGTTCAACAACTGCTACCAGAAAAAAGACAATAACGGTAAATTGAAAAAAATAACGTTTGCCAACAAGGGCTCATAAGCAATTGGGGTTTAAGTGGTTGGGCGTGCGTCGCTCTCGCTTGCAAGCTCGGTAACGGGTGATAGGTTCGCGTCCACGAAGTCCCCAACTGCTCATAGCCCCGTCCGTTAGGTTGTGAAAAAACTACCAAAAAAAATAGTATAATTAAAACGTAGCTATATTAATTGCAATGTGTGTTTTTATACATTATGCATCATGTTACCGGCATACCAAGATTACAAATGCAGATGAGTTCATTGGAAGACTCAATAGGACAGGATAATCCCGTTCGATTTATTGACGCATTTGTAGAGCAATTGGATTTGTTAAAACTTGGATTTAAAGTAAAGACTGTTTCAGCTCGCTGGATGCCCCTGTAGTGACTGTAGGCTCACGCAATCTACCGGCAATACCGCTGAATTCCACACTGGAAGCGGAGATGGTGCTCAATGCAGAAAAGCTCCAAGTCAAGATCGCCGGACTGCTGCGATATTGATTTCCTAGCAGCAGAGTAGCTGTATCAATTCCAACTGTCTTTTGAGAATATTCAGGGAGTGTCCCCTTCGTCCGTTGTCCTCGGTGTCGCCGTCTTGCGTGGTTCGCAATTCGCTCCGTCAGCCGAATGCGGCTGACCTGCTGCACCGAACTCCAGCCGGCTCACTCAGAGGAAAGAAATCTGAGAAAATAATCCTGATTCCCCCTGGCAAAATGAGACAAAATCCTCCTTATAATTGCTTTCTAAAGCTCAAACCGCCCTTAAAAATGAAAGGAAACCCGAGTCACATAGAAGATATATATGCCACAATGGCGTAGACAAAGATGTTACCCCCAATGCAAAAAACGTGTGCCGTGTGCATGGATTTGAGCGATTTTTATACAGAGCTGTATTTTAATGTAAAGATTTTGTTGATTTCTATACACAATAATATATATTTGTATAGGTTTTTAAACAATCTTTACAAATGACAACCTGGGGATTAACTGAATTACCTCTAAACATTGATTTAGAATCGAAGAAGGTCTTAAAGGCTTTACCTTCTGCACATGCAGCATTGGCTGAGTTGAAAGGAATTGCATCAACTATTCCCAATCAGAATATTTTAATAAACACACTTGGATTACAAGAAGCAAAAGATAGTTCAGCAATCGAGAATATAATCACTACACATGATGATTTATATATGTCAGAGTTGAATCTTGATGCTTTTAAATCACTTCAAGCCAAGGAAGTTCAGAATTATATTTCGGCCTTGAAAAAGGGGTTTGAACTTATTTCAAAAACGGGCTTACTTGCAAACAATAGTATTCTTCAAATCCAGGAAATACTTGAGGATAATAAAGCGGGATTTAGAAAATTACCTGGCACTGCGTTGAAAAATGCAGCTACAGGAGAGACAGTTTACACACCACCTCAAGACTATGAGCAAATCATGAGACTAATGACAAATCTTGAGCGATACATAAATGATTCAGAAATGCAAGATTGCGACCCGTTGATTAAGATGGCAATTATTCATTTTCAATTTGAAAGTATTCATCCTTTTTATGACGGAAATGGCAGAACTGGCAGAATAATAAACATCCTATACTTGATTTTGGAAAAGATCCAATCTTTGCCAATTCTATATTTAAGCAACTATATAATCAAACACAAACCTGATTATTATCGCCTTTTGCAAAAAGTTCGTGTCGAAAATTTATGGGAGGAGTGGTTGTTGTTTATGATAAATGGAGTCGAACAAACAGCAAAAGAGACAATAGAATTGATTATTAAAATCAAGGAACTAATGCTTAATTACAAGCACAGATTACGAGATAATTACAAATTTTACAGTCAAGATTTGTTGAATAATTTATTCAAACATCCTTACACAAAGATTGAATTTGTCGTAAATGATTTGGGAGTATCAAGATTAACAGCTGCAAATTATTTAAATAAATTAGTGGATGATAAAATGTTGCGAAAAAACAAATTAGGAACTGGGAATTATTATATCAATGAGGAATTATTTAATTTGTTGACAACGAGATAAAAATTCACTGGCGCTAACATACAAGGATTAAACGAAGCTCTGCTTCGATTTAATCCTGTGTAGAATGAAGCTCGAGTAGCCCGGATTTAAGGTCAATAGTATTGGGAATAAATAATTATGTGATGGGATGCTGAGGGTGCTTAGAGGATATTCTGGAGATTGATCAGTGATTTATCAAGCTTCAATAGGATTGGAATTGAACTAAAGCTCAATATCCGGAACATCATGCCTGTTTTGCAACAGGGACATGAGTCCGGGTCGAAATGGTATTCCTCAACTCTTGAAAGACCCTATCTTTTATCAAAATTAGCTTATTTTAAGCCTGTGGCAACTCTTATTTTATAGCAATCTATTCGGCGGTCCATAATAATGTTGCCTTTATCACGTCTAAAATTCGGTTATATAAAATTTTCCCAGGAGTTTTTTACAGTTGGAAACAGAAAAATGGTATTTTCACAGTCTGGCGTTAATGCCAATTTTTGTTGGCCTAATATAATGTGATTAAGATGTTGTAAAAAACATTTAACTTTGTCAAAAAAACTGCAATAGATGAGTGCAATAATAATTAAGGGTGACAAAAAGAACTCAAAATTAATTTCAGATTTGGCAAAACAACTCGGTGCAAATGTAATTGCCTTAAGAGATCAACAATATGAAGATTTTTTAATTGGAAAACTCATGGATAGTCAAAAAACTGGAAAAACGGTCACTAAGGCTTCAATTATGAAAAAGCTGAAAGTTAAATGATTGTAGAGTTTGACAAGTCATTCTATCGTACATTAATTAAACTAAAGAACGTAACAGTACTTAAGAAAGTTGAGCGCACAATTACAAAACTTGAAGCAGCACAATCATTAAATGATGTTTTGGAAGTGAGCAAATTAACAGGTTACAAAAAATATTACAAAATAAGACTTGGAGACTATCGAATTGGCCTAGAGAAAATAAATTCAACAAAAATCAGGTTAATAATCATTGCCAACAGAAAAGACATTTATAAAATATTTCCATAAAACACTGGCATTAGCATGATATTGAAGCAAGCAGAGCAAATCGGATTTCAGTCTAGAAAATGTTGTAAATTTGGCTTTTAATTTTAGCTATTAGCCTGAGTGCAAAAATGCTCTGCCTGCATCAATCTCAAACACGTTAGCAGCTACCGCTAATACTATACATAGATGTACAACAAAATTGATAAAGATCAAATGTTGCGGGATGAATGGCGCCAACTTGGGTTCTATTATGAATCTGACGAAGAATCCAAAGAATGGAAAATCTTCTGTGACAAAAAGAGTGCTACTAATCTTGCAGTCATTCTAAACGATTACTGTAGCCATGAAAACAATTCAGGGCTATCGGAAACATACTCACCTTGGTCCTTATAGCTATTTAAAGATAATGACCTGGGACAAGCCATTATTTAAGATAGATGTTATCGCCGGAACAATTAAGGATCTGTATTTTCTAAGTAAATTGATTCTGGATAAACTAAATAATACTAAACCAAGGGAAACATTCTTGATTGATGAAGAGTATTCTAATGCAAATGAAGCTCGTATTATAGTAACCTTGATGCCCGATAAATTCGATCTGGTTACAATGGATAAACAATTAAACACGAACAGCGGCAGCCGCTAACATACAAGGATTAATCGAAGCTCTGCTGCGATTTAATCCTGTGTTGAATGAAGCTCAGGTAGCCCGGCACTGAGGTCAATACTATGGGGAATAAATAATTTTTTGATGGGATGCTGAGGGTGCTTAGAGGATATTCAAAAGATCAAACAGTGATTTATCAGGCATCAATGGGATTGGAATAGAATAAAAAGCTTACATTTTTATATAGCTACTTGGCTTTTTGAAATAAGTGGTCATGTAGTTTTCAAGGATTATTTTATTTGTGCAATAGGATCTTAGCTCGTTCACAGATACAAGTCGTTTATAGTGCATTGATTTGTAAAATTTGAAGATTTGCTATCGGTGGTGGAATTGAACTAAAGCTCAGTATTCGGACCAACTTGCCTGTCTTGCAACAGGGACACGAGTCAGGGTCGAAATGGTAATTCTCAACTCTTGAAGGACCCTAATTTTCTCAAAATTGCCTTGTTTTAAGCCTGTGGGAGCTCTTATTTTTTTGTAACCTACTCGGCGGTCTATAATAATGTTGCCTTTATCACGTCTAAAATTCGGTTATATGAAATTTTACCATGTGATTTATGTACTTGGAAACAGAAATATGGTATTTTCACAGTCTGTCTGAGATGGTAATTCATAGAGAAAAGAAATAGACCCTAGTCAGTCAAGGGTCTTCATTAAAGCTGCCAAAGGCAAAAAAGATCGATATGTAGTCTTTCCTCAAAAGATGCAACACGTGTCCATCGAATATATCAGGTCCTACAATCCAAGCTACCGGCTTATTGAAGGCCAGGAAGGTGGACAATACAGCCCCGGATATATACAGAATATGTTTCTTACTCAAATCGAGAAAGCCGCAGTAGATAGTTATGCTTCAGTATAAACACTTAGACACATCTACGCTACTCACTTACCCGAACCGGGAGTAGATCTGAGAAGAAAACAGGAAGCCTTGGGCCATAACTCTATCAAAACTACAGAAATATACACCCACATACAGGATACGTACAGATACCGCTTTCGCAGCCCGATAAACGATGGAACTTTAGAAAAAAATCTGCCAATTGCTTTTAAATACAGGGAAAATTATATAATTTTGTCAAAAGACCTTAAAACGTCTTATAAAATGCAATGAGAACCCATCACACATAGAACATATATACGTTATTAAAATATATACGACATAATGGTGTATATAAAGATGTTATAGGCCACTCAATATGAAATATCTATATATTCTTTTAATTATCAAACTCTTCAAAACCATTGCTGCGGGTCAATATTCTATTAGCAATATAGATATGTCAAATAGTCCAATTACCGCCAATGAAATTTTTACAGTAAAATTTTTTAATAATGCCATGTGGATTGGTACTTGGCTCAACGGTCTGTGTCATATTACCGATAATAAATGGACAATATTAAGATCCGATTCAATTAAAACTACAGGAAATAATATAATAGACATCCATAAAGACAAGAAAGGCAATATTTGGCTCGTTGACTATGCTTTCTTTTCCGGTGCAAGCGTAGTGAGATATAATGGAATTAGTTGGGAAGTTTTAACTCCATTTAATGAGCCCAACACTCAGGTTACAGGAATTTCAGAAGATAAGAACGGAAACCTGTGGTTCCAAACGTACGGCGCAGGGATATATTTTTATAACCTCAACAAACAAATTTGGACTCATTTAACCCTAAACAATAGTGGATTGTTCAATTATTCAATTCGTTGTATTGCTATAGATAATGATAATAAAAAATGGATCGGTCACTATGATGGTGGATTTGATATTTTTAATGACACTACTTGGACTAATCATTTCGGTGATATCGAGCTCAGTGTTGAAACGATTGCTTTTGGTGATTCAAATCTAGTCTGGGTTGGAACAAGTTATAATGGAATCATTTTACTTGACAGTGCAACTACTTATTTGGGGTACTCATAATTCTCCTTTGCCAAGTAATTCCATAAAAGTAATCAAAATTGATTCTAAAGGTAGAGTCTGGATTGGTACTGAAAAAGGACTCATCATTAAAGATGGTAATAATTGGATTACTTTTAAAGATAGTCTTTTACTTAACACGGAAATAAGGGATATTACATTTGAAAATGATTCTTCTATTTGGCTTAGCAGTTGGGGTAAAGGACTAATTCATCTAGTTCCGAATCAAACGACAAAAATTAATCAAGTACTTGCTAATGAATTATTACTGTTTCCGAATCCCTTCATTGATGGTATAAATATTTCTACTTTGGGTAAAAATACAGTTAATCAAATAGACATCTTAACAATTGATGGAAATTTAATTATAAGCAAAACTCTAGGTGAAAATCACTTCATTGATTTGATTGAATTGCCTAGCGGGACATATTTCGCAAAAATTTATTTTGACAATGTATATTGTATTAAAAAATTAATTAAAAATAGCGGCCTATAACATGGTATACACACAAGCGCTAGTGCGCCTGCGTTTATACCAGGACCTTGGCAGCGAGTGTGACACACAGTGCATAGTGATAAGCAACTAATTATGATTTGATTTCATCTATTAAGAAAAAATATGACTATGAAAAAAGCAATTTTACTCGGATTAATTATTATGACCTTATTATCTTGTGAAAAGGAAAAAAATACAGATAATTCAGATTTCATTGAAACAATTGAATTGTTTACCGATGATTGCAAAACAATTATTGAGCAAAATACATTATGTTTTGATACAGTGAGGTCTGATTCGAGGTGTCCAGTAGGAGCAAATTGTAAATGGGAAGGAAATGCAATAGTAAGCCTTGATTTAAAAACAAGTGATAATAAAAATTATATAATTGAGTTAAACACAAATCCAGACTTTTCAATTGATAGGATAGTTGGAGATTTATATATTCAGCTGACAGATTTGACTCCTTACCCAGAGGTAAGTATGGTGATTAATTCAAAAGATTATAAAGCTAAGTTGACAATTGCAAATATTAACAAGATTAAGAGTAATGCTCAAATAATTTCATTCAACCCTAACAAAGAAGTATGTAGTTGGGGTTGGACTATAAGGATAGGAAACGATACGATTAAATCTGATGATGAGATAATTGGAAAAACCATTGGATATAACCTAAATTATCCCGTTGATATTTATATGGAAAAAGGTGATTTAGAGCAGACTTGTTCTGATATGGGAGGATATGATTATTATAATTTAAAAACTATGATAAAGATTGAATAACACCAGCTGCCAACATTTTGTATCAGTAATGGCAGGCGATGGGGTAAATAGCAAGGTCTATAGCCCGCTCAAACTGCGCAGCGGTTTGAAAGGGAACTACCACGCAAACTACCACAACTCATACAATTTACCGTTAGGGGTAATCCCTCTATATTTAAAAACTATTGAATTTAGTAGCTAAAGAACTTTATCTTAGCTTTTAGCTCAATGTCAAGACTGTTTTAGGCATTGGTGTTTAATAAACCGGATGGCAATCAAGGTTTGATTGTACAAAGTGATTTATTAAAAGTAATATCTTGCTAAGTTACAGTTTAGTGGTGATCCTATATTTTTGGAATCCCGATCAGAGTAATTCAAAAGTAGAAAAGTTGCAATCCTTTGAGCTTATTTGTTCACAATTTAATAATTTATTGATGGAAAATCAAAAAGCTTCATCGGAAGTTGTCAACCCAAATGCTGCTGAGCTTGACATTGGCAGTAGAAGTCATTGGGTAGCTGTTGGTCAAAATTCCGAAGATGTCAAAGAGTTTGGAGTTTACAGCGACGATCAATTTGCTATGGCTCAATGGCTCAAAGAAAAAAATATCACTAGTATTGCCATTGAAATTACAGGTACTTATTGGCAAAACCTTTTTTCAAGTCTTATTTCATTTGGATATGAAGTGTTTCTTGTAAATGGAAAACAGACCAAAAATGTCAAAGGGAAGAAAACAGAGATTAAGGATTGTCAATGGATACAAAAATTACATTAGATGGGATTATTCAGGAGTAGTTTTTTACCAGATAGTAAAACAGAACTCATCAGAACCTTTTCTCGACATCGCTAGAATCTAATCGAGATGTGTGCAAACTGCACCAGGCGAATGCAGAAATATCTTCGACTTATGAACATGAGATTAGATGTTGTTGTAAATGGTATATATGGTGAGACTGGTCAAAATATTATTTCAACTTTTATTCAAGGAGAGCATGGTGGTGTTAAACTTGTTGCTTTGAGGCACTACAATTGTAGAAAGTCTGAATCTGAAATTGCAAAAGCCTTTCAATTCAAAGGAAGGATGGATTTCTTGTTTTCTCTTAAACAAGAATGGTAGACATACCAACACTTACAAAATCAAATTCAGAAAACTGATAAAGAGATAAATTCACTCCTTGAAAAAATTATAGCTGATGCCGACAAAAAGAAACAACATGTTGCTGGCCATAAGCCTTTCAAAAGAAAAAACAAAAATTCTATTACCGGAACAGATATCAACCAAATCGCCCATAAATATTTCGAAGGCGTAGATCTGATGAAAATTGAAGGCGTAAGTCATGCAACTGAAATGACAATAATAAGTGAAATCGGATTAGAAGGATTTAGTAAATTTCATACTACAAAACAATTTGTCTCTTGGTTGCGATTATCCCCAAACAATAAAATAAGCGGAGGAAAAGTCCTAAGCAATCAAATAGCAAGGGGTAGTAATCGACTAAAAATAGCACTTCGTCAAGCAGCGAATTGCATTGGAAACTTAAAAGAAACCCATCTCTCAGATTTCTTTAGACGAATCTGTATTAAGCGTGGGAGAGCTTCTGCTGTTTCTGCAACGGCTAGGAAACTTGGAGTAATACCATGGCAATGATCACTAAAAAAAATCAGTATGCACCACCTAAAGAGTATCTCATGCTTGATCAAAAAAGAAAACTAGGATTAGTAAGTCGGATTCGAAAATCTATTACTAAATTTGATCTAAAACCGGATGATCTTGGATTTGCAACTGTTTGATTTTCAGGCTTCACCGGTGACGTTAGTCAGAATGTTTTTGCGACATTCCTAACCATAACGAACAACTCATAATTGGTTATTTACTGTTTGACTTGCGGAGAATAATTTTAATATTTTCCGCATTTCTGCGGAGATTAATGATTATATTTGCCGCAGCAACAACTTTAGATAGTGGCAAAATATATTTACGAATACAAAAACTGGACGCACTTTACTTGGCGGGAAACCGACATCAATGCCATTTTTGGTGAAGTCCGAAACCTGCAAGGCAAGATAATAGGGCAGATGAACACACTTGGCTTTTCCACAAAAGAAGAAGCGACCCTTACAACTTTAACGCTTGACGTTATTAAATCATCTGAGATAGAAGGAGAGAAACTCGACTATGACCAAGTTCGTTCATCCATTGCAAGACGATTGGGAATTAATATAGCTGGTCTTATTCCTGCAAACAGAAATGTAGAAGGTATTGTTGAAATGATGTTGGACGCAACTCAAAACTATCAAAAGCAACTGACAAATAAGCGACTGTTTGGCTGGAATTCTGCACTTTTTCCTACAGGATACAGCGGAATGCATAAAATAGAAGTTGGACGCTATCGAACGGGTGAGATGCGAATAGTATCAGGTGCAATGGGAAAAGAAAAAGTCCATTACGAAGCTGTTCATGCAAACAAGGTGAAAGAAGAAATGGACAAGTTTTTAAAATGGTTTAATGACAACGCTCCTCTTGACCTTGTTCTAAAATCTGCAATTGCTCATTTCTGGTTTATTATAATACACCCATTTGACGATGGAAACGGAAGAATTGCAAGAGCAATTTCGGATTTAATGCTTGCCCGTGCCGACAAAACATCAGAACGATATTACAGTATGTCAAGTCAAATTTTGATTGAACGAAAACAATATTATGAGATTTTACAAAAGGTTCAACATAGTAGCGGTGACATTACAGAATGGTTAGACTGGTTTCTGCATTGTCTCAAAAATTCGCTTTTAGCAACAGAAACTACCTTACAAAAAATATTACGCAAGACTGAATTTTGGAAGGACCACGAGAACACAAAGTTTAACGAAAGACAGAGATTGGTGTTGAACAAAATGTTTGACGGATTTGAAGGAAAACTAAAATCATCTAAATGGGCAAAAATTGCAAAATGTTCACCTGACACAGCATTACGCGATATAAAAGATTTAATTGATAAAGGAATATTGCGTCAAGAGCAACAAGGCGGACGAAGCACAAACTATGAACTTGCGGACTTCTGAAAGTAACACTACCGCTAACATACAAGGTTTAAACGAAGCTCTGCCTCAATTTAATCCTGTGTTGAATAAAGCTCGGGTAGCCCGGCTTTGAGGTCAATACTATGGGGAATAAATAATTTTGTGATGGGATGCTGAAGACGCTTAGAGAATATTCATGAGATTGATCAGTGATTTATCAAGCTTCAATGGGATTGGAATTGAATAAAAAGCTTACATTTTTATATAGCTGATTGGTTTTTGAAATAAATGGTCATGTAGTTTTCAAGGATTATTTTATTTGTGCATTAGGATTTTAGCTCGTTCACAGATACAAGTCGTTTATAGTGCATTGCTTTGTAAAATTTGATGATTCGCTATTGATTGTGGAATTGGACTAAAGCTCAGTATTCGGATCATCTTGCCTGTCTTGAAACAGGGACATGAGTCAGGGTCGAAATGGTATTTCTCAACTCTTGAAGGACCCTAATTTTCTCAAAATTGCCTTGTTTTAAGCCTGTGGGAGAGCTTAGTTTTTAAGCAAAGTATTCGTCGGTTTATAAAAATGTTGCCTTTATCACGTCTAAAAATTCGGTTATATGAAATTTTACCAGGTGATTTATGTACTTGGAAACAAAAAATAAGGTATTTTCACAGTCTGCCGTTATGTGCCACATTAAGACCACAGAAACCAAATGATAAGTTCATCTGACAAAGAATATAAACAAACGAAACAAATTATGCTTGGAAAGCAGACTTTGAATCCAGAATTCAAACCTCTTGCTGACTTCATTGACAAGACATTTGGCGTAAGGACCATCAATATTGTGTATGACAAAATTAATAAAGGGATAAGGTCAAGAATTGGAATTTATTTTGAGCATTCACACGAAAAGCAAAGTTTCAACGAAAACAATAGTCATGTGAATTTTGACAGTAAGAAACAAAAGCTAATTGCGGATAAATTCAAACAGACAATAATCGAGCAAGATCTTATTAAAAAGAAAGGACATTTTAAATTTTTTAGCAAATCCGAAATAAGCAAATATCAAACAGACAACATCTGGGTTTACTATTGTGCTTTTGAGCCGTTAGCAAAAGAAGAAGCAAATGAAAGCATTCCGCAAGACAAGGTTATGCAACTCAAAACAGAATTAAACTGTAAAGACCTTTGGGAAATTTCGAGATGTTTTTCGGGTACAACTTTCTTTTTATTTACTGACGAACAACTCAAACAATATGAGAATAGTGAAACAAGAAAAGTATGGGCTGACAAGTATTTTGATCTATTAGAGCCTTACAACGAGTTTGGTTATTTTAAACGTGACAATTTCAATATTTACCTAGATAGCAAAGAAAATTTTGACAATAACTACGAAAGCAACTGGTATTACTATTACAAATGACATGCAAAGCAGCACAAAACAGCACCTAACTAAAAGTGGTGACCCAGTGGTTAAATCAAGCTTGGTGCTTCTATCAACGTTTCTGCTTGATTGATAGTAAGGCGCATCGAAATCGCCACCTTCAGGTAGTTGCAAAATCATTATATGACATTTTAAAAAGACTGCATGGAAAGCATCGGAGAATTTTTTGACAGGTCGATTTATTGATTAGGATTCAAAAATTTTGCGGACCCACTTCCTGAAAAAAATTGGGTGTATCTTGGCATCTCGATTGTTAAACCAATAAAGATGTATACGATAATTTTGTTCAGACTTCAATTTCAAATAATATTCTTGAGATTAAAGGACATAGAAAATTTAGTGAATAACTCTATGACCATTTTGACGAAATCATGGTTAAAATGGAAGCTAACGAAGAGATTTCTAAAATTGATGTAATGACCACATTTCATGATGAAGATACATTAGTTTCCTTATTTTGGCATTGCTTCCTTTCGGCTTGTATACCAGCAATGGAAGGCCTTGACGGAGGAAATAGACCCGTAGAAATAAAATCTATATTATAGAGATCGAATTAAGTTGGTTACCGCGTTCAGACAACTTTATACATTAAGTATGGCAAGTGTGAACATTTATGAATGAATTTCAAATTGAAAATAAGGATGTGAAAAAAAAACATTATGTTATATAAGGATTAAACGAATCTTTACTTCGATTTAATCCTGTGTTGAATGAAACGATGCCCTCCAGGCCTTTGTCTGACAGTAAGGGTAATCAATAAGTAAAGAACAAGATGGTAATAGCGCTCAGAAGATTTTAATGTGCTCTCTCTCCGTTTTACGTTTTCTTGCTTTATTTGAAATAGAATTAGTAAGTTAGTTTCCTTTTGAATGAAAAAATTAGTTTAAGCTTTACAAAAACAAAAAAGGCAAGCTTTTATGCTTGCCTTCTGTCTACTATTGTTCACTTTGTTGTGATTCACTTTGATGGCAGTGTTCTGTCCAATACTTGTGCCTTGCGTAATGTGGTTTACCCACGGTCAATGCCAACACTCCAATAGTTATCGCTGCACTTACCAGAACAATGATAAATTTTGATTTACGATTCATCTTAAATATTTTTATTTTTCATAAAATCTTTATTGCCACAATAAGAACTGCCCATACGTTCTTTAAATGATAAATACTCCTCTTCATCCATTCCTCTGATTTTCTCAGCAAATGCTAGCCGCATCTCAGGATGATAACCATAATGGCCTCCAAATCTGTGATGCATCATCATCCTACCCATACCAAATGGTGTAAAAATGAACTTGAGAAGAAGAATAATTAGCAATAATGGACCTGTAAAAAATAGGATCACCCCCAATAAAATACCGCCTGCTATAGGCTTTAATACATCTTTTGTCATTTTGATAAATTTTCTTGTTTTATCAGGGTAGACGAACCAGCTTTCTTTTTACTTTAAATTTTTATAAAAAATTTTCATTCAACACAAGATTTACGTTTCCTCCACTCCTCCTTGATCCTTGCCTTCTCCTCCTCAGACATGCTCATCCACCTCTCCTTATGATGTGGAGAAAACGGGTGTCTTGGCTTCCCTCTGAAGCCATAACTGCCAAAAAGTATCCTGCTGAGAACAAACAAACCTAAGGCTTGTAAGTAGCCTATGGATTTTACACCAAAAAGATCTACTACAATCCAATTCCATAAAAACAGTATAATAATTGGCACCACAAGAAGTAGCGCTATCGGTATGAGTATAAATAATTTCTTTCGGGAATGATTTATCATCAGATCAGTTTTTTAATAGTTCATTATATAATACATACAATCTTTTTCTTAGGTGTTTTATCGCATAGCTTTTTCGACTTATTATTGTTTTTATATTTTCACTTTGCTCATCAGCTATTTGCTTTAGAGTCTTTTCCTCCATTTCATTTTCTATAAATACCAGTCTTTGATTTTCAGGTAATTCATCCAAAGCTTTAAAAAGTTCAACCCATAATAAATCTTTAAGATGAGCCCACTCTGGATTTTGACTCTCGTCCAGCAATAACAGTTCTTTAATTTGAAAATCCCCGTCTTCATCTTGAAAGGTCATTTCCTCCAAACTTTCAGTTTTTCGCTTTCGATAAAGGTCAGTTATCTTATTTCTCGAAACTGAAAACAGCCATGCACTGATATTTTCCAATTCACTGAGATTGGTTATTTTGCTAAACTGGTACCATACTTCTTGCAAAATATCCTCAGCATCTTCTGTACTTCTCGTTTTCCCTTTAATAAAAGAAAATAATTGACCTCTATACTTTTTTATAATTTCACCAAGAGAAGGTTTCAATATCTCACTCATTCATTTTTACCCATTTTGATTTTATTGATCAATTTAAAAATTTGGAATCATCTTTTGTCTCCGATTAGTTTTTAAGTCGCTGATACAGATACTGAAAACCCTTCATATGTGAAGCACCCTTGATAAATTCAAGAACAATATAATTGCCATAAGTGTGAATAAAGTTTCTCAACAGTCCTTTCAGTATTTGAATTTGTTTTTAAGATAAGTTTACAAATTAATAAATCAGTTGTGGAAAATAGTATGAACCATTTTACATCATTCCAATACCAGAAAAATAGTTCAATAAAAGAAAATTTCCTACCATCACACCTGATTTGACTAATCACTTATTGGACAATGATACGTATTGAAACAAATGAGAAGGTGATTCGGCTTGTTTAACCAGAAAATCCGCTACGTCAGAGCGATTTATTGAGCCAATTTTTATACCTTTAAAAAGTTTTGATTCTACCCTGTACTTTTCAGTCAATGGATCTGATTTCAAAATACCGGGTCTAACGATTTCCCATTTCAAATCTGACTTTGAAAAAATCTCTTCCATTATAGTTTTATCTGCATAAACGTCTTTTAAGAAAAATTTGAAAAACAGTTTCATAAAGAAATTGTGAACATAACTTCCACTTTCACCGGCGCCAAATCCAGTAAGGACGATGTATGGTTTATTTTTATTTAAGTCAGGTTCGATCTCGATAAGTAGCCTGGCAAAGTCAGAATAAAGCGTCGTGGCTTTCATACTTTTACCTGTCCCTAAGGCAACGATAACTGCATCGCTTTCCTTCAAGACTTGCCTCAATACATTCCTGTCGGTAGCACTCCCCTTTACATCAATCAAGCTTGGGTCAGAAGGCAAACTCAGTCCGGATCTTGAGAGGGTAGTCACCCGGTGACCTCTTTCCAATGCACGTTTTACAGTCTCAAAGCCAACACCTGCAGAAGCACCAATAATTGTTAAATTCATTTCTATCTGTTGTGAGCTACAAAGATAAATCCCATCGTTCAAAAAGTATAAATTGTCCCGGTAAACCTATAGCACTTTAGCGTTTAGCTGCCAAAACCCAGCTACTCAATCTCAAATTCCAATACCCCAATGGAGGCAAACTCAAATTCTTAGGCTATACTTGCATCGCTATTATATGATCAACTATGCTAACAGCATTGAGTATGATTTTCGTTTTGAAAATCTATGCCAATGATGTAGTGACCATTATGAAAACAGAATTGTCATTTGTCTTTATTGAGCTCATTATTAATTCTAAATATACAACTTTACATTTATTATACTATTTGTGGATTAAGTCTGCTAAATTTTTTTGATCTGTACATAACTCACTATATTCATAAGCACAGCGTAATCTATTAGACTTTTGATTTCAAAAAATAAAAAATCGGTAGTGCTAATTACAATTTAAATGAATATTAGATTTTAAGATTAATATATCTTTTAGTATTTATCCAAATAAAAATTCTACTCGTGATTCTCCATCTCCGATCCTAATTATATAGATGAGACTCAATAATTAAGAGTAGAAATTATCTTAAAATACAACTATGCATCTCATAGAATAGATTCATTCATCCCTAAATAAATACGATTCATAAATTAATTTACTGGGTTTGCAAATTGTTCCTCTACGCAGGTTGCAATACAGATAGCTTTACACAAAATTTATCTCAAATCTCAAAATATAGCTAATTATAAAAAACAAAACTAATCACACAATTCATTCATGATTGATTTGGATAAAAAGATCTTGATTATCCAATTCATGACAGTAGTGCAGAAGAGTATTGTAAAATTCAGGTAAAATGAATCTTGATGGTGAGGCCATTCAATATCTTATTACACCTAATAAAGCTGAAATTTGAATGCTTTATTTAATCAATTAAATATTTTTTCATTTACAAGCCTTCGCTAAAAAGTGGATAACAATTTACAATCTCTTAAGACAAATAGATTAACAGTCAACTTCGATAAGAAAATATGAATAGAAACAAATTAAACTCATTGATTAAAAATAAATGAACCAGCTTATGCTACTACAACTTTACTCCTTAAAACCAAGGGCAGGGTTTTTACATCACTTTCTTCCGCCAGGAATCACAATATTCCTCCTATTGCTCTCAGGAAGAAATATTAATGCTCTACATGCACAAACTCCATTTGACGGCATCATGATGCCAAAACACAATACATGTATTTTTGCAGGTTATTCGCAGGGAAGTTTTGATCATTATTGGGAAGCTGACAGATTGCGTACCAACGAAACAATTTCAAAATTTACCAGACGATCTTATTCCTGGATGGCAGCAGTTGGCATCATAGATAAACTCAATGTTTATGCAGGTTTTCCTTATATCCAAACTAGTTCAGCCGAGCCAAATGGAGGAAGATTGGATGGAGTAAATGGTTTGCAGGATTTAGACCTCGCCGCTAAATATCAATTTCTGAATAAAGAAGGAGAATTTGGAACTACCAGAGCATCAGCGACAATAGACTTCACCACTCCGTTGACAAAATATCTTTCAGATTATCAACCATACAGCATCGGCCTGGGTGCTCCACAATTGACCTACCAGTTATTGGTATCTCACCAATTTAAACCCGGTGTGTATCTGAGGGCAAATGCCGCATATTTTTGGCGAGGATATACGAAAGCAGAGCGTATTTATTATTATGCTGATGGGAGCCATTATTCTGACTGGATGGACGTTCCAAGCGCTTGGACATTTGGTGGAGCCTTAGGGGGCTATTTATTTGGAGAAGATTTAAGACTTGAATTAAGTTATGTAAATTTTTCTTCAACAGATGGCGACGACATTCGTCCTTATAATTCGTCACAACCGACCAACAAAGTGGATTTCGGGCAGGTAGGGTTTCTTGCCCAATACAAACCAAAATTTGCTAAAGGATTAGGCTTGATCGTCAATCACCAACGGACCATTACAGGTAGAAATACCGGTAAAATCAACACCACCTGTTTCGGTCTTACTTATCAATTTGTATATTATAAAAACAAACCTACTAATGAAAACTAAAATCTATATCGCATTATTTTCCTTTCTTTTTATCACAGCATGTGAAAAAGACATACCAACGCATTACGAATATGACAGTTATTCATTTTCAAATACTGATAAGGACGCGGGTAACTGGAAAACAACTTTGATCAGCTCAGCTCTTCAAATCAATGTTGTCCCACCCACTGCAATAAATAGCCCTGAATATCTCGCTGAACTTGCACAACTTAAAACTACACAGCTATCACTTCCGGAAAACATTCAAAGTGATATCAAGTATTGGACCAACAATCCAGTACTTCGTTGGAATGAAATTGCCAGGGAGTTAATTGCTAAATACAATCTCATTCCAGGCCCAAACGATGATGGAACTTATACTCTCCCCAACGCTTCGAAACCAACAGGACCTCCTCCTTTTCCTTTTGCTCATCCTCCCTACGCCTGCAGGGCTTTGGCATACTTGTCTGTAGCTCAATATGATGGTCTGATCACAGCCTGGTACTATAAGTCCTTATATTCTCGGGCAGCAGCCTGCGTTACCGATCCGAATATTCATAACTTTCATCAGACCAATACGATCCCTTCTTATCCTTCGGATGAAGCGGTTATTGCAAGGGTTTCAAAAGAAATCCTAACAGCCATGTTTCCATTGGAAAAAGAATATCTGAATACTCTGGAATCAAAACATCTCGCTGCTATCAGATCCGCCGGAACTTGTGTCCAAAGTGACGTAGATGCCGGAATATCAATAGCAAATGAAATAGCAGCTCTGGCGTTGCAACGAGCATCATCAGATGGAATGAAAAATGCACAAGCCCCTAAAGCAGTGGCAGATTCCATAAAAAATGATGCTATATCAAGATTTGGCTGGAGTTGGGTCAATTTGGAAATCCCTGCAAGACCAGTTGGACTTACTCCGCTTTTTGGTAAAGTGCGTATGTGGAATGTCCCAAATGTACAAGTTGTCAGGCCGGGAGCTCCACCTGCATTTGGCTCTAATGAATACAATGCCTGCGTCGCCCAACTTAAAGACTATGCTGCTAATTTGACAAGAGAAAGGAGAAGGATTGCCAATTATTGGTCAGATGGTCTTGGCACGTATACGCCACCGGGACACTGGAATGAAATTGCCACAAGTATCATCGTAGCACAAAAATTGAATCCTATACGAACAGCGAGAATATTGGCCTATATGAATATGGCTATAATGGATGGTGGTATCAGCTGTTGGGATGCTAAGTACTACTATCATTATCCAAGACCTATTCAAAATATTGCAGGATTTAAAACCATCCTGGGCACTCCGAATTTTCCATCTTATACCTCGGGGCATAGTGTATTTTCTGCCGCTGCTGCCGATGTATTGGCGTATTTCTTTCCATCACATGCACAATCCGTTAATGAAATGGCAAATGAAGCAGCGGTATCACGAATCTATGGAGGGATACACTGGGCTTTTGACGCCAGCGCAGGATTGACTCAGGGCAAAGCAGTAGCAAAATATTCTATCGATCTCGCAAAAAAAGACGGTGCTGAATAATGCATTTTCACATTATTAATCGGAGAATTTGCTTGTGATTATCTATACCTACTGTCACATTTTCCAGATAGTATTGCTTCGAGAACATCCTATCTTCTTGCACTACATACAATACTGATAATCAGAACTTGATTATATTAAGATTATCATCAAATTAAACTTTTCATCAATCTACATTAAACCTGAAACTTACATATAGAATGTGAATTCTCATGCACTTCTAAAAAATTAATCTCCAATAAATATATCCCACAATAATTACATTTTTATCAAAAACACACAATTAAGGTAGACCTTAAAAAAATTCACTCTGAAAGTCAACAAAAAAACGGTGGAGAGGGTTTGCACTTTTGAAAACAATAATTTCAAAAGCTCAGAAGTTGACTAAAGTGCACACTCTAAGATGAAAATAAATAAATATTGGCTGTCAATACCAAATAATTTTTACTTTGCATCATCATGAGTATTTCAATTCACCATTGATCATGAAAGAGAAAAACATTGCATACGAACGTGTCATTTTTTTTAGCGATGCCGTGGTAGCTATAGCGATCACTTTGCTTGCACTGGAGTTGAGAGTTGAACTGCCACCCGGAGAACATCTCACATTTTCTGCGCTGATAAAACCCTGGCACAATTATGCTGCCTTCCTTCTTTCTTTCGTCACAATAGCAGGTTTATGGAGAACTCACCACAATTTCTTTGTTCATATCGAAAGGATAGACGAACGAATGCTCTATATCAATATTTTGTGGTTGTTCTTTTTGGTCGTTTTACCATTTTCAACTACACTGGTAAGCCAATATTTTGGTGATACACCTGCTATCTTCATGTACAGTCTCAATATTTTTTTGTTATCCTTATCACAAAACTTCATTTGGGATTACGCCAACGGAAAAGAAGAATTCATGACATATGATGAAATGCAGTTGGACGTCCGCAAACGCATCACTTGGATGATGAACGCCTATGTAATCAATGCTTTTTGGCTATGATCTTTTCTTTCTACATGCCAAAAATTGCATTTCTTCTATTGTATTTTAGAGTACCCATATTCATTTTTGGCCTGTTCTACCTCGCACAAAAAAGACGAATTGAATTATCAACAAATGGACGTAAACCTTCCGGAAAAAAAAATTGACAGTCAACCTGAACTTGGAAATTAAACTTGAAAACATCCCAACTCGCTATATTTGAATAGCAAAAGCTGAAAAGTATTCCAGTAAACCATAGGTGTTCATGTTTGGATAATATTAATAAAAAAAATATTCATATGCAGATACCAGATGATATATCTGTGGTGAAAATGCATCACATTAGAAAATAAGTTTACTCTCCACATTTAACAAACTTTAATGTTTCTATTTCGCCATCTAGTTCTATCCTTATAAAATAAATTCCTTCCTCGAATTGGCTTACATCTATAAAATCCTCTGCGTCTCCATTCGTTCTACTACCCAATAATTGTCTATCTAAAATATCACAGATTTAAACTTCAATAGATAATCTACTTTTTGAGAAGACCAAGAAATAATTTTGTTTTCATCGATCTGTATTTTTCAATTTGGGCCATTTCAATTTAGAATCGCTAAGTTACATGCACAAGAAAACTTAACATGAATTTCTAGCTTTTGGCATATTATTTGGTCAACATATAGAAAAATTTAAATATTATGTCAGTAGTAAAAGTCATCGAAATCATGTGTAGCTCTAAGAAGAGTTGGGAAGATGCAACTGCCACAGGTGTTGCCAAAGCTGCAAAATCTCTTAAGAATATTCGCTCTGCTTGGGTGCAGGATCAAAGTGTGACTGTGGACAAGGGCAAAGTAAAAGAATATCGTATTACCTTAAAATTGAGCTTCGAACTAGAATAATTAAAGATTAAAAATATTCATTCCCTGCTTGTAAGTGATCAATCAGGGAATGCTATGTTTTGAGAAAATTCAGTAATTTCAAACGGAAGTTGATCTGGCCCCGATTACTTTCTCATAATGTTGAATGTATTTCGGTAGAATCTTCAACAGGTCAAATTCGTGAGCCTGTGCGATAGCCTGCTTCCTAAAAAGCGATAACTTCTGTTGATCTCTCAGGAGTTCTATACTTCTTTCTGCCATCATTTCAAAATCTCCGGTGGGGCAAATAAATCCACTATAGCCATCCCTGATCACTTCTTGTAAACCTCCTGCATCAGAAGACACCACGGGAACTCCACAAGCCATGGCTTCCAAAGCTGCCAGCCCGAAAGACTCTTTTTCTGATGCTACGACAAACACATCCGCCATAGATAACAAATCTTCTATCGCTTCCTGCTTACCCAAAAATACTAAACGGTTTTCGACTCCTAGTTCACGCCCTAATTCTGTTACAGCAGTTCGTTCGGGACCATCACCGACCAATACAAGTTTGCTATCGATCGATGCACTGACTATTGCAAACATTCTGACAATATCCACAACCCTTTTTACCTTCCTAAAATTGCTGATGTGCATCAAGATTTTCTGATCATCTGAGACAAACTGCCTTCGCAGATTTTTGCAATCCTTCATATAAAATCGATTGAAGTCTATAAAATTGGGAATGACCTCGATAGGATTAATAATATGAAAAGACTCCAGAGTATCCGACTTCAGTGATTGGCTAACCGCAGTCACGCCGTCGGATTGGTTAATGCCAAATTCTACTGTGGGATGAAATGAACTCTCGGTGCCCACAAGAGTGATATCCGTACCATGCAAGGTTGTCACAATAGGTAGATAGATCCCTTTTGTCTTCAGGATCTCTCTTGCCAAAAATGCGATAGTGGCATGTGGAATAGCATAGTGGACGTGAAGAATCTCCAACTTGTAATGAAGGGCAACGTCGACTATTTTACTGGTCAATGCACTATCATAAGGCTTAAAATCGAACAAGGGATATTCAAATGAACTCACCTCGTGGTAAAAGGTCCTTGGATGATATGGTCCCAGTCTTACAGGCCTTTTGTAACTGATGAAATGAACCTCACAGCCTTTATCTGCTAGGGCAATACCGAGCTCGGTAGCTACCACCCCACTACCTCCGTAAGTCGGATAACATACTATACCTATTCGCATCATATAAGCGGAAAAACAATAGTTTTTGCCTGATTGTTAAAGATAGGTTTGAATAATTGATCAAAGTCAAAAAACTAAGCATTGGCCGTTTACTCGATTACAGATTTAGCTAAACTGACTGGAATAAAAGCGCATACCTTACGTATATGGGAAAAGCGATATAATATTTTGTCTCCCGGGCGAACTGCCACAAATATGCGCTACTATTCAGATGATGACCTTCGCAAAATATCGGGTATCGCCATGCTAACTCAGAGAGGTTATAAGATTTCACACCTTACGGAGCTCCCTGTAGAAGAAATGGAGTCTCTGCTTGCAAATGTCACCGATTCAGAGTGGATCAACGCAGAGTCACTCGACGCCTTCACATTGTGCGTCCTGCAACTCGATGAAAAAAAGTTCGTACACCTGCTGGATACCAATATCGAGCAATTGGGTTTTGACGAGATGTTTTCCAACATCCTAATGCCCCTTCTCGACAAAATGCATTCAATGTGGCTATCGGGTGCGATCAAGAAAATACACCAAGAATTTTTGATCCAAATCATAAAGAAAAAACTCTACCAAGCAATAGCTGTAGAAGACAAGAAAACTCAGATTCTACCGATTAAATTCCTGATTTTTTTACCTCCTCGAGAGACTCAGGAGCTGAGTTGCATTTTCCTCATTTATGCCCTCAAAAAGAAAGGCATTCAGGTACTGGATGCCGGCTCAGACATCAACACCATTGATCTTTATCATGCTGTAGTTGCCTACGATCCGCAATTTATCGCATCTTTTGTCCAGGAAAAAAGTAGTAAAGCTTATATAGAAGACTTTTTGAGAACAACAGCTGACCTAAAAAACCATCCAATCCTTCTACTTTCCGGTTACTATGCACAGGATCTCATGGTTCATCAAGATGTGGTCAGGGTGATGCAGAGTTTTGATGAATTGGAAGACTTTATTTCGACAATCATTCCTTTTTCTTCAAAAAACTAATTTGATTTTTCTCTATCAAATTCGTTTTATTCATTATTATAAAACACTTCTTTTTTTTTCAAGATTATTAAATTACGCTGTGACTATAAGCACATTATTCATTCTCAAGCGTTCACTCTGCTAAAGACCAAATCTTATGATTTCGCTTGTATTTAAAATGGATATTAAAACAAATTTTTCATCTTTGTACATGACTAACTTACCACTGTTAAAACTCGGCCCAAAATATTTCACTGTTCTAATGAGCATTATTTTTTCTTGTCACCTGTTTTGCTTTGTTTCGTGTACCCACCAAAAGCCTGTTGATTATTTCAAAGACTTCGGTATCAAACCGGACGATGAGCATCTGCTTGAAAAATGCGGGATTCCTACCGAAGAAAAAATTATAAATCGCAATAAAGAAATTGATTTAGCGAAGTCCAAATTACAAACGCGTTCACCACAAACTTTTGGTGGGAAATGGACTGTTGAAGGTCCTGCCAATCTAGGCGCTATGGTGACATGTTTGGCAATCGACCCAAAAAATGAATCCGTCGTATATGCAGGATATTCCGAAGGAGGACTTTTCAAAAGTTCAGATGGAATGAAAACCTGGCAAGCAATATTTGATAAAGAACTGACTCTCAGCATAGGATGTATTGCAATAGATCCTGCTAATTCCAATATCGTCTATGTCGGCACAGGTGATCCCAACAATGGAGCATACATCACAGCCGGTAATGGTATTTATAAATCCACGGATGGGGGCAAAAATTGGAAAAACATTGGACTTAGTGAATGTAGAAATATTGCCAAAATGATCATAGATGAAAATGATCCATCTATTATTTTCGCTGCTGCACTAGGGAATCCTTTTGAATTTAATCCTCATCGAGGCATCTATAAATCTTCCGATGGGGGTTTGACCTGGGAAAAAAAATTATTTCGTAGTGACAGTGTTGGATTTCTGGACATTGTAGTAGCGCCGGGCAATCCAAATATTCTCTATGCTTCCAGCTACGATCGCTATCTCACTGCTTCCAGGTTTGCATATGGAGGTTCAAACACGGCAGTATATCAATCTAAAGACAAGGGTAACACGTGGAAAAAAATGAATGCTGCCTTACCTTCCGGCAAATGGGGAAGAATAAATCTGGCAGTCTGTGCATCCAGTCCTGGTTCTATAGCCTTTAGTTATATCAAATTTGACAGTATTAATCCCCCGGGCACCTATGATTTAGGTGGAATTCGTTTAAGTAATGACCTAGGTGTCACCTGGCAGGATATTGGAATTCCGGAAGATCGCTTAAAGGTGTTGGCTGGTTTTGGATGGTATTTTGGTAACCTGGTGATCAATCCGAAGAATATCTATGACATGTACATACTTGGGGTAGATTTATGGCGGACAGTGGATCAAGGCGCTAGCTGGTCCATGGCTGCACCACCTTGGCATACATATGAAGTCCATGCAGACAAGCATGCATTGGTATTCAGAAAAGACGGCAGTTTCCTATTGGGAACAGATGGTGGTATTTATTTGTATTCACCCGTTTCAAACACCTGGACCGATGTCGATAATATACCTGCCGCTCAAATTTACCGGGTTAAATATTCTAGAAACTATCCCGATGACTATATCGCAGGAGCTCAGGACAATGGTACCAGTGGTGGAAATGCTTCAACAATTAATGATTGGGTTAGAATATATGGTGGAGATGGCTTCCAATTTGAGTCTGATGAAACCAACATTGATCTAACATTTGCTGAATATCAAAATGGGAATATTGTCAATGTTGTCACGTTTGAAAATATCGGACAGGGAATGCCCGGAACCGCCAACTGGGATACTCCTTATTTTTTATATGAAGGCGTTATGTATTCCGGTACGCAGTTTTTTCTGGAAAATAAGAGCATTACTGGTGTAGGTTGGATTCAATTAAGTGATGATCTTACTTTAAATGGAAGATATCCTACAAGGCGCACTCCAAATATCACATCCATTCATCAAAATTTGAACCAATCCCAAGGTAGAGTCATTATTGGTACTTCAAATGGTTTGGTATGGTTGTCCGATCCTAAAAAAGAATTGGGAGAAAATTGGCTCAATATTTCAAGTGGTCTTCCTCCAGGATATGTCTCTTCTGTAAAATTGTCAGCAAGCTCGACTGAAAAATGTTTTGTGACACTTTCTGCCAAGCAACAAAACAATTACACATCTCACGTATATGCCTCCTATGATGCAGGCCAACACTGGAAAGACATACATGGCAACTTACCAAATGTTCCGGTTTATGATATTTTTGTTTATCCAGGTAGAAGTGACAGTTTGCTTTTTGTGGGAACTGACATAGGTGTTTATGCGACGATTACTGCTGGTGCCACCTGGGAAAGATTGGGGGACGATATGCCTTTCATTCCTGTATTTGATATTGATTTGGATTCAGATAAAAATCGATTGATTGCCGGAACCTTTGCCAGAGGAGTTCAGACATTCTCTCTGACAGAATTAGTGAAAAAATATGCCGTTGGCACCGAGGAGACTGTCCATTCAACGCCGATAGAATGGATATCAACCCTGGTAGATTCGGAATTGAAAATAAATTTTTCAAGCGAAGGAGAGCATACTCTCAAAATCATCGATGCCGGCGGTAGAATCATTTCACAAAAAATTGTCCAGGGTAAAATTGTGAATTGGAATATTTCAGAATTGGAATTCGGAGTATATTTCTTACAAATGCAAAATGCCGCAATCAAAAAATTTGCGAAAATCTAAAGGATTTTCTATCGAACGCCATTTAATTTCATTGATTGGCTTATCCGTTTTTGTCAGCAAGAAGTTCTGAAAGCGTTACCAAGCATCCTGTCATGATTTCTTTGCTCAAATCCGAAATTTTCAAATCATCATCCTGTTCATCTTCTTCAGGATCCAGCATAGAAAAAATAAAATCCAAAATGTCAGGGTCTGATTTTATGGTATAAAACTCCTCGATAATTTCTTCTCTTGACTTTTTCTTGTTCAGAATTTCCCAAACAGTTTCCTCTTTGCTTGCGATCTCTTCTTCGGTAAACACAGGAATTTGATTCTCTTTGGACCAGCTTTCGTATATACAGCCAAATACAAGCATAAGGGCATCACCTTCTGACTCGCTCAGATCATCCATTGGAGAGAGCAATAGCAGATCATACAATGTCTCATTTTCTCTTTCGATTTTCTCGAGAATATTTGTGATCACATCCGCATTGGAATCCATGGAATCCAGCACAGCTTCTAAATGTTCAATTACAGTCACTTTAAGATTTTTTTTGATCCTTGTAAGCCCAAAGATAAAAACAAGCAAGCGTTCTGTGTGGTTTCCACTGTTGAGAAATTTCGATACACTGTTTTTTTAATTTAGTTCCCTGCAAATCCAGTTTATAAACATCCTGCATGGCGCTGATAATTCCAAAATCTTCAGGTGAAAACACGTCTGGCCTACCCAAGCAAAACATCAGCACCATTTGAACGGTCCATTGGCCTACTCCTTTTATCTGAGTGAGCAAACTGATGATCTCTTCATCTGCCAATTCACTAAATTCTGTCTTGTGCAATTTATTCTCTATCCAAAATGAAGCAATATTCTTGATGTACGAACTTTTCTGTCCCGAAAGCCCACAGCTTCTCAATAGCTCATCATCTGTATTCTTGAGTACCTGTGCTGAGGGCATTTTTCTTTCATATATATCTAAAAATCTATCGAAAATCACCTGTGCTACTTTTGTAGACAATTGTTGTCCTACAATGCTGCGTATCAAAAAATTGTACAGAGGCACACTTGA
Source organism: Saprospiraceae bacterium (assembly GCA_016710235.1). Taxonomy (NCBI): domain Bacteria; kingdom Pseudomonadati; phylum Bacteroidota; class Saprospiria; order Saprospirales; family Saprospiraceae; species Saprospiraceae bacterium. The sequence continues at coordinate 889,492 of JADJLG010000001.1, forward strand.
GTCTGCTTTATAAAGAGTATCAGGTGGAATTTTTTGGATGATCTTATTGAGTGTAGGATCCTTGGATAAAATGCCTGCTGCTTTCTTGGAGTACATGAAACTGAATTACAATGTAAATTTTGTTACAAAATATAAACCCTGATTTTGCAGTCAATTTGGTTCGTAATCGCACATCAACCATAAAATCCGGGATAAATATAACCCAGATTTTCCAGTTGGGAATTGTAGTGAGAATCAAATCGGCAATAAAATCAAGGGCGATGATGTGATCGATTGTCATTGCAAAGCTTAAATCGGGTGAACGATTTATCTCGATAGAATGCGAACCAAGCAAAACTTCACCAGACATTGCTGCTGCTTTTAGATGAGTAAATGTGAGAGCACTTAGTTTTCAATTGGATCAATAATAAAGGGAGCGATGAAAACTGCACGTGACTTTATTTAAAATGAATTCTGTGCGTCAGGAAAGCTTGTCTATTTTTATTTCAAGATCATTCCAGCTTATCTTGTCTTCAATTTTGCTAAACTTCAAATATTCCCACTCCTGGATCAAATTCAAAATGGATTGACTTTCAGGTAAATGAGAAGAACTTATCCATTCTTTTGATTCATAATTCAGAGACTCAAAATGATGGTGGGGATAAATTGTATTTAAGTGTTTCACCAATTTTTGTTCAAGTCGATCAGCAGGAGAACTCTGGACTGCGTTTTTTGATTTAAGCGCTGCGGAAGGAGAAACCTGATTCTTTTGGAGCCAAGACTGAACTTTACCTGAAGGAATTAAATAAATTCCTAAAATCAATCCCAATGCCAACCAAGCATACCACTTATGGAAAATATCCGGATCTCCTGTCCCATTATCAACTTCAGGATAAAAAAAGATATCCGATGAAGACTGATTCTCTCTGGTACTTGAATTTGTAGTTGCATTGATCTTAACATCTAAACTGTCTGAAAAAGTAATGTACTTTCCTTTTGCCGGATCAAAGTAACTGAACGCAGGGACAAGTATTACCTCGCCAGATTTTTTAGGCGTCAATAAGAACTCGTAACTCCTTGCTTTTACAAGAAAGGGATCTTCCCCCACTTTAACTATATCACCCGTTTTGGGGGCAGAAGATTCAAATAAACTATCAGAAGAAATTAACGAAGGTTGTATGAGATCCAAATTGCCATTGCCGCGAATATCCAGTTTAATTTGAATGGCATCGCTTAGATTAAAACTTGGTGCTATTTTGCTGATCGAGGCAGAAAAATCTCCCACAGCACCTGAAAATGAGGCTGGCGCTGGTTTAGGTAGATCTTTAACAAAAATTCGCAATGGATTGGTTTGAATGTTTTCAATCCTAGTATTAAAAAATGAAGGCATTGAAAATCCAAACGGATCGTCATTGCTTTCTCCGGCAACTCCAACTCGATAAATCACGGGAGCTATCTCAACCCACCCGGTTTTTATAGGAAATAAAATTATCCTTGAAAGTAATTTGGTAGTATAATTCTGGCCTTTGTAAACCGTCGTTTGAGCTTGCAGATGTCCGGTAGAAATATACTCAAATTGAAATGATTGCAGCTCCGGCGATTTTAATATTTCTAAATTTTCCAAATTAACTCTGGTGTACAAAGTATAAGTCAAGTTGAGCTGTTGCCCCAAATAAGTCGAGGATGTATCCACCTCAGCAAGTATAAAAAAACCTTTGTCATCGGATCTCCGATTTGTGCCGGCTTGTGACTTGACTACGCTGATTCGAAGTGAATTGGACTTTAGAGTTCTGCCCTGAACAATCATCGATGCCGGTGGGATTTCAAAAGTACCGACTTTGTTTGCGAGTAACGAATACGAATAAGATACTGAGCTGGTCATGGCGCCATTGATGATGGTAGTTTGCACTGATTTATTGGGACCACCTACAATGGTAAAAGGTGTGAATTCAGGTGCCTGAAACTGCCTCCCTTCTGCATTTGCCAATTTGTATCTCACTACAAATGTACTGCCCTCTAATATGCTTTTGACCTCCGTAATCGCATCAAAACTGACCTGTGCATGAGTTGCATAAACAGTCAAAACTGCAATTACAAAAATCAATAAAGATCGAGGCATGCCGATTTGTATCACAATTAAAGTTTGATAATTTTTTTCTTAGATTTATTGTTTCGAGGTAAATCTTCATTGTCGTCAAAATCATTTCGAGGTCTCTGCCGAATGTTATCCGGGTTAGGTGCTACGTAAATTTTGACAGGAGTAGATTTAATTATTTTACCGCCAATCTCCAGCTCAGCAGGTGGAATGATATAATTTCCAGTCTCGTCTGCAGAAAAATAATAAGTATAACTTGCACTTTGGCTCACTACACCATTGATTACGCTGTAGGACGAAGATTTATTTGGTCCTGCGATCAATTGCAATCCGGCAAAAAGTGGTGGTATAAATTTTCCATCACCATTGCTGATGGTGTATTCTACTTCAATATAATTTCCCAGTAATACAGTATCATTGCTTAGGTTTACGATAAACTCTACTCCCTGAGCTGATAATGTCTTACACAAAAATAATGTCGTAAATAGAAAAATAAACTGTTTTTTCATTTTGAATTATTTAAAGCTTACCAATCTTTTTCTTTTTTTGTATTCTGTTTGTTTGCCTTCTGCAATTTTTCTCTCACCTTACTATCTTGATCTTCTATCATATTCATAATCTGTTGGGCTTCTTCCTTGCTCATTTTGTCCGCAGATTCCTTTTGCTCCTGATTTTGTGGTGATTTTTGCTGTTGTTGTTGCTGCTGTTGTTGTTGCTGCTGTTTCTCATCAGATTTATTATCTTGATTCTGTTGAGATTTTTGGTCTTTATCTTTAATTTCTTGTTGTTCTTGTTGTTGTTGCTGTTGCTGCTGTTTCTGCTGTTGTTGTTGTTGTTGTTGCATTAAATATTGTTTAGCAAGAGCGAGGTTTTGTTTTGCCTGTATATCTGAAGGATTTAATTTCAAACCCTCTTTATAAGCGTCTATACTTTTCTCAAAATTCTTCTCAGCAAAATATGAGTTTCCCAAATTATAATAGGCGTTTGCCTTATTCATCCTTCTATCTTCCAACTGAACAGCACTTTCATATGCACTGATCGCTTCTTTTGTTCGTCCTTGTGAATATAAACTATTTCCAATATTGTACATATTCTTTGCTTCAGGTTTCATCTCTTGTGCCTTTCTGTAGTTTTCCTCCGCTGCAACAAAATTAGAATCCTTATACATTCGATCTCCGCGAATCTGAAACGGGTCATTCTTCTGAGCAAAACTTAGACCGACAAGACCAAATCCTATACTGACTAACATTATTTCTTTCTTCCAATACATATTTCAATCCCAAATAAAATAATTCCGAAAATAAGTAAATACTGAAAATAAGATTCATAATCATCAAATGATTGCATGGCAATATCCTTTTTTGCAATCTTAGAAAATTCATTCTTCAATATATCAAACACGGCTTCACCCAAAGAAATATCCAGCATTTGTCCTTCCCCTTTAGAGGCTATCTCCCGAAGTAATTTCCGATTTGGTTTAGTGATGATTTGCTCTCCGTTGGCACTCGTTTTATACTTTCCCATGCCTTGCACCAACTGGGGAATTTTTGCTCCTTCATCTGTTCCTATTGGTACTGTAAAAACATGGATGCCCTTTCTTAAGGCTGCTGCAGCAGCTTCCAAGGCTTCACCTTCGTGATCTTCACCATCACTTATCAGAATTAATATGCGGTGATTTCCACTTTGTGTCGAAAACGATTTTGTCGCCAATTCTATAGCTGCACTCAAGGAAGTCCCTTGTGTACTTATCGACGAAGGGTGGGCTAGAGAAGACATCAATTTTATAGTTGATATATCTGTAGTCAATGGAGATTGCAAATACGCGTTTCCGGCAAAACTGATAAGTCCTACTTTCTCACTTGGAAATCTCTCCACAAACTGACTGATCCAAAGTTGTGCTCTCGAAAGTCGCGAAGGTAATACATCTTCCGCGAGCATACTTTCGCTCAAGTCCAGAGCAAGAATAATCTCACTGGACGAAGACCTTACTTTCTGTGTTCGTTTCCCAAACTGAGGATTGACCAATGCCAAAATACTAAACAACATTCCCACAAAAAATAAAACAGACTTCAGACGAAATTTTGCGGGTAAGGTATGAATGTTTTGAACGACCACATTTTTATCACCCCAAGCTGAGATCTGCTTGTCCTGGTTTTTTTGCTTTACATACGATAACAGCCAAATGAATGGAATTATAAGTAGAAGAATAAAATAAACAGACTGGTCCAGTTGTATCATCAGTGTCAGTTTTTAAATTGAAGAAGATACATTCTGAAAATATAGGATAACGCTAGAATCAATAATCCCAATAAAACAAATGGTCTGAACATTTCGCTGTATCTCTTGAATACTTTGATATCCAGTTTTGTTTTTTCCAACTGATCGATTTCATTATAAATAACTTTCAATTGCTCTAGTGTTGTTGCCCTGTAATACTTGCCACCTGTTCGTGTTGAAATATCGCGTAACAATCCTTCATCAATATTTACCGGCACCATTCCAAATACAAACTTACCGTCTGGATTTCTTCCAATCGGAGAATATGCTTCTCCGTTAGTACCTACCCCAATAGAATAAATTTTTATATTGTACGTAATCGCCATCTCTGCAGCAATTTGTGGAGAAATATCGCCTGCATTGTTCACACCATCTGTGAGCAATATGATGACTTTACTTTTAGCTGAATCCTGCCTCAAGCGATTTATCGCTACAGAGATTCCCATTCCGATAGCTGTACCATCCTCCAGATTGCCACATTTGAGTTCTTCCAGTAGTTTGATGAGTATATCTTTATCGGAAGTAAGAGGACACTGAGTAAATCCTTCTCCGGAAAAAGCTGCGATTCCTATTTTATCATATTTGCGTTTTTGCACAAAATCTATTGCGACAAGCTTGCTCGCCTCAAGTCTGTTTGGATTAAAATCCTGACTCAACATGCTTGACGACAAATCTATAGTGAGAAAAATTGAAATCCCGTCTCCTTTGATTATTTCTTCACTAAGGACGCGCTGTGGTCTCGCCATGGCAATTACAAGTAATGACCAACCCAATACACTCAAAAAAGGTAAAAATGAAAACAATACACTTTTCCAAGTCCTCGCTTTAGGCAATATTTCCACTGTAGGTATTGAAAGATAACTTAGGCTGGAAAATAGCTTCTTTCTAGTGTAGTACAATATCAGTGGAGCAAGCAAAAGTGCCCACAACCAGATCGGATCTTTCAACTCTATATGCTGCAACCAACTCATCATACGGATTTGAGTTGATAAGTACACAGTAATTTATTTCCGGGACTCAATTTAAATCTTCCTTTTCCGGTCAAATTTTGTTTTTGAAATAAAGTGACCACCCAAATCAACGGGAGAAAAATGGCAATCACGGGTATGGCTATAAAAAATAAGACATAATAAATTTTGTTTTGCGAAGCCTCACGCATGATTTGATTATGCCATCTACTCAGCATTCCCATATGATTCCAATGCCATTCAACCAAATGTTGTGGAAGAGAAAATTCATGTAGATGAACCCAATTTTTGATGAGCACAATCCGATCTATTTGGGGATTCATCCTGAGTGACAGAATTTCTTCCTGCACCAATTCGTCCGGATTCTCAAATTGGGCACTCAATTCCATTCCCAAATAATTCTTCCAACTTTGAGCATACTTCTCCTGAAGTATTTTACTTCCGCTTCGGTTTTGTTCTATAAACTGTCGGATATTCTGCATTGCAGCTTGATTCTCTTCGGGCTCAGGTATATGCTGTGCAAATTTAACTAAATCCGTTACCTGAAAATTATTCTTTAAGGTTTCATTGGCTTCGATTTTAATCTCGGCCAGAGAAAGTGCGTCCAGGATTTCTGAAGATGTCATCTCCATAGCATGAATGTGCAATCCTGAAGAAATAAATCTGCGCGCAATAAAATTTAATTCGTCATAATACTGCTTTAGCTGATTCTGCTGCCATAGTTTTTTTTGATCCAATACCTGTAATTCTTCTAAAGCTACTTGCCAAGGCTCTTTTCTCGTTTCATAAACTGCAGCTGCTTTGTTGGAGGTATCCGTATGAAAGAAAAACCATAAAAGGATCAGGCTTAGAATAATTACCGCAAGTCCCACCAACAAGAAAAGTAAGTATGCAGGCTTTGAAGCTGTCTCCTCAATGTTTTTGATAGGCTTAAATACTTTGGTACTGTCCGGAGCAAGACTTACCTGAAGGTAAAGTGGATTCGAACCAGAGTGTAAGGATAAATCCGGTAGTTGATAAACTCCACTGTCAAAAACCGTAAACCGAATTTTTCTTATGAAAAACCGGTCAGCATCTTGTACCCACTCCCCTTTGTCCACAAATTCAAACCAAGAGATCGTATCCAAACCCGCAAACAGAGATTCATCACTCGGTTTTTCTTTGGATCGCAATGTTAAATTTTGCTGGTCTCCGATCCACATTCTCGTCGAATCCAAAGACTGCTGCCAGGTCTGAGCCCAAATGCTGACACCGAACAGCATAAACCAAAAAATGAATCTGATTTTTATCATCTTTTGGATCTGGATTTAAAAAATTTTAAAAGTGTCTGCAGGTACGAATCATCTGTCTTTACCGGCAAATACGATACCTGAAATTTTTCCAATGTGGATTGTAATGATGCAGCTCTTTGTTCCTGACTAATTTTGTACCGATTCCGATTGCCGGGTGAAGAAAAATCCACCAAAAGTTCTTGACCACTTTCGGCATCGCGGCAGTTCACCAATCCTGAACTTTTCATATTCAGTTCAAGTGGGTCAGTAATGTGTAGAGCGATGAGATCGTGTTTTCTCGCCACGAGTTTTAAAGAAATTTCAGGCAAGTCAGAGTAAAAATCCGAAATGATAAAACAGATACTTCGCTTGTGCATATTTCCATTAAAATATTCCAGCGGCGTGCGCAGTTGAGTAGAACTGCTTTCTGTTTTCGCATTGATTATTTCGCGGATGATGCGGAGAATATTGTGTCTGCCCTTGCGAGGGGGGATAAACAAATGTACTTTGTCACTATATAACAATAAACCTACTTTGTCGTGATTCTGCGTGGCGGCAAATGCCAGCACAGCGGCAATCTCAGCTATCCATTCAGATTTCAGTTGAACATTCGAACCAAAATGTGTAGAATGACTGATATCAATCATCAGCATCAATGTGAGTTCTCTTTCTTCTTCAAAGACCTTGACGTGAGGGATCCCAGATCTCGCTGTTACATTCCAGTCTATATGGCGGACATCGTCCCCGGGCGAATATTCCCGCACTTCAGAAAATGTCATTCCTCTCCCTTTGAATACGGTATGGTATGCTCCACTAAAAAGGTTCTTGCTCAAGCCTCTTGTCTTGATTTCTATCTTCCGAACTTTCTTGAGCAATTCCTGAGCTTCCATTATCGTGCGATAATTTTTTTGATACTACCTGATTTTTTGAGATACGTATCTAGTTGGTCAAATGGAACTATAAATTTCCGAACACCATACACCGGTGAAAATCTGGAGTGAAAACAAATACCTTGAGATTTGATGGTCCAAATATCGAATTTATCTTTTTCAAAAAAATCTCTTTCCTCCATACTTAAGTCTTTTGTCAAATTTTCTTTCCATTCATCTCTCAATTTAAATATCGAATCCATAACTTCCTTTTCGCGAACAAAAAAATCATCCAGATCCAGAAGTTTATTAGAGCGCAGATCATAATTAAAATGATATGGTCTAGGAGTAGCTGACCAAGGTTCTTTAAACCATAAAATACCGGAAATAAAATCCTGGTTGTAAAAATCGAGATCCACTTCATTTGAAGAATAAAGTTGTCTTTCTTCTAACGCATTATAACTCAATACCTGATTGATCCAAGCGAGAATCAATTCATCCAGCCATTTATCAAAGGACCGGTGTGATACATCTGGTAGTTTGGTTGCTACATGATATTTGTCCTTTGTAAAATACTGGCATCGGAGATGCAACTGTCCTTGTTGAATAAATGTGGTTTTTTTTCCACAATTATCCATCGGCAATCTTTCATTGATCTCAATCCTATTGCTATCAAATCCTGAGCAAGACAAAATTTTATGCTCACCTTGGATAAAACTCGTCAGGCGCAATAATGGTTTTGAGCAATTGCTCTGCGGACAATTCCCTTTATAACTTAAAATATTGCCAGTATGGCTGACAAAATCTGCTTCGACACTGTGATCCTCGTGATGTTGTACAAACAATTCAATCTGGTCTGCAGATTCAAACCTTTTAAAATACTCAAGGCCGGAACATTGCACATTTTCCTGGCCACTTAGTGTTCTTTTGAAAGTGTAGATTGTTGCTTCCGTTTTGTCATTGTTAAAATACTCGCCATTCAAGGTACTGTCCTTTCGAATTCCTTTGAATGAACCTATCCTGTTCTGTTTATTATCCAGACATACAAACTGAATATTTTCTGGCGAATAATCACCTTCAAAATATGTCTGAATGGATCCATCTATATGATATAAAATACCCTTGTACTCGTGATTATCATATGCCAACACAAGTTTAAAAGGTACTGATCTGGAGTCTTTGCCCAAATAGTATTGAACCCAAATCCCATTCTCCGGATTTTCAAATAGGGATTTGACTTCATTCCAAGCTTCCTTGTCCTGTGCTTGCAATAACACAACATTACTCCATAAGTAAGCAGAAAGAATTATTTTTATTGCCAACCTCAAATCCCGATTTTTTTCAAGCATAGATTCTATGGTACTTCTACTTTTGAAAGCAATGAGCTGATGATGTCTTCTGTATTGATATTCTCAGCTTCAGCCTCATAACTCAAGCCTATGCGATGGCGTAAGACATCCTTTGCAACCTGCTGGACATCATCCGGAATCACGAATCCACGATGATTTAAAAAGGCGTTGGCCCTGGCAGCCTGACCCAAAAATATAGTCGCCCTGGGGGAAGCTCCATAGGTAATCAAATTCTGAAGATCATTCAATTTGTACCTCTCAGGATTTCGGGATGCAAAGACTATATTCAGGATATAATTTTCGATCCTTTCGTCAATATAAATTTTCTTTACCGCCTCTCTTGCTCTTAGAATCTCAGGTATGGTGATGACCTGTTCGACGCCTTTGGAGATCTCATCGTTCATATTTCTTCTGAAAATTTCTCGTTCTTCTTCCAAACTTGGATACTTGATGACCACCTTCATCATGAAACGATCTACCTGAGCCTCCGGCAACGGGTAGGTGCCCTCTTGCTCTATGGGGTTCTGCGTAGCCAATACCAGGAATGGTTCTTCCAAAGGATAAGTTTCCTTACCGATTGTTACTTGTCTTTCCTGCATGGCCTCCAATAGTGCTGACTGAACCTTTGCAGGAGCGCGATTGATTTCATCAGCAAGGACGAAATGTGCAAAAATGGGGCCTTTACGAATCACGAACTTCTGATCAGGAGTGTAGATTTGGGTACCGACTATATCAGCAGGCAAGAGATCAGGTGTAAACTGGATCCTGCTGAAACTGGCAGACACAGAGTTCGCCAAGGTCTTGATAGCCAATGTTTTAGCTAGTCCCGGGAGACCTTCTAATAAAATATGCCCACGTGTAAGCAAACCAATCAACAGTCTGGACATCATATGTCGTTGACCTACGATGATTTTAGATTGGTTACCCAAAAGGGCATCCACAAATCGGCTTTCAATGCCAATCTGCTGGTTAAGCGCTTCGATATCAATATATTGTGACATAAGAAAATGAAAACTTCTGAACAAATAAACGATTAATTTTGCAGGTCTGAATCCAATTCAACCCATGTTGCATAACGCAAATTTATATCTACCTCTCTATATGATGATCAGTCTGATCTCATTGATTAACAAAACTTTAATGCCTGAATTGAGGGCTCAGTCCTCTGATTTCCTGGCAGATAGGGCCTCCGGAGAAATAAAGACCTTGGCTCATGGCAGCATATTGGTTCGTCTGGCACACAAACAAAACAAGATCAAAGCGATTGAAGAGCAGCTTGCCAAAAAAGATATTTCTCAAAAAGCCAGAGCGGAATGGATGGCTTTGAAAATACAAACTATCAAGGAACGCGATCTTAAAGAGAAAAATTTAAAAATAGCCTTTTCCAAATATTATTCCTTCAGTAAAGTGCTATTTTATCAGGATGACGAACATCATCTGCTTTCGGATCCGAATGCGATGTTTTTGACTGATGTCAATGGAGTAATACAAAAAACTCCTCAGGATTCCTTCCTTATTTTAGCAATTGGTAAAGTAACTGAAAGTGGCACCGAGGCATTTATTGTGTTGGATTCTTCAGGGAGCCCTTTGACGAAGCCTTTTCCATATCTATTCAGATCAGCTCCCACTGCTGCTTTATTTTACGACATTATATATGGCAAAGCCAGTGATGAAAAGAAAACGGAAATCGTGATTAAGAAAATTCAAAAGCGATTTCAAAAATATTATCAATCGCAGAATAATTAATAGCTGAATTCAATTACTTACAAGCAAATTTATACAGTGTAAATTGAGTCCAACTATATACTAAAATCCTTTCTCATTGCCGTTAGCATTTTGCAAGTTCAATATCTTCGCGCAATAGGATTATTGTGCTCAAAATCAATCTTATAAAATGTAACTATACTTCACTCCATTCTGTCCTGATGTCATAACCTGCCCATCCATTTACAACTCACGGACACTAGACTTAATTCAAACCAAGTTGGATAATAATCTTGATCGTAATCTGCATTTGGTCCTCCGATTTCATCAGCACAACTTGAATTATCTGGGTTGGTAACCATTCGGCTAAAAATAATTCCATAAAGTAATATGATGATTCTCATGAACAACAACTTCCACGAAAGTCTGCAATCCCTAATGAGTTGTCTCGTCATTATATTCCGAAGATTTTTGTGTATAGTACATAATTTTTGCATTCTCTCTCTCTGAAATACAAGCGTTTACTTCATCATCATTACAATATTCAGGTTTTACTATAATTCATTTTGACAAAAAATATATTTGCCTAGTTTTCTTCTTATCCACAAACTGCTTCCAATAATAAAACCAATTGGGTTCAGCAGGATTCCAATAGCTTGGTTGGCCTAATAAAAAGAAAACTTGTACTATTTTATTTAGAATGTGCTCCATTTAAAGTGTGAATTTGCTCAGATGACTTATATGCAATTAGTGATATATTGATCTCCAAATTCGTCATTATTTGCTAGCAGATAGTACAAAAAGCTATTTTTGTCGCCCCCTCAATATTACTATGATCAGGAGTGATTGGAAAGTAAGAGGAGAATCCTACAATTCCGTCAAAACAGAGCTCCCACTTTAATGAACTAGTAAGAATTTTATGTGCTGCTATGTATTTAACTGTATCATCTATTACCAGTATCCTTTGAAGCTTATCCTTCCTTTGAAACTTTAAAATAGAAAATTCCGATATATACTCAAGCTTCCCATCCGTTGGAAAGGGTGACAATGGGGGCGTGGTCATACTTGATGTAATCGTATCTTGTGCTTGAGCTGCTGACATGATGGCGAAGATAAGGAAAATGAAGGGAACTAGTTTTTCCTACTATTCTGATTTCAATTTAAGTTCTACATCTATAATTAGTCCAGCAATTTTAGATTTTAAAAATGTTAAGTCTGTTTTCATCCATTGATACTCAATCATTAATAGCTTTTTAGCATACTCACTTTTATCTGCTTTTTCTAAAAGGTGAAAAATCATGTGAGTATATGAAGACTGGTTTCTATATAAGGGAATAGATTTTCCAATTAGTTTTAGTAATTTTTCATTAGACAAAGAATAGTAGGAATTGAGAATATAAAATCCTATACAATATTTATTAAGTGTATTTCCTTCAAAAAAATATAAAATACTATCAAGTTCCACGGTTTCTAAATGGCTATTTATGTTTGAAAAAAGTATTGGAATTGCAATATAATTTGAATTGTAAATACTGTCAGTAAGAGAAAGTAATGATATTAATCTTCCTACATTATTAATAGGGTACTTAGAGTTAATTGAAAATTTATATGCTTCAACTTTATTTTGTAAATCAAAGCATAAATTTCCTAAATAACTACCAGTATTTTGAAACAAATCCGAATTATATTCTTTTAATGATGATTCCATATTGACAATTGAATTAATAAGTCCACTATCAATAGTAAAATATTTACTTTCAATAATTCGATTTATACTATCACAATTTGTATTGCTAAATATTAATCTGATAGTCGTACTATAATTCCTCTTATTCTCATGAATATTTTGACAAGTTGTGAAATTAATTCCAACAATTAAATTTATTATAAATATATATATTGTTTTCATAATAATTTATTTTATTTATTCCATTGCTTTCCTTGATACTTATTAAAGCGATTAAAAGACCTATCTTTATTATCATGTAACATAAAATCGCATGCCTTTTCAGCTGCTTCACAAATCTTTTCTTCATATTCAATTCCCGCATTTCCTCCAACTTCGTACCCATCTAATTGTGGGATAGCAAATTTGAACTGGATGCCTATTGTTCTCTCCCATTCATCAGGCACATAATCGTGATCTGAGTCAATAGTACTATCATAACCATTTGGCCACCAATTATTCCAAATTTCGATATGTTTATTTTCGTGAATTAATGTCTCAACAAAAGTGTGAATACCATCGTGATTGGTAACCCAATTGTGCTCGCTCGCTTCTTGTCTGATTGTGGTTACAAATGAATTATCCACTCTACTAGTACTTGCAAAGTTATTATCTTTATCATTGAATACAATAGATTTAATTTTCCCCTTATCCACAAACTGCTTCCAATAATAAAACCAATCGGGTTCAGCAGGATTCCAAAAGCTAGGGGCATCTTTCTCAAAGAAAACCAAAGCCTGTTTTACTGCCTTATTTCCCAGTTTATCTTTGAGTGTTATATAACCATTCGTCGGACCAAACTCATCATTCGTTACAGGCATGTTAAAGCGAGCATCTATAAATGTTTTGCCCTGCAAATCCTTATAATCCAAATTCCACTTTTGCGTACCAGATGCTGAGCCCAATGTCCAGGAATATGGACCATTCCCGTTTGGATCCAAACCTTTAACTACTATGTAGTTTGGTTGAGATATATCTTGAGTAGTCACAACTTTATATTGTTTCTTATATGAACTGAATTCCTTTATAGAAAGTTCCGGTGCACATTCAAGCTGCACATCTCCTCTATCAAGATCATCTGGTTCCTGCGCCATTAATGTCCCTATACATAAATATAGTGGTAAAAACGTACTTGAAATTTTTAATAATTTAATTATTAGCAACTTAGATTCGATTAAGCAAGATTTCATTTTAGTCCTTTATTATTTTATGGGTAAATATTATTCCTTCTTCATCATATATATCCAAAATATATAAACCAGATGCAATAGCAGACAAATTGATACTATCGGTACGATATCCCTGTATCAGATTGTTTATTGTGTAGTGACTAACAATTCTCCCCATAACGTCCTTGACTATAATGCGCAGTACACTGTTATTCTGACAATAGTACTCAATACTTAGTGCATGATTTACAGGGTTGGGGTATATTCTTGAAATAATATTTTTTGAAATTTTCCTACTTACTCTAGATTTATCCTGTATAATCGGAATACCTCCTGCACTACATTTCAATTGAATAAAAGCTAAAGTACAATCCAATTGGGATCCAAAAAATTCTTGACTTCCCAATTTAAAATTCTCTCCTTTAAATTGAATCATCAACACCAATTGTCCATCTTCGGTTTTGATCACACTTTTTACTTCAGCTACTCCATTAGTATTCGATGATTCAGATCTTATAATATTGCCAAACAGATCCATCTCTATTATAAAAACTTCCTTGTGTTCGGCAGGAAATGTACTTCCGTTTGGCAGATTCATCTTTCCTTCAAATTCTCCAATGTCTGTATAGGTATTGCTTTCCATGATGTGCTTTATGATTCCAAATAATCCATCAAAACTTTTCCTAAAATCAACAATACCATGATATACAAAGTATCGATGTTGACACTTAAAAGGTATCATATGTCAAATTGTAAAATATCTTTTAAACATTCTAGTATAATTGGTTTTTGAATAAGTAGCTTTACCCCATTCTTATATTCGACAATAACTTGACTAATCTGGAATTCAGGTGAATCGACCGTATCGGTTATATCTCTTTGATTGATCCCAATAAACTCTCCATGATGTTTATCTTCGCTTTGCTCAGATTTTCTTTTGTGATAGTAATACTGATGGCTTGGTATTCCTGCCTCCTTTAAAAAATGGCTAAGTTTCTTTCCACTTGCCTTGATCCTTGATTGAAAATTCCTTGAAACTCATCTCCCCTTTTTAGCAAAGGAAATTGCATTGAAATGATTAGGCAAGATGTGGTTTGTGGGACGGATACATTGTACCCTTATGTATGATGCCTAGGAATGAAAATCCCATATTATCCTAATCTCAAAAAACTATTTACTTCTTGACATCAGAAATATAATGATCAATATACTCAATTAATTTGATTTGATTTGAATCCAAAATATGTGAGCTATTAAAAATAAATTGCTTTTCCTTAAGTAACAATTCATTTTTTTCTATTTTATTTTTTGAATTAAACTAGATTCCATAAATAAGTGCGACAGTTAATAAAACATTCTTTTGGAGAAAGACCTATTATAAAAATAGGTACTTTCCCCTCAAGATTTTTAACTGTACACAAATGTATAAACAAATCACCTACCCTCAAAGGGTATTAATTGAACAATTTAAAGGCAAGGAATGAGCATTATTCAGATTGCTGTGGAATTAGGATATCATAGAAGCACTATATATCGGGAACTCGATAGAAACTCTTCACCTGGTTCATACAAGTTATATGGAAGCGCAAGAGCTCAGGATCGGAGTGAACAGAGAGCACAAGGAAAGGGAAGGAAGAATAAAATTACAAGCGATCTTAAAAGCAAAGTGGATCAATTACTTAAAATCAAGTGGAGCCCAGAGCAAATCGAAGGTCGAGCGAATATTGATAAGTATGAAAGGGTTAGTAAAGAGTGCATATATCAATATGTATATGAAGATAAAAGGAAAGGAGGTGATCTATGGAGTAATTTAAGACATTCCCACAGAAGTAGGCGAAGACGCAAAAATACCTATAAACAAAGGGGAATTATCAAAAACAGAGTATGTATTGAAGATAGACCAAAGATTGTTGAATCTCAAAAAAGGTATGGAGATTGGGAAGGAGATACTATAGTAGGAAAGAATCATAAGTCCCAAATTGCCAGTATGGTGGAAAGAAAATCCTTGTTTGTCAAGATCATTAAGCTGGAGTCCAAAGAAGCTAAATTCACAGCCAAAACAATCAGTTGCAAATTGAAAAAATATAAAAACTTATGCCATACAATTACATTAGACAATGGAAAAGAAAATGCAGATCATCAAACATTGGCAAAAGCATTGAATACTAAGATATACTTTGCTCATCCATATTCCGCTTATGAAAGAGGTTGCAATGAAAATATCAATGGTTTAATACGACAATACTTGCCAAAAAATCAGACTTTTCCATGCTCAAGCAAACTGACTTGGATCGAATTGAATCCCAAATAAATAATCGACCAAGAAAAAAATTAGGCTACAAAACACCAAATGAAGTATTTTTGAACCTTGTCGCACTTAAATGTTGAATTCAGCTAATATTTAAAAAATAATCTAAGATATATTTATAATTATTATAATTATCTCTATTAATTAATAGAAAATACTCAAAATAATCGAAATACTTTTCTTCAAATTTTTTTGAAAACTTTAAATTGCTTATAAATTTACTTTGAATATAAAAATTATTTTTTATTTTTGATAGATATTAATAATTGAATCTTTTGATATCAATTTCATATTTTCTCTGAAAAGCACATTTTGCGATTGAATTACTTTTTTATCCAATGAATTTTCATATATAACCATCGATTCCATTATTTTTTTCATTCTAACTTCTGGAGATTGGCCATAATATTCACAACTAAATTTTAAATATTCGAAAAGCCGTGGATCGCACTTAAAATAAAAACCTCCATCATTAACTTGGGGAACTGTCAAATCAAAAGAATCAGCTTTAGCTTTAATAATATTATATCTAGTTTTGTTCAATTTATCAATGATATCACAAGGAACTCGAAAAAACAGACTATAAAAAATACTATCTAATTGCTCGCAATATTCATTAAATCCATTTTCATTTTCAAATATTTGAGTTAGAGTTTCAAAATTATTTAATTCGTTGAGTTTTTGATTAGTTTGCGATTTACACTGTTGAATAATTAAAATAATAAAACTACAAATTATTAAAAATTTCAATTTCATCATATTAGGTTTTAATTTTTAACTAAATTCTTAATTTCCAATTTTTTCCCTGAAATTTATTTATAGGATCAAATGACCAGTCATTACCGTCGTTACCATTTACAATAGCATTTTTTTGGACATTTACACATCTTGTTTCCTCATATCTATATCCAGCAGAATTTCTAGGATTTTCAAGCCAATTTACATCTTGTACATTCTCACAACCTGCTTCTTTAGAATATAGATCACAATGCCAATTTGTAAGAAACCCGAATGCAGCACCTGGACCATTTTCCCACCAATCAGGATATAGATCAGTATCTAAATCAAGAGATTTGTTATAACCATTTGGCCATAATTCATTGTTAATTTTAATATGCTCATTTTCGTGAGCTAAAACTTCATTGAAAGCATGAATTCCTTTATTAGTAGTCCATCCAGTATTTTCTGAAACTATTTGTCTATAATAAACTTCAGTATCAAATTTGTGGATACATGCCAAAGCAGTTTTACGTCCACATTTAGATTCAATATCTTTTACAAAAGTAAAAGCAGTAATTAATTTCTTATCCACAAACTGCTTCCAATAATAAGACCAATTGGGTTCAGCAGGATTCCAAAAGCTAGGTTGGCCTAATAAAAAGAAAACTTGTACTATTTTATTTAGAATGTGCTCCATTTAAAGTGTGAATTTGCTCAGTTGACTTATATGCAATTAGTGATATATTGATCTCAAAATTCGTCATTATTTGCTAGCAGATAGTACAAAAAGTTATTTTTGCCGCACCCTCGATCTTACTAAGATCAGGAGTGAGTGAAAAGTAAGAGGTGGATCCTACAATTCCGTCAAAACAGAGCTCCCACTTTAATGAACTAGTAAAAATTTTATGTGCTGCTATGCATCTAATCGTATCTTCTATTACCAGTTTCCTTTGAAGCTTATCCTTCCTTTGAAACTTTAAAATAGAAAATTCCGATATATACTCAAGCTTCCCATCCGTTGGAAAGGGTGACAATGGGGGCGTGGTCATACTTGATGTAATCGTATCTTGTGCTTGAGCTGCTGACATGATGGCGAAGATAAGGAAAATGAATGGAATTAGTTTTTCTTACTATTCTGATTTCAATTTAAGTTCTACATCTTTAATTAATCCAGCAATTTGGGATTTTAAAAATATTGAGTCTGTTTTCATCCATTGATACTCAATTTCTAACAAATCTTTTGCTCTTCGATGATTGGAATAAAGCAATAAGTAGTTTACCATATGGCCATATGGGCTATAATTTCTGTATTTGGGAATTAATTTTCCAAACAGTTCAATAATTCTTTCTCCTGGTAGAGAATATTCAGAATATATTATGTAGTAATCAACAGAATTATCTGTATGTTTATTTGTTAATAAATGGTTTAGTAATTTATTAAACTCGTATTCCGATAGATCCTGATTTATTGACATATAAAGCTGAGTGACTGGAGTATAATCATTAAGCGCTATGCTATCAGTTATTGATAATAGATTAATAATCCTACCAACATTTTCATTTGGAAAGTTGTAATGAATAGAAAATTTGTAAGCTTCAATTTTTTTTCCTAATTCATAACAACTATTACCTACGTGGTTTCCTAAACTGTAAAATACTTGCTTGTTGTATTCATCCAGACCATTTTGATTTTTTTTAATAAACAATTCAAGTTCAAGATCTTTTAAAAAATATCTATTTTCAACCTGTTGTCCTAAACTGTCACAGTTTTTTTGTGCAATATCATGATGTTTTTCAAAGTCAAACTTAATAATATCTTTATCAGATGACTGACAACAAGCAATATTTATAAAGCAAATCGAATTAAATAAAAGTATGTGAATTTTTTTCATGGTATTTATTTCTTTTTATTTATTCCATTGTTTTCCTTGATTCTTATTGAGAGCATCAAATGTCCAGTGCAGTTTATCGTAAATTTTTCCATCAATACCTTGGAAAACATCTCATAGTCTACTTTTATGAAGGCGTCTATTTTTTAATTCTTCTTTTATTTTAATTAAATCCTTTTCAAGTAAATAGAAATGATCTTGCTTTAATGTAGTAAGCTCTTTTTCAAAAAAATCGCTGTATTTATATAAATTCTCATTTTGACTGAAAAATAAATAGACACCCGATGTATATACTGAATTGAAATCTCTTAATTTTGGAATAAACTCTATGCAAAAAGTATTAAAATTATCAATATTTTTAAATGATTTGCAAAATTTTAAAATAATATTTTTATTATACCTATTTGATTTTAATAATTGATTAGCAAGTTTTATTTTACAATCTAAATTAATATTTTTTAGTTTTTCTTCAAGTAGAATACTTTCATAATCTAAAGCCATGTTAGCGTTTTCTATTGTAGTTATATTTTCCATTAATATCATTATAACAACAGAATCTTGTATATTTTTATATTTGGCACTAGAAATTAATGCCCTAATTATTCTGCTAAGTTCTCTCTGTTTATAGTCGTCATTTGAATTGTCTTCATGAAGAAAATAATTATTATTTGAATTTAAGTAATCGTGTATTTCTTTGGCCTTTAGCGTATCAATTTTAAAAAATTGATTTATACTCATTAGCTTAAAAGTATCATAATTAACATTTGAAGAAAATTTTGCAATAAACTCTAAAGAAGAATCGGCAAAGGTAAATTTATTTTCTCGAAATAGTTGCGATTTACAAGCCGTGTGATTTAACAAAGCTACAAGAATCAATATGTATTTCATAAATTGTTTTCCTTGATATTTGAAATTATTATCAAATGACCAATTGCAAGCTCATGTAATAAGTACACCGGGATTATTGCTTAATCTGGATAATTCCTGATGTCCTACCTTATCAAAGTCAGGTCACCGGAAATCTGCACCTGAGAACCATCAATTCTCTCCGCTTTAATATAGTAAACATAAACTCCCGGATTCAAGAATTGTCCTCTAAAACTACCATCCCAACCAAATTCTTCCTCATTCAACGGAATGTGTTCTCGTTCAAAAATCTGCTGGCCCCATCGATCATAGATATGAAATTCCAAAATTTCAGAAAAGGAATTATCTCCATATGCAAAGAAGAAATCATTCTGTCTGTCTCCATTAGGCGAAAAAACATTTGGAACAAAAATCTTGGTGTCATTGTCAATCTTGATGTATATCGTCGCTTCTTCTGTGCATCCATGTGCGTCAGTAATGAGCAATTTGTAGGTCTGTGAATGCAACAGGTCTACTTCAGGTTCCAGACAATCGCTACAGCTCAAGCCTTCCTCAGGATACCACTGAATTCGTCCCGGTGAAAAATTTAAAATAGGCTGCAATGTCGCTTTCTGACCCAAAACGATTTCTACTTCTGCCTCCAGATCTATAGTCAAATCTATCGGTACAAGTAATTCGAATTGTTGACTATCGATACATCCCAATGAATCTCTGATGTAAACGGTATATTTCCCTGGACCCAAATTGTCATACTTGTTCCTTGTCGTATACTGTTTTTCTGAACTCAGAAAATAGGAGAAAGATGGAACTCCCTCCAGCACTTTTATTTCAACACCACCGAACTGACGATCAAAACAATATATCGAATCTACTCTCAACTCAGATTCAACAGTATCGACAAACAATTTTGTGGTGACTATACTGTCGCAAGAGTGAATCGTACTCAAAGTATCAACATAGTTTCCTGTGGCCCTGTAAATACTGCTGCCGGTCATGACAGAATCTCCTCCACATATTTTTTTGGATTCGATTGTTCTCAAAATTGGATTTACAATCAACATAGTATGTATGACACTGTCACAACTGTATTCTGTGCGTAAAGTATCAATATAGTTTCCTGTTGCAGAATATCTCTTGGTTCCCACTTCAACATATTCTCCGTCACAGATTCTTGGCAAATAGTTTTGATCAAACACAGGATGCACTACAAGCTTGGTTTCAATCACACTATCGCATAGATGGACCGTTGGAAGAGTATCAATATATGTCCCGCTTACAGAGTATTTATTTGAGCCTACTAGGGTGAAGTCACCGTCGCATATTTCTTTATTGTTATTTAAATAAAATACCGGTTGAACAAGCAATGTAGTTATTACCACACTGTCACAATTAAAATAACTGGAAAGGGTATCGATATAAATTCCTGTGCTGTCATACAGACGAGTGCCCACTTGTACAAAGTCACCTTTACAGATCTCAGGACGATATTCGATCTGATAGGTGTCTCTTACAACAAGTTGGGTATTGATGATACTATCACAACAATACTGATTCATAAAAGTATCTCTATAAGACCCGCTTCGGATATATCTGTGTTGTCCAATTTCATAAAAATCCCCGTTACATATTTCGATTGACTGACTTTCATTGTTATTTGCAGTGAAATCCTGAACTGTAAATGCCAAGGTGTCTGATACACACCCGTATTCATCTCGGGCGACGATTTGGTGTGGCCCATTTTTTAAATTGCTGAAATCACTATAAGCAGTCCATCTGTCATTGTCCAAAGAATAATAATATAAAGGAAATGATCCTTTTGCTTCCACGTCGATGAATGCAGTTGGGCTGCAACATGTTTTTTGTAACAACATGCTGTCTACATTGAGTACAATCTTATTCTGAAAGTCTCCTAAAAAAACCGATCTGAAGATTTCACAATTTCTTCTATCCCGGATACGTATCTTATGGCTGCCCGGATTCAAATTTCTAAAATCACCGTTACTTAGCCAAACGCCTGAACTGTCAAGCTCGTATTCATATGGAGGGAGTCCTCCCATTCCTTGCACAAATATGCGCGCACTGTCCTTACAAGTGCGGGATTGCTGCCAGATGAGCGTATCTCTGAGATTGGGTATCGGAGGCGTTATCTTCGTCAAAAAGGGTTTGATGCACTGTCCTGTTTTAGAATATAATGTGATCAGCTCTTTTCTGGGTATGACAAACTCACTATCTTTTGAAAAATGATTTGCATCCATAGAAAAAAGCGTAATACTATCTTGAGGATCCGGAAAAATTTGGATATAGATTGATGAATTTTGATCACAAGAATCCAGAAGAGATACTTTGAAATTTAGATCAGGATCTATCACCTGAATTTGGAATGTATCATAAATTTTAAAATTGCATATGTCGCTGATTTCCAAAAAATAATTTGTTGTACTATCCGGTGAAAAAATAGGATTATATATCCTTGTGTTACTCACATTGTAAGCCGGTGACCAGCGGATCTGTGGAAATTTAGAGGATGTTGAAAGTTGTACAGACTCACCTTTGCATATAATTTGATCTTTTATGTCTGAAACCGTGCTTACATAATCCAGACAAACTTGTTGCACATTAACAGCTCCTCCTGTGGCCGATGTGAATCCAAAAAAAACGAATGGGTCGGAAGAAAAGGTATTGCTGATGATATCTCCTTTGTATTCAATTTTGAATTGGCAATCCAGATACAGCCTGAGTGTCTGCTGGATGGGATCCCACTTTACCAGTCCATTGTGGAAATTACAATCTTCTGCATTTGCTGCGCCGGGGAGTATTGGTACTGGTCCGGCGAGGTTGTTTGGACCAACATGTTGAGTGCTTCCATTTTTCATGATGGCTATATGATCATATGAAGGATCATTTGAGTTGCCATTTTCCCAGGTATCAAACTCAATGACAATACTTGGATCTATCCCCTGATATCCCAATCCACCACCACTAGCGCCGAGGGAAGTGGAGATTGGCTGTAGTACAAAAGCAATACCATCAGCACCCCATTGATCAAGACATCCCAAATTGATTTGAAAATATATATCAAAAGGAACCCGAAGGTCAATTTTGTCTTCATACCAAACACTGCCCACCTGTGCATTGAGATCTTTGGTCAACAGATAACAATCATTTCCTTGATACAAGGCATCCTTATTGAGAATGAACTTTTTGTTTCTTGTACTTTGGCAACTGTCAGGGATGGCAAACGAAGCCGTAGTTGTACAGCCCAACTGGTCCGTTACTTGTACTGAATAATTTCCGGGTGAAAGCAACTGAAACAAACTGTCAGTCTGAGAATAATTTTTGCTGTTGAGTTTGTAAACATATGGTGCCTTGCCCCCTTTGACATCCAGGCTGACTATTCCATCGCTGATGCAATGGGATGCACCGGTCTTCAATGATTGAATGGATGGAACTCCGTATACTTCAACGGTACTCTCCAGCGTGTCATTGATAGAATTTTGATCCGGTGCGTTATTCAGGCTAGAAATGATGAAACTCAAGGTATGTACACCAAAAGTCGTTAAGCTGCAGGGTAGAAATAAAGTTCTTGATTGTCCGGTAATTATATTTCCATTCCAAACGAAGGGGGTTTGCGCTACCGAATCAATAGTCCAGTCTATCAAAACTGTGGTTACGGAAGAGATGCCCTCGTTTCTCAAAATCAACTCCGGACATATACTATCCGAACAAAGTGCATACTTAAATTTTATTTCGGGCAATGCCGCATCCAGTTGTTTTACGGGTTGACAACCATTGGAAGTCAGAAGACTTGCCCTCCTCAGCAAAAGAGCATTAACCATACGTGTTTTTTGCCCACCAGTGAAATGTAGTGGGCTACATCCAGTATAGTCCATATAATTTTCGGTATCATCCGGAAGATCCGGAGAATCCGTATTGCATGAATTTATCCCACAAGGCGCAAAAGAAGGAGAATTGTCCGGAGGTGTGTCACATACACGATCTCCATCCAGCATACAATCTGCATTCGCACAACCGTTCGCAAATGTGTGATCCAGTCCTAAATAATGCCCAATTTCATGTGCCGTCACGCCGACTCCTCCTGCGTTTGTCCAATATCGAGCTTCTTGCATAATCCCATCGACAGTACATGGCGCACCTGGAAAATATGCGAATCCGGCTAGCCCACACCCAAAGTTATTGTTAAACAAGTCAGTAACCAACCAGATGTTTACATATTGCCTGCAGTCCCAGGCGATGAGGCTTTTGATTTGTCCTTCTACGGCTGCGTCAGTCCCTGGATTGCACATGATTTGATTGACCAACGTCGAGGCTGTTCTGGTGATTCCCGAACTTGGATTTCCAGAGGGGTCTCGCTTTGCCAAGCAAAATGAGATACCTATGTCAGTGCCAATAGGACTTTTAAACATCCCTTGATTGGCAAAAGCATCATTAATGAGATCTATCCCATGTTCCACCTCGAGATTAGTGAGGTTGCTTCCTGTTCCAATATTTGATCCGGGAGGATAAATCAAGTGGACTACGACAGGTAAGGTATAAAGTGCACCGGAAGAGCGAAATTTTTGGGATTTCATGTCCTTCAAGGCCTGTTGATACAATAATTTTTCGAGGTCTGTTACTGCTGATTTATAGGATTGATCCTGAGACAGGAGCAGTCCATGCTTCTGATCAAAAGCGCAAAATTCCTGAGCATTCAGAACCAAGCCTCCGAACAAAAAGAAGGCAAGGTATCCAAATATTATTTTGTGGTAAACTTGATTCACATTAATCACTAGTGAGCATTCTTTGCTAACCCAACAAATATAAAGATAGTTCCTTTCATGAAGCCTGTACCCGAATGAAAACAATCCCTGAAACCTAATTTTATCATCCTGAACAGAGCCTCATATTTCAAACTTTCTCACTGGATTTTTTAATCAGGGATCATTGTGAAAAGCAAATTAGCAGTAAAATCATGGCTTGTGATCCAACTGATTGGTGGCTATGCCAATTGATCCCATGACTTGGGTTCATAATGAAGGCCTCTGGTGCAGCTGCACAAGCTTCGATTCATAAATTCTATACTTACGGATCAAGCATTGCACAAAGACTTGATTATGAAATCCATTTGGTGCGTAACTGATGTTCTACTGTAAAATGTGGGCTTAATCCAAATTTGCTTTGAAATTGGTAGTGAGGGATGGAATGGCAACAATACTAAAGTTATGACATGTTTCGTTATTGGAAGAAACATTCTTCATTCCAAATTAATCTATCAGACGGCCTCTAAATCCCGACCAAAAAGATGAAGAGGAAGGTGTGATTTTAGAATTTCCTCCCTTATTTAGGCTGATCTAGTCCAATTTACATTTTCAACCATCTCTCAATTCACCTCGTTAAATGATCAGATAACAAGGTCAATACATATAATACCAAAATTTAAAATGTTAATTTAAATACAACTAAGTGAGATATTGCCGTATATTGTAACTGAGAATATGCAATGAAACTTAGGGTTTTGATTTCGTTTTCCGTTCCAGAAACTTCGGAATCCCATCATGCTTTTGTTTTTAAAAGTGAAGCATTGCAGTTAGCTGAGGACTGGAATTTTTGATAATTTACATTCTTTACTAAACATATTGCCTAAATGAAATTTACACATGAACAAATAAAAACGTTCCAAGATCAAGGATACGCGATTTTGCCCGGTCTCTTGAATGAGCAAGAGGTAAAGTATCTCAGAAATTTCTTCCACGATTTGTTTGCAAGTGAGTATTGGAAAAAGTCAACTTTCAATTCCAATTCTATCATCAATGATATATATAGAGACTTTCCGGAACTTATCGATCTAATTTTCAAGCCAAAGTATATTCTTGCTGCAAAAGAGCTTCTAGGCGACCAAATGGTCTGTGTACCTGAATGTTCAGTTCATTACAATAGATTTTTTGACTGGCACAGGGACACTGCAATCATGGAAGCACAAGGATTTTTCACCCACAAAGACAAAAAGCATCAATTGGTCCAGGGAGGAATTTACCTGCAAGAGAATAAACCGGAGGGAGGTGGTCTTTTACTTATTCCAGGAACAAATCGGGGAAAAGACAGATTTATAAAACATGTCTATGGCAGTCCGGTCGAAAGAACGATCCAAAAAATATCTAGAGCTTTCCATATTTCGATTTCACAGAGAATTGAAAAAAAAGAAAATTTATATTTACCCCCGACTAAAGCCGGAGATGTTTTGTTTTTTGATTCTGAACTAGATCATAGAGCTAGTTTTAAAAGACGCTTTCTGGGAAATGCAAGGATTCCAGAAATCGAAAAATTTGCAATTTTCAATGGGTTTTGTAGTACTGAGAAAATGGCAAAAGATTATTTAAAATGTATAACGCAGCCCGACGAACCATATGCCAATTTTCTGAAACAGACAAAAGCCCCACCAATTCTCATTCAAAAATCTAATGAACTTGCTTTGAAAATTGAATACCCACAGTGAGCTTACAAATAAATACCATCCTAAAATCCAGAACCGAAATCAATGATCTGGAATGGAATCAATTTATAGACGATTCACCTCAATATATTATTTATGCCAAATCATTTTATCTGGATGCTGTACATCCCAACTGGAAAGCACTATTTTGCTATAACGGTGATCAAATCCTGGCTGTAATGCCTCTTTGTGAAAAATCTTTTTTCTGCTTCAAATGGATTACCAAACCGAGCTGGATACAATACCTTGGTGTTTTCTTCTGCCCATTGCAAGGGAAAAGGCACAGATACTATTATACATTAAAAACTGTACTGCATTCCATTTTGGACCAACTGAAAGATAAGATGCATATATTTAATTACAATTTTGTTCCCTCCTTCCAGTATCACATTCCCTTTCTATGGCAAAACTACTCAGTGACTCCATATCATAGTTACCATTTAGATATTGACTCTTCTCTGTCAGAGATATATTCCAATTTTTCAACCAGCGTCACCAACCATATAAAAAAAGCAAACAAGCAGCAATTACTAATTATTGAAAATGAATCTATCGATGGCTTGGCGAATTTATTGCAAGCTAAAAATATTATTCATAAAGGCGAAAATCTTTCCCTTCTAAGATTATGGGAAAACTTAAGTAAAGAGGCTTGCTGTTTTAGTATGTATGTCACTGATCATAATCAATCGAATATGTACTGTGGTGGTGCGTTTGTTATAGACAAAGAAAGCATTATATTTCTTGCATCTGCAACGAATCCAAAATTTAAAAAGAGCGGAGCAGTTTCTTTTATGGTGTGGAACGTCATTCAAAAAGCTCAAAATATGAAAAACATCAAATACATAGACTTCGAAGGATCCATGATCGCAGGTATAGAAAACTATTTTCGAGCTTTCGGATCAAGGGCAGTTGTTTATTACAATATCCAAAAGAAAAATCACTTGCTGTCTTCTTTAAAGTTCATCGCAGACAAATCTAACCTTAGAATTATCTAAGCCAGTTTCTATAATTAATTTGACCTGCAATAGAAATTAAATTCTTAAATTTAAATTAATTATACATGATCACATTTATCTTCCCTAATTATAAAAATAAAATTTAAGGCATACCATTGTTTCAAAAGTCAACAAATATAAATGTCTGAAAAAATTTGTTTTTGCACCCTTTATCAATTTCAATACATACCCTAAAGGATGGAAAAGACATTTAGTCTCTTTGTAAACTACTCATTGAATGTTAACTCTAATTTTCGGATAATCTGGAATGATGTTTCAACCTTGGATTCAAGACACAAAAACACAGATAGAGCGATGAACTCATTAAAATACATCATCTTCACTGTTTACATTTAATCAATTCAGATTGAATATAATAACACATAGAAGCATGATACGACCGGGCACGCTTATACAGTCTTAACAGTTCAGGACTACTTGTAGTTGAAGTTGGGGTGAGCTGCTTGGAACCTTCACCTGACCACATGTAATATATTGGGTTAGATTGATAATTCACACAACCCGTTTTATCCATTGCAACATTATAATTGATGATCCCAAAATTATCTGACGATAAAGTATCCAATAGATTGACTCCTGTATTGATATATGGTGCATTTGACAAAGCCAAATGAAACAGAGTTGGAAACACGTCCTTGTGTGAACCCCAGCGACTTGTATCTACCAGACATTGCCGCATATACTTCTTGGGTATATAAAGAATAAATGGAACAGCAAATTTTTGCAGCGTCTGACGATCAGAAAAATTGAAAAGCTGTAAAGTGTTATGATCACCGCTGGCTGCAATTATGGTATTATCACCCCATTCAGAGTTTTTTACCCTATCAATAAATTTTCCCAGACAATCATTTGCATATTGGAAATTAGTAAAATTTTTTATTGCAATATCCTGAGATGTTCTAAGGGAATTTACAATATTCTGTGGTATAGAAACCGGAAAAGGTTTGTAGTGGTCCGGCAGTTCAAATGGAGTGTGATTAGTGGTCGTCATCGCATAAATAAATTTGGCTTTTTCCCCTGGACTCTTCAAGATTTGAAAAGCACGCTCAAATAAATATTCGTCGAACACACCCCACTCGCAACGTGAAGAATGTTCTACAACTTCAAGTAATTTTTCCGCCCCTTCTACGGCATCGAAATGTTGGTACTTGACAAACTTATCCAGATTTCTCCAACCCAACTCAGAACTCGTTATGAAATTGGTAAAATATCCGGCATCCTTAAAAGGCATAGCGACACTGGAATTTAATGGACAATTCATATATGTGGATTGTGAAAGTGGATTCATCGGACAGCCTATCAGAAGGCCCTCCAGTGATCCGATAGTACCTGAAGTACCTGAAAGAAAATTTCTATACATGATACAATCCCCCAGGCTGCTTTCCAAAGATCCAAGTACATTCAAGGTAGCAGTATGCAAATCCAAGTAAAAACTGCCAAAACTTTCCATTTGGATAAAAATTACATTTGGGGGGTGACTTGTCAGAAAACTGTCTTCTTGTGTTTTCGAGATCAAAAGATCTTCTAAGTGATCATTTTCTACGACTGTTTTTCCCAGATAATATCCGATCGGATCTCTAGCATCTTTAAATCCGTTTTTGATCAATCTCTTTTGCACATCGGTGTCTATATTCTGTTTTGCTTTTTCACTCATTGCCGTTTTTAAAGCAAATACTCCATTGAGTGTGAGGGTATTAATCAGACTATTGTCGCAGATGACACTATCTTCTGTTTCCAATGGGAAAGTACCGAGAGATCCCCTTAGACCAATAGCATATAAAACAATTGTTCCAATGATAACAATACCATGTTTCCAATTAAAAATTAAACTGAAATTGTAATTCTTTTGTATCAATTTTTTAAGTATTATCCAGTATATCATCACCACAAATCCAAGGAACAATAATATTTTCACTACCGGATAATCGGTCCATACTGATTTCAGAACTGCTTTTGTATCATCGTACACTATACCAAAAAATAATACATTGATATGAAACTGAAAGAACTTATAAAAATAGAAATCCACAACTGATATAAGGTTAAAAAGGATGAACATGACAATTCCATAGTAGTGGATCCACTTCTTCATCCTATTGCATTGAGACAGGTCTTGAGGCATTACAAAAATACTGATCAGAGCCATGACAAATGGCAATAAAAGTCCATAGAGTGCCACCACTGAATCGAATCTTATTCCTACAAGAAATGCCTTTGCAATTAATAATATATCATCTCTTAGATTTGCAATCCCAATATAAACCAATAAAAAAATCAGTCTATGGATAAAGAATGTCAACAAAACAACTAAAAAAAGCTTTGCCAACAGGATCAGTAAACTATAAAAACAAGTAATATTATATGCCTTTGATTTGGGTAGTTTTTCACTCATAATCAAACGTTAATTTGTATCAAACCGAAGTGTTAAATCTCATGCTAAGGATTGTATGGACTTCTATTGAGCTGGTTCATCTTCAGCAAAAGTCAACAGAAAACCATTATTGTCTTCTATTGAAAATTCTGTTGCACCATAAAAAGTCAGTTCCAGTCCTTTAACAATTTTTACTTTGTCTTTGATTTGGTCAAAATAATTTCGGATATCGGAAATTTGTATATATAAAAGCAATGCACCACCTTTTTGTCTTGAAATCATTTGCAGGTCATTGCCCAAACTTTCAAAAGTTTGAAACATAAAGATTACTGACCCGGATACCATCATAACCCATACACTCTCTCCTTGTTCAGGGACTCTTGCCACAACTTGAAATCCCAAGATTTCGTAAAAATCAATTGTCGAATGGATGTCGTTTACAAAAATATTCGGTGAAATTGAATTCATTATTACTTACAAGTTGAACTGTCAAATAAAATGCTGTTTTCGAACATCAATCTGCCAAATGCACAAATTAACTAATTCTCCCATAGTAACCATTGATGATCGTTCAGAAGAAAAAAATCCATTCAACTTTCCGATCGATCACCAATGGATTGCTTCACAAATTCCTTTATTGCATGGAATGTAAAGCAACTCTGTTTCCTTCGGTATCAATAAAATGAGCCATAAATCCATTCTGCCCTATAGAAGTCTTGGGCATGACGACTTTGCCCCCCGCAGCTTCTACTTTTGATAAAGGCACATTTAAATCTTCGCCCCCATTCAGGTAAACAATGGTACCGGTTTGAGAAGGTACAAATCCTTCGCCCTGGACAAGTCCTCCGCCTACGCCCTGCTGATCATAGGCCAGGATACCATATCTTCCTTCAGGAAATGGCATTTCCCCAATACTCGTATTTAGAATCTCTGAATAAAAAGCCTTCGCTCTTTCAAAATCAGTAACCGGAATTTCAAACCAGTTGATAGAATTGATCATATATTAATTTTTAATTTTAAAGCCAAATATAACAGTTTACTTTATCACCCTCAGCGATTTGTTCTTTATTTCTAATTTCTGCTTTTAGTGGTAAGATATAGGTATTCTTCTTGGTATCAAACCAAATCGCAGTTTTCCAAATTGTATTACCCACCTTCGCGTTTGCTTTCAATCTTCCCCAACCTTCTTCTTCGCATTTGAATTTCTCCCTAATTTCAAGAGCCAATTCAGCAGGCAGTGAAACAAAAAACCAACTCCCTGGTCCTTGGTATGACCAAACGCAGGATTCGAATCCATATTTTACACCTCTGAACTGTTCTTCTGAATTCTGCTTCATAATGGCCTATGCCTCAATTTTTAAGTTACAACCAAAGGTATGTAATACTCCCTAAAAAAGGATCTATTTGATTAAACGGAATTAAATTTACTATAGCCTGATTTTGCTGTTTGATAACATAGCTAGGATCAACCTGGCAAAAAAAAAGAAGGTTGATTCAACCGAATTCAATCACAAATCGCAAATCAAGTAAATGATTATAGTCTGTATTGAGCTTTCCGAGCTAAACTTAGCCCTACATTGCGATTACTCCTCACAGAGAATGCCTGTATTTATACCCAATCGTAGCTATATAGATCTATCGGGAAACCATTGAAACTTAGTAAAAATGCAAATCAGAAAATAGAAAAATATCGGATAAATTAAGGCTTTCCTTATTAAACGACGGCCTTGATCATAAAGAATTGTGATACCTACTCATAATTAGCCATACTAGGGCCCTTTTACGGGAATTGCAAAGAGGAATTGACATTTTAGTTCACTATTTAATAGTAATTCAAAAAAATTGATCTTTTTTGTCTGAAACTACATTCTAAGTATTATGCCTTAATCCAATTAGATTTAAAAAACCAATTTTTCTTACACCTTAGAAAGCAATGTTCAACAAAATACAGATGTCTAAATAGAGCTTTATCTCACGATATATAAGACTACAATTAAACTTTAACATTCTTACATGGAATCTACAATTTAAGCAATAAATAATGTCCATTAATATTATTTTATTGATAGCAATTTTTAATTCACAAACTGCCTTTCCACAACTTGAAATATTATAAACTGTGTCAATATCAGGTGCGTCTGTTAATCCTGGAATCAAATACAAAACTACAATTCTTATATTGGATTGACAATGTCACCAGGTGTAAACGATTCAGTATTAGTAGAAAATAAATATGTTACTAAATCTAAAGGAAAAATAGATCCGAATAATACAAATAGCAGAGCCTCTGCTTTTGCACTAATAGGGCTTGATTCAAATTAAAAATTAACAACTGTTCATCAGATCTATGGGAATGTAAATGTGTTTAGCTCAGATTTATTTCTTGCCAGCGATTCGTGTATATATTTTTCAATTTATACATTAGACACGTTTTATATTAATGAAAAACCCATTTTCAATCCTTATTCTGATGGCTATGCTATTATTTTGAAATATAATCCTTTAAAAGACACAATTATTATTATTAAGGAAATCTTTGTTACTGAAGCATATAGTTATGTTAGTGTGGGGGAGTTTAAAGAATTCGATGGTAGATTGTTTTGCACTTTGGAGTTTCAAGGAACCTATGAATTAAATGGGTAAAAATTTGTTTCAGGACTTGGTCAATCAGATTTGAATTTATTTATTCTACAATTAGATAAAAATACTTTTGAATTCACTAAATGGTATTTTGAAGGAGATGACCAAAAAGTTATAAGAGATTATAGTATTGATCTTATTGGCAATTTACAAGTCATTGGTAAATTCTGGGGATCAATAATAATATCGAAAAAGGACACTATAAGAAATACAAATGGAAGAAGTTATGATGGATTTTATTTCAAAATAGATAGTAATAAAAATGTCTGAGCAAAAAAAGGAATTGGTGGATCCAATGATCAATCCCCTAAACAATTATTTTTAACTAATGAAGGAAATTTAAATATTTTGGTTCTTTTAATGCGGCACACATAGAGGTGTATGGAATTAGAATTCTAAATAATTTTAATTCTTACAATATTTTTATACTTAGTTTGGACGATCAATCGCATATTCTCTCTCTTAACCAATTCAATAAAGAGACTTTTATTTTACCCAATAACTTTTCCCATTATTCCGAAATAAGGAATACCTACTTATCTGCTGGATATTTTTATGGCGATTTGAATATTGGGAATGGGCGAGTATTAAAAAATTCTAATGATATGTTTGATGGATTCATTCTGTTAATGGATGCACAATGTGGACCCATATATGGTTACCAGATTTCAGGAGTGAATGGAGAATCTGTATCTATCACAAAAAATGGCAATGGCGAATATACTTTCTGGGATACTCCGGTAGTGACACAACATATTTTGTAAATTTCGATCAGAAATATAAGACAGGACTTGGTCGATTTATTTTGGATGTGAGAATAAGATCCTCAACTAGTACAAAACAAGTTGAAAACAAATTACTGAACATTGAAATATGCCCAAATCCTTCCCATGATAGAATAACTATTCGGTCAGTGGATTTGAATAAGTTTATTGAAATGGAAATAGTTAGCATTGATGGAAAGATGGCTTACCATGATTTGATAGATTTTTCATCAGGTGAAATGAATTTCCAATGGCCTGTTGAACTAGAATCAGGAATATACTTCTTTAAATTTTCATCCAAGAAAGGCTCCCAAGTCATTAAAGCAATTAAACTATAATTCACAAGATAATTAGTAGGTTCAATTGGTTACTCTAGATCACCTTCACCGGCTAGGTCCGCTACAACCTCCAGCGTATGGGCTTCATATAAAGCGATTCTGTGAGGCAAGGAGCTAAATCAATATCCCTGAATTGCCTTCATCAAATGAAAAAAACTTATAATTTTGAAAATTTAAAAATAATATTGTTTAGAAGTTTGTCCAAGATGGGGAGTACCTCACTGAGTTCAAAATAAAATGTATTTGTGAATCATGAAAATAAATTATTCTATCAAGAAAGGAAAATAAAATTGAATTCAATATTTACGTTCGACCAGCTATATAAGTTACTTCATATAGGGTTTTGTACCTCAATCATTTCAAGAATGATCTTTAGTTCTGCTTTTCGATCAGAATTTAACACTGAAAACCACTGCAAGAAGTCTTTGAGCCAAAACCCTTAAGAAAACATTAAAATTGGCATGATTTTGACAATAAAGCGTTAATAAATTGGTTAAAATCACCATTTGAGTGGAAATATCCGTTTAAGCCTTATTTTTGTCAGCAAAACGTCCAGCATTTATGAATTTTTCACAATGGCTAATTGCAGCCCTTTTCTGTAGTGTCTCCTTACTCAACGCCCAGACCAAAGATCCTGTACTTTTTACAGTCGCAGGCAATGATGTCAAACTGTCTGAATTTGAGTACATCTACAACAAGAACAACGGCAAAGAAGCCGACTATAGTCGAAAATCACTCGATGACTATCTCAAACTTTACACCAAGTTCAAGCTCAAAGTTCAAGCAGCCCGCGATATGAAGCTGGATACCATCCCCAGTTTGATTAAGGAACTTGAGGGTTATAGACAGCAGTTGACAACCAACTATC
Source organism: Saprospiraceae bacterium (assembly GCA_016710235.1). NCBI lineage: Bacteria > Pseudomonadati > Bacteroidota > Saprospiria > Saprospirales > Saprospiraceae > Saprospiraceae bacterium. The sequence continues at coordinate 923,167 of JADJLG010000001.1, forward strand.
TCAACGACAAGGAAGTTACAGATCGTTTGGCCCATGAAGTATATGATAGACAGAAGAAGGATCTCTTGTTGAGTCATATTTTATTCAATCTTAGTCCCAATGCAACCGGCGCCGATACATTGCAGAGTTATAATATGGCAATGGATGCCTATAAATCCATCCGTAGTGGTTCATCATTTGCAGAAGTCGCAAGGGCAAAATCCAATGACATCAATTCTGCAAAAAATGGTGGCCGTATAGGATGGTTTACTTCGATGTTGCCGGAAGGATTTTACACCTTAGAGAATATAGCTTACTCTTTGAAACCGGGAGATGTTTCGTTGCCATTCCGCACCAAACTGGGATATCATATTCTAAAAGTTGATGATTCACGCCCAGCTCGTAGAAAAATTGAAGCAGCTCATATTCTTATCAAAAAGCATAAAAAAGGCTTGCCAGATGGCAAGGCAATGCTCAAAGCTGACAGTATTTATACTTTGATTCAAGGCGGCGCCAGCTTTGAAGAATTGGCAAGACAATTGAGTGATGACAAGAATAGTGCCCCTCTGGGAGGCAATATTGGTTTTTTTGGAATTAATCAGTACGAACCCGCCTTTGAAGATGCAGCTTTTTCATTGGCAAAAGACGGTGATGTCAGTCGTCCAATAGAAACAAGCATAGGATATCATATAATCAAGCGTATCAAGAGAGAAGAAGAGTTGCCATTTGAACGGGCAAAGCGAAAAGTCCAGTCGGAAATTCAGAGAGATTCAAGATTTGCAGCAGCTCAAGGTACCCTAATCGAAAAGATTAAAACCGAAGCACCTTATGTAGAAAATAAAGCTGCTCTGGATAGATTCGCCGGTCAGATGGACACTTTATTTTTTAGTTATAAATGGAAAGCCCCTGAGAATCTGGTGAAAGAAGAAATGGCCAAAATTGGTAATATCAGCATCACCAGTGACCAATTTGCGGATTATGTGAGATCCAATACAAGAAACCGCTTGCAAGGAGGTGATAATAAAAATGTGAAAGAAACTGTCCGAAGCATGTTCAATGATTTTGTGGCTCAAAAATGCCTGCAGTTTGAAGAAACCCGTCTGGAAGATAAATATCCGGATTTCAAGTCACTCATGAGGGAATATCGTGAAGGAATTCTTTTGTTTGAAGCGACCAAGCTGAATGTATGGGACAAAGCCTCAGAAGACACTACAGGTCTAAAGTTGTTTTTTGACAAAAACAAAGGAAAATACAAGTGGGAAGAAAGAGCAGTCGTTCAAGCTATCAGCATCGATACCAGTGATCGCAATCTTGCTGAAAAAATTTACAAGTACATCAACAAAAAAGGTATCGATAAAGCTATATCAAAGTATGACAAGAAAAAGTCTTTTATCTCTTATTCGCGTACCATAGCCGAACCTAAAAATCAGGAAGCACTGGCTGGTCTCACTTTTTCTAAGAGTTCTACCACAGCTTTGGTTCAAGACAACCCAAAAAGCTACAGTTTCAGGAGAGTGTCTGAATTGATGGCTCCAGGGCCAAAATCCCTTGACGAAGCCCGTGGATACATCATCGCTGATTATCAAGATTATCTCGAAGGTCTTTGGATAGATGAGTTGAAAATGAAATATCCTGTTCGGATTAACAACGATGTATTCGAGAGTATGGTAAAAAAATGAGGACTTCTTGCGACCTTTGCTCTTCATGCGCTCAGGCCTCTTGATTTTTACAGCAGTCCTTTTGCTCACCTCATGTAAGCAAAATAACAATCCATCCTCCCAAGACAAGGATGATATTGTATTGGCCAGTTACAAGGATCAGAAGCTTTATCAACAAGATGCCTTTGATGCATTAGGGACTGGATTGATAGATGCAGACACAGCTTTGCTTCTGAGTGGTTATACCGATCGCTGGCTCAAGGATAGAATTATTATAAATGCCGCTTCTTCCAAGCTGAACAATCTCCAGGAAATCAATGCGATGGTAGATGACTATAAGGAGTCTCTTTTGCTTTATCATTCAGAATTGGCCCTCCTAAACGAAAAGGTCGACACAGTAATCTCAGAAGAAGAACTCAATAATTACTACCAGAGCAATAAGGCAGAATACAAACTCGAAAGCACCATCATTAAGTGCCTTTTTGTGAAAGCCAACAAACCCCTACAAGATAAAAGGGATTTCGAGTTACTGTGGAAGTCTCCCACAGGTCCACAACTATTGCAACTCCAGAGATTTTGTGAAAACGATGCTTCCAAATGCTTTCTCCAGCAAGACAACTGGGTCAGATGGTCCGATCTCAAACAATTTCTACCTGCAAAATCCGTTTCTGAATCAGCTCTTTCAAAAGGGCTCAATAGAAGCTTTGCGGACTTTAATCACGAATATTACTTGCGCATATTTGACATAGTCAAACCAAATCAGGATCCACCGATGTCATTTATTAAAGATAAAGCAACCAAAGCTATACTTTACCAAAGAAAAAGTAAAAGCATAGAGTCTATCAGAAAATCGCTTTACGACAAAGCACTCAAAGAAAAACAAATAGAAATCTTTAAATAATCAGGAATGAATCTCATCAGAACCTCACTTTTATACCTCTTTGTTACTTTATTCTATTTGTCTGGAAATGCACAGGGACTGATAGCAGACAAAATCATTGCCAAAGTCGGAGGAGAATATATACTGTACTCTGACTGGCAGGAAAGCATCAGTTATCTCAAAGACAAAAAATCCATCCTCAGCGAATCCGACAATTGTGCGGTGTTGGAAAACATGATCGTCCAAAAGTTTTTTGTTCACAAAGCAAAAGTTGATAGTCTGGATGTGAAAGACGAAGATGTGGAGCAACAACTGAATGCTCGTATAGAGCAGATCTTGGGATATATGAACAATGATTTTGAAAAGTTCGAGGAAGTTTATGGGCAGCCGGTGAGTGTGGTAAAAGAGAGATTTCGCGAAGACCTCCGCAACCAAATGCTCACAGAAAAACTTCAAAACACCATATTAGGAGATGTCAATGTCACACCTCAGGAGGTCGAGACTTTTTTTGCAGCCATTCCCAAGGACAGTGTGCCATATTTCAACGCCGAAGTAGAAATCAGCGAAATCGTTTACAAACCCAAAGCCAATCCTGAGCAGATGAAATTGGCTAAAGAAAAACTGGAAAAAATCAGGGAAAGAATCTTAGCCGGAGAAAGCTTTGAAAAACTTGCCCAACAATATTCTGAAGACTATGGATCGGCAAAAAGCGGAGGAAATCTGGGTTGGGTCAAACGAGGAAACTTTGTGCCAGAATTTGAAGCTGTAGCCTATAACCTACAAAAAGACAGCCTCTCCGGCATCGTAGAATCCGAATATGGTCTCCATTTAATCCAGTTGATGGGTCGAAGGGGAAACTCTATCCTTTCACGTCATATACTCGTGAAGCCTCGTATGCTAGATGAGGACTATACTAAAGCAAAAAACTATCTGGATTCAATTAAAAAAGTCATTATCAAAGACACGATGTCTTTTGAGGCAGCTGTTCGCAAATATTCAGACAAAAAATCCGAATCATTTACCAATGGAGGTAGATTACTCAATCCAAAAAGCGGCAATTATTTCTTTGAAACGGGAGACCTGGATCCGGATGTGTATTTTGCCATTGACAATCTCAAAGTAGGAGAAATCTCTGATCCGGTAACTTCTTCTGAATCCGATGGAAAAAAATACTTCAGGCTTTTCAAATTGACTTCTAGAAGTGCACCTCATAAGGCAAACCTGAAGCAAGACTATGCCAAGATTCAAACAGCCGCAAAAGAACTTAAAAAGTCAGAGAAATTCAATTCCTGGTTGATTCAAGAGCTGCCTAAAGTATATACTGACATTGACGAGGATGTACTGACAATTTGCCCAAATCTGGAAAAATACAAGCAGAAAACCACCGGTACTCGTTAATCCTGCTTTTCGAAAGCGTAAGTCAATTTAGTATTGTCTTGTATTCAGCATGACCAAGGTACATGCCTCTAGACAATCGATGCCATGTGCATTTGCTAAGGCCACCAGTTCTGGATTCTCGGTACCAGGATTGAAAATCAAACGCGAAGGCTGTACACTGAGAATATAGGAGTACCAATCTGTTTGATGCTGTGGGTTGATATACAAACTGATTGTATCCGCTCGTACTGAGGGACGGCTTATATCAATAAGGAGTTCTCCGATCACACCTTCTGTTTTTCCCAATGCAATGACTGTATGTCCATGCTCCTGCAGCAACTGCACAGCTTTATAAGCATAACGCTCCGGGTTGGGGCTTGCGCCGATTACAATGGTCTTCTTGTCCATCAAGTTGAAATTTTATAAAAAGTTAGCTAAATGAATATGATCGGTCAAATAATCTTTTTATGATGTAAAATGGAACAATTTTTGTTCCAAATGGATTAAAAAAAATATGTCCACACGTTCAATACCATTAGTAGATCTCGATTTATTTGTAAGAGGCAGTCAGTCAGAGCGAGCAGATTTCGTCAGTCAACTTGGTGCTGCTTTCCATAATATAGGTTTTGTAGGAGTCATCAATCATGGTATTCCTCAGGATCTTGTCACAGAATTTTACAATTTGTCCAAAGATTTCTTCTCTCTGCCCAACGAAATCAAGCTTAAGTATGAAGTTCCGGGATTAGCCGGACAGAGAGGCTACACATCGTTTGGAAAAGAACACGCTAGACAGAGTAAAGTAGGGGATCTCAAAGAGTTTTTTCAGATCGGTCAGTCTGTTGTTGACGGCGATGCAATCCAGGGAGAATATCCGGACAATGTTCAAGTACACGAGCTCCCTTTTTTCAGCCAAACAGGAAATGCACTTTACAAATCTTTTGAAAGATCAGGAAGTCACCTGCTCAGAGCCATCTCTCTTCATCTGGGACTGGAAGAAGACTTTTTTAATAATAAAATCCATAATGGTAACTCAATTTTGAGGGCCATACATTACCCACCGATTATCCATGAACCGGATTCCGCCATTCGTTCTGAACAACATGAAGACATCAACTTGATTACTTTGTTGGTAGGAGCCTCAGCAGGAGGTCTGCAGGTCCTCAACAAACAAAATGAATGGCTTGACGTGGTGCCTCAATCCGGGGAAATTGTAGTCAATGTAGGTGATATGCTTCAAAGATTGACCAATAACTATCTAAAATCTACCACACACAGAGTGGTCAATCCTCCCAGAGCGCAGTGGCATACTTCTAGACTTTCGATTCCTTTTTTCTTACATCCACGCAGTGAGATGGACCTGAGCTGTCTGGCCAGCTGTATTTCAGATGAAAAGCCTTTAGCATACACACCGATCACCGCAGGAGAATATCTGGATGAAAGGCTGAGGGAGATTGGATTAAAAAAATAAAGCGGGATGATTAAACATTTTGCAAAATCTTAAGTCTTTTTTCACAGAAGGGTATTCGTTCCAAGATTACCTTTGACGGTTAAAATTAATCAGATATGAATCTTTTATTTATCGGAAACCTCGGAGGATGGGAAATGGTAGCAGTAGTTTTCGTTATATTGCTACTCTTCGGTGGAAAAAAAATCCCCGAACTCATGCGCGGTCTTGGCGCTGGAATCCGAGAGTTCAACAATGCCAAAAATGCCATCAATAATGAAATTAAAGAGGGTATGAAAGAGGCAGATCGCAAAGCTCTGGAGAGCGAAAAAGAAAAGTAAATTTGAAACTCTTCCAGCAGAATTTGACTCACTTCCCTGTGTTTAGGTTACTACTATGTAAGCTATATCCCAATCACACATTATCAAACAAAGATCTTACTTCATAACATGATGAAATTAAAATTTTATATAACACTGGCATGCCTTAGTCTTGCAATAGCCGGAAATACACAAAAAATAGGCTATCTCAATTCTGTCAAATTCATTGATACTTTGCAGGAAGCAAAACTCCTTGCTGACCAATTGCTCCAATATGAAAAATCTCTCTCTGAGACAGGAGAAAAAATGATTAGCAAGTTTCAGGAAGACTTAAAATTGTACCAGAAAGATCAACAAGCTGGTACATTAACGCCAACAGCCCAAAAACAAAAAGAATCCGATTTGCAGGTGACACAGGAAGCTATCGTCAAATATCAGGAAAGTGCTAAAGAATCTCTGGACAAGCGGCGATTGGAGCTCACTAAGCCTCTGCTAGACAAAATAAGCAAAGCCATCATCGAGATGGGAAAAGAGCAAGGTTATATGTTCATATTCGATAGCTCCGTTGGATTACTATACCAGCCTGAAGGTGAAGATATCAGCGCAAAGCTGATGGAGAAGCTCAACCGCATGTAAGATTTCTGCTGTTATCAGCAGAAATCGCTCCATTTACAGTCGAGTCGGAGAATCAAAAACTCAGCCGATCTAACTCTTCAATTTTCATTTCAAGTTATCATCTGAGAATTATATTTGACATGTCATCGACGATGTCAAGACTTTAAGATCAAGTTCCATGTTGCAAAACTCATAAATGCATATAAAAAAAATCCCCCGGATGGCTGAATCATTCCGGAGGATCATAATCACCTAATAGTGAAAAAACCACCCTATTTTATTCATATTCCGGAAACTAGGCCGGACTATGTTTATCACGCATTTTACAAAAATTGACCGGAGTTTTTCTTTCGATGCCTTTGCAAAAAGAAAAACTCCGGATTTTATTATTTTAATAAACCAAAACTTTCCAAGTAGATTTTAGCCAAAAGCGTGCAGGTAGTGTCACCATAGGACATTTGTTTTTGGGGTATAATTGGAAGGACCTCAGTCAATCACTACCTGCGCTTCAGGACTCTGACTTTTGGGAAATCAGAGCTAAACATTCAATAAATAATATTAAGGTAAAAAACGAACGACTAATGGATTGAGCGAAGCAATATAATTTGCTCTGCTGTGAGTATTTAGTTCAGTAGGACGTCACAATGTTATGGCGATCTGTTACACTTTACAAATTTTATAACGAAAATCTGTAAAAAATGGGTGATTACTCTGAAGTTTTACTACTTATTTATCAGGATTTTCCACTATATATTTTAATCCTGTTACCTTCGTTATTTCGAACAATATGCCTCTTTACTTATCACAAAATTTAGGTGAACAACTGCATCTTGCGGTCTGGGAAATCAACGAATCAGATGAGTTTTTTCAAAATGCTTATTCTGTAAATGCGGATTTATTGAAATGGTTGGACGGTTTACACCCACTCAAACGCAAAGAATATCTCGCATCTAGGTATCTGATACACAACCAGCTCGGTATTCATCCCGAAGAATCCCTTTTCAAAGACCAATATGGAAAAGTACACAGCAAAAAAGAAGATTTATTTATATCCATCAGTCACTCTCATCGTTTTGCGGCTGCAGCATGGGGACAACAAAAAATGGGAGTTGACCTGCAAGTGTTTCAGAATAAAATTTGCAGTATTCTACCCAAATTTCTCAATGATGAAGAATTACAGTGGCTCGAGGAGTTTTCTGATGAAGAAAGCTGCATTAAAAACGCCGTTTTGTTTTGGTCACTCAAGGAAGCGGTATACAAGTGCTATGGCAAAAAAGAGATTTCGTTCAGAAACCAAATTCATCTTCAACTGGATCATAAATCTGATCAAGTCATCTGCCAGGAAGCATATATTGAAATCGATTTTTCACTTCTATCATATCAAACCAAACATGGACTTGAAGCAGAATTTGCTTGGGCTACAGCGACACATCAGTAATCAACTGACACTACTTATAGTAGTGTCACTGTATGCTTTTATTTCTTGTAAACGACCGGCTCAAGCTCCTCCCATTCAATCGGTAATTTCGGAAGAAGTTAACGACCTCATACCAAAGGATTTTTATGATTTTTATGAAAAGTTTCACTCAGACAGCAGTTTCCAGATGAATCATATCAGCTTTCCTCTTGAAGGTATACCGGATCAGGCTGATCCAAAATTTATTGGCGACGAAAAGTTCTACTTTACCAATGACAATTGGACTATTCAAAAAAACATACGCAAGGATGCCGGAGATTTTAATGTAAGCTGGAAAGCGCTCAATCCGATAATAATAGAAGAAACAGCAAAGCACAAGCATAATGATCTGAAGATTATCCGAAGATTTGCAAAAGTTTCAGACAGCTGGAGACTGATCTATTACGCAGGAATGAATATGTACAAAAGTCCTGGTACAGACTCGCTCAATTCAAATTTTTAATTGCCATCAACTTGCTGCTGATGTAAACTTCGTCGTCGATAATTTTGTCTTTGATAGTAGAAAGCAAGGTTTTTGAAGAGTACATTACATTCCATTTTGTCCTGTCTATGACAAAAGGAGAGATTGAGATCATTACAGCTTCGCCACTGATGCTCATTTGAGCAGGAATGTCGACTGGATGAGAAATGCCTTTGATGGTGAGCACACCACTCAATAAAACATTATTGACAGAATCTGCACGCGACTCTGCTGCATTCAGTACATATTTTGCTCTGGAAAAACTGTCTACATTAAAGAAGTCCGGTGATTTCAAATGTTCTTCAAGATCTTCTTTACCGTCACCAGACACCATATCTATATTTTTCAATGCGTGCATGTCTACTTCTATTTCTCCGGAAATTAGCTTTCCTTCATACAATTTGATCCATCCCTGTGCAATACCTAAAGATCCGTTGTGTGAACCTTTTATAGAGCTTCCTTTCCAATACAATAAGGATTTTGAAGTGTCGACAGTATATTTTTGTGCCAGAGAATCTGCAATTTGGCTAGAACTTGCAGCTTCGGATACTGCAGTCGATCCTGAGTTTTTGTCAGATTTGCAAGCGATGAATCCGGAGAGCAGCAAACAAAATAAAAAACAATATCTTTTCATCATTATCAGTTGACCTGTAAAAATAATCACTACTCACCATACATCAAACCTATATCTGATATATCGCATTCATTGGGCACGAAGTCAAACCCAATTTTTACAACTTAAATTGTATTGCGAATCATTGCATCTGCAATCTCAACATCAAAAATTGGGATAAAGGATCTTGGCAAAACGAACTGAAGAGGTTACCTTCACATTATTTCAAAAAAACTCATGTCTATGAAATATCTTTTGACTTTCTTGCTCAATGCAATATCATTGTCGATTTTCTGCCAAAATAGTCCTGCAGGCATTTGGAAAACGGTTGATGACCAAAGTGGTAAAGAAAAATCGTATGTCGAAATCTACATGAAGAACGACAGCTATTTTGCTAAAGTTGTCAAACTCCTCCCAGGTGCCACAACGCAAATTTGCAATGATTGTCCAGGTGATAAAAAAGGAAAGAATCTGGTTGGATTAGATATCATGTGGAACATGAGCAAGTATAAGAACTATTGGTCCAACGGTCAAATCGTGGATCCAAAAAATGGGAAAGTATATTCTTGCAGTATGTGGCTCAAAAGCCCTGAGGAGCTTGAAGTACGAGGTTATTTTGGGATTTCTCTTCTGGGCCGAACTCAAAGTTGGTACAGAGTGAAATAAATCAATCGATCATAACAATAAGACAGAGTCATCAGAAGTTATTGTACTATCATAAATGATCACAATTCAGCCTATGGTAGATACTTTTACATTAAATCAGTTAGTACGTTACACTTACAATGAATGCAGCCCGACAGAATCACAGCTGATCGAGGAATTTGCGGATTCAGATTGCGATATCTCAAATGAAATAAAAGAATTGCGTGAAGCAAGAAAAGGCCTTCCTAAGGTTCTGTTTTATCCTCATCGCGACACTATCCGGTCAATACTGGATTACAGCCTGATATCGGGATAGAGATAAGTCGTTGTTTCACTTTTTGCCTCCCTGCTTCATCATCGGTGGTAATGAAATAGTTATTCTTGCATGACATGAAAGTTTTGCTGGTTCTTTTATTCATACTGATTTGTTTCAGCGCTTTTTTTCTTTATCCTCCTCATCAAAAATCAGAAGTCTGTCCTTTGTTGATTAAAGGGGTGAACTTTGTCGCGCCTCCTGAACCTTTCCAATCAGATCCAATGGTCCCTATCAAACAGCTAGGGATAGACTGGATAGCTTTAATCCCTTATGCTTTTAGTTCTGGAAACCGTCCTGAATTGCATTATGATGTCAATCACTGGCAATGGTGGGGAGAAACCCCTGAAGGTATTCGCGAAAGTATAAGGTTGGCAAGGCAGAATAAGCTCAATGTTATGCTTAAACCTCATGTGTATATTCATAGAAAATGGATAGGTGACCTGGATTTTGATTCAGACAGTGCCTGGAGCTTATGGGAACAAGCTTATGAAAAATACATTCTCGACATCGCAGCTATAGCCAACGAATCTCAGGTGGAAATGATTTGCATTGGAACAGAAATTAAACATTCTGCCGAGAGGCGGCCGCAATTTTGGCGCAAGCTCATTCAAAAACTGCGCAAAATCTATTCCGGCAAATTGTGTTATAGCGCCAATTGGGATCAATATAGCACTGTTCCCTTCTGGAATGAGCTTGACTACATTGGTATAAGCGCTTATTTTCCACTCACAGATGAACGTACACCTTCAAAAGAATTGCTCTTAGAAAAATGGAAACCATGGCAATCAGAATTGGAAATGTTTTCAAAGCAGATGCAAAAACCTATTTTATTTACTGAATATGGTTATCTGAGTGTAGATAGCTGCGCAGGAAAGTCATGGGAACTAGAGCCTAATGTCGATCGTTTACAGGTCAATGAACAAGCCCAGGCCAATGCATTTGATGCTTTGTATTCCGCTTTTTGGTGTAAGCCTTACTTTGCCGGGGGGTTTTTGTGGAAATGGTTCCCTGAAATGAAAGGTCATGAAGGTTATCCGGAAAAAGATTATACACCACAGGGTAAGTTAGCCGAATCCATCATCAAACATTGGAATGAAAATCATAAATAATAAATTCTGGTATGCAGTTCTTGCATTGATCCTCTTTCAAGTCTGTTCACTGAAAGCTCAGGGAGACTGGGAGCTTTTATCAAAGGTCAGCTTTAAAAAGATGATGGACGAAAATATGGGATTTGAAGTCGATTTTCCGCTTTTTAGCAAGGATTTGCAGTCTAGAGAAAACACCCTGGTCGAATTGCGCGGATTTATTATACCCACAGACGGCTACAAGAACCAACAAGAATTCGTTTTTTCACAATTTCCTTATAAAAACTGCTTCTTTTGTGGTGGTGCAGGACCTGAAACTGTAATTGAAGTCCACACTCTAAAGCCAATCCTTTATACTTCTGAAAAAATCACACTGAGGGGGAAGCTCAAGCTCAATCGAAGTGACCTCAATAGACTCATGTTCCAACTTTCAAATGCTGAGAAAATAGACCCGTAGGGGGATGGGTTACATGAGCAGTGTTTCTCAATAGGATAAATTCTTTTATTTTTTATGACAACAGGGATGTGGAATGTCCTTGTTTGGGATAGGAGAACCCAAATTTTGGTGGAAAGCTGAGCCTTTTACAAATACTTTTGTGAAAATAATTGTTGCTTTATTATCCATGTTTCGCCAGAATCTCCAACAAATACAAAAGCAGAAAATGAATCTGTCTCCACAACAGATTCAGCTTTTGCAATTCATCCAATACAACTCTGCTGAATTGGACAAAGAGCTCAGAGATGAAGTTTTGGACAATCCAATGCTGGAAATTCTCCAGGATACCCCTGAAAATCAGGACCCTCAGGAGTATGACAGAACCGATGAAGAAAATAATGATACTCTTACCTCAGAGGAAACAGGGGAGCTTATGGACCGAATTCTGCAGGACGATGAGGAGACAGCTGAGGATTATCAGCTCGCCCAACATCAGGATACGGATTTGTCAGGATTTCCTACGCTTGCTGAATCTGTGGACTTTAGGAAAAACCTACAGCAGCAAATTCATTTACTCGATATAGATACTTCCCAAAAATCTCTTTGTGAATACATTATCAATAGTTTGGATGATGATGGTTACCTGCGCATGTCAAACGATGACTTGCTGGACAATTTGGCTTTTTACCATAACCTTTTTATCGACGAATCAGAGCTACAGGATGCCGTAGAGACAATACAAAGTCTAGACCCTCCGGGCATTGGTGCAAGAAATCTACAGGAGTGTTTACTTCTCCAACTCGAATCCAAACATGCTAAAACAGAATGCATCCAGGCTGCTTTTGAAATAGTAAAATCGCACCTGCAGGACCTCGCCCAAAAGTCCTATGTTAAAATTCAACATCAGCTTCACTTGAGTGAAACAGAACTCAAATGTGCCATACAGCTGATTCAAAAACTGAATCCAAAACCCGTGGGCTTGAATTCGACCGCTCAGACCAAAAGTCAGCAAATCATACCTGAATTTGTCATCGAAAGAATAGACTCCGACAAACTGAATATATCGCTGGCTACTCAACAAGTACAAATCAAGCTGAACAAAGAAAAAGTAGAGGAACTCGACAAGCAAAAAAGTATCAAACGCGCAGGAAAATCCCAAAAAGCAGCACTTCAGTACCTGCAATCCAAATTTGACTCCGCTAAATGGCTGATGGAAATGATCCATCAAAGAGAAAACAATATGTTGGATGTGATGAAATCCATCGTGTTGTTTCAAAAGAAGTTTTTTCTTACCGGAGATCGTAATGATCTCAAACCAATGGTACTAAAAGATATTGCGGATTTGACCGGACTCAATGCATCAACCATCTCGAGAGTGACCAGCAGCAAGTACGCTCTCACAGATTTTGGAGTAATCAGTTTGAAATCCTTGTTTCAACAAGCCATGTCAAAATCTGATGGCAAGCAAGTCACAAATCAGGAAATCATGGCCAGGCTCAAAGAATTAGTAGATGCAGAGAGTAAGTTGGAACCTCTTTCGGATTTGCAAATTGCGGTGGAGCTAGAAAAAAGCGGTTATCCGATAGCGAGACGAACAGTTGCTAAATATCGTGAAATTCTGAAAATAGAAAACGCTAACAATCGCAAACAAAATTTTTAAAAGCGCTTGAAATTAAAATCTGTTTGCTCCCCTCCCACAAGGCAGTGTTATCTCTTTCTGTGTTTATTGTACTCATGTTATTGATCAGTGGAAAATCAAATATCGTTTACGGTGTTGTCTTGTTAGTAAATTTTCTCGCTTATATTCTCCTGATCATACATCCATAGATCTATGGGTTAGGAATTCATGCTCAGATTGTAGTTGGTTTAAAGCGATGTGATAAGCTTTTATGAAAGCTTGGAATTCCGCTTTTTTTATTTTATCTTTACCAAATAATCATTTTATCACAATCAAAATTTTCACAAATGGACTTAAACACATTAGTAGTTGTTTTGATAGTCGGTGCAATAGCCGGGTGGTTGGCAGGTGAGCTCAGAAGAGGCTATGGTTTTGGCTTGTTAGGCAATATCATTGTTGGTATACTGGGCGGTTTCCTAGGAAATTGGCTTTTTGGAGTTCTCGGAATTCATTTAGGAAGCGGTTTGTTAAGTAGTATTATTACTTCCGTTGTTGGTGCGCTTGTATTGCTGTTCCTTATTGGACTTGTGAAGAGGAGTTAATCCTTCAGTTTCGATTTCATCACAAGATTAAAGATTACATTTATATTTATTATAATGCTTTAATTCAATGCAGTTACAGCTTATTGCATAGATCGGCTTTAATTTTTGTATAGGACGTTCAATATTTCTGCTGGTTTTTGATTATACCATTTTTTTACCAGTATTATGTACACTGATTTTATGCAATGTAAAACTTGCCACGCAAGAAATGTCCATCTTGGGAGTGTAAAAAAAATATGTATAATCCTGAAGCTAAATTTTGTCTTTCAATTACATTCCGAGTTGTAGTAATATCCGAAATCACTTGTACCAGTTGTCCTGTCGAGTGGTAAATCATCATTGTACTGAACTTTTCGAGACTATTCCATTCTAAAATGGTCGATTGATCCATAGGATTGCGTACAATTATGTATTGCTGATTAGATTTAATATCTCAGAGGGCAGTTTTTCCACAAAATGGAGACCTATTATTCCGTACTTAAATCCCGCTAAAAATGAAGGGAAAAAGGTATTGTTTTTGCATGGTGCGACGTCTAAGGATTTAAATGTAAAATTACATACTAAGCTCGGCTAGTTTGGTGAGTGAATAACACTGAGTATAGTATCACAGGAGGAAACATAAATTTTGTTATTCGACCCGGATTGGAATTGCCAAGTGTTACAGAAGGCGCATCTATCAAAGTTTTTGAAGCAGTGATAGATGCATTATCAGATTTAAATAAGTCTTACTGAGAAACAGCTCCACGACTTTGATCGTAAAATTTTGAATTGTCCGAAGAAAACTCGATACCATAATCAGCTCCTGAAGGCCTCAGCCGGATTATATTTGACAATTTACCGGTATAATAGTCAAAGTCAATTATCACTACTATTGCCGGAGTTCGATTTTCTGCAACCAAGCCTATTCATTTTCCCTCTGACGCAGCTTTCATTTGACCTATTGCAGCCCCGCATCCTTTTTCAAAAACTTGATTCGCTGTGTGATCGGATCTAATTCTGGTGATTACAGTTGGTTCAATACCCTCAGGAGTGACTCTGTAAGCGAAGAATGCATCAGAAAAGTATTTGTGCGTTAGGACACAAATGTCAGTGTCATTTGGATGTGCTATAGCACATATTTTTTCAATCACTGCATCTAATAATTTTAAATTTTTCTGATCCGTCAACACAGCTCCAAAAAAATCGTCCAAATACATGTCTAGAAGCGGATATCTGAATCCATTTGTCAGGAATCTTTCCAATCTGTCTGTTGTAAATAAATAAGATCTTGAATCGCTGTCGGGCATTGGAACGATTAAAGAACGTTCTTCTTTTTAAGCAATATAAATATAGCCGACACTAAAAATCCGTAACCTGATTATAAACAAGCTATAGAATACTTCTCTGATTCACTTTCTGCACAAAACAAGTAAAATAAAAAACGGATTGTGAATTTTCTCAGTCCTCATTTCAAATATGAAATTAAAATTCCAACGCATATAAATAGGACTCACTGCCATCGAAAAGGAATTATAAAAAGCATCGCAATAAGCATCCATACCAGTGTAAGCACCACGGAAACAAGGTGAAGAATAACCGCACTACTATAATTGTGGGTCGAAAATCCTACGTTGTAAGAAAGATATATTCCGACTGCCAAAATCAAAGTCGCAATCAAGAACACGACCGAGTGTTTAAATTTTTTGTATGGATCCATGAATGTATCATAAAAAAAATTGAAAGCAAAAAATGCCATCATCAAAATGATTAAAAGTAATGTTACATAATATACTGCTTTCATCATTTTACATTTGCCTTAGACTTTATCTCTTCTCCCACAACTTCTGAAGGCCCAAATATTTTGGCATAGAACGGAAGTGTGATACCTTTTTTGGCTAAAAAGAACAACCCTACGCAATATAATGTAGAAAATAAAATGATGGAAAAGCATACAGATTGAATGATAATACCATCGATATATCCTTGTTGCAAAGGTAGTGTAGCGATCACTGCTGAACCTAAACCTTTGGGAATCATAAATGACATCATTGCTTTATCCAACAATGGTGTATTATTTTTTACAACGATTCTTACCGCAAATATTCTGACTACATATAATACAAGCGTTATCATAGCACCATAAAACAGCCAATCCAGTCGGTTGATTTTGATACTTACTCCAATAAACACAAAGAAGAAAGTCCGTAAAAGAAAAACCATTTCCCCAAAAAAATCCTTTTCCTCCTGAGGCAATATGATATTCTGATTTGTGATAAATCTCTGTAAAAGTTTGGGCTCAAAATATTGCAAATTTCCAATCGCTATACCAAATGAAAGTGCCGCAAGTGGTCCACTAAAATTGAGGTACTCTGTAATGCCATATAGAATAAAAAGAAAAGCCGGGGTTGAAAATTTTGTTGATTTCAAAGCAGGTGACTGATTCAAAATAAAGGACCATAGGAATGCTCCGCCAATTCCAAAAAATAATGCCATGATCAATGACGAGATAAACTGTGATACAAGAGCATTTGCATGGATTTCACCCGTAGTCATTAGTCCCAATATACTAAGCGGGATGGCCAAAGTGAATACATCAGACTCTGCGGATTCAATAATAAGAGTAGTCGATGTCCGCGGTCTTATGGCCACTTTCTTCACCAATCCGACGACAACTGCTGATGAAGTACCTCCCAGAGTTGCACCTATAAATAGACAAGATAAAAAAGAGATATCAAAAATCAGATAACATAATATCGTTGCTGTAACCCAAGTGGTCAAAAACCCCATGACTGTAATCCCTGTGGAGTCTCTTAAGGAATTTCTCACTTCAGAAATCCTCAGATCGGTGCCACTCTCGAATAATATAAAAATCAATACGAGGTTACTAAATAATGAACCAAATTGTCCAAAAGCAGCAGGGTCAACCAAATGAAATATTGGGCCAATGAAAATTCCAAGCAACATAAGCCCAAGTACGTCCGGTATACTTCGTCTCTCAAATACACCACTTAAAAAGTGTCCAAAGAAAATAAAAATACCTATAACTATGATTATTACTGAGGTCGCCATATTAATCAATTTGCGCTAACTATAAATGGTATATGTTTCGATCAAAAAACAATTCAGCCTATGGTGACAAAGTATTACACATTATCAATACGGGAAAACCCTTAAAAAAATTGCATTTAACTAGCTATTCAACAATTCCTTCTTTAATCTGCCAACAAGTATAAAATCACCTTAATTTTTCAGTGATTCCGATACAGCTGAAATATCTGGAAACATGTCCTTTTGACATATTTAGACAGTAAATATAAACAAATTCCTTTTTCCTGAAAAAATATTGCTCCAGCATGCATCGGCCAATCATCAGCTAACCTTTCAATATGTTTCTCCCCAATACTCATTAGAAAGAAAAATACTGTCTACTCATTGGACACCTGAAATTATTTTGGACATTTCAAAATAAATGAGTCGGACTTATTAAAATTAATTTCCCCGGCAATACTATATATTAAAATATCCATTATAAATGAAAACATACAAAACAAAACTTGAAATTATTTTGTAATAAACTACCTTGGTACGCTATCTTGAACAAATAAATCATAATTAATTAAGTCCATATCAACTTTTCTATAAATATTTGGAACTTCAGAATTTATATCTTTCTCTTTAAGGTAATATCGATATTGCCGGTAAGGACTGATACTAATATTAAAATATCTGACTAAAAATCCTTGCAAAATAAAATCATACTGATCATACATTTCCAAGGGTACAGTAATTGTAGAAAATCTAGGCACTACACTTCCAACTTTATACACATCACTAACAATATCCTGCTCCCTGCTAATTTTACCTTTCTGCATTCCAGAAAATACCAGTACAGACACAAACAATAATATAGACACGAACACAAAAGTTTTGTAGTTGTATGATTGCATGCTCCATTTGCTGATAGGTTTATAGATAAATGGTACAATTAAAAGAGCAAATGATAAAGCAAAATATGGAAAACTTGGTACCATGTACCACCCTTTTTGCACCATTGTTAGTGTCAATGGAACTGAACCTGACATTCCAATACAAAAAAACAAAACTGCCAGTTTCCTATTTTCACTTAAATAATCCCTCAGCTTATTTTTACCACTGGCAAAAATTGTAATCGTAACTATAATTAATATAGGGATCAATTCTGTAAACAATCTCCAAAGAATTTCCAATCGATAATTGGCAGTGGGCATATGATTTACCCTTTTTATAAGTCGCTCATAAAAGTAAATCATCAAACTTCTTCTGCTTTCCGGAAAATATAATAAAATTACATATATAATAGCAGGTACAGCGATCAATATCAAGGAATAATAAATACATTTCTTAAAACTGATATCTCGAATAACCAACCAGTAAATAAAAGGAAATGTAATTGGGAAAAAACCGGGGATACCTTTACTGAATGACGCCAAAAAGATAAAAAACCCGGAACCGAACCACGCAAGGTAATTGGGCTCTTTCAACTGAATACTCTTATAACTTAAAATAACAGAGATGAGCGTAAATACACTTACTGTATTCTCAATCATATTGTTCCTGAATGACCAAAAACAAACCGGAATTATAATCCATAAAAAAACGGGTAACCAACCAAAGGATTTGTATTCGACTTTGTTCTTAAGGATGGTTTTCCACAAGTAGTTAATAAGCAATATATGAAAAACAATCATTAATAATGTATAAAATCGCTCCACATAATAACTGTGTCCCAATAGTTTATAGAAAATGGACTGAATACCAAAAACTAATGGTGGTTGCTCATGAAATGAAGGAATACCTTCTAGATTTAAGGTACTGTATTGAAGAAACCAGAACGTGCCGATACCCATACTTAAATTGTGAGAAACGCTACTATATAACATTGCATCCTGAAACATTGCATCCTGAATCAATATTGGAAGAGTAAGTCCAAATACAATACTCAAAGAAATGAGCCAGAATGGACTCAGAGCATTCAATAATTGATTTTTCACATGATTCATTTACAGTTGAATATAAATTTATTCCTTACAAAACTAAAGATGTAAAATTAGTAAAAAAAGCGGATGATTTATATTATGCCGGTTTACTAACACAACAAAGTTAGAATCCTTTACATAACACAGGAGAGTTTCTCAATTTAACTATCTTATTAGATATGTATAGCTAATTACCGTTTATAATCATGCCTCATTTTATCGTAAATATATGTAATAACGAAGCCTCTTCTTGAAAAATGGAGGGAAAATTTAGTAATTAAACTTAATATCTTAACCAGCTTCAAAATAGTAGCATTAGGAGATGGTGCTATTACCTATAACTATTATAATATTGTATTCCAAATCTTACAATACTATCTGGATAAGTAAAATTGTTTTACTTGGTAAATTAGGTTGCCAATTTTTAGAGGCAAAGAAAAATTCTGAAAGAAGTCAATGTATATTACCTTAGTAGGATACCGTCAGACCAATACCAATGCCCATATCGCTGTCATAATGCGTTCTGATGCTAAAATTCCTGGCTAAGACATAGTTCAGATCAAGCATATACTCCAGGTCGGTGTTTACCATAAACCCGGCTCTCAATCTTTTTGAAAGCGGAATATCTTCACGCACCATAGATAGCCGTACAATACCATCATGATAAATTTCAGCCTGAGCATTTAATAACATAGGTAATGTGTACATCACTCCCAAACTAAATGCTGTCCTTTTATCCTTCTTATTTGATTGATTAAATGGAGTTTTCTCGTCTTGTTTATTTCCATCATTTCTATATCGCCAATCTAATCCTATAAATGGCATCAACCATTGCATCTTCCCAATATATCTGCCCAAATGAGTTTCAATTTCATAACCGTGTTTACTGTGGTAACCCAAGCGCCAATCCATAGTTAAGCTATATCTAGCATTCATTAACATCAATTCTCCATCGTTTCCATTCGTTGCAAAGTCATTTTTCACCATGAAATGAGGCATATTACTCTCTCTTTGCAAAAGTTTGTACGCTTTCTCTCTGTTGGGCAAATAAGGGTTTTGGTAGTTACCCACTGCAAACACTCTGTTCATTCCTGCCATCATGTGATAAAGTATGTGGCAGTGAAAAAACCAGTCACCATCAGTATTTGCCAAAAATTCTATGGTATCCGTTTCCATTGGCATAATGTCAATGATGTTTTTCATTGGAGCATATTCTCCATGTTTGTTCAACAATCTAAAATCATTTCCATGCAAGTGCATCGGATGTCTCATCATCGAATTGTTGTAAAGGATTATTCTCAATATTTCTCCTTTCTTTACCAGTATTTTATCGCTCTCCGAAAGTACACGATTATCAATACTCCATACATAACGATTCATATTGCCAGTGAGTGTAAACTTGATCTGTAGAATCGGTGCATCATTTGGCAATGAGCTGGCGTTTGGAGATTTCAGCATGGCGTAGTTCAATGTCACAATATTTTTTGAGATAATGGAATCGCCACTTTTGTGATCATCACCCAGGTCCATAGGATGATGTTGATGCTCATTTTCCTGCATTGTTTCATTGCTCATTTCAGGATACATGACGACATTCATATCCATTTGATTAAGACTCATATTCATACCCATATCATCTAAATCACCATCCATCTCCATCATATCATTCATCATCTTCATTCCTTCAAAATATTTCAGGTGGGGCATCTCAGGTAAAATTTGCTTAATTCCATTCCCTAAGAAAAAACTGGCGGATTGAGTTCGGTCTTCAGTGGTTGCCATAAACATATAGGATTTAGTATTCTCCGGGATAGTAACTACAATATCATAAGTTTCGGATACGGCAATAATAAGTCTATCCACATCTACCGGCTCTACATCATTCCCATCACTCGCCACTACCGTCATTTTACCTCCAGCATAGCGAAGCCAAAAATAAGATGATGCCCCGGCGTTGGATATTCGCAAGCGAATTTTGTCACCTCCCTTCAATGCTTTTTTGCCGACCGCAGTGAATGCAGAAGATTGACTACCATTCAATAGAATGCGATCATAATAAATATCGCTCACATCCATAGCCAACATCCGCTTCCATTCATTTGTGAGTTTTGTTCTTAAATACCCTGCAGTTATTGCTTCTGAGTAGCTCTGCGTCGATCCTTTTTTTATAGCAAACCAGTCACTGGCATTATGGAGCATTCGGTTTACATTTTTTGGGTTCAGATTTGTCCATTCACTTATAATTATCGGAATAGATGGTAAATCATCGATTCCTACTCTGAAAGTTTTATCGCCAGCCTTTTTGTGGATAATGAAGCTCCCGTACATACCAATCTGTTCCTGAAGTCCTGAATGGGAGTGATACCAGTGTGTCCCGTTCTGGATAATCGGAAAACGGTAAGTTCGGGTCTCCCCTGATCTAATTGGCATCTGAGTCAAATATGGAACCCCGTCTTCTTTATTGGGTAGAAATAAACCGTGCCAATGTAGAGAGGTGCTTTCCTTCAAAAGATTGTGCAACACAATCTCAGCTGTATCTCCTTCTGTAAATTCCAGGGTCGGCATTGGTATCTGACCGTTTACTGCAATAGCTCTCTTTTCCTTAGCTGCGTATTCAACGATCGTGTCTTTTACATATAAATCGTAATGAACTATTCTTTGGGAAAAACCGAATTGCCAAAGAAAAAGGATCATTAACTTCAACAGCAACATTTTTTTTGAAACATTGCCTTGGTAATCCTTGTAAATAAATTGCATGAAATAAATTTTACTTGCTAGTCTCAGCTACCTTTCCGCAGGTAAGCATTGAAGAGCCGTAATAAGGATTCCTGATGTCTTTTTCAAAGCTTAACCAATATGCTTTTTTCATAGGACAGTATTGATAATAAACGGATTGATCTATTTTATCCGACTCCTTCACTAATTTCCACATTATCGTGGACACATCATTGAAAGCCGCCCTTTGTTTTTCTATATTCTCTGCTTTATTCAACTTTTCTGTGGATTTGAGCAGGTTATTCTTCTGCTTGAAATTTTCTTCACTTTGAATCGCTTTATAAAAAACATCGATGGCTGTGCTTGCCTCCTTTGCGTCACTGTTTACTAATGCATTTTTTATATTGATATACTTATATAAAAAACCATTAGTATTTTGGAATATTGCGAAGTATCCAGCTAAGAATATTGCACAAGTTACAATTAATTTTTTCATAAATTATAATTTTTAAATTTTAAACTGATTGAGTCAAAGGCATCGCTTTGAAACCTGCTTTTTCTACTATATCAATTAATTGATCTTCAGTAATGCCTTCTGCAATTACTTTCAGGATTTTATCCTTGTTCGTAGTGTCCACTTTCCACTCACAAACAGCTTCTTCCTGATCTAAGTAGGGTTTGACTGCGGCTTCACATCCACTACAATTTATATTTGTTTTAAACTGAAATTCTTTGTTATCCATTGTATTTATTTTTATGTATTTAATGTTTACACGTAACCAAATATTATGAAGATGTATAATCATCTTTTTCTAAACGCTCACCACAATTGCTTTTATATTTGGTAAAGAAGCTTCATTCTATTTGAAACATGGTGACTTACTACGTCATCAGTTTTTAACTCATGTCCATAACAAACATGCCTAAAAAGAACATAGTCAACTTGCTGTTTTAATTTCATTGATACATCATGATCTTCCTGCATTGCAAATTTAAGTACACTACTGCCAAAAACCGTTGTAGAATTTATAACTTGATTTGTGAAATTTACAGTAAATTTTGCAGCAATACCACAAAAACTCATTTTTTCCACTTCAACCTTAAACTGTTACTAACCACGCTTACACTGCTCAATGCCATTGCTGCTCCTGCAATCATTGGATTTAGCAAAAAACCATTGATTGGATACAAAATACCTGCAGCTATCGGAATACCGATAACGTTATAGATAAATGCCCAAAACAAATTTTGTTTGATGGTTGCCACTGTCTGCCTTGAAAGTTTAATTGCCTGAGGTATCTTTCTTAGATCGGAAGAAATAATTGTCATTTTTGCTACATCCATAGCAATATCTGAGCCCTTGCCCATTGCAATACTTACATCAGCAGTAGCAAGAGCAGAACTATCATTGATTCCATCACCAACCATTGCGACGACTTTGTTTTGTTGCTGCAATTCTTTCACAAAATCGGCTTTACTTTGGGGCAACATCTCTGATTTATAATGTTTAATTCCCAATTGTTCAGCTATGGTTTTAGCAGTAGTCGCATGATCCCCGGTAAGCATATACACCTCTAGGTACATCTCTTGCATTTCCTTAACAGCTGCTAAAGATGATGTTTTGATTTGGTCGGAAATTGCAATAACAGAAAGGGTCTGTTTGCTATCGGCGAACCAAACTAAGGTTTTGGATTGGCGGCTCCATAGATCTGCGAAAAATTGTAGTGAAGTGGCAATGCTTATATTATTGTCTGTCAGCAAGTTTTTACTACCGACCCAATAGGTTTCGTTGCCATGATTGGCTTTTACACCTTTACCTGTGATACTTATAAAGTTTGATACTTTTCTTACAGGGACTTGCTCTAAATATTTTACTATGGCCTCTGCTAATGGATGTTCCGATTGCTTTTCTATCCCCAAAAGAATTTCCTTACTTGAATCGTCGTCATTCAACCATTGGATGTTCGTAAGCTGCGGCTTACCAAGTGTGATGGTTCCTGTTTTATCTAAAATAATTGCATCCACCTTTTTTGCTAACTCTAGACTTTCGGCGTCTTTGATCAAAATCCCAAGATCAGCAGCTTTGCCGACTCCGACTAAAATTGCGGTAGGCGTTGCTAATCCCAGAGCACATGGACATGCAATAATCAATACAGTAATGCCAGCCAATAATCCTTGAACTAATCCGTTTTCACCTCCCATCAGAAACCATAAAATAAACGTGAGAACAGCTATGCCAATAACCACTGGTACAAAAATGCTCGATATTTTATCAACAAGTTTTTGAACTGGAGCTTTGCTTCCTTGTGCTTCTTGCACCGTTCTAATGATCTGGGAAAGCATTGTATCCTCTCCCACGTTGATCGCCTGAAACTGGAAACTGCCTTTTTGATTTATTGTCCCGGCAAAGACTTTTTCATGTTCCTTTTTGGATACTGGAATCGATTCGCCGGTCAACATACTCTCATCCACGTAAGAACTGCCAGAAATAATCGTCCCATCAACTGCTATCTTCTCACCAGGTTTAACCAATAAAATATTACCTGGTTTTATTTTTTCGATATCCGTTAATTTTACTGTGCCATCAGGAAGAACAAGTGTAACAGTTTTGGCTTGCAAACTCATCAAATTTTTGATCGCTGATGATGTGTAACTCTTAGCTCTTTCCTCCAAATATTTTCCGAACAAAATAAATGCAATAATAACAGATGCTGATTCAAAATATACATGCGATTGGAACCCTTTTTGATGTAAAAAGTCTGCAAACAAAAGATTGAACACACTAAATACGTATGCAATTCCTGTGCTTAATGCCACCAGAGTATCCATATTTGCTGAACGGTGTCTAGCTTGTTTCAAGGCGTTTGTAAAAAAATCTCTTCCAAAGTAAAATACCACAGGTGTGGAAAGCGCCCACATGAAAAGATTGGCAAAGGACCAATCCATAAAGAACATTCCAATGATAAATACAGGCAATGAAAGTAGAGCAGACCAAATCGTTTTTATCCTAAGTTCCTTAAATTTTCTTTCTCGGATAGATTCCAGTGTTTCCAAACCATCATCTTTAGAATCCATCATCAAATCATATCCTATTGATTGTACTGCTTTCTGTAGCTTGTCAGTGTCTGTTACATGAGGTAAATACTCAACAGTAAGCTCATTGTTTGCAAAATTTACGGATGCATAAACAACGCCTTGTTGTTGTTTTACAATGTTTTCTGTACTGACCGCACAGGAAGCACAGCTCATACCCAACACCGGAAGAGCTTTCTTTACGGTTGAAACCCCATAACCCAGATTCCTGATAGACCGAACTATTTCACTTATTACTTCCGGAAAATCAGTCGTAATCACTGCCATTTGGTTGTTCAACTCCACTTTGTGGGTTTTGACTCCCTTCACTTGTGACAAAGCTTTATCGACAATGAATGCGCAATGTTCGCTGTCAACTCCTTCCAGAGGAATATAGATCAAACTATTTAATTTATTTTCTGCCATTTCCATTCAGTCTTATTGACATTGCAAAATTGGAAATGTTTCATGAATTATTCTTTGTGAAATTCTGTATTTGATTTGTACTATTTACACTTTATCCAATGGCTTTCTTCTATCTCCTCCCAATTGCTTAAAATGACTTGGCGTTAATCCTGTAACTTTTTTAAATTGATTGCTCAAATAAGCAACGCTAGAATAATTCAATCGAAAAGCTATTTCACTCAATGACAATTCATCATATACCAACAGTTCTTTAATTCTTTCAATTTTTTGAGCGATAAAATATTTTTCAATTGTTGTTCCTTCGACTTCTGAAAAAAGATTGGATAAATAATTGTAATCATGATGCAATTCCCGGCTCAACAGAGCTGAAAGATTCTCTCTAATGTCGTTATCCTGCTTGTGCACCAAGTCGATAATTCTATTCTTTATTCTTTCGATAATGCGACTTTTCTTATCGTCTATCAATTCAAATCCAAATGATTGTAAATGCCTGTTGATAATAGATTTTTGATAATCTTCCAAATTTTCATGGATCTCAACTTCACCTAATACCAAACTCAGTGGAGTAAAGCCAAGTTTTTCAAGTTCGCTTTTTACTACCATAATGCAGCGATTACAAACCATATTTTTAATATAAATTTTCATCCTTATCTTCAAAAATATAAAATCATACAAATTCAATTAACTAACATCACATGAAAAGGTATAATAATTTTAATTTAACAGTTTAAATAACTTGCTTTTAAAGTTATACATTTATTGCTTCTATAAACTGAAAATTCCTATTGCTAAATGAATTGAATTGATCTTTATTTTAGATTTGAAATAAAACTAATAAAAGTTTTCAACATCGACAAATGTAACAGCTCAAATAATATAACTCATTTTAATTGAAACAGCAGATTGTTCAACCCCTCAGCCAGATGTAAATGCAAAATATACTTCCTGTTAACTTCTTGTCTCCTCTGATGATATCAAGTCATGGGTTAGTGCAAATGTATAGTTTTCTGATCATTTATACCAGTAGTTCAAGAATGGATATTAAGAGTATTTAGGCCCACTCAATAGAACCAGTAGCTTGTTCAATTAACTATAGTTCTCAATATAAGTTAACATATGAGCTGGACGACACTATGCATACTCTATTTGAATTGAAGGAGCTCCATGTTTCCCCAATCTATCCCACAAATAAAACATTAACAAAGGATTCCCAACCACTTGGTTTAGTATAATAGACCAGAATTTAACCCTATTCTCAGGATAAATTAGTCGTTTAATCCTATACCCTCAAGAATTCTGCTGGCGTACTTCTCAATTCGATCCACTCTGGTTTTAGATTGTATTGCAGAAGAAAAGTACAATATATAAGCTCTTTGACGACCAGGTGTAAGCTTTAAAAAAGCTTCGTTCAGACCTTTTACTTCTTCTAATGCCAATTTAAATTCTTCAGGTATAATGTACTCGGAAGTTTTCTTCAACTCAATCTTGACCTTGGATTTCTCAACATCAATAGCATTTTTTATATAGGAAAATAGAACGGTCTTTTGCTTTAACAAATCTATAAGATTTGAAAATCTTATCTGTCGAGCAGCCTGGACATTCTTTGTCTGTTGAATCAATATATTATTTGGATCATCCATGATTGCACCTTTCATAAAAAGTAACGCGCAATAATCCTTAAATCCATGAATCAACACTACGTTCTGTTTCCCAAGTGTATAGCATGGAGTTCCCCATTTCAGTTCTTCCGTCAATTCTGAGCTAATCAGTACTTCTCTCAATTCACAATAAGCTTCGCGCCATTTTGTATTTTGTTCAAAAAACCAATTTACCTCAGGATTCTTGGCCATCATTAAAATGTTTTGAGTTTACGGTTTTCAGGTCGAAAATACCAAGAAATACATAAAAAAATAATTTGGAACAAGGGACCTAATATTGATTTTCCGCTATCACCCATGACGATATGAGAAACAAGGGCTCCTGATAACAGAAAAAAGAAACCTGCATAAGACCACTCCTTCACCAATTTATAGTTTGGCACTAATACAGCGATTACTCCCATCAATTTCCAAACACCTAACAATGGCATTAAGTATAAAGGGTAGCCTAAATGGATCATTATTTCATTCATTTCCTTTAATCCTAGGATTTGAGAAATTCCACTTGCTGTCATCCCGAAAGCAAATAGTGCCGTAGCTATCCAGTAAATAACCAGATTCCTTCTTTTCATTTTGTAATAAATTTTATATTTACGTAGTTAATCACATTGTTGGAACCATTGCTCTCATTGGGAAATACTCATATTTATTTATCTTTCCAGCTGGATCATTGGCAATGAATTCTTCTACTTCCTGCTCACTATCCACTGCAACGATGCCAAGTCCATAAACTGCTCTAGGATCTAAAACAGGACCAAATACAAGAACTTTTCCAAGATTCATTTTTTCAGTCCAGTACCCAATATGCTCCATCATAATTGCTGTTTCGTCATCCGACATAGTCTGAGCAAAATCTGGTCTTGAGGGTAACAAGTGCAAAACAAAATACTTCTTATCCATTCTAAATTTATCTAATTAAAGTTTTACAATATTATAACTCATCAATAATTTCCAATACTAATTTTAATGGCGGACTTACAAATAGATAAATTAAAATCAGATAATCCTATCCCTATTATATGCGCCAGCTAAATTTTCCATTGCCCTGTTTACCAAAAAAAAAACAAAGATCATTCCATTGAGACAAATATATTCAACAAGCAGGAATTCTTCCAAGTAAATATTAATTTTTTTACAAACTGAACGAATCTTCAATAAGCCAAAACCTTTTGCTCAGCCTTCGTAACATTCATTGAACTACAAATATAATGCATTAATCAATTCCAATACACCTAAATGTAAAAAATCAAAATAAACAAAAGTCATAAGATACTAACAGCGAAAAAGATTCCTTTTTAACTATAATTGATTTTATCAAAAATAAGATCTTCGTCGCATCAATATATAAAATAAATTCCACAGCTCCATTTTCTCTGTTATTATAAATACTAAAGACGTAAATCAAAGCTTAAGAAAAATGATTTAAGGTGTTGTTTAGCCAACTAGAAATCATTTTTGAACCTGACCCATTCGAAAAAGTAAAGGAAAATCAATTTGCTTGCTAAGTCCATCATCCCATACTTTTTCCATTTTTCTTTGTAAGTTTTCTATTGGATTAAAGTTTCTCTCTTCTATAAAATGTTTTGCAGCTGACCATGTGTTTAAATATCCAATCAATTGATCAAAAGACCAACTGAGTTGAATGGAAAAATCCGGGACTTTGATTTCGGCAAAAGGAAAAGGAATGGTCTTGTATTTCTCTTCAATATAAGTTCGTTCTTTATCCCAATATAGTCCTAAAATATTATGGTATAAATCATCTATGATGCTATCTACTTCCTTAGAAACTGACAATTTTCCGTAACCAACCACACAAATCCATGAATTATCAATTGCTGTTCGATAAACTTCGTTATAAAATTTATCAAAATCAAACCAGTGTATTGCTTGAGCTACCATGATTAAATCAAAAATACCAGACTCAAAATTGGTTTTTTCTGCCGGCTGAACTGAATAGTGAATATTGTTAACTTTAAAGGCATTTTCAATCTGTGATTTACTTATATCAGTCGCAAATACGGATTCAAATGACTTGGCCAGTTCCAATGCAACTTGTCCGTTTCCTGTTCCACAGTCCCAGGCATTTTTCCTGCTTTCTAACTTAGAATAAATGAACTGAAAAAGTTCAGATGGGTAAGTCGGCCTAAATTTTGCATAGTTGTCAGACCGTGTTGAAAAATTGTCTTTCAAATTTTGGGATTAATTTTTGTTAACACTAATTCATTTTATCATTTACGAATTCCCCAACAAGGAATAAAGTAAGATATATTTTTTTAAAATCAATTATACTACAAAGATAAAGCTTCCTAAATTAACTGTACACAGGATGAAATAATATATTTATTTTGTTGACTAAATATCTCAAGATTCTGACTTTCAAAAATTCACAATAAAATTTCAATCACCTACTTTAAGTAAAATCCTAAAGATAATGGAACTCAATGTTCCGAACAAAATCATGATCCTACTTCTACCACCAATTATTTCAATCAGTTCTTTAGTTCAACGCTGAATTTAGGTTAACTCAAATGAAAATAATTGGAATTTTGTAATCTGAAATAAGCACTATTTTACAGGTGCAAATACCAAAATTTAAATGTTTTTGCTTTAAGGTATAATACACATTCCTAAAGTTGCATTATGGATTATTACTTAACTCGCCGCCAGAATATTTTAATTGATCTCCAATTCTATGTATGCCTCTCAATTATGGACAAGTTAGAATTTGCAAATAATATTCTTTCCGCTTGGAAAATATAATGCCATTCTAATAAAAGAATATTCTGTTTTAAGTTATATTTTGCTTTTGTCAATACCCGATAATTCATGCATTAAACTCTTTAAATGTCGGAAACATTATTATTATCGTCCGAAGTCATGTTACTCTGGCGATAAGAGTTTATGTTCCGGACAATCTATCCGCAAATCTATTTCCGACAACTTTATATTCATGAGCCTGCAAAAATGATCTTGGCCTTTTGCGTTCGACTCATAGTAGTGACAGGTATAACACATACGTTGAATAGTGATAATTCTAGCCTTATTGAGATGGCGAATGATATCCAATAAGCTCAATAACAGACGTTCTTTATCGCCAGACGACAATTTGTCAATTGGCACTTGTATTTGCTCAGAAAACACCGAAGACTTCTCTGCAATTACACGACCTTTCTTTGTAAGATGAATGATGTAACTTCTAGAGTCATAAGGTTCAAAAACTTTGTAGATAAGTTCTTTGTGTTCCAGAGTTTTGACTGTTTCACTTAGAGTTGCTTTGGTCATATTAAACTCATCTGCCAAATAACTCACCTTATGCTTTTCGTCCGAATGGGTTAATAAAAATATAAGAACTTGTACCTGTATTGGACTTAAAGAATATTCTTTACTTTCATTCCATAGTAATACCCTAAAAGCTTGCGAAACTCTTTCTAATGAACAAACGATTTTATTTTCAATGCTGGAATTCTGATTATTCAGATCGAATACTGATTTACTCATATATGTGTTATAATGTTTAAAGTTGTCGTGTCTTTAATCCGTTTAACTTACTCCTAAAATATTTCTCGGTATCACAAAAATTTTGTTTTTTTAATCTGATCTGTCTCTAACTCTTTGAATCCGGTAAACATAAAAATCTAACATGCACAATATATAATATTTCCCATTTTTACCCAAACTTATCTTGAAAATTTGTCGCATGAAAATGTTGTGATTTTGATCTCACTTAAAACCCAATGTAATTCTAAGTTATATAATGAAATCTATTGATTTATTCACAATTATCTAATTCAACAATAATATACCCTTTGACTAAAATATCTGCCTCCCAGCTTGGCTTTAAGACTTCAACGTGACAAAAACTACATTCTTTTGCTGTGAATTCCTGAGAGCCTTGCCCCTTGGATTTCAAATACTCTTTTCCATAATTATAAACTATTGATTGATCTTTTATTTCTACAGGAACCAGAATATCAAAATGCATTATCATGCCATTTGTTTTGGTGACATAGCTGTCCCAAACTGCTACCTTCATACTACTTAATACTTAATAGCGGTATTGGTTCTTTACTGAAATTGGAAAATTGTAGTTAGAACATTTACCACCTAACTGAAAAAATATTTCCCAATAAAGATAATGATTCCATTTTTATTGGGCAGAAATACTATGCTTTTACGTCTACAATTGACGCACCGAAATTAATATGCAACACATTTCCATTAGGCGTCACTAATGCCGGTACCGATTTCACCCCGGCACTTTCGGCTTCGGATACACGGGACTTTTCGCTGCCCAAATGAACTACCTCTACTTTGTCCGCACCAAGCAATCCAATAATGTCATGTTCTGCACTAATACACACTGGACATCCGGCATGATAGAATACTGATTTACTCATTTTTAACTAATTTTTATGGTTCGACGAAATTGTCCACGCAAATATAGTTAGTTATCCTAACATTTACAATTATTTTATTTCTCCAACTATTTTTGGCTCCTCATATTCAAAATATTAATATCCTTTTATCTAATATATGCTGTTGAACCAATACTCTGTTCCATAATTATAGTCATAGAACCCTTCAAAGCGGCAGAATCGGAGCAATCTTAAAGATATCCTTACGAATTGCTCAAAATCAGCTGACAAATACCTGAGCTTTAATTAATAAATTATAAACAATTATTCTTTAAGCGTAAATGACAGAAATAGTCAACATTTGTCTTTAAATTGAATGAATGCAAAAAAAAATATTTGTCTAAGTGGCAATAACTAAAATGAATATCCAATTAATAAATTTCTAATTCCTAAATAATTAATCTTTAATCCATTTTCATGATTTGAATGAAAATCCGTTGCTGTAATAGTTGCATTTCCGAGCACAATGTATTTTTCATAATACGTATTTTCAAATTTTGAATCATAGTAAGCAACTGACAAACCTGTTTCTACTCCCAAATGGAACTGACTTGTAAAATAGTATTTCAAACCTAAAAAAGGGATAACCCCGACTTGAACTCTCTTTTCATATGTATATAAAAACTTTTCAGAATTACTATTCAATATAATAATATAATATTGATTATATCCACCTTTAAAATAACTTCCATAAATGTCACATCCAAAATAGTGAACAAATCGCTTATTTTGAAATTGCTTTTCCAGACCAAATCCCAAAGTAAAATCAATATTGGATCGAAAATTCAATGAATTAGTAACTTGCAAAAAAGTGTCATTTTTGAATTTGATTTGAGAACTTAATGTAAGATAAGTTCTCAAATAATTTACTGAATTCAAGTCAATCAATTTACCTCGGCTAAACTTCGTCTTAAAAATGATAGATGCAGAAGCTGTATTATCAAAAACACTTTTGAATGTTCGAAATCCGATTTCGATTTGATATTTGTTCTTCCTTATTTCACTTAAGCTTGATTTACGTTCTTCATTTTGAGCTTTCACATTTTGATTGATGAAAACCACTAATACTAATAGACTTATAAATATTCTCATTTGGATAATTTTAAATAATTCAGCAAGTTTTAAATAAAGTTTACCTGTAATAAATTACAGGCTACCATACATATCCACTTCCTCTTTAGATATCACTCATACAGCTACATTTTCCATTTAATAAGGCAAATTTAATGATTTTTAGAAGAGTTGCAAACCTCAACACGCTGTTTTTTAGAATTCAAGAAATTATGAATCAATAAGTTACAATCAGCAGACTGAAGGTCCATTCTAACTATAAATCCTTGTTGCTCGGGTATTTAGTCACTAAATAAACTGTTGTTCGCTGCATGCTCAGGCTAAATAATCTTATCCAAGGGTTTCTCAGCTTGCCGCTAGCATAGTTAAATCATCTAACTTTTCCGGTAAAAACTGTGCGTGATACATCAAACTTCCGGTTGGAGCGCCTAATATTCTATGGATTTCGGTTTGTGTGTAATGTAGCTTAAAATTGGGAATATTAAACCTGCCGATCTAAAATAGAATAGATTCCTTAGTCAAATTCAATCCTATCATGCTAAACTTTCATTACAAATATCGCTCTTGAATGACATTTATATGGTGTAGGATATGTCCCATCATAATCCATGCCAGGGCCCTCGCACTGAAATTACTGCTAACACCTTTTCCTAAAAATTTGCTTTGCTCCTCAGTTATATTTTGAAACAGAAGCCCGGAATTCTGCCGCACGACCTGGAATTCATTAATTAAACTGTTCATGCTCCTAGATGCTACGTTCACGTTTGATGCGTAAAGTTTGTCGTCCATACTATAAAAAACTGTTTTGTAATCTCCTCTGATGCAAACAAGAGCTCTATACGCAAATACTCGCTCAGTGTCTATAATATGCATTAATACCTCCTTTATTGTCCACTTATCACCTCCATATTTATAATTATGCTTATCCGGTGGAATATTTGCAAAAAAATCGATCGTCCTTTTTGTATTATCTGCAAACATTGTCTCAAAATCACCTAAATCGACCAAATCAATATAAGCTTTAAAATAAGGATCATACTCTTGCTGCTCTGGTCTTTTAATTTTCATCTTTACTATAATTAACTCAACCTAAAATAAAGCAAATCCATGCTTTAATTACAATGGCAAAATTGCCAAACTTTATACAAAAGTAAAAATATTATATATAAGTAAGGTTACAATTCATGATCACTAAAATGAGATAAGTCATCATCCCTGCTTCAATAAGAGATACACTTACCAGGAAGTCCTTTCAAAGAAATGCACTAACCCCCTATAAACTGGACTATTTTCAATTCTATTTAAAATCTTATTTCCAAACTATAGTGATTAACCCGCTTAAAATCAAAATTGCTCCTATACAAATTTTCCAAGTTAATTGTTCCTGTAAAAATAAGAATGAAAGGATTATTGTTATTATAATACTTGCTTTGTCAATTAGTGCAACTTCTGAAACTTGGCCAATTTTTATAGCTTTGTAGTAGAATATCCAGGAAACTGTCGTTGTCAAAGCAGATACTCCTAAAAAGGAAACGTCTTTTAGAGTTAAGTTCAAAAAGTCCTTTATTTGATTGAACACAAAAATGTTTATCCAAATAAATGCGAATACAAAACTTGTTCTAATCGCAAGGCCGGTGTCAGCACTTACATTTTTAAGCCCTGCTTTTGCCACAACAGAGGTCAAAC
Source organism: Saprospiraceae bacterium (assembly GCA_016710235.1). Taxonomy (NCBI): domain Bacteria; kingdom Pseudomonadati; phylum Bacteroidota; class Saprospiria; order Saprospirales; family Saprospiraceae; species Saprospiraceae bacterium. Next base: position 956,729 of record JADJLG010000001.1, read on the forward strand.
CTGCAAAAAGCATGGAGATTAAAGCATAAAATTGATATTGTTTCACTATTAACTTTGTTGTTTCTTGAGGTTCTTGGTAACTTAAATATAATACTTCTAAACATAAATATCTATTTTGATTAGAGACATTAATATTCTTGAGTAAAAGTACATTAAAGGTATCAATATTTTAATTAGAGAGGCCATAATGTCCATAAGAAATCTTGCTTGCATATTTTATAAGGTTAAGCTTTCATGGAAGGCAAGGTGATTCAGACAAGTTTATTCAATTTTTCCTGATTATCATTAATGTTGAAAGTTAAAACCAGGTATTCTTATGCTTATAAGCATAATTCTGAAAAAATGTTCCCAACCAATTTGAAGATAAGAATTCCACCAAGGAAGTTCCTTTATGGATAAGTATTCAGCCAGCTGGATTCCGGAATGGTCCCCAAAAAACTTTAGTGTTTTAGTGAATTGATAAATTAGGATAAATAATAGTAGAAAATAATCTCAGTAAACATGTCAGCAAAATCAAAACTAATGTGTCAATAAATCAAACAGGATTATTCTGTCCTAGTGAGTCTTCCAATGGACTCATCCGCATTTGTAATCTTGGTATGCCGGTAACATGATTCATAATGTATAAAAATATACATTACAATTAATATTGCCACGATTTAATTATATTAATTTTTTGGTAGTTTTTTCACAACCTGACATCAGACTGTGAAAATACCATATTTTCTGTTTTCAAATGCATTAAACACCTGGTAAAATTTAATATAACCGAATTTTAGACATGATAAAGGCATTATTTTTATAGACCGCCGAATATTTGCAAAAAAATAAGAACTCCCACAGGCTTAAAACAAGTCAATTTTGAGAAAAGCTAGGGTCTTTTTTGTGACTATTCCGGTAATCAACTTACCACTTGCTTATCCAAAAGTGAACTTTCTGTGGTGGGAACCTTTGCTCCGAATGATACACGTCATGCCGGATATTTGTCACACCGAGGAAAAATGCTGCGTATAGCAAATTTGTATGATCAACTGATTTGCCATCACCAATGCCAAAAGTTGATATAGCAGTTCTTTTGTGCATGTTGATCAAAACAGGAATTGACATCAGTCTGTGCCCCATCTGCAAAATTGGAAAATTAATCTTGATCAAAACAAGTATTTGCATCAACGGCATTTTGATCGATGTCAAGACCATACAAAACAAAGGCTCTCCATTAATAAACATCGACATTCCATGAAAATTACCCTAAATAAATTGTTATACATTTACTTCCAGAAAAATTAATGCAAAATTTTCTGTGGCGAAGCGATGCAAAAAAAACTAATAATTGTACCACTAAAAAGGTAGAAGCTTGACCAAAAAAAACTCAATTGATATACTATGACACCTAAGAAGAGGTCTCGTTGAAAATGAACGAATGAAGTCTTGAATTTTATTCAAGACCAGATGCATAGAGATGCATCTGATGAGAGAACTGAGAGATCCTTCTCTCAGCTTACGAATGAAGTCTTGAATTTTATTCAAGACCAGATGCATAGAGATGCATCTGATGAGTGAACTGAGAGACCCTTCTCTCCGCTTTATAGCAGAAAGCCCTTTGTAGTTTTATTTTATCATTATCTGTAAGTGACGATTAGCTTTTTATTGTATATTTCCTTTGGGCTTTCTTCTATACGGCTAAATGTTATGGGAGGTATCATTCAAAGTCTCGCTTTGTAAGTTCTGATTGTCTTATTATCGAATGTAATGTTCCAATTTTAATTTCTTTATGCACCGGTACTGGAACAGTTATCGTTGAATTCTCCGTAAGTTTTTGCATTATTACATGACTTCCTTTCTGCCTGACTTTTATAAACCCATGGTTTGACAATATTAAGCAGATGTCCTTACCTGATAATGTTCTCATTAAAAATTAGATATTAACTGTAACCCTTGAAATTTGCAATTCGTTGTGCAATCTTCTAGTTATTTCAGTTTCGGAGGCTGTCTCATAAAATAATTCAAGAGCTTCAACAAGGTTTGATTTTGCCTCATCTGGTGTATCACCTTGACTTGCAATATCTAATTCAGGACAAAGAGATATATACATATTGTCCTCCTTTTCTATTACTGCTGTTAATTCTATTTTTCTGTGCATAGAGCAAATTTAGTGAATTTTTTGATATCTCCCATAACGGTTCTGAGATTGATGCAGGCAGAGCATTTTTCGATGGCTGCCATAAGTAACAATTTCAAGTCAAATTTACGACTTTTTCTGAATTGAAAACTGGTTTGCTCTGCTTGAATCAATCTCATGTTATCTGAAATTTCATTTTTTATAGAAGAAATAACCAGTTTCTTGCGTTGGCTGCCAATTATCATTATTTAATCCGGGAATTTTCAATTCGTTGAAAAGCTTTTTGGAGCCTGAAATTGTCATAGTGAATTGGTTTACATTGTTTGTATTTCTTTCATTTACAATATATTCAATTCTATAATCTTCAGTATTGACAATTTTTTTAATATGTGGATCTAAAAATTCACTAATTGCTTTTGGGTTAGGAAATTTTGTTGATTTTATAAACTCAATTTCAAAACTGCCCTCATATTTAAATGTTGGCCAATAAACAAACAGAAAATTCGGGTTGTTTTTTTGCTCTTGAAAATAAATATTGTACATTAACTTACTGTCAAATACTATTTTTTCGAGATAATAATCGAACGGAAAGTGAGAATTTAAATATTTAATTTGCTTGAAATCGAATTTATATGTACTTCCATCATGGGTCATGGCGCTTTTTAATGTTGGATTTATAGTCCACATTCCAATTTCTCTGTAGTTTTTCACAACAGTAAGTCAAAAATTTGGCACTTCACTAGAATTTTCAACTTCTTTCCCTAATTTAGTATTCTTGATAAATTTAACAATTTCGATTGAATCCTCAAGAATAAAATTAAACATACCAAAGGTCTTGTCATCGTCATTATGCGGATATCTGCCTATTATTTTAGTTGTAGAATCAACTAATAAGGTATCAAATAATAATTTTTGACAAAGTGCTTGACTGCTGATATTAATTATAAATAATAGGAGAATAAGTCTCATTTATTGATTTTTATATTCAGAAAACGTCAGACTGTGAAAATACCATATTTTTTGTTTTCAAATGCATAAATCACCCGGTAAAATTTCATATAACCTAATTTTAGACATGATAAAGGCACTATTTTTATAGACCGCCGAGTAGGTTACAAAAAAATAAGCTCTCCCAAAGGCTTAAAACAAGCCAGTTTTGAGAAAAATTAGGGTCTTTCTTGTAAGGAGAAACCCAATTTCTCAATTTTTCGATAAGCATCGGAACCCCTAGTATAGAGAAACATCGTTTGATGTTGTATACAAGCATTATTAAACTGTGTTCACCATTGACTTTTACTAATCCTTTAAGGTTGGTGTAATAATATCCCCATTTTCTTTTTATGGTTCCAAAGATATGCTCATTAATTTCTTGTCGCTTACGGTACAATACTGCATTGTCTTTATAGCGTTTATTGTTCTCTTCCACCGCAGAAGCAAATTCACTTCTCTCTATTTCTCTGCCTCCACTTGCTCTACCTGTACAGAGATGTTTTACCGGACATGTTTTACAGTCGGGTGTTCGGTATTTTTTAAATCTATAACTGTTATGATTATCTCTTGATTTTTTATGCCAGGAACCGGTTGTATTTAAAATATTTCCTTGTGGGCATGTATAACAATCGCTTTCTTCATTATAAATGAAATTCGTTACTACGTATTCTGGTGTGGTTCCATGTGTGTTGCTATTCACTATTTCAGAAGGTGCAACGATTGTAACAATATTTGCATCTTTGCATTGCTGAATTTCTCGCCCATTGTGATAGCCTTTATCTAGAATAGCAATAAAATTATCTGCAGCTAAATTTGCTTTTGCTTCGAGTGCGATATCGGTTAAGGCATTCCGGTCATTGCGATTTATGGTATGAGTGGCAATGACCAATTTATGTTTTTCATCAACCGCAGTTTGGACATTGTAACATACCTCTACGACTTGTCCATGAACCAACAATGCTCTGGAATCCGGATCAGTAGTACTTATCTGTGGTTCGTTTGTAGAAAGGAGTTGTTCCTGAAGAATTTCATACTTAATTTTGTTCTTCTTAAGTCTATTTATTTTTTCTTGGATGTCAGAAACTTTGATTAAGTCGTCCTGGGAATCGTTTTGTTCAAGTAGATTGATGTATTCCGTACTTTTCTCTTCAATATAGGCTAAATGTCTCTCAATTTTCTTTTGATTGTAATTATTCTTTTTGCTGTTGTGGGCTCTTGACTTTGTGCCATCAATAGCAACAACTTGTCCACTGACTAAATCGATATCCTTCAAAAATGAAACAAATAATTTGAACACGTTTTTTAATGCTTTAGGATTGTCTTTTCTGAAATCAGCAATGGTATGATAATTTGGTTTCAAGCCTAATGTTAACCACTGAAGTTCGATATTGCGACAGCATTCTGTTTCTAATCGGCGACTACTTCTCAAACCATTTAAATAGCCATACAAATAAATTCTAAGAAGTGTAGCAGATTCAAAACTTGGTCGACCCTCATTCTTTAAAGTCTTTACTTCAAATCCAAGTTTTAACAAATCTAATTGCTCTACAAATGCGTCAATAAATCGAACGGGATTATCCTGTCCTATTGAGTCTTCCAATGAACTCATTTGCATTTGTAATCTTGGTATGCCGGTAACATGATTCATAATGTATAAAAATACAGATTACAATGAATATAGCTACGATTTATTTATATTAATTTTTATGGTAGTTTTTTCACAACCTGACGCTTCGCGGCTTGTCGCAGTGGCGATTTACCGAGAACAAATTTATTAGTTTTTATTTAAACAGTCAACTTTATTTTTCACTTAAGTTTTTATTGATCGCCATTGAGACAAACCGCTGTTATGGACCGGTCTAAGCGAAGTTTGTAAAGCAAGAAACGATTGCCATTTTGTAAGCCATCACACTTCATGTTGTTTGAATATTACTACAATGGTTTGCAATAATTTATGCCATCACGTAAAGGACGCCTGAACGGAATGTCTAGTTTTTGTTAATTTATACAATGTGAAGCATTATTAATTCGTCATGTTTGAACTCTTGAATTCGTTAAGGATAATAAAGTATTGCAATTATGATTTGCTTGACTATAGTAATGCAAAATCGCTTAGGCGTCCTTATTTCGTTTTGTTTAAACATGCCGTTATGTAATGGCTTAGATCGTCCATAACGGCGAAGTATTCACGCCGTAGCTGCCAAAGGAGGCAGCGATAAAGTTGAATACAAAATTAAAAAAGTAGGCTCGACCGAAGCTGAATGCAGCTATGGGCAGGAATACAATGTTATGCTTAGTTTATTTTTTATCACGTTTTAAATTGTTATTCAATGTTTTCAAAGATTCGTTTATGGCTTTTAAATACATACTATCCTTTTGACTATCAACAACCAAATGTTCGAGTAGTTGATTGGTTTTGGTTGTGGTGGACGGTAATTGGTTTATGGTTTCTTCGATTTTTGTGGGTAAATGATCTATATCATTATCTTTGGTGAGAGACAATAAGTCAGGGATTCCACATAAAAGTGATATAAAAATTGAACCATAAGCGAGATTTTTAGCAATGGTTGATTCTTGTTTCGATTCGGTTGATAATTGTTGACTAAGTGAAAGCTGAACTTGAAGAAGTTCAACTTGTTTTTGATATATTTCGGTTTGGCTTGTTAATACTTCAATTTGTTTATTGGATTTTTCTGATTCTTCAAATTGAAGAAGTTTCATACATGTATCAGCTTTAAGAACAAATCCACAATTTTTATGATTGTCAAGTTCTTGAACGTTGTTGAAGTTTCCGTTTTGACAATGAGCTTCTTCGTGAAAGAAAGAATTGTAAAACCATTCTCTTATAGAACGATTAGTGCAGTTGTTAATAGTGTAACCTTCTTGTTGAAGTGTTGATATTAAAGAATTGAATTTTAATCCGTTGGTCAAATTTTCACGACCAAGTTGTAAAATTCTAAGGTAAAGTTTATCGTCTATTTGTTTACTCATAGATTTTAAATTTTATTTTAATGTAGCATAACAATCTGCTTTACGCAAGTTTAAACTTGCGGCAATCTACTATTATCCGAGAAATATACGCAAGTTTCTTTTTGTAGGAGAGCTTTGCGCTATGAAGTTGAAATTGGTTATGTTGTTTTTTTATATGTATTGATTTAGAACAGTTGACAAATATAGGTTATTTGCTATAAATTTGTCTAATTTTAATTTTACTGATTATTTTGTATTGTTTACATCTGTTATCGGGGTATAAATTTCAGTAGTTTTGAGTAATTTAAGAATCAGAGCTGACTGCATATATTGGATATCAAATCATCCCTCAATTTGATGCGTCAATCAGCTTTAAAGGTATAAAAAAGTGCTGAAGGTACAAATAGCTGCTTAGCATCTTAGTAGGCAGAAAGTTCTAAGATCCAGCAGTCGTAAATCACAGTTTAAATTGCTTGAAATTTGCATATTTCTTTCAAATGCCCAAGATAGTTTACCACATTTTTTTTGCTGCCTTCTTTAAAATAATATGAACTAAAAAAACATGAACTAAAAAAATATACATATCGCAGCATTATTTACTTTTGCAAAGGGAATACTGCTTTACATAGGAACCAATATTGCCTGATATTTTTCTTAGTCTGCTTTCTTAAAACTTGGGTGTCCAACTTGCCACAACGAAAAGCTTACCATATCAGCAAACTCTTTAAAATTTTCATCTACATCTGATGTAAAGTGTCCATTACCATAATTTACATAGAGCAATACTGGTTTATTAGAGCTAGTACTATTTTGTAAAACTGCTGCAAACTTTGCTGGCATCCAAGGAACGACTCTTGCATCATTCATCCCACTTCTTACAAAGACAGCAGGATATTTTGTGTCTTTAACCACTTTGCTTTGTGCATCCATTTCTATTAAAGACTTGCATTCTTCTTCTACTTTTATTGACCCCATTTCTGGAATTTGATTGTCGCCATTTGGCGTAGTTTCTGACCTTAAAGCATTTGTTACTCCAACTTCATCTATTGCTACTGCAAACAAATCAGGTCTTTCAGTAATGGCTCTACCAATTAATATTCCACCTGCACTCATTCCTTCTCCGATTAGTTTCTGCGGTGATGTATATTTTTCTTTAATTAAATATTCTGCACAAGCTATAAAATCTTTCCAAGTGTTAGGTTTTGTAGCTTTCATTCCAGCTTGATGCCATTCTTCTCCCTTTTCGCCGCCACCCCTTACGTGTGCAAAAGCAATGCTGCAACCCTGCTCTAAAAGTATTGCCATAATGTCAATAAAGCTTGGTTGAGAAGAACTGCCATAAGCACCATAACCTGTAAGATAGCAGGGAGCATTACCATCAAATTTAATATTCTTTGGGTATAAAATTGAAAGTGGTACTAAAACTCCATCATGACTTTTTACTTCAACTTCTTTAATTGCAATGTCTTTTGCAAAATCAGGATAGCTTCCATTCATATCAAACCATTTACTTTTAAGTATTGTATTTTTTGCTACATCATATTCGTAAATCGAATAAGGCGAAAGCCAATTAGTATTGTATACAATTAATCTGTCGTTTGAAGTTTCATTAAAAGGCGATGAGCCATTTATTCCTTGAGGTAATAGCAATTTTTTAGTTGTTAAGGTTTTAGGGTCTATCAAATGTTTTTCTTTGGTAAGTCCATTGCTTGTTGCATAAATAATATAGTTTTTAGTTTTTTGAATACCGGTAATCACGTCTTTGCCTTCTACTACAATTATCTTTGCTTTATCAAAATTTGGATTTAGTAAACTGGTTACACCTACCTTAAACTTGGGTGCATTTTTATGCGATAAAAAGAAAAGTTGATTTCCTATTGGATAAAACTCGGTTATCTCATCTTCATATTTTATTAAGGGCTTCCAATTAATTTTCTCTTTATGCAATTCGTCAACAGGTGCAAAATAAACCAATGATTCTCTTTTTACTGAACCTATATTTAAAAATAAATATTTATTGTCATCAGAAACAATAATACTTGGAAATCTTTCGGGCAATACATTCAGTTCTTTATATTTTTCTCTTGAAAATAAAAGTTTATCGTTTGTAGCATAAGTACCTATTGTATGCAAATACACATCCATATATTTTAAAACATCATCACTTTTATTGTCCGTACTTTTCATTTTAGTGTAAATAATTTCAGTAGCATTTGATGTAAATTGGATAGGAAACTCACTCCAAATTGGACCAAAATTATCATCTAATAACTTTTTGGTTTTTATATCAAATATTCTTGCCTGGCAAATTTCTGCACCACCACTTGAAAGTTTTATTGCTATTTTATTACCATTATCATCAGCAATAAAATCTATAAGTTGTGTGCTCTTGCCTATACTTTCTGGGTCAAACAAAAGTTCTTCCTTGCCATCGGGTAACATTCTTAAATATAGTTTGCTAAGGTTTGCCCCTTTTGTAGTTTTTGCATAATAGTAAGTGCTGCCACACTGAATTATTTTACCAAAAACATCACCACCCATTTGTTGATATTCTTTTAATCTTTTTAGTAAAATATCTCTGCCACTTATTTTGTTAATTAGATTATTTGAAAAGTCGGCTTGTACTTTAATCCAAGTCATAACAGCAGTGTCTTCAAGGTTTTCAAGCCACCGATAATTGTCGGTAATTTTGGTGCCAAAATAATTGTCAACTACGGGGATTTCTTTTGTTGTTGGATAGTTGAATTGTGCTTTTGCAGTTTGAGCAAAAGCTAAAAAGATTAATACTTTTAATGTTATTTTTTTTTGCATATCGTTATGTTTAAAATGTCATGTTAAAATAGCAGGGAACGTCAGACTGTGAAAATACCATTTTTTTGTTTTCAAATGCATAAATCACCCGGTAAAATTTCATATAACCGAATTTTGGACGTGATAAAGACAAGATTTTTATGTACCGCCGAATAGTTTGCACAAAATATAAGAGCTCCCACAGGCATAAAACAAGCCAGTTTTGAGAAAAATTCGGGTCTTTCTTGTGACTATTTTGTTAATCAACTTACTACTTGCTTATCCAAAAGTGAACTTTCTTTGGTGGTAAGCCTTGCTCCGGATTATACACGTCCTGCCGGATATTTGTCACACCGAGGAAAAAAGTTGCGTATAGTAAACTTGTATGATCAACTGATTTGCCATCACCAATTCCAAAAGTTGAAGTACCAGTTCTTTTGCGCGTATTGATCAAAACAGGAATTGACATAAGTCTATGTCCCATCTGCAAAACTGGAAAATTAATCCTGATCAAAACAAGTATTTGCATCAACGGCATTTTGATCGATGTCCAGACCATACAAAACAAAGGCTCTCCATTAATAAACATCGACATTCCATGAAAATTACCCTAAATAAATATTGTTATACATTTACTTACAGAAAAATTAATGTAGATTTTTCTGTGGCGAAGCTATAAAAAAAACTAATAATTGTACTACTAAAAAAGTAAAAGCTTGACCTAAAAAAAACTCAATTGATATACTATGACACCTAAGAAGAGGTCTCGTTGAAAATGAACGAATGAAGTCTTGAATTTTATTCAAGACCAGATGCATAGAGATGCATCTGATGAGAGAACTGAGAGACCCTTCTCTCAGCTTTATAGCAGAAAGCCCGTTGTAGTTTTATTTTATCATTATCTGTAAGTGACGATTAGCTTTCTATTGTATTTTTCCTTTGGGCTTTCTTCTATACGGCTAAATGTTATGTGCCGTTTTTGTTGTCTGCATAATAAAGTTCAATCAAGTCGAATGCTAGTCGAGGAATTTCTTTTCTATCCTCTCGGGTCTGATTTGGAATCGCCTGAAGAGCCTCTTTAAGGTCGATATATAAAGGGTGTTTGATGCAGGAAATTAAGTGTCCGCCTTTTTGTAACTCTGCTTCGATTTCAGTTTTCAATTTTGCGGAATCGTATTTAAGTTTACTTATAATTTCGAGGCCTACATTGATAAGTTCGTTGTTCTGAAGTTGTTTGTATTGTCCGTCAATAAAGGAAAGGCCGAACGAAACGAAATCGTTAAGTATTTGTTCTGTCACTTTTGTTGTTGTGGCAACATGTCCATTGTGAAAATAATAAGCTTCTTCAATTGGAATTAAACTCTTGTCTCTTTTTAGGGCAATTAAGTCCACATGGGGATTAATAAGTCCGCCGTTATAATTCCCAGAATTTAAATAGGCATGATTAAGACGAGAAGCTACTGAGCAGGAAAAGTTCTTGTCTTTCAGTCCAAATGATATTTGCAATGTCTCAAGGACAATATGATTTTTATAAGTTCTTTGTCGGCAGAAAACATATTGTCCATTTTTATATGAGTGGAATGAGAAGTCTGGCGAAAATTTGTCGACTTGATTTAATAAAATAGTCTTGATTTCTCCCTTTCTTAATTCAGGGGAATTGTCGACCATTGTCGTCTGCTTTTTTATTTTGTCAAACCAACTCAAATATCTGTTTTTTAAAATGGCACATAACGGCAAGTACATGCGGCGTGGCGGCGTTTAGCCGACATGATCGTCATGTACATTGTTATGTGGTGTATTTTATTTTTAAAATTGCTTTTAGCCAAAATCTTCGCATTTTATCTCGATTGGATAACAACCTATTTCTTTAAACCTTGGCAATATTAAGTTCAGATAGTATGAAAAATCGGTGTTCCGTTCATATTTCTCTAGTTTATGAGCACCACCTGGACTAATCCATATTTCATACTTTTTGTCATCGTTGAATGTGTTCTCAAGACATTTTATAGATAATATTAACTCTTCACCTATTTTTTCTACCGAAAATGAAATGGTATTCACCTTTTTCAAATTCGATCTTCTGTTAAAAAGTGATTCTAGTTCATCAAATCGAATGGTCTTTGGAAGAATGTCATTATCCGTATCATCGTTATAAAATGTATTTATTGATGTTGAACGAGAACTAATCCAAAATCCCACAAGTAACTTCTCAGTTAGCTCAAATGATGTTTCAATGTTCGAATATACTTTGATTGTAATAGTTCTTGATACTCCCATTTCTTCTTTTATACCACATAACGTCAAGGCTATGCGACGGACGACCGATAGGGAGTCTGTCGTCATAGCCAATGTTGTAGGGCGTTTTCTTTTCATTTAATATTATTCGTGTACCTGCTAATTGCTATTAACTCAGCAATTCCTTGCTCTGTTTGAGCCAAATTCACAAGCTCTTTCTGAAATTTATCAATTGCATTAGGTTCAACAATTAGTTCCAATTTCAATTTATCCTTTTCTTCTTCTCTGTATTCTGTGGTAACATTTTCTTCAATTGAAATATGAACCCCTACAATTCCAGTAGAGCCTATTTGATAAAACTTCATTTCAAAATATGCATAGCTATCTTTCTCCCCACACCTATGAATTAGACTTTCCAAACTGTTTGGGTAACCCTTTAAACTAATAGCAAATGGTAGTAGCGAGTCCTTGGTTTCATAAACTTCAGTTCGACCAGAGTACCTACCATTATCAACAGAAATTTGAAGTTCAAACATATCATCATCTTTCCAGATTACTTCCAATTTCAAAAATCTATTGTCCATTTGAATTATCTTTTATGTAAAGGTTATTTTCATAATCACCCCTATCAGACTTATAAGATTTTCCGACTTGACTAAAGCCAAATTTTTGAAGGATATGATTCATTTTTGCATTCTCTTTTCTTACGGTGGCATATTGTTTTGAATTGTATGTTGCTAAAGCACTTGTTATTTTTTGTCCAATTCCTTTCTCTTCATTCAAGCAAACAATCCAGCCAAGTTCAAATTCATAGTCATCCATATTAACAGTAGATTCAGATTTTGCCAAAACCCTGTTCTTATAAGATTCATTGGGGATCTTAAGGGCTCCAATGGCTTCAATTTTTTTTGTATCTGGATAAAATAATAAGACTGGGTTTTTAGAAATTAAACCGTCAAAAGTTTCAGAGCTCACTTCGCCAGCTTCAATGACAATTTTCTTAAAAGCTGCAATTTCATCCTTTGAAAACTCTGTGGCATTGCCAATTTTATATTCCTTTTCTTCCATTTTTACTTATTTCTAATGCCCTACAACGGTTTGCAGCTACCCGAAGGTGGCGATTTCGAAGCACTTCACTGTCAACCAAGCACAAACTTTGATAGAAGCACAAAGCTTGATTTAACCACTGAACCGCCACTTTTGGGTAGGTGCTGTTAGGCACTGGCATTTTTATATTTCTCTTGTACTGCATTATTTTCAATTGTAGTTTTTAAAAAGTCCATCAAAGCAATAATGTCATTAAAAAAGTTTTCATAAGTTTCGTAGTCTATAAGCTGTTGTTCACCGTGGGCAATATGGTTTCTTTGAGTTACCAAGTCATTTATTAAGTCTTTTTTACTGTCAATATGTGGGTCATCTAGGTCAAGTATGAATAAAATTTCTTTCAACACTTCATACTTTAAATTTGATTTGGTATTTATAATATTCTTTTTAGGAATATTTGACTGCTTATCAATTTCGTTAAATACAAAGTCAATTATTTTAGTCCTGTTTTCTATACTACTATTGTTCAAATCACCAAGCTTATTTTGTAATGAAAGGGCTATAAATGTGCTTTTTAACTCATTATGTTTCAAATGCTTTTTTGAAACAAATTCTAAATAGTAAGACATCGTTAGTTTTACGAATCCTTCCCAATGAGCATATAATAATGGTAAAGAAGAACGTAGCATTGCACATTGTAAAGAATTTCGTTCTAAAGGTATTTTACTTTTTAATAGGGTTAACTCCTTTCTTCTCCAAGAAAATTCGTCATAAAGCTTTTTTGATAAGCCATCATATGTAAATAAATTTTTTGCCATTTATTTGGAGAAAAATTCCTTTGCAAATGGAACCACTTTCGGAATTCTCGTTCTGGCATTAGAGCCCGAACCTGTATACTTTCTAAATTCTTCTCGTGTATGTAGTTGTTTGATTTTTTCCTTTAAAAAATCATTGTAATTTGGCAAATCATAACTACTATAATTTGTAGCAATACCAACAGAAATGGCTTCAAAGGCTGATTCCAAGAATTTCCCTTTGAAAGCACTACCATCGTATCTTTTAAATACATTTTCACCTTCCAGTAAATTTAACAGTTCAAAAGTTTGATTGAACTGTTCTTCATACTTGTCAAACGGAAAACTTTGGTCTGCTAAAATAATCTCTATTATATCATCAAAATAGTCGCTTAATTCCTTTTTATTCGAATATTCGAAATGAGTTAATGCAATGTGTCTTAAAACAAGTTCCATTGGATATTGCTCATCTGCTAATCTGTCGGATAAAGAAATAGTTTCTAAAAAGTTTGAGTTCGAGGCTAATTTTTTAAACCATAGAAAAGTTGGTTTATTGACCATTATCATCACACTATTTCTCACTTCTTGGTCAGAAGCGTATGTCCCACCTGTATTTAATCTCTGGAAGATATCAAATTTCGAATTTTTGCCTGAATCACTAAGAATAATTGAAAAATTCAACTTGGCTCTCTTAATAAAGAGTTTAAGCGAAGTAGGCAATTCTATTTCATCAGCTGATTTAGCTTCCCAAACTACACTTTCTAGACTTGGAAGGTATTTTGTTGCTTGAAGTTTTAATCGTCCCTTCTGGGGTATGTCTTCCAACTTGGGAAGTTCGCTCATAAATTGAATAAGTGTTGAAATCCGTTGAAGACCGTCTACAACTTCCCAAATTCCGTCTTCGCGTTGAAATACAAATATTGAAGGAATTGGTATCCCTAAAAGAATTGATTCTATTAAGCGAGACTTTTGAATATCAGTCCATCTAAAGTAACGCTGAAAGTCTGGGTTTATCATAATCTCACCTTTCTCATAAAGATTGATAAGTTCCCCTATTGACATAGGATAACTTTCAGATTTGAACTCTGTTCTTTTTTCAGCTATTTCTTTTTGTAAATTGGTTTCTATTTCCATTTTAAATTTAATCAATAATTATGTTGTCGTTGTCTTATGCTTGTGCCTAACGATCTTGGCTTTGTGCAGGTGGGGCTCTTGATGCACAATTCCCAAAAATAGTACTTTGCTCTTAGAATTCCAAATGCTCAATTTAGCACTGCTCCCCCGCTTGCACAAAGACTATGTTGGTGGCAGGCATACTTGTCTTCCTATTTAGGGCCAGCAAATGAAAGAGTTATAAGTCAACATCTGCAATGCATAATTAAAATGCTTTTAAACACAAATAGTCGAATTCAAATTCGTCTGTCAAATATATTGTCCCTGGTTCAGAGTAACTTGAATTAAAAAATGTAATTCTTTTTCCGTATTTGTCGTCCAATAATTTAATGTTGTCCATTTCGTACAGTGGAATTCCAGAACTTTCAGAGTCTAATTTTACAGCCCAAATTAAATTTCGTTTGTTGTCAAGTTTTACGAGTATCGGTGGAATAGTGTCTGTCGACAATTTGCGATTATTTGTATTGGAGATCCCAAATTGCCCACCCGGAATTGTTAAATATTCATCAATTATAATCTTGTTAATCTCAATGTTAATTTTTTGTCCGTAAACAGGCCCAGTGTCCATACCACATTCCCCCATACTGTCCCAGGTATAAATCGCATACCAGAAGTACAGAAAAATTGTCATTAAAATAATTAGTCCACCAGTCAATATTTTCTTTTGTGTCGTCATATTATGCTTGCCACCAACGTTTAGCACTGGCGACGGACGTAGCGATAGCAAGTCTGTACGTCCAGTGCATTGTTATCAATTGGTAATTCTTTTAAACGGATGTATTATTTCATCAAAGTCTGAAGTGTCCCACCATTTCTTATTTTCCATATCTTCTGAAAATCTGCAAAAATCAATTGTATTTTCATAAATAATTGAGTATTCTAGTTTTTTATTTAATCTATTAATTTCTGTAATAAGATCTTCTTTTCTTGTCTTTCTCCAATGTTTTGGGAAGTCTATAACAAAATTTGTGACAAATTCTTTCTTATCAGGTTTAATATGTTTGTTGTAGGGTAGCACTTTCTCTACATCAATAGCTGCACCTGATGAAAAGTATGAATTAGATAACGTAGCACCTATCCACTTTTGAGCTGATTCAGCCCTTGCTCCACAAATTAAAGATTTCCCCAAAAATATACCTTTCTCTTTATCAAAATGTGTAACTTCAGCATTAAGTGATCCACGAAGTGGCATGCCTAATTCAATAGATCGACACAATACTTCTTCCATTAAATTTATTAATTGCACTTGAGTAGGTGCTTTATCTGCATCTACCCAAAACAAAATCGTATCACTGAAATATCCATAATTAATCGGGATACTCATCATAATACTCATTTGCATTCCCCCTGCGTTGACTAAACAACAACCTGCTTCTTTTTCCATTTTGCTTACTAAACTGATAAATTCTTCGTATTTGATGATAATTTCTTCAATCCCAATTTCGTTATATAATGCTTCAAAGCCCAAAATATCAAAAAAGGCTAAATATTTTTTATGATCTGGTCTTATCATTATTGATTCAAAATTATTTCCTTTTCTAATACAACAGGTAACTCAAGTGGTAATTTATCTAAAGCACTAGCAATTGCCATTTTCTTCTTTCTGATATTTTCATATTGTTGTTTTATATTATCAGGTGGTTCTTGACCGCAGCAACTTCTAAAATATGGCAACTCTAAAGTATTAAAATCTGAATTGAGCTCCTTTCTCTTTGCCAATATTTCATTTTGGATATATATTATTTCTTCAGCAAGTCGGACAGAATAATTATAAACAGATGCTATAGCTATCTCAAATTGTTTTGATTCCTTTATTTCCCTTAATTCTACTGCTAACTCTCCAAGTAGACTATAAAATTTATAAAGCCGATTTGTAATATTTGATGATAGGAATATTTGATATTCAGATATTTTGGCTTGCTGTTCTGTAAACTTATTTTGAAACTCTTTCATAGCGTCATCAATACATGATACATCAGAGCAATGTCCTGAAAGACTAATGTGAAGTTTTTGAATATCAAATAAAATATTTACTAATGCGGAATGAACAATTATATGATGTTTCTTTCTGTTCAACTCAATTGAATAATCAACATCTAACTCCTTATTTTTTTGAAGTTTTTTTAATTCAAATTCTTGTTCTATTTCACGATTTTTTCTAGCATTTCTGTTTGTCATCCACAAAATAAATATGGGTAGTATGACACTTGGGCCAATAATTTTTAATGCATCTATTGCGGCAATAATTATTTCTTGATTCATACAATATATTTTATTTACTTATTGATAACGTTTTGCAGCTACCCGAAGGGCGGGATTTTTACCACTGAACTTCATTCGGAGAACTGAACTTTCGGCTTCCACAAAACTGTCTGCGAAGCGCGAAAACCCGCCTTTTGGGTAGGTGCTGTTGTGCGTTCGTTCTTCTCTTCCTATGTAGCGATTTAGTTTGAAATTACTCATCATTTTCTTTAGTTGGGTGTAACATTTCAAACATTTTTATTAAAGCACTCACAACAACTTTAAAAAACTCAAGGTCGGAAATATCATTTGGTGAATCAAGTCGTTCTTTGCAGGACGAATATCTTTTATCAAAACTTGTGTCAGATAAATGTCCATGTAGTTGCCGTAAATCATTAACCACAAAAAGTGGTGTAACAATCTTGTCAGCGTTTTCAATTTTTTGAAAATGCTGAATGAAAAGCGAAAACAGTTTTAAACTTCTAAAGGGTTTGCCGTCTTTTTCAAGGTCTGATGTTGTCAGCCCGTTAGCCAGTAACAGGTTTCTAATTTCTGTTTGTTCAAGATTTTCAACTATCAGTTTGTCAAGTTTAAGATATGCCTCAAAGATTTGATTTCTGTCATCAAGTATTGGGTGTTTGTAGTAAGCAATCACCGCATCAATGTCAAGTTTGGAAAGATTAATTTTAAAGTCATTCTTTATTTTATGCTCAAACTCACTTTTGATATTGAACAGTCTATACTCATTATCTGATTTTTGAAATGCATCCTTAATTGAAAATGGATTTTGGCTGAAATAAAATTTAGAAACTATGTCGTGGTCAGATGGAACATTTGATGCTTGAAATCTTTTAAGGTGTGGTTTCATTTCGTCTTCTTCAAAATCTTCTGAAAGGTCGCCAAGCCACTTAAATATTTTTCCATTCCTATTTATACCAAATCCCCAATTAAACATTCTCTCTCCTTTGTGATATATGTTACCCGAAGAAAAAGAGTAAAGCTTTACAGAATAGTCAGGATGGTTGTTGTAATAAAGCAAAATGTCTTTGTCAAAGAAAACCGGTGTTAAATAACCATCATCGTGTTCACGATAAATTCCGGGTATCAAATAATAGTCCCGAGAGTCATAGTCAAAACCCAAATGGTCGTAGTAAGTAAATTTTCTTTGAGGGTCAAGTTTGGAAAAAATGTATTTCAAATCCATGTCAAAGAATTCTCCGTCATTAATGGTCGGCATAATTTCATCTTTGAATTTCATGCATTGCTCTTGTGGAACTTGACAGTCATGTTGTCCACAAGATTTGCACATAAAAACTGGAAGTTTTACCCCAAAACCTTTGTTGCCTTCTTCAAAACGAACTCCGATATACTCAAGGTATCTGAATTCGTCACAGTTCGGACATTGTAATGGATGTTTCATTTTTTGACTATCAGTTTATGTTCTAAATTTTCATGTTTGCAATGTCGCCATAGAATGACGCACAACATCTTTATCTACGCCATAAAATATATACGCCATATGGCGTATATATTTTATGGCGTAGATATCTTCTATGTGACCAGGGTTTCCTTTCATTTTTAAGGGCGGTTTGAGCTTTGGCAAGCAAATATAAGGAGGATTTTGTCCCATTTTGCCGGGTGGATTCAGGATTATTTTCTCAGACTTCTTTCCTTCGAGTGAGCCGGCCGGAGAGCTGCGCAGCAGGTCAGCCGCAGCCGGCTGACGGAGCGAAGAGCGAACCACGCAGGACGGCGACCCCAAGGACTTCGTACGCAGGGGGCACTCCCGGCTAAATATGCCTTTTCTATCGAAATCTTTGCCACGAGGCCGACGAACAGACTAAGCTCATAGACAGTGTCGGATGCCTTTCGCAGTGTCATACTCGTTGATCTCAGGGCTGATGAAAGGTATCCCCAGGTTCATCCCCCGCATGATCAACAACAATCCCAATACCAGCAAAACATACGGCACACTCCGCTGAAATATCCGCCCCACACTCGCAGGCAATCTCCTGCCTAAAAACATCAGTGTCCACATCAGTGGCACCGTACCGACCCCAAAGCCCATCATCACCGCTGCCGAAGAGAAGTACCTGCCCGTTGACAAAGCCGTCACCAGAGCCACATAAACCAGCCCACAGGGCAAAAATCCATTGGCGATGCCAAGACTCAGGTACTTGCCCGGGCTTTCTTTGCCGCTCAGGAGGCCTGAGATCTTCCGGCTGACGCCTTCGTACAAGCCCTCCAGCAGCACGATATGTCGCACTTGCCTGAACTGCATCACAGCAATACCCAGTATAATCAATCCCGACCCGATCGACAGCCACCTTTGGAGGTTGTATAGTGCAAAACTGAAGCCGATGATTCCCATACCGAGGCCGATCGCAGTGTAGCTCATTACTCTGCCTGCATTGTATAGCAAAATCTTGATCACCGCAAAACGCATCCCTCGGCCTTGTACGACAGGTAGTGACAAAGCCAGAGGCCCACACATCCCAACGCAATGTAAACTCCCCAGGATCCCTATGCCAAATCCGGCCAGAAACGCCTTCCAGAGTATCGCTAGTTCCAAATTTGTATTTCTTGTTCTTTGTAATATTTCTCTCCTGCTGCGGTCCAGGACAGTCTCATTTTGTAAGAGCCATTCTTCAACGCGTTTAGAGGAATGAGACACAAACCCGCAGCATCTGGTTGGAGAGCGATCTTGTGATCCGCTGCTCCGTCATTGAGGTGTAGAAGTTCAAGCTCCCCTCCTCTGAAATCTTGCAATTGTGCTGTAGGTATGTAGATCGCAATATGATCCGGAGCCACTTTTAGCAAGCTGTCTTGAGGTAGCTGTTCGTAGCGCCGGGATGCGTCGATGAGCTGCTGATACTGGATTTCCTTCTCATAGTAATTGGCGTCCATCATTTCGTTCGTCTGTCGCATAGCTACATACACCATCCCAGCCATGATGGCGAGAAACAAGATGATCACCAAGGCGATCGTCGTACCCCAATTCCACTTCATTGTCTTTCTTTTTTCATGTACTCCGGCTCACAGCCGAATCAATTGAATGGTCCCAAAAACTTGGTTTTGACCGTTTGTAGCTTTTCTTCTCCTGAGTACACTTCTATCTTGATCGGCGTACTGTGCAGCTTGACCTGATCCTTGGGGATCTCGAGGAAGAATGTGACGTCGGTGATGGCTTCTTTTTTGAGCACAATGCCATCTACACCAACGTACTTGAAGTTGCCGTCAAATCCCTGTACTTTCAGGCTTACAGGCATTTCTTTCTTTGTCTTGTTGATGATTTTTGCTTCAAAGAGGTTGCTGATTTTTTGATCTTGGGTCTCTTGATAAAGTTGACCTTTCACTCTGGAGATATAGGTATCTACTGACTTGCGCGTGGCCACAAAAGCACTCATGACAACGATCAGGAGCATAAGTAGTCCGGTATAAGCTTTCATCCTGGTGTTGAAATGAAACTTCACACCGGTCTTCAACTCGTTCTCAGAGGCATAGCGGATCAGGCCTCTGTCTAAGTGAACCGCATCCATGACCTCATTGCAGGCATCGATACAAGCCGCACAACCAACACACTCCATCTGCAGACCGTTGCGGATATCGATACCCGTAGGACAGACCTGGACGCACTTCAGACAGTTGATACAATCACCCTCTGTACGCTCCACATTCTTGCGAAACTTAGCTCGCGGTTCACCGCGCTTGTAGTCATAGGCGATCTGCATCGTATCCTTGTCAAACATCACTCCCTGAAGTCTGCCATAAGGACAAATTGTCGTGCAGACGATATCTCTCACAAAGGCGAACACACCATAGAACAGTAATGAAAAAAACAAAATACCGGAAAACAATCCGATATGATCTCCCAGTGGTTCTGAATAGAATTTCCCGATTTCGTCCACTCCCACGATATAAGCCAGAAAGACGTGTGTGATCAGGACGGCGATCAGAAAGTACAGCAGATGCTTGACCGTTTTTTTCCAGATTTTCTCACCGGTCCAAGGACCATCGTTGAGCTTGCGTTGTTGAGAAGGAGATCCTTCTATCAGCCATTCGATAGGTCTGTAGATGAACTCCATGAACACCGTCTGGGGGCAGACCCACCCGCAGAAAAGTCGTCCATAAATCACTGTAAACAATACGATAAAAATGATCATGGTGATCATTCCCAGGGCAAATATGAAAAAATCCTGGGGCCAGAATATCTTGCTGAACAGGATAAATTTGCCTTGGACCAGATTGATCAACATCAGCGGATTACCGTTGACCTTGATGAATGGCACCAGTATAAAAAATGCCAAGTACAGAACCGCAAATACGATTCTGTACTTGTACCATTTGCCTGAGGGTTTTAATGCGTAAACCCAGTTTCTTTTTCCGGATGCATTGACCGTACTGATCCGGTCCCGGAATGAATCTTCGTGATGACTATCGCTCTCTTTCAAGAATTTTATTTTTTAGCAGTACTGTCTGCTGCTACAGGTGCAGCAGCTTCAGGAGCAGCTTCCTCTTTATACACCTCTCCCTGCGGCTCTTTGGCATTCGGCGGATTCGAACCCTTGATGGATTTGATAAAGCTGGTCACCTGGGACATTTCATTGGCTGACATCTGATCTTTCCATGAGATCATCCCTTTTTCAGGCCATCCGTATTTGATTGATTTGAATATATCTTTTATTGAACCTCCATGAATCCAATGGTCGTCTGTCAAATTTGGGCCTACACCTCCAGGCATCGATCCTCCATGAGCCTGGTGACATGCTGCGCACTTTTCCGCAAAGGTTTTTTTACCCATTTCTATATCGGCTGCAGACATCATAACAACAGTGTTTTCGTCGATTTGGTTTTTCTGTCCTGAGAGTCTTGACTGATCCATTTTTGTTGCCAGAGCCATTTCATTTTCATACTCTTCGATCATGAGCGGAGCAGCATGTACATAGTGGTATCGGTACATATAGACCATTGCAAAAATGATCGACGCTATAAAGGTCGTCGTAAACCAAGGAGGCGTGATATTGTCCAACTCTTTAATGCCATCATAATTATGTCCAAGGTCGATCTTGGCCTCATCTGACATAGGTCTGAATGCATTGATCTTTTCCCACAAACCCGCTTGTTCGACATAGTCTTCTCTCACGTAGTGAGGCATCAACAATCGGTTTACCTGCATGGCAAAAAATACGATCAGAATAATCTCTATGAATATAATGATGAGCAATATCCAGGACTGTGTATTGATTGCAGAAAAGAATGAAGGCTGTTCCACCACAGCAGTTTGAGCTTGCGCAATTTGAGAAGCCAGTATCAGGGCTAACAAAGCACTCAGTTTTTTATGCTCGCCGGTGATTTTGCTTTGAATGTCTTTTTTAGAAAGATTGACAAATACTTTGCTGACATAAATTAAAGGCAAAAACAATAAACACGCAATGACAAACAACACAAATGTCATATCCAGTGAAGGTGCTTTCGCCGGCTCAGCCGCTGCTGTCTGTGCTTGGACAAGCAAGGGCATCATCGCAGGTAGAAGCAGAACTATCTTTTTTATAAAATTGAAGGATTTCATTTTTTTAATATTTGATGAATTTCGAAATATTTAGTTTTTGTTTTCCGGTTGATCATCCAAAGGGATTCTTTCCATATGTTCTATTTCATTATTGCTGATCCTGAATATCATGTAGATGACATATGAAAAAACAAGAATAAAAAGCAACAAGGAGATAATCGGATATATACTGACTCCGGTGATCTTTTCCAGATAAGTACCAAATTTCATTTTCTCTTAATTTAAATTATTTGTCTGAAAGTTTGATATCCTTACCCAATCTCTGCAAATAAGCGATCAAGGCTACGATTTCCTTGCCTTTTTCGATTTCGATCTTATTTTCTTTGAGACTATTTGCAATGCTGGCAGCTTGCTTGTCTATGTCATCGTTTGCTATGCTTTCGTATCCTTCAGGATAAGGGACGCCGAGCTTTCTCATCGCATGGATCTTAGACATAGTCGTTCCTTTGTCCAGGTCTGTAGTAAACAAGAAAGGATAAGATGGCATGATCGAACCCGGTGCCATAGAGCTCGGTTCCAACATATGGTTGAAATGCCATGCGTCATTGTATTTTCCACCTATACGTGCAAGGTCCGGTCCTGTGCGCTTGCTACCCCACTGGAACGGGTGGTCATAAACGAATTCGCCTGCTTTGGAATAGTCTCCGTATCGTTTCACTTCATAGCGGAATGGTCGGATCATCTGTGAGTGGCAGTTGTAACAACCTTCGCGAATATAAATATCGCGTCCTTGAAGTTCAAGTGGCGTATAAGGTTTTACAGATGTAATGGTCGGAATATTTTCTTTGATCAAAAAAGTCGGGATCAATTCTACCAATCCTCCAATAGCTACCAAAACCAAACTGGTTACCAACATCAACAATGGTTTGCGCTCGATAAATGAGTGCCAGAAGCTGTTTGGGCCAGGATTATAATTCTTTGCCAATGCCGGTGCTTCTGCGGTTTCGGTTTCCACAAATTTGCCGGATTTAGCAGTTTTAATCAAATTGTAAACCATGATGAGCACTCCCACCAGGAAGATCGTACCCCCTATAGCTCTGATGATATAAAATGGAACCACAGTCTGGACGATATCTATAAACTGATATTGCAACTGACCTTCTGGAGTGAATGCCTTCATCATGAAGTAGGATCTGAACGCGCTCCAATACATCGGAATCGCATACAAAATGATACCCAATGTGCCTATCCAGAAGTGTGTAGAAGCTAGTTTTTGGGAATATAATTTAGTATTGAATAGTCTCGGGAACAACCAATACAACATACCGAAAGTCATGAATCCGTTCCATCCCAAAGCGCCGATATGTACGTGTGCCACTGTCCAGTCGCTGTAATGGGAGATGGCATTGACATTCTTCAATGACAACATCGGACCTTCGAAGGTACTCATACCGTAACATGTCACCGCTACCACAAAAAACTTGAGTACCGGATCTTCTCTTACCTTATCCCATGCTCCCCGAAGTGTGAACAAACCGTTGAGCATACCTCCCCAGCTCGGAAGGATCAACATGATCGAAAACACCGTACCCAGGGACTGCGCCCAGTCAGGTAGTGCTGTGTAAAGCAAGTGATGTGGTCCGGCCCAGATATAAATGAATATCAAACTCCAAAAGTGTACTATACTCAAGCGGTACGAATAAACCGGTCTGTCTGCCGCTTTTGGCAGGAAGTAGTACATTAGTCCCAGATAGGGTGTGGTGAGGAAGAAAGCTACCGCATTGTGGCCGTACCACCACTGAACGAGGGCATCTTGCACTCCGGCATACCAGCTATAACTTTTGAACAAATTGACAGGAATTTCAAAAGAGTTCACGATGTGCAGCATTGCTACTGTCACCCACGAAGCGATAAAGAACCAGATGGCTACATAAAGGTGTCTTTCCCTCCTGGTGAGGATGGTCCCAAACATATTGATACCAAATACCACCCAGATTAAAGTGATGAGGATATCTATCGGCCATTCCAACTCGGCGTATTCCTTACCTGTGGTAATACCGCTCAACAATGTGACCGCCGCCAGAACGATAATCAGCTGCCAGCCCCAAAAGTGAATCTTGCCCAGAGTATTGCTCCACATTTCTGTTTTGAGCAATCTCGGCAGGGAATAATATACCGCTGTAAAAATACCGTTGCCCACAAAGGCAAAGATCACAGCGTTGGTATGTACAGGACGGAGTCTGCCAAAAGCCAGATGAGGCAAATACTCGCTGAAATTGAGCACCGGAAAAGCCAGCTGAAAGGCGGCTATGACGCCCAATAACATCCCTACAACTCCCCAGGTGATGGTTGCTATCGCAAACAGCTTGGGAAGCTTGTTGTCGTAAATAAATCTTTCATTATTCATGCTTCATTATTTTTATTGGTTGTTTTATTTTCAAATAATATGCGTTGTGCCGGGCTTTTCTCATCGTCGTACTGTCCGTCTTTGACACTCCACAAAAAAGCAGCCAGGAATCCTCCCGAAATCAACATACTGATGATCAATAGTAGAATCACAACATTCATACTGTAATGCTTTGCGTGGATAGAATAGGATTGACATTTTGATCTTCACGGAGTCCGTACTTGCGGGACAACCACTCAGTAAGGCCATAGGTGAGAAATATAATGGTGATGGAGCTGCAAGGCATGAGAATTGCTGCAATGACCGGGGAAAGTATCCCTTGCACCGCAAAGAAAAGACCGATCAGGTTGTATGCCACACTGATCCAAAACGTTGCAAAGATTATCTTTTTGCCTGATTTTGCGAATTGGATGTAAGAAGCTAATTTAGAAAGTCTGGAAGCTTCTATTATTCCGTCGGATGAAGGTGTAAATACATTGTTGTCTTCTACTACAGCAATGCCGACTTCGCTCTGCCTGAGCGCTCCGGCATCATTCAGACCATCACCGATCATCATCACTTTGAGATGGTGTTCATTTTGCAAGGCAGTTACATAGTCAAGCTTTTGTTGGGGACTTTGTTGGAAGAGCACTTCACAGTCCGGCCCCATCAGGCGGGTGATATTTTGTTTTTCAAAATCATTATCCCCCGAAAGCAGGGACAAGGAAAAATTGGATTTCAATCCTTTAAACAGGTTTTGCATACCAAAACGGTATTTATTCCTCAATACGAATTCGCCTGTGATCAGGCCGTCCTTGTACAGTACCACCTTACTGCCTGACTGATCAGTCTGATACTCGCCTCCAATAAATGTGGGAGAACCCATTTTATAATGTGTCTCATCAATCCAGGCTTCCATGCCCAGTCCTTCGTGTTCGACAAAATGTTCGATGTTGCGACAGTCTTTGACATTGATAAATTCAGATATACTTTTATTGACAGGATGAGTGGACTGTTTGATCATCGAAGCAATATTTTGTAAGTCCTTTTCCGCCATTTTGGGACCAAAGTACATCACTTGTGCGGATCCTGACTGTGTCAATGTTCCCGTTTTGTCGAAAACGATGTGGTTGATATTTGCTATTCGATCGATGATCTCTGCAGATCTTAGGTAAAATCTGTTTTGGCCAAAGATGCGTAGGATATTGCCATTGGTGTAATTTTGGGAAAGGAGCAAAGCACAGGGGCAGGCCACAATAAGTACCGTGGTGATGGCATTCCACATATATGCCGTATTACCCTTCATACCCCAATAAGTTCCTGCTGCGATACCGATCAGAAGAACTGCATAAGTAAAATAAGCCCCTACAAGGTCGTAAGTCGTCCGGTTGAGGGAGGATTTGTCATTAAAAGCGGATTGGTTCCAGAGATTAGTCAAATAGCTTTGAGACACTTCTTTAAGGACAACGAGTTCCAGCATACCTCCTGTCTGTCTGCCACCGGCATAAACGATCTCACCGATGCTGACAGGTGAGGGCTGACTCTCCCCTACTACAAAGCTGTAATCTATACTCGCCTTGCCTTTTGAAACCATAGCATCTACGGGAATAATTTCATTGGAATGGATTCGGATCAGGTCATGCTCTTTGAGTTTGGACACTTCTGTGGGTACTGCTTGACCCTCAGATAGCTTGACTACGGCGATTGGGAAAAATGATTTGTAATCCCGGTCAAAAGAAATCGCGCTATGTGTCCTCGACTGGAGCCATCTCCCGATGAGCATAAAAAACACAATACCGCTCATGCTGTCCAAATATCCGCCTCCGGTCCCTGACAGGATCTCAAACAAACTCCTGATGAAGGTTATACTCAGAGCCAGAGCCACCGGAAAGTCAATATTCAAATAGCCGTTTTTAAGGCCTTTCCATGCCGCAGTAAAGAACTCCGTAGCGGCATAAAACAATACGGGAAAGGACAAAGCAATACTCAGAAATTTCAAAACGAAATGCAACTTCGTATCGATGGTGTTTTGGATGGCCAGATAGTCCGCAAAACTGAAGATCATGATGTTGGCAAAGCAAAATCCAGCAATTCCAATTTTGTAGATACGCGACTTGTCAGTATATGCTGTGCCTGATTTCTGGATGTCGTTCAAACTGAGATGTGGTTCATAACCGATGCTATCCAGAGTTTCTGCCACTTTGCGCAGGCTGGTCTTACTGAGATTGTAACTGATGAAAACTTCTTTCCTCTCAAAATTGACCCGGGAGGCGATCACGCCTTCGTTGAGCCGGTTGAGTTGTTCGAGAATATACAAGCAGCTGGAGCAATGAATCTGGGGTAAGTAAAGAATCAACTGCGCTTGTTTTCCGTCGCTGAAATGCACCAGTTTGCGAGCGATCTCTTCGTCATCCAAAAAAGCGTATTTATCTTGTCTGACTTCATTGCGCTGGCTCAGACCCGGACAGGAATTGAGTTGATAATACTCACCAAGGTCATTTTTTTGAAGGATCTGAAATACCGTTCGGCAGCCATTGCAACAAAATGACTTGCCTTCCAAAACGTAGGTTTGTCCTGAAGTTTCGCTTCCACAATGAAAACACCCTACTGCTTGCCTAACGGATTCCATACCCAAAGCACGAATTTACCTAATCTTAACTATGTGGATGATCAAGTTTTTCAGAATTTGTTTTGTCAGAAGAGCAAAGTCCTCCTCCTTTACAGCTACCACAACATGATTTTGCTTTCTCCCCCAACTGCATCATCTCCTGCAAGATCTCCTGGTTTAACTTTGGATTTCGGTCCCCTTCCGGGCCGGATTGATTCAACTCCTTCATAATCTGCTGTTTATATCATTTTAGCAACTCTGATCATCAGTTGATTTACCAAAATGAGGCACAAATATAATATAGTAAAACACCCTTTTATCCCTTTTTTGATTTAAAAAATTATTCATTTTTCAAAAAATATTTACCTGAGTCCAGCTTACCCTTAAAATCTCCTATAGTATTGCTTTCAATCATGTGGATCAGATTTGTTTTGATTTCGCGATATTCAAAATGCACCGGACAAGGTTTTGCCTCATTGCACGTCTTCAAACCAAGCACACAGTCCAGATAGATAGCTTCTCCATCTATGGCCTTGACGATATCCGCCAATGTGACATTGAGATCACTCTTATCCATAAAAAAACCCCCGTTTGGTCCTTTGACAGAATGAACCAGTTTGCGGCGACTGAGATCCTGCATGATCTTGGCAATAAAATGCTCCGGAGCGTCAGTTCCTCTTGCTATTTCTTTGATACCAATACGAAGGTCACCGCTTGATTTTTGCGCTACAAAAATCATGGCCTTAATCGCGTATTCACATGTTTTAGAGAACAACTTGTTGTGTTTGTTTAGGCAAATCTATAAATAAATGATCTAAATTCAGGAGTTTATTATCTTCTATTTTGATTTTATGCATGAAATCCGGCAAAATCATGCATTCTTACACTTTTTTCCTGTCTGTTTTGACTTGCTCCTCCATTGAAAAATCCTTTCAACGACCAACCCTCGAGTAGCATTACAAGTCGTCTGCTTCGACACAGATTTTCATTATCCTCTAGAGGTTCTGCTTTTTTTGGAGCAAAAAATAATTCCACCGGTTCTTTATTGGGTCATTTCTTTCATCATACAGACTGAAATAAAAGCTGTATTCATATTTTCTGTCTTTCTGGTTTAAAGATCGGACACTTTCACAGCTTTGTCCATCGCCGAGATCAGCCAAAAAGGCGGACAATATCAAACTATTGTTTCGTGAATAGGGAATTTCAAATGCTGACCTTGTTGTTCCCGCCAATGCGTAATAGTCGATGGCCATGTGGTTGATATGAAAAGGCTCATCACTGCTGATTTTCCAAACCTTATCTTCGAATGTAGTCAGCGTTGCCCATTTCACACCGCTTTTATTTCCTCCTTCCTCCGGAACAGAATATGGGATGTAGTTTTTCTTGACAGCCTGGCTGTACAGTCCCATCGTCATCCCTGTCGTTCGATCAGCATATGTATCGCTCGGACCAAAACCAAACCAATCTGTTCTGGACAGATTGAAAGGCGTGTTTACAAACCATCCCAATCGTTCCGGCTCCGGTAAGTCTTTGGCTAAGGACCAGTCCAACTTCAGGACTATACTCATATCGCCTGACTTGTGGAAAGCGTATTCTATTACCATGGGTGCATTTGATGCCAGAGGAAGGGTAGATTCCACACGCAACTTCACGATTTCTGCGGACTTCTCTATAACCTTGATCTCCCTTACAGCTGGGGCGTCGGCGATATGTCTCAATGCGGCTTGTTCTGCTGCACGCCCACAATATCTGTCCGACAGGGTAGGCGCCCGCCATAACATAGGCGTCAATGCATTCTCAATCATCGCCTGTGGTCCCACTTTCATTGTTGAAATAAAACCATTCTTCCGACTAACAGAAGCAGAAAAATAGGGACTGCTCACGAGGATTTCGCCACCGGTTTCATCCAGTTTCAGTTCCGGATAAGCCTTATAATCAGCTCGTAGGGCTGCCTGATATAAAGGCAATTTAAATTGCTCAACTCCCGGATTCAACATCCGTTGCATACCCCTGCTCGTAGTCAGCTCTTGAAGACTAAATTTGATATAGTAATCACTGCCTGGTGCCACATTATCAGTCTGATAATCAATTTTTACTCGTTTTTTCTCGCCGGGTTTGCTTGGATAATCTTCAATTTTTGCTTCTTTGCGCACTCGGCCTTCCTCTTCTACAGTGTAAAACAAATGGTAATTATCGGCTATCTTGAATTGGAGCAAATTGCTGATCTCAAACACGCCCTTTTCCAAATCAATTGCCTTGATCAGAAAGGGTTTGAACGCATTTTTGAAGCCATTGAAGCAAGGGCCCGTCTTGAAATCGGACGACATCAAACCCCTTACACACAAGAAACTGTCAGAGGCTTCGCCGTATTCTCCACCGTATGCATAGTAACTTGCATTTCTTTGATTCAACCGAACTAAGCTTTGTTCATTCCAACTATCGATGAATCCACCCATTACAGAAGGCGCACTGAGCGTGCGTTGCCATAGAGGCTCCAGATCACCAAGAGCATTGCCGAAGGCTGATGCCATAGGCTGGATGAGATAAGGTTTTCCATAATTGGAAAAAGCCGTTTTAGCTGGTCCCAGGATGATATCACCAAACGAAGAACCTTCATCGTCGATACATACCAAAGCGGTTTTATTTTGTTCCTTCAGCCAGGTGGAGGCTTTGATCAGGTTGTCACCTTCACCACAGTTGCGGCCCAGACTCCAAGCAATTATATTGCAACGGTTCTTGTTTCGTTCAAACATGTTTTTGATACGAAACAAAAAAGCTTCGCTGTAATATGCGCGCGAGATCAGTTCTGTCCTTGAAGAGTCCACTCCGGCCAGATCTATATTAGCCTGATCCAATATGTAAATGCCGAACTTCTGAAGGGTCTTGTACCAATGAGGATCGGCGGATCCTTGTGCCGGCATAGCGGCATTAATATTGTTGAGTTTCATCAAGTCTGCCTCATTTTCAATGTCGGCAGGCTGCAAAGTATAGGCCGAGGCAGCATGGTGCTCATTTTTCCAGACACCATGAAGTTTAACTGGTTTTCCATTCGCGAGAAAGACACCATTCTTCACCTCATATTGTCTGAAACCGATAGGATACTGCAATACCTCGACAATCTTGTCAGATTCCATTAAGCTGATTTGAAGATTGTACAATCCCGGCATTTCATCTGACCAGGCCTTGACAGATCTGATATCCGTTTTGAAATTGTACGATTGCTCTGCTTCTTTGGGCACTTCAATGGCCTTGATGGTTTTGAAGACCTCAGACTTCGACTCATCCACTAATGAAACTTGTATTGACATTTTCCTGGATTCGGCGAGATTATTGTGGACCAAGACATCCAGATCCAGTGTACCCGTTTTATATGCGTCTTTCAATCCGGTTTTGGCATAGAAATCCTTTATCCTCGTCTTCGGTCTTGCGACAAGAAATGACTTTCTAAATATTCCTGATAAAAACCACTGCGCGTGTGATTCAAAATAATTGCCATCACAATACCTGAATGCAACGACCGTGATTTCGTTCTGGTCAGGTTTCAGATAAGGTGTGATATGAAATTCTGAACCGGCTCTGGAGTCCTCAGAATATCCTGCTAGAAGGCCATTTACATAAACAAAAAAACCTGAGCTGACTCCTTCAAAGTTTACAAACACATCCATGTCCTTCCAGGTATCCTTCACTTTAAACGTTCTCTTGAACACTTGAACTCCATTATCTTTCTCCGGTGGATAGGGAAAATGAAATCCATCCGGCAATCTGTGATATCGAAATAGTGGCACCCCAAAACCTTTGAGCTCCATACAGGAGGGTACGGGCGTTTCACTCCAGGCCAAACTGGCAAAAGCCTGACTTTCTACTCCCGCGGGCACCTCTTCCGGTCCGGAAAAATATTTGTGTTTCCAAAACCCATTCAGACTTTCGTAACGGTCAGAGTTCTGCATCATACCCGCATCTGCTAGAGATGTGTTTTCAAATGGATAAAAGTCAGTGCGACTCGCTTCCCGGTGAAACTCGAATACCTTGGGATCTTTCCAATAGGTTGGCAGGGTAATAGACCCGGCATTTTTGCTTTGTAGTACAGATTGCTTATCCCCCTCGGAACCTCGCTTACAAGAAGCCATCACAAGCATTGATAACAATACAATAATCCACCTCATGTCACAATTTTTTTCTGAAAGACTCTTTTCGTTATATTTTTGTTTCCCTCTTGATCAAAAATAATTAAAAAAATCAGATCTCTTATGAAAATACGCATCACGGTAATTGCTTTTCTAAGTTGCTGGTCTCTTATGGCCCAAAGACCCTGGCAACAAATCCATGTGGATGTAGTCTATCTATCCTCTGACGACCTCGAAGGTAGAGAAACGGCAGCTCGTGGCGAAAAACTGGCTGCGGAGTATATCTCATCCAGGATGGAAGCTATTGGCCTGGAACCAAAAGGAAATTCCAAGTATTACCAAAGCTTCGATTTCGCATCCAATCCCCATGAAAAGTCTGTAAAAGACAAAAAAGGAACCAACGTCATCGGTTTTCTCAATAGAAATGCAGACAAAACCATCATCATAGGAGCACATTATGATCATCTGGGATTCGGAGCCACAGGCTCATTAGCTGCTAATGACCACAGCATTCATAATGGTGCAGACGACAATGCCAGCGGAATATCGAGCCTTCTTTGGTTGGCTGAACAATTGAGCACTCAAAAAAAATTAGGGGTCAATGTTTTGTTTATCGCTTTCTCAGGAGAAGAGCTGGGCCTTATTGGGTCCAAAGCTTACTGCGAAAATCCGGTGATCCCTATGGAAAAAGTATTAGCCATGATCAATATGGATATGGTTGGACGTCTCAAAGCTGAAAAAAGCTTTGCCATAAGCGGATCAGGTACTGCAAAAGAGTGGAATCAGCTCCTCGAAAAAGTAAAACCCGAAGGATTCAGTTTTACTTTGAGCGAAAGCGGCGTCGGGCCCTCAGATCACACCTCCTTCTACTTGAAATCAATACCGGTTTTACACTTTTTTACAGGAGTTCATACGGATTATCATAAACCAAGTGACGACTCCCCATTGGTCAACTATGAGGGTATTTACCAGATTTCGGGAATTATCTATAACCTTGTATTACAACTATCTTCAGAACCTATGTTGAGTTTTCAAAAAACAAAAGACGAAAATAAAGAACAAGCCGCGGCATTTAAAGTCACTCTGGGCGTGATGCCGGATTATTCATACAGTGGTAACGGCATGCGTGTGGACGCCGTTTTGGATGACAGACCTGCTAAAAAAGCGGGGTTGCTGGGTGGTGATGTCATCGTCAAAGTCGGGGATATGGACATCAAAGATATCTATGCTTATATGAAAGCTCTGAGCAACTATAAAAAGGGTGATAAAACCAAAGTAACAGTAGATCGCAAGGGCGAACAGTTGACATATGAAGTTGAATTTTAATTGAACTTTTCAAACTGTCATGCAACAAATTCCCGGACTGTATTTCGCACCTTCTGTAACCAGCGGCAGGGGCGTGTATTGTAGGGAGGAAATATCTGCCGGCAGTATCATAGAGATCTGCCCTGTAATCATCATCCCTAGTCATGAGGTAGACATCATTCATCATACTGATTTACACGACTATTACTTTGTCTGGGGGCATGATGACGATCAAGCCGCAATCGCGCTTGGCTATGGCTCATTGTACAATCATGCTGACTTTCCAAATGCTTCTTATGTGCTTGACATGGCAGAAAATACCATAGACATCCGTGCGATAAAAAATATCACTGCCGGAGAAGAAATCACCATCAACTATCATGGTGAACCCGGCACCCAAGCTGAGTTGTGGTTTGATGAAAAAGGTCATCGTATCAAAAGGATTAAAGCCTAATTTGGTCTTGACCCGGCACCCAAGACCTGATTTTCGCAAACGGATTTCTGATTGGGAATTCATGTTTGGATGACTTCTTCCTTTGGAAAAAATTAAACCCGGATGTTCGAGTTTGGGATCGCAATGAGAATCAAATTGGTAGTAAAATCAAGAATTTTGACACGACCGAATGGTTCCTTCAAGTGAAAATCGAGTGCTCGATTTCACTCCATAACGAGGGAACCGGGCAATACTTTGCCAGTCATTACGAAGGTTTTTAAGAAAGGAAACTAGTTTCTTTTTATATTATTATGGCATCAATTTTAAAAATAAACTAGTACAGCTGCATGGCTTTTTCAAAAAATCCATTCTTGCAAATTAAGCAAAGCACAAATCAATGCGTTTGTAGATGCTTGGACTCAGAATAGAATTTCAACTACAAAATTTAGTTAACTTATTAATCACTAATGGAAGTGAAATGTACTTCAAACTACAAAAGATTTGCTCGCAAAGCTAGAATCAAATTTCTACCCGGAGCATTGATGCCACTCGCAAAGACTCTATACTGTGTATCAAACAAATTATCAACTCCACATTGGATTGTAAACTGCTTACTCAACAAATAGGACAATCTCAGATTTAAAGTCATCCAAGCCGGCATCCCGTCAGGAGTAGCATACTGCTCGTTGTCTTCTCCGTTGAGATAATAATCTTTAAGCCTTTTTGCAGCGCAATAGATCAAAAAGATTTCGCCATCCATTTTACCAAACTGATACTGCATGGATCCTCTAGCCATGAGTGGTGGAATATGATCCAAGGGTGAATTTTCATTTTCCGCTTTGATGCGACCGTATGTATAGTTCACTCCTGCAGTCCCGGTAAAATGTTTTCCCCATTTAGATTTCCACTGAACATTACATCCATAAATGAAGGCTTTTTCTTTATTTTGATTCGCAAGCACTTGACTCCATGTACCATCATACAATATTGAGTCTTGGCCATTGAAAGTAAACTTGTCCACTACCGCAATATTTCTGTAATCCGTATAATAAATACTCGCATCAAATTGTGAATGGCTGTGTATGATTTTGGTGAATGAGAACTCGTAGTTGATGGTACTTTCCGGTTTCAAATCCTTATTGGGCACAATGACATTTCCTCGAGAAGAAGCAAATATTTTAGAAAGGTCATCAACATTGGGTACTCTGTAACCGGTACTCACTGACAATGAAAACTTCGTATCATTGTCAGGAGTATGAATCAAACCCAGATTTCCTGAATAAGTCGGTGTGTTTTGCTCGATATCAGAATATGGTAGATGAAACAACAATGCAGTGTCTTTCAATGTGGAATGAAGTTTTGTATAACCTCCACGAAGACCGTCAACCAAGGATAGATAATTATTGATTTTCCAGTTATGAGTTATATATAGAGATATCTGGTCCATCCGATTGGTTCCGTCAGGATATCTGGTATCCAGTTTACTTTCCACATCGGTTACGATATTCTTTTTGAATGCAGATGACTTCAGTCTATCCATCTGCGCATCAATACCATATCTGATTTGATGTGCCCTGATTTTTTTATTAAAATGTAATACTAATCCACCCAAATTCACGTCTTCTGTCCGACTATTACGGTTGGAACTATTGAAATTGCGATTGTGCCTACTCTCCTGCAATTGCTGGTAGTTGAGACTTAGGCGCATCACATCAAACCAAGAATTTCCTTTGTAAAAATTCAAATCATATGCTCCCAAAGCCCGAGACTGAGGTCCATAATACCATTCTCCTGATTTCAATAGAGTGCCGGAACCCGGATCAGTGAGTCTGTCGTAACGAGGTACATCAGTAGTATTTGAATATTGCAAATTCAAATTGTGGGATAAAAAGGAATTCTGCATGTACACAAATTTTTGATGGATATCATACTGAGAATATCCGGTTCCAATCTGGAGGTATGGATTGTCATTTAAAATTGCGCTATCTCTTCCTCCTCCCAAATATTCCGAATAATAATTTCTTGTGCCATAAGATGTATCATAAAAAGGATTTTGATTTTTTCCTCCCATTAAATCATTGTATTTAGAATACGAAAATGAAGTCAGTGAGGCAAACTTTCTTTTCCCGTAATTGAATTCTGCATGAGTTGTCCAAGCTTTTGCTGCACTTTCGTATCTGGCTAAAATTCCAAGAGAAGTATTAGCACTATCGTCAGATGACAATTTCGGATCTTTGGTTTGCATATGAATGACGCCACCCAAAGCATCACTTCCATATATCGTAGAAGACGGTCCATACATTATTTCTACAGCTTCCAAACTATTGGGATCGGTTTTGACTATATCCTGCAAATGTCCTGCACGATAGATCAAATTATTCATTCGCACACCATCGAGGACAAGCATGATCCTGCTCGCCTCAAAGCCCCTCAGGACAGGACTTCCCCCGCCTAGTTGACTGCGTTGGACGAATACTCCCTGAGAGGATAACAAGTCAGCTGTAGTATGACTTTGCGATCTTTGAATTTCTTTAGCCCTGATGGTTTTAATGCTTTGAGCTACATTCTTTGCGATGTCTTCGTCTCTATTTGCCGAAATCACCACTTCGTTGAGCGTTAAAGGATCGATGCTATCAATTTTCTGAGCCTGTACTCCTGCACCAATGCCGCCTATACTCAATATTATTGTTAAAATAATTTTTTTCATTTTTTAAAAACAGCTTAATTAATTGTGAGATTCAATAAAGAATCTCATGATGAATATTAAAATAATTTGGTAGGGACAAAAATCCAATTTGACTTCAGATTCATTTATATCTATTTCGTTCATCGCACACAGATTGACCAATGGTCAATCCCTAAGTAATAAATCACCGAAGTATCAAAAAAAATATTTTGTCGAAATTAAATTTCAGATTATAATAAAAAGAATTGGTCTCGCTTGATAAAAAGCTCTTTCAACATACCACTCATTTGTAGAAGTATAAGAAAGTAGATCTTAAAGTAACTCGAACAAAACTTTTTAATATTAAATTAAGCCCATAAGTATTTTGGCGGAGGCGTGTTCAATTCAGTCAATACAAAGTACAATCTATCAATATACCAGAAATTTTTTCTTGGTTTAAAATGTTCTATGAAGACTAGCCATTCGGCATCAGGGCAAGTGTAGGGTATAGATAACCATTTGACAAATTGCAAAAGCAGGCATTGGTCATTGCCTTGACTTTCCCTCAACAGATGCATCAAACACTTCAGTACATGATTTTCATCATCATCTTTTCGTGCCATCAGGTAAATAGAATCTCCTTGAATCTGATGCGACTTGAAATCATACATTTCACCTTTCCATTTGAACTCAAATGTATTGATACGACTTTTCTCAAACTCGTCCAGTGATAGGATGATTTTATTCATATTCTCGTCTTCTTGCTCCAAAGCAAGCCAAACCTCAGCTTTAATCAACCATTGGTGGAGATTTCCGATCATGACAAGTCCTCCTGTCTGCAAGATCAGCAACAGCAAAATCCCGAAAAGAGCTGTTTTTTTCAAACCGCAGGCAAGTTAGCTAACTTTCAATACATACAGACCGCTGTAGATTCCAATTTCTATATTGTAGAAAAATTCCTGGACGAGCTCAATTTAGATTAACTTTCGCATGGAGATGCCTCGGGACGGCTTCAGTGGGTTCAAATGCCCTGGCTTGTTTAGGTTTGTGGCATGGGCAATTGAATCGAAAATCAAATTTCTTTTACCCGGCAAAGCCAAATAATATTTTGTTATTCAAATAAAAACTTATGGATTTCAAAAAAATATTTCAAAATAATGAAAAATGGATACAAGATAAACTGAATCTTGATCCTGACTATTTTGCAAAACTATCACAGGGCCAGAGTCCGCAAATCCTCTACATTGGTTGTTCGGACAGTCGGGTGACTACTGAAGAACTTATGGGCGCCCAACCCGGGGAAATTTTCATCCATCGCAACATAGCCAACATGGTCATCTCTATCGACCTCAACGTGATGGCAGTGATCAACTTTGCAGTCCGCAACCTGAAAGTAAAGCATATTGTAGTTTGTGGTCACTATGAGTGTGGTGGTATCAAGGCAGCTATGACTCCTACAGACATGGGCATCCTCAATCCCTGGTTGCGGAATATCAGAGACGTTTATAGACATCATCAGGAGGATATGGACCAGATCACGGACCCTCAGCTAAAAATCAATCGTCTCACAGAGCTGAATGTACTTGAACAATGTACCAATCTGATTAAAACAGCTGCAGTGCAAGAGGCCTATCTTGAATATGGACTAACCGTACATGGATGGGTGTTTGACATCTATTGTGGTAGGATCATCGACCTTAAAATAGATTATCCGAAAATCCTTAAAGAAATCATGAAAATCTATGATTTGACACAATAGTGGGAGCATCAGAAATGCTTATTCTGGTTCAAATCCAAGGATAAAGTTGAACTCTCCGTAACTTTTCCAGCTTGCACCCTGCTCCTTGAGCCAGGGCTTGTCAAATCCAATGCCATAGTTGAATCCTAGGAGTCCAAACATCGGAAGGAATACTCTGGCGCCGATCCCGGCAGAACGCTTCATGTCAAACGGATTGAACTGGCTCAGTTTCTGCCACTGATTTCCTCCTTGCACAAATCCCAAGACATAAATGGACGCACTCGGGTTGAGTGATAGAGGATATCTAAGTTCGACAGTGTATTTGTTGAACACCGTTGCATCATCACGTGTAGAAGAGTTTTCAGTGGATTTATCTGCGGAGTTGCGAGCCCAGATATCATTTACAGTATAACCCCTCATTGAGATGATATCGCGGCCGGTAATGGTATAGGATTGATTGTTGAGTCCATCTCCTCCCAGTACAAATCTTTCAAATGGAGGAGTTCCTACTTTAGTCTGGTAAGCTCCCAGAAATCCCAGTTTGGCATTACAAGCCAGGACGAGTTTGTTCACAAGATTGAAATACCATTCACCGTCAACGCGCCATTTGTGGTATTCTACCCATCTAAATCTTTCATTGAGAGTACCTTGCGAAGGATCCCAGGATTGTCTAAAAAGTGAGTAGGGTGGTGTCAATTGCACACTCACGCTGAATCTCGAGCCGGATCTTGGAAAAAGCGGATCGGCGACTGTATTTCTCGCCAGAGTTTGTTTGATACTGATATTGTAAAAGTCACCGTTGTTTACCGTACTTCCTCTGTAATTAAACCCATAGTAATCACTCAGACGGATCCTTTCCATGTTGAGGGTAGTACTTGTGATGAAGTTGTCGTCAGGTTTTTTAAGCTGAGATCCTAAAGTGGCAAATCCGCGAATAATGTTGAATTTTCCTCCACCGGTACTTTCATAGTTGATCCCTGAATAAGAAGCTCCCACAGTGAACGAGTTTGGTTTTTTGCCTCCCAGCCAGGGTTCAGTAAATGAAAAAGTATAGGACTGGAAATATCTACCATTGGACTGTGCACGCAAAGACAATTTCTGTCCGTCTCCCTGAGGAAGCGGGCTCCAGCTGGATTTTTTAAAAAGATTTCGTGTCGAAAAATTATTGAATACTACACCCAAAGTCCCAATCAGGCCATAAGCACTCCAGCCTGCTGAGAGCTCAAGCTGATCTGAAGGTCTTTCTTCCAGAGTATATTCTATGTCAACAGTACCTCTTTTAGGATTTACGGGAGTATTGATCCCTATAGTTTCTGGGTTAAAATAGCCCAGAGCCATGATGGCTCTTTGGGAGCGAATGATATCCGTTCTGCTGAACTTTTGACCTGGTCTGGTTCGCAGCTCTCTGCGAATCACGTGTTCGTGAGTACGGTCATTGCCCTGAATCGTTACTCTGTCAATTGTCGCTTGAGAACCTTCAGTGATGCGCACTTCAATATCTACGCTGTCCTTGTAAACTCCAAGTTCAACTGGCTCCGCTCTAAAAAACAAATACCCTTCGTCCATATACAGACTGCTCACATCTCTTCCGTCCTGACTAAAAGAAAGTCGTTTTTGAAGAAGTTCCTCATTGTACACGTCACCTTTCTGTATTCCCAGTACATTCTTGATATGCTCCTCAGTGTACAGTGTATTTCCTTTGACACTGATGTCGCGGAAGTAATACCTGTCACCTTCTTCTACATTCATGTGAATTCTGATCCTCCCAGATTTTGTTCTCCAGACTGAGTCGCTGACTATACTTGCATCTCTATAGCCCTTGTTTCGATAATATGCCAATATCAGGTCCTTGTCCTTCTCGTAATCCTCTTCGATGAACTTAGATTTCGAAAATATCTTCCATAGCCGTTTAGTTTTATCCATTTTCCTGCGAAGACTTCTGTCGGACGCATACTGATTTCCATCAAACGTGATATTGGATATTCTTACCTTTTTGCCTTTGCGAATGTCTATTCCTAGTTTGACAGCATTGTCTTTTTTGTCATCGATAGTTTCCGTCAGAGCGACTTTTACGTCTAAGTAGCCTTTGTCACGATAATGGTCCTCAATCCCCCTAATGACATTCTCTTTGACATCCTCAGTCAGGATGCTGTTCTTGATGAGTTGCCTGTTCACGATTTCGTTGAGATCGTCATGTGCACTTTTTTTAACTCCTTTAAATTTGTGTGAGGCGTATCTGGGTTTTTCTTTGACCCTGATCTCGACAAAGGCAACATCTCCCGTTATTTTAGAAAACACGATATCTACGTCAGAAAAAAGTTTCTGCCTGTAAACTGCCTTAATAGCAGCTGGAATCTCCGGTCCCGGAAGGCTTACTTTTTTGCCTATTCTCAAGCCCGAAACGGCGATGATGGCTTTTTCATCACTGGTTTGGTTTCCCGATACACTTATTCCTCCTATTTCATAGGCCTTTTCACGATCGTATTCTACAAACCTTCCCTGCGCAGAAAGCAGACTAAAAGACAGGATCCCCAATGCGAAAACGTAAAATTTTATCATATCAGACATTGTAAACAACACAAACGATAGTCGCTTGCTTTCTTCAGATTTGTGAAATCAGGGGTCAAAGGTAATCAATCTGTCCGATTGTACCACCGCTGCCTAAACGGAGCATTGATTGGATTATTTTAGAGTTTTAATGATTTTTTATCAGTTCTGACGGATCTGCTCAGAAGTCTTGCCAAAACGCCTTTCTCTCGATTGAAAATCGAGGATTGCGCGATATAAATCTTCTTTTCTAAAGTCAGGCCAAAGTGTTTCGGTAAAATACAATTCAGTATAAGCTATCTGCCAAAGCAGAAAATTGGAAATCCGTTGTTCGCCACTCGTGCGAATCAAAAGCTCCGGATCAGGAATCCCCTTGGTATCTAGATAATTCCCAAAGTTGTTTTCATCGATGGGATTATCGAGTTGGCCTCTTTGGATTGCGTCAACGATTTTGTTGACGGCGAGGGCAATTTCCCACCGAGCGCTGTAGTTTAAAGCCAGAATTAGATTCATTCCTGTATTTGCATTGGTCTGCTTGATGGCTGCCTGCAGTGCGAGACGTGTGGTATCAGGAAGCTTACTAAGATCACCAATGGAGCTAAGTTTGATATTATTTTTCTGAAGTGTATTCAACTCCAGACCTATTGTATCCACAAGGAGAGACATCAAACCAATGACTTCTGCCATGGGGCGATTCCAGTTCTCCGTTGAGAAAGCGTACAAGGTAAGAAACTGAACGCCGAGTTCTGCACTAGCTTCTGTGATCTCCCTGACAGATTTTACTCCGTTTTTATGACCAAATAGCCGAGGCTGTCCAGATTGTTTTGCCCATCGACCATTTCCATCCATGATGATAGCAATATGCTTCGGGATGGCACCCTGTATCTGCTTTTTGAGGTCGTCCATAGCCCAAAGTTATATTATTTTTGGAGATTTGATCCAAGACTGTAAATGGTGAATTGTTGGATCTGTCTTCTCTCCAACTGTTGCAGTTCATTAAATTGTTTCTTATAATAAAAATGCAAATACCTACTGGTGTGGAGATGAAAATTTGTTGTAATCAATCCATTGTTTATAATTTTATACTTGGAAAAAATAAATATTGGGACAAGGATTGGATGACAATATTGCTTATTAATGTTGTACTACTAAATTTGTGTTAATAATTGAACTATTATTGATTTAAATTTGAACATTTTAAATTCTGTTCAATAAATTATTAATTTTAATAGGATAGCAATAATTAGCTTCACTCATAAGTTATGAAATTAATATACAATTATACAAAATATTTTCTCCAAATTTGATTAATAAAAAATTTTAGGCTTCCTTTATTAATAAAGAGAATTCAGGTCCATTGCCAGTTTGAATCTATTTTGAGATTAATTATTGGAATAACGCTTCAAAATCCTATGGAACAATAACTTTATATGTTCTAATTGTAATCTTACTCATAGTTCTATCTTGCTCTGGAAGGCTTAATTTACGAAAGTAGACTCGCTTTGGAAATACGATTTTATTAAAGTCTTCCGACCTTCGACTCCGAATATTGTGAAATCTTGTACATTTGTTTTTCTCACAGTACTTTCAAAGTCCATGTACCACATTGTCCTTAGTTTTCTGACTTCCTTTATACTGACCTATGTGGCTATTCCTTCTATCATTAAAATAGCGAAGGAAAAACGTCTAATGGATGAACCGGGAGGCCGTCGGGTTCACCAGAACAGTATTCCTACCTTAGGCGGAATTGCAATCTTCGCAGGTGTGATTTTTTCCATTATTCTCTGGACCCCTTTTCAGGTTTTTGGAAACCTTCAGTACATCCTTTGTGCTTTCATTATCATTTTCTTGATTGGCGCCAAGGACGACATCATTCCGATCACTCCTTACAAAAAATTGCTTGGTCAACTATTTGCCTGCAGCATATTGGTTTTTATAGCTAAAATTCGGCTTACCGGAATGTATGGCATTTTTGGATTTTACTGGATTCCGGAGTGGCTTGCTGTTAGTCTTTCTATCTTCACTTTACTTGTTATTGTCAATTCTTTCAACCTGATAGATGGTATAAATGGTCTAAGTGCCGGCCTTGGGATTTTAATCTGTATGACTTTTGGTCTTTGGTTTTACATCACTGATCAGATCATACTTTGTATGCTGAGTTTTTCTCTGATCGGCTCCCTCACCGCGTTTCTTAAGTACAATGTCACACCTGCAAAAATCTTTATGGGTGACACCGGATCGCTGCTGGTAGGATTAATCTGTGGCATACTTGCCATTCGTTTTATCGAATTGCATAAAGACATCCCGTCCGTAGAATATAAATTTATCTCTGCTCCTGCTGTCGCGATAGGCATTCTATTCATTCCTTTGTACGACATGCTACGCGTATTCATAGTCAGGATCATCAGTGGCAAATCTCCCTTTCATCCAGACCGACTTCATGTACATCATATGATGCTGGATGCCGGATGTAGCCATATGCAGGCGAGTTTAATTTTGGTTAGCATAAATGCATTAAGCATTTTCCTTGTTCTCCAATTTCGGGACCTCGGCAACATGAAATTGTTAATCATTTTATTTTCTTTTGGATTGACGATGACTTTTGTCCTCAGGACCATCATTCGCAAAAGGACATCATTACAACAAATTAATCATTAAAAATTTGATCCAAAAAATAATTTTAGTGATGTTGGGTGGAGGTATTGGAAGCGTATTGCGATACCTGATCAATCTTTGGGTGCCTTTCACTCCTTATCCATTTGTTTCTACATTATCAGCGAATATTCTGAGTAGTTTTGTGCTTGGAATTTTTTCTTCTATACTTATCCTTCATCCTGAACGCAGTTGGATATTGTACTTGGTCATTATAGGATTTTGTGGCGGTCTGAGCACGTTCTCTACCTTTAGTTCAGAAATATTTCATTTTATTCGGCAGGAAAAATATACACTTCTACTCTCCTATGTCGCTTTAAGTGTTTGCCTTTGCGTAATAGCTGTCACTGCCGGTTATTTTCTTTCAAGAAAATTTGTCAGCTAATAAACCGTGACGATTATTGTCACTCAGTTTTTATGATAAAATTTTGAGAATTTAATTTTGACTAGAATCCGGAAAGTTCTTCCTAACTCTTCTGTGCACACAGGATAAATGCAGGTGGCAAATTCAAAGGCTGAAATTTGACTTTAACCTCCCCGAAAACTTTTTGATACAATTTCTTTTTCATGAGACTGTAATGGATTTGAACAAAATAAGATCCAGAATTCATTACATCTTGGCACTTTTTTAATATCTTTTCACATTCTTGATCACTCAACATGACAAAAGGAATAGCAGACACAACACTATTTGCTATCGGAAATTGATATTGCTGCATATATTCTTGTAGCCTCTCGGCGGTATCTTCAACCACAATTAAACGATTGTCAGGAATTTTCCTCAATTGTTTGCAAAACTCCGGATTGACTTCGAATATCATCAATCTTGCATCTTTTTGCATAGCATCCAAAATATGTTGTGTGATTGCTCCGTCTCCGGCTCCAAGCTCCAAAATAAATTTTGCATCTTTTATCTGTGCTTTCTTTACCATCATCTTGCTGACAAATGATGAAGACCTGGTAATAGTCCCAACTTCCTTTAAGTGCTTCAATCCTTGTCTAACAAATGAAATTCCCATTTTTATCCTAATTCCGTCTCAAATAATCCATGTAAAGTATAATGTCTGG
This sequence comes from Saprospiraceae bacterium, assembly GCA_016710235.1. Lineage (NCBI taxonomy): Bacteria > Pseudomonadati > Bacteroidota > Saprospiria > Saprospirales > Saprospiraceae > Saprospiraceae bacterium. The sequence continues at coordinate 1,000,120 of JADJLG010000001.1, forward strand.
TTGTTTTAATACGTAATCTATTAGTTTCTTTCTTTCCGGTTTTTCTCCCTGATAAAAAACTACCAGTCGTGACACAGCCTCAGAATCGCCCAGTTCTTTGAGTCGAACTTGTTCTGCTTCGCGAAAGCTGGTGAAATTGCCAATGTAATATTGTGTTTTGTTTCGGTTGGGTTCTTGGATTGCAAATTGAGGATACAGATTATTCCCAATGAGCGGATGAGTAAATAGCTGATCTGATTCACCAATCAGGATTGAATATCGGATCCCGGATTGCGACTCCGGATATCCGGAATTGAACGCATATTTGACATTTCCCTGCATGGCCGGCAAAGTATAATGGACACGTACCGGACTTGAATCCGGAGCAAAAAAACGAAATTCTATCCTTTTGTTCCATCGATCTGAAAGTGCAGTATTCACGTGATCTGAGCGATCCGAGACCGCGATTGGGTATGAATTACCTGCAGCTACTATGGTTAAGCGCTTTTCATCAATTCTCTTCTGAATCAGAGCAGCTCTGATCAATTCCGCCCGTTTGAGCGAAGAATACAAATTGACTGCGGATTGGATTTGATCGTAAGAGTGGGCTATAATCTGTAGTTTGAGGTCTGGATGGAGCTTGAGTATTTCAATAATTTTATCCAGCTGAGATTGATTTTTATTTTCATCCAGAATATTATCTGTTTTGTAATAAAGCGCATCTACCTGGTAGTCTATTGTTTTAATCAAGGCCGGGTTTAAATTTTCATCTTGAAATACAGTGAGATTGGCGCTGATAGACAGCCTTGCGCTATCTGAAAGATTGTACCATTCTTGCAAAGCAGAGATCTCCGCAGTATAAAGTTGTTCAGGCCTCTCTTCTTTAAAGTAAACTGAAAAAACGTCCCTCTTGCCTTTACTCAGATTCTTTCGGTCAGAAGTCATAAAGGCCGTGATGGCATCGTCTCCTAGTCTGAAGAACAGATCGTCTCCCCCCGAATTTATTGGCATAAGCATCTGCTCTGGAAAAGACCAACCCCCGGTTTCAGGTAAAAATGCCGTTTTGAAAACATCAAAGCCTCCTATGCTTTGCAGATTGTTGCTAGAAAAATATACAGTCCTGCCATCCTGCGCGATATAAGGACATATTTCGTGATAAGGACCATTTACTTTTGGTCCTAAATTAATGGGCCTGGACCAGCCTTTATCTGTAAGTAAAGACAAATAAAGATCATATCCGCCATATCCGCCCATCCTTTTACTGCTGAACACCAATAGAGAATCTTTGAAAAAACATCCCGAATAATCTCCGATTTCGCCTAACATCGGTATTTGGATTGGATAATGTAAATTTTGAATTTTCTCCCCATGAAATGTATCTGATAAAATGAGTCCCTGATTGTCCGACCAACCGCTGAAATAAATCAAAGTTTGCCCATCTTGCACCAAGTCAATGATCTGATCGTTTCTAGAACTCTGAATCAGCGAATTTGCTTTTTGTGGCTTAGTCCATGAGCCTTGCTCCAGGCTACTGAAAAAGATATCTGCCCGGTCTTTTCCATCCTTGAGATCTATTTCTCCTGATTCGTTTCTTTTTCCACCTTCGTTATCCTCTCTTACAGCACTGAAATAGATCCTGGATCGGCGCGATTTACTTGGTACTACTGCATATTCATCTTCGACTGTATTTACACCGGCTCCAATAGCTTCTATTAGCGCAACGGCTTCTTTCTTGCGCATGGCTATACCATTAGAACATCTCAACACCTCATTTTGGATCTCTCTTTTAGCTTCAAGATCTTTTTTTGAAAGATCTTTATAGTACTTCTTGTAATACTGAATCGCTGAACGAAAGTCTCCCTGATGAACAGATGCTTTTGCTAAGTATAGAAAACTCGCTTTTCTATACTTCTTTTTCTCTGAGGAGATAGAAAAGGCTTGAATCGCTTCTGTAAGTCTGTTGGCCTCAAAATAACTGATGCCTGCTTTGAAAATATCTCCTTTGTCTTTTGTGACTTTTGGCCAGGATTTCTGGTAATAATCCGCAGCTTCGTTATAATTCCCCCTCTTGAATGCTTCTTCTGCTAACTCCTTAAATCTACTCAATGACTGCGCCTGAAGAAATGCTGAGGTCAACATTACAACCGATAAAAGCACAAACTGCAAGTTAAAAGTGATCTTCATCCTGAAGATTAGATCGTTTGTTTGGTATCAAATTTTTCGAGATAGTCTCCGATTCTTTTCAGAAAAGATCCTCCGAGTGATCCATCAACTACGCGATGGTCGTAAGAAAGGGATAGGAACATCATATGCCGTATAGCGATGACGTCTCCATCTTCTGTCTCGATTACCGCCGGTTTTTTTGTTATGGTTCCTGTTGCTAGAATTGCAACTTGGGGTTGATTAATGATCGGTGTGCCCATTACATTTCCAAATGTACCCACGTTGGTTAATGTAAAACTGCCCTCTTGAATTTCTTCAGGTTTAAGCTTATTGGCTCGAGCTCGAGAGGCTAGATCGTTGACCTGATAAGTCAAGCCGGCAAGATTGAGTCTGTCTGCATTTTTGATCACCGGAACAATAAGATTTCCGCTGGGTAGAGCTGCTGCCATCCCTATATTGATATCTCTCTTCACCAAAATCCTGTTTCCATCTACAGAAACATTGATCATTGGATAATCTTTGATAGCTCTGCAAACTGCCTCGATGAATAATGGAGTAAAGGTGATCTTCTGACCATATTTTTTTGCAAACTCATCTTTTACTTTATCTCTCCACTTGACCATTCCGGTAACATCTACTTCTACGAATGAAGTAACATGGGGCGAAGTCTGCTTGCTCATCACCATGTGATCTGCTATCAGCTTCCTCATGCGATCCATCTCAACGATCTCAACAGCTCCGCTCATCGAAGCTGATGAACTGAATGTCGGTGTTGAAGAAGCCGAAATACTCTTGCTCGATTTTGTTTCAATGATAGTAGTTGGAACGCTTGGTTTCGACTGTGGTCTTCCTGTTTCCAGAAAATGTATCACATCTCTCTTTGTTACGCGGCCTCCTTCTCCTGTACCTTGAATCGAATCTAATTCCTGCCTGCTGATATTCTCTTGTTTGGCAATACTTTTTACGAGTGGTGAATAAAATCTATTCTCTGTTTCAATTTGAGCTTGCTGATCTGTTGAAACCTGAATTGACCGAGCTGGCGTGGGTGTTGTCGAAGCGCTTACTGCCGGAGCAGGTTTGCTTGATATTTCACTTTCAGGACTTGAATCCCCGGTCAATATATGAGCGATGACTGCACCAACCGGAACCACAGCATTCTCATCAAAAAGCAACTTACCCATGACTCCTTTTGAGGGTGATGGTATTTCGCTATCTACCTTATCCGTTGCAATTTCAAGGATTGTTTCCTCTGCTTCAACCGGATCTCCTTCCTTTTTAAGCCACTTCAGGATAGTCGCTTCAATGATGCTTTCTCCCATTTTAGGCATGATCAACTCCAACTTTGCCATATTCAGCTTTTTCTGAGGCAAAGGTAATCAAAAATGAAGGCCTCTTGACCGATTATTGGAGGTATTGGAGATGCTCCAATGCCAAGAGGAAGGATTGGTTTGTCGCAGCTTCAATATTTCTGGTGCGATCACTTTTGAGTTGTAATTTTTTGACTCTCATTTGTTTGGAGTTTCCAACCGCAATCCAGATTGTGCCGACCGGGTTTTCTTCTGTACCTCCACCAGGTCCTGCTATTCCTGTTGACGCAATCGCTATATCCGATCCGGAGACACTGCATGCACCAAGTAGCATCATTTTCACTGTTTCCTCGCTTACAACACCACGTTCTTCGATTGTTTGTTCCGGAACGGACAGTACTTTTTCCTTCATTAAATTGCTATAGCTAACTACTCCGCCAAGAAAATAATCTGAGGATCCGGAGTGAGAGCTTATTCTGTGAGAAATCAATCCTCCTGTACAGCTCTCCGCCGTACTCAAAGTCAATCCTAATGCTTTCAATCTTCTTCCCAATATTAGTGCTAAGGGCAATGAACTGTCTGCCAACACATTTTTGTCCAGTGCAGTTTTAATCCGCTCCATGTAGTGCTTGATGTTCTCTTTCAAATCAACCCCAAGCTTTTCATCTCCTGTTAATCTCAACGTTACTGTGCCAATAGAAGGTAAATATGCCAGTTTAATCGCCTCCGGCAAGTCTGTCAAAAGGGGTTCAATGATTTCAGCAATAGCTGTTTCTCCCATGCCACCGATCAGAATTGATTCATGCAATAAGCCACCCTGACGACCTAGCCAGCCCAAGTGCTCGGACAGACTATTCTGTAATATGAAGTCCATTTCATAAGGTACACCCGGCATTGCACAATAAACTTTTCCGCCATGCTCTATGAATATTCCTAAAGCTGTTCCAAGCGGGTTCTCCAGCAATACAGCGTTTTCAGGTATATAACACTGAACTTTCTGGATCTCATTCATAGATATTCCACGCTTTTCCAAATATTGTTTGACATGGAGTTCACATCTATCGCTATAGACAAGTGGTACAGCTAAAAATGCTGCCAACGCTTCTTTTGTAATATCATCTCTGGTCGGACCTAATCCCCCACTGATCAAAATCACATCAGAGTCTAAAGAAGCTTGTGCAAGTACTTTAATAATTTCCTCTTGGCGGTCTTGTACACAATACTTTTTTTGTATGGATAAACCTAAAGAAAATAAATACTCTGCTGCTCTTACTGAATTTGTATCTACCACTTGACCCAGCAAAAGCTCATCACCTACTCCAATAAATGAAACGTTCATGTAAAATTGATTTCGTTCAATTCAAAACGTCTCACATCGTGAAAAGATTTGAGGGGATGTTATTTTACCAATGTACGGAAAAAAATTATCTCCCAAAATCAATAAGTATTACTCAGAATTCCTTGTGTAAAGGAAAACTTAAATCTTGGAAAGAAAAAAAGGAAATTTGTGAAAAAAATCTCTAGCTTCTACTGTATTTCCGCTATGAAATATTTCAACATAGAAGTATAGAGTTGTCCTGAAGCAAATTCGGGAGCTAACTCTTCAAAGATATGTCGTTGAGGAAAATCATCTACCAATGCTTCTTCCAAAATTGATATCGTTTTTTTCTCGTCACCTTGCAAATAATGAAAAGCAGCTTTACAATATAATAGGTCTGCACCGGTACTTACTTTGTCAGATTTTAACAAAGCTTTTTGTGCTTTTTCCGGTAAATTATTCTTGATTAAAAAACTAATATATCTAGCCCAGTATTGGCTTTGCTCTTGTCCGCAATATGATGCTCTTCTATAATGAAATTCGGCTTTGCGCAGATTTCCAGTCATTTCAAATACCTTTGCAATTCCAAAATGAAACTCTTCTCTTTCTGGATCAATTTCGAGAGATTCTTTGTAGTATTTAATTGCCTTGGTCCAGTTTTTTTCTTCAGAATAACACTCTCCTAAATAATAAAACAATTCATCATTATATGGATCTTGCGTGATTGCCTTGTGCAATTTTGATTTTGCCTCTTTAAATCTTTTGAGTTTAATCAGACATTCGACTATGTTTACGGAGAGATCTGAATCTTCACCAAATCTTTCACTGGCTTCAGTAAAATACTCCAGTGCTTTTTCGAATAGATTTTCTTGCAAAGCCAATTCCGCACAATCCATGCAGGCTTGTTCGAAGTGTGGATTGATCAAATAAGAATAATCCAGCGCCTCAAGCGCTTGTTGATACATTCCCAAACAAGAATATGCATGTCCAAGATTATACCAGGCAAGGTAAGAATATGGATTATTATCTATCAATTCTTTATGTAATCTGATACTTTCCTCAAATTTTTTGGATATCTCAACACTGATCCAAATTTGTTCAAGAGCTTCAGTATTGTTTGGATTTAGTTTTAAAGCTTCTTGAAGTTTATAAAACATTTGATCGTAATCTTTCATGGATTCCTGAATAAACGCTTCTACTAATAGTATTTCGACGTCGTCGGCTTTATGCTGGGATCGCTTAATGTCTTCGATTAAATTTAAGGCAGTCGCAAATTCTCCCATCGTGCAGAAGGCTTTCGCTTTATACAAAATGAGATTGCTGTCTTGTGGATTATTTTTCAAAGCTTGCTCTAAAATATCAATTGCTGCTAGTGGTTTTTGAAGTGCTATCAGAATTTGAGCTTTATGTAAATAAAATTCACTTTTAACAGTAAATGTCAATAAAGCAAAGTCAATTACTTCTAATGCTTTTTCAAAGTTATTTATCCGTTCGTAATGGTTGATGAGTTTTAAGAGTGCTTTTTCTTCCCACTGTATCCTGGTTCTGTTTGAGTTCACATGTTCAAACTCCTGGATGAGTTTTGAAATCATGAGGTCTGGCTTCGTCTTATTTGACATGTTTACCGCGGGGATTATTAAATAGATGGTAAAAGTAAGGCTTTCGTTCAAATTGGTGCTGCAATATGAAAATAAATTTTTTCTAAGCGTTCATATTCAAAATTTCAGTTATTTGTTTTAATTTTTTAGAAACGAATATTTTATAAATTAACATTTTTACTCATGTAAAAATTTATTTTTTATAATCGCTTCTATTTCACCTGTTAAGAGAATTTTGAATTTTGTAAGAAGAAATTGCTATTCCTGTAAAAATCATCCCCGCACTCAACAATTTGACAAGGTCAAGTCGATCCCCTTGAAAACTTATTGATATTGAAATTGCACAAACAGGCTGAAGATAGATATAATTGGATACTAGCGCCGGACTAGCGTGCAACAATGCATATGTATTGAGAAAATAGGCTATTCCTGTAGTAAACAGCAAGACAAATCCTAGTGCAAACCAGCTTTTAGCATCCCAGCTATCCCATTGCACAGAGACAATATCTCTCCATCCAAATGGTATCACTAGTATGGCTGCAAGCACAAACATCCAGCTCAAAACTTTGTATGCGCCATACTTTTTGATAAGCTCCGGTACGCGAATAAGGTAGTATGCATAAATGAATGCATTGATCATAACTAATATATCACCCCAAACGGTAAAGGATTTGTCACTTCTATTCCCCCGACTCCAAATAAGCAAGCCCGCTCCGGCGAAACCCAATACGCTGCCCCAAACCTGGTAACTATTCAGTTTCTTTCCTCTCAATACCATGATCCACAGGACCATCAGTGGCGTGGTGACCATTATTAGTGCAGCATGTAAAGGAGATGTATTGGCTAAACCTTCAAAAAACAAATACTGATTGCACAATACTCCGGTCAGGGTACAAACGAAAAGGGTGAAAAGGTCTTTTCTTTCCAGCAAAGACTTTCTCAAGAACAAGATGCTGAATAACGTCGCAGCAAACCAGATCCTTAATGCAACAAATGCTATTGGACTCAGGTAGCCCGGATCCATAATCCATTTTGCTATGGTATAATTCGCACCATAAATGACGGCAACGATAATGAGCGCAGTATGTGCACGAATAGAATAACCAGTGCCAACGTTCACCTTATCCTTTATAATACTGGGGTTGTACTTTAACGACTTCCAGTTTCCAACCCGAAGATTTAAAAAGGAGTTCTAGTTGTTGCAACATTTCATCTCTTCTCTTTTCTGCCTTATTTAGTAAACCCGAGCTGATGGCGGCAGATCGGATCTTGTCTTTAGCAAAGGTTTGTAATTTGGTCATTTCTTCTGGTGTAAACTGATTGAAAGTCCCTTGCTGTAAATCATAATAATCTATCTGATGATCTATCGATAAAATATCCGGCATGCTCTGAAAACTGAGCACGATTTTCTTTTCCTTTTCAAATATATTGACAGAAGATGAATCCATATTTACTCCGGCCATAACGGTAGCTTTCACACGGATAATCGCTTGCTTGCGAAAAGGGCTGATGTCCACCCAAAAATGGTCTTTGACTGTGATGAGTTCACTGTAGTCTGATTCAATAACCGCTATTTTGAAAACATTGCGGAGTTTTTCAAGCATCACAGTCGATTCTACGACCTGATTGCTTTTTTTTTGCGTCATCATTTTGCAGACAAACAATCCACTTACAAATGACACCAACATTGCGAATAGGATAATATATATTTTCAAGTCCGGCTGTTTGTTTTATAAGAGAAACGAGTTCCAAATTTTTACAAAAATAACCTTCCCTTGAATTTGAGTGCTATTTAATATTTTATATTTCATTCTAAAACATCACAGCCCATTTTAATAGCTGCCCTGGTGTTGAGCTTATTTAAGCTGAATTTCAATTTCTGCAATCAATCTACAATTTAGAGTGTTGTCTGAATTTAGGCCATTCTACTCCTTTCAGTACAGCCTTGATAGATCCTACGGCTATTGGCGTTTCTATCATCACCGGATACTTGTTTTCATCATCGCCGATAAATATTTTCATTTCTGCATCTTCCTCGAACACTTTCCCGGCTACAACCTCTGCTTTGCAGGATACGGCGCGAAAATTTCCAGAATCCTTGACAGATAATTTTTGAACATCTTCTAAAAATTGAATGGCGAGATTGTATTTCTCATTATCGAGTATCATATTAAATTTTATTCTTTTGGAGTTTCGGAATTCATTCATATCTATAGTTCGCAGAAAGTACATTACTGAAACCAAATCATAAAGATTAGTCTCTGTAAATGGGATTTCCTTCAGCGTCGTTGTAGCCATTGTTTTTCCCAGATAAGAGCGCATTACATTATTCTGGTAATCAAAAACAACTTTTTCATAGTGTCGATATCCTCCCTGATGGACATCGCGGATGTAAAGTTTTGGCAAGAGTGTTTTCTTGTCGATATAGGAGTGATATTTATCTCGCACTTTATAAAACCATTCATAAGAGGGGTAGGTTCTCCCGGTCACCTCAAGATGATACAGATCTCCCTCGTCTTTTACCTCAAAAACCACCTCTCCTGCCGGGATCCAAACAAAATTGAGGTTATAGTAGATTTTATAAATCAACTTTTCCTTAGCCTGAAATGGCAACATTGCCGGGTCAAATTTTTGGCCGAAGGACATACACAGCCCACCCAATAACATGATCATGGCTATGCCAACTACATATTTTTTAATAGTTACTAATTTTCTCATTATTTATTTCTTTAAACATTGTATAACAACCGGGCAAAGCCGGGAAGATTATATTTATCCAAAACATAAGTACGGCTAATGAAGAGCCAACTTCGTATTCAAGCCCAAATTTTCCAAAGACCCAGGCGCCTATCCCTCCTCTCAACAGTCCTTGAAACACAGTTGGAAGGTAAACCAAAGATTGTATCAAGAGGATTAAACTTACTGCCTGAATGGATTCCTTCGGACCCAATGCGGTAAAAATCTGGACCATAATAAAGTATTGCAATCCATATACCAGATACCGTAACCATGACAATAAGAAGACTACAAGCATTGTCTTTGGTTTAATCCGGTAAATATCAAATAACGTTTTTTTAAAGATTCTATTGAGCAAACCCTGAATGAGTGAGATCCTATTGAGCATATTTATACCGACGACACCTACTACCACACTTAGGCTTAAAATCAAAAATATCTGGGGCGGACCTACCCACTCGGTGAGAAGATGATAGCTACCGTATCCTAGAATTAAGCCCATAAAGACATTTGAAAAAGTCTGTCCCCAGGAGCTCAACAGGCTAATTCTTAGCACCTGAACACTTTGCTCTGCTGGTACACTGAGCACCCGACCGCCCCACTGTGCACCTCCGATTGGAAACAATAATCCTGTCGCCAATCCACTCAATACGATACCGAGACATTTTCTTATGGTCCAATCGTGCAACAGACCCTGGCGCAACTTTAAAGCTTCTAATAACCAGTTGACCGGTACCATGGCGAGGACTGCTAGTAGCATTAATTGTTTCTGGAGATCCCACACCATGGGAAGTTGAATGGCCACAATACACTTGTAAGCTAACCATATAAATGACAAGATCGATCCGGCATAGAATACATGCTTGAAATATGGGATTTTACCCAGTCCTGACCAAATGGTTTGATGTGATGCCATGTATTTATTTGGTTATAAACAAAATATCGCGTTGGGTTGATGTATTGATCAGTCTGACAACGGGCAATACTTTGGTTTAGAATACTAACTGAAATTCTAAATTGAGCAATATCTAGACTTCATGAAGGCTGAAAAGTACCGCATTCAATCCTTTTATTCTGAAAATTTTCTTGGTGAGCAGATTATAGCAGTTAACAATTGATGATTTCATTGCATAATTTGAGCATTGTCAGCCAATTTAAAAAACCACCCATTATAGATTATTTCCATATGAAATCAAAAATCGCCACCTTTGCGTTACATGAATTCATTCCTTAAACCGAAACATAAATTCTACTTCCAAAATAATGAATTAAATGCGTCTGGATAAAAACAGAATCATAGGTGTCGATCCGGGTACCAATATATTAGGCTTTGCTATTATCGATTATAGTCTATCCAAGCCCAAGGTGTTGACTGCGGATGTTTTGCGCTTAAAGGATTTTGAGTTGCATACAGACAAATTGCGCGAAATATATCTCAGGGTGCAAGAAATTATTGAGGCTTATGGGCCGGCTATCATGTCCATCGAGACGCCATTTTATGGTAAGAACCCACAGTCGATGCTTAAACTGGGCAGAGCTCAAGGCGTAGCACTTACGGCAGCTGTGGTAATGGGCCTGGACATATATGAATTCAGTCCAAAGAAAATCAAACAGTCTATTACAGGAAATGGAAATGCAAGTAAGCAACAAGTATTTGATATGCTTGAAAAGACAACGCAGTTTAAAATTGAGGTCAAATATTTAGACGCTTCCGATGCGCTGGCAACCGCCTTGTGTTGTTATTATTTTCTACAAAATCCTCTACCTACCAAATCCGGCAAAAGCAGTTGGGCTTCTTTTATAAAAGAATTTCCCGACAAAATCAAAATTTGAAATTTTAATTACAGCGCGTTATCATCATTCAAGTCCAAAATGAATTTTTAATTTTCTTGACTTTGCTTCCAGTTTACACTCGCATGGGCTAACCAATGCTTTTAACCCTATTTTCTCTTCATTAAATCCGGTATTTTGTTATCAGTCAAGCCGGTATTAAATTTGTTCGTTTGATTTCCAAAAGCAAGGAATACTGTTCCTGATTAAACTTTCCGGTTTTCAAGATATTCTGGATCTGATTTGGGTTGCAAGTTCTGCCATTTCTTTGTCTGATAAACTCATTTTCTCTTTCGAAAAATTCATATCTCCAATTGCTGTTATTGGAACTAAATGAAGATGAGCATGTGGAACTTCCAGGCCTATCACGCTGATCCCCACTTTAGTACAAGGCACAACTTCCTTAATAGCCACGGCAATTTTTCTTGACAAATCCATGATTTCATGTATAATTTCTGGTGGCAAGTCAAAAAAATAATCGACTTCTGTTTTAGGGATGACCAGAGTATGTCCTTTAGCCAAAGGCCTGATATCTAAAAATGCAAAACAATTGCTCGTTTCGGCAATTTTATGACATGGAATTTCTCCCTGAATGATTCTAGTAAATATAGTTGGCATTATGCATGGATTTCAAGAATTTCCAATACCATTTCGCCAGCCGGTGTCTGAATTGTTGTCTTTTCACCGACTGATTTTCCGAGTAAGCCCTGTCCTATCGGAGAATTCACCGATATTTTTCCTTGTTTCAAATCCGCTTCAGCCTCCGCTACAATCTGGTAGGTGAGCTCTTTTTTGAGCTTGTGATTTTTCATGCGAACAAAGGTTAACATCGTCACTTTGGATGTGTCGATATTTGATTGGTCTATGATTCGAACGTTTGCGAGCTTGAGCTCAAGATCATTGATTTTCATTTCCAACATTCCCTGAGCATCTTTTGCTGCATGATACTCAGCATTTTCAGATAAATCACCTTTTTCCCTGGCTTCCGCTATCGCTTTTGCCACTTCCTGTCTACCTGTAGATTTTAATTGGTCCAGTTCATGCTTGATCTTGTCATAGCCTTCCTGAGTCATATAAGAGACCTGATTCATGCTTTATTAAAATTTTAATAAAAAAAACAAAGAGAACGTCTTCCTGTCAAGGAAAACATTCTCTTCTTATATCTTTTAGCCTAAAAACTTAACGAGCCATGGCTCAAAAAAGTTTAAAACTCCAAACGAATGCCTATGTTATGAGTGCCTTGGAAAGGTGATGTCGGTCGATAGGCATAGTCCACTCCAAAACGGCTATCACTTTTCTTTTTTAGAGGAGCCATAAGACTTGCCCCGGCGCTAAACCCTGTGTATGCACTGTTTTCAAGGCCATCTGACTTGCCCAACTCCAACTTGTATGAAGCGCGAACCATAAAATAATCTGTAATTCGAGCTTCTGCACCTATTCCCAATTCGTCTCTTCCAAATGAGTTGGAAGTAAAGTTTACCATAGGGGTGACGGAAATCATCTCTCCGTAATTTAAATCATATGAAGTCCCAATATGTAATAATGAAGGCAATTCAAAACGGTTGATTCTCACGTCATAGGTAAGATTATGTCCTGAGATGGATTGTAGCTGTGTTGCCACACCTTCACCATTATATCTCATTGGACCACCGATATTGCGCAAGGCAATACCGAGTTTGAACTGATTCTCCTCTCCGCCCGAATACTGCACTCCGGCGTCTATTCCAAATCCAAATGCGGAAACGTCCTGAATTGATTCTGAAATCCCTTTCAATTGTATCGCCACTGTGACTTTATCTGCAAAATTGTGTGCATATCCCAATGACACATTAAAAAAAGTCGGGCTGTATGTAGCACCTGTTCCCTCAGGATTTTCCGTTGTCGTCACCGGAATATCTCCAAATCCTACAGAACAAAGTCCTATACCTAATGCTCCTCTTTTGCCCACTTTCTGAGCAATACCAAATGCGTTCATATTGATTCCACTGGGAACAAGCCATCTAGTATGAGAGAGCGCCACCTGTGTTTTGTTTGAACTGTAAAGTCCTGCCGGATTGATAAACATTGCCTCCACGCCTTTCACATTGGAGCAATTTAAGCCATTTACGCCAGAGGATCTAGCCCATGGGTTCATGAGTAGTTCGTAGGCTCCGGCCTCGCCTTGTCGATCAGGATTGCCTGCAGTTACACTTCCGAATATAAATATTGAGAGAATAAAACTACCGAGTAAAGTTTTGCGCATATCGTTTAGTTTATAATAGCTTTCAAAATTATGGTTGAGGATCCGTACTCTGGTTTTACACAGTACGGATCCTTTGAATTCATTTTTTATAATCCTGATGGGTCAAATTTTCTTGCTAATCCAAACCATTTCAGAATCTTTTCTTCGCCTGTTGTCAATTCTTTGACATGAATCAAGTAAGCACCCGAAGCTACCGGAATCCCTTTGAAGTTAGTTAAATCCCATTCTACATCAGGATTGATTTGTTTTTCGGTAATACCTCTTATGCCTTTCACTTTTTGTGGAACTTCATCCCTATTGTACTGCTTTACAAACTTTCCATCTATCGAGAAGATATTAATTTCACATTTAGCCGGCAGGTTTGTAATTTTTACTACGTTGGAATATTGTCCTGTTTCGTAAACACTAAAGCCATAATATGGATTCGGCACTACATTAACATCGTCCAAAGCACTGTCCATCTCATTTGCAGTAACTGCAGTAGAAGACTCCTTTCCTGAAATTTCAAACTGGTACATAGGGTGTCCATTGTTTTTCCCTGTACCTGAAAATACATTATATGGATTGTCTACTCTCAATCTTACAATGAGCTCATTTGGAATCAATCCCTCATTGCCTGATCCCAAAGGAATGAGGCTTGTTCCTGTAAACATTAGCGGCATGGTGGCCCATGTGAGCATTCCAAATGCACGATTTCTCGCACTAATTGTTCCGTTAATGTTTTTGGCTAAAAAGCTGCAAGAATCATAAGCTTGTTTGGTAACATAGATATAGTGATGCCCTCCAAACACTAGACCAAGAGTACCTATATTTCCACAGATATCTTGATCAGCGAAAATTTGATCTGTCGGATTCCACATCATATCGTTTCCTACGCCTTTTTTATCTTTTAGACAATCTACAATATTTGTATTGTCATAATAAGAATTTTCACCAAAGAAAATGTTGAGCCTTTGGCCTGTTTCCACATCAACAGCATATCCTGGGAACCAACCAAATCCATTGCCCGTCCCATCAGGATCCGCATAACCATCACCATCAACATCATCTTTACCTACAGAAGGCGATTTTTTTACATCGAAGTTTTTATTTCCTGTGGTCGGTTCGGTCTCTGCTCCTCCTGCGGCAGGATTCCAGGTTTCAACTACCATACATCGAGTCCATTTGGATTTGTCTTTTGTAAATACAATATCCACATTATTCAAAGAGTCTAATTTTAATGAACCTCTTACTGCTTCATTCAAGGCACTCGCCCAGGCCGGTGTCAATAGCTCTCCAGAAGAAACTAACTTGTAAGGGTACCAGCTACCTTCGATATTGCCGCTACCCAAGGAGCTGAATAATTTGTTCGGATCCAAACTATATGAAGATTCGTTCAAATCATTCTTGATAAAATTTACACCCTGAAAAGCAGCATCAGGTTGTGCCAAAAACCATTGCGGGCCATTGATATCTCCATACTCGAATTCTAATCCATCTCCGATGATACCATTATCTACAGTAGGGTTTTTACCAGCTTCCTCCGTTTGCCCGATTGTGATGGATATACCATAATTTGCGATAATTTGTTCGTTAATCTTATCTATAGAAGCTTCTGAAGTATATTTTTCATTTGTATCATTTACATTAATCAAAGTCCAGGTTACCGGTGGATCCAATTTTGCATTATTTGGAATGGCATCCACAAATCTCAGTTCGAATTTACCATTCTTCACCTTTAAGGGGTTTATTATTTTAACCTGAATGGGACCTGATCCTTCCTGATAGTCTATGACACCTGCATAACTACCGTCAAGCAGTTTGCCATACATTTCTTGCTTTAACCTTAAAAAATTATGTCCTGCACCAACACCATCCAACCTGGTCACCGGAATACCATCGCCATATTTTGAAGCCAGAGATTCATATACTTGTGGCCTCGGTACAGCGACATATGGCTTACCATCGCCTTCTGGTCCAATATTCAGACGACCGGGACAATACTGCATGCGCTGTCCTTGAACACTGTCCACATCGAAGTTTCTATAGTTGTTGTATCCATACGCGATTGCTAAGAAATAGTATTTTTTGTGATTGATCAACGCTCTGTCACCTTTTGCAAACTGGTCTTCAACAATTTGAAAACTATGCTTGATACCATTATCCACTCCTACTACCTTTTCTACTGGATAGTATACTTTGTCTTTTGGATGCCCTACAGAAGGGTTTGGAACTGAAACCCAGTTGTAGAGTTTTTTTACTCCGTTTTTAAGATCTACAGTTGCGATTTCGCGTACCAATTCCGGATCATTGATTGTATTGTCATTAAGGCTTATGTCCGGTCCGGCCATTTGGAATATCCTATATCCTTCAAACCTGAACAAAGAATCCACGTTGGGCGGAAATCCAATGCCTGCCTCTGCATAATCCTCAGGATTAATATTATAATTGTTTGTCCCTTTCTCATTAGACAATATCATGATTAATTCCTTGTCCAATTCCACAAAATCGACGTTCGGTGCGTCCGGGCCATTTTTTAATTTAAAGCAGTTGTCAAAAAGTCCCTGAGCCAATCCATCTGCTTCCAGTAGGTCTGAAAGACTAGGGCAAGGATATTTTTGTTCAGGTACCCACACTGCTCCAATGATCAACTCATTGACGGCGCCCGGAGTCAAGAGCATAGGTCCTGAGGCTTGTATCGTCCTTCTGTCTCCGTCGCCTTCTTGAGCGGAACACATGCTCCATCCGGTAACGTCGTTAGGAGCTCCGGGATAAGCATATTTTGTAGAATCTGTTGATCCTGGATTATAGCCTGTGCCACCTTTCGTTAAAGATGATCCATCCTTCCATCTGGCTGTCAAATAATAGTAGAATTCTATGGCTTGTGTAGGATCCACTGTATTGGGATGCGGTGTTCCTCCCAGACCATTGCCATTATAATACATGAAAGAAGACATTCCTATTTCAACAAAAGTGTCCACAAGTCCTGTTCCCGGCTCTGGGTCATTAAGTATAAAGTTACCTAAAGGGTCTATAAGACGATTTCCTTGGGAATCTCTGGCAAAAACCTTTGGGCCAAGAGGGCCTCTGAAATAATCAACTCCGAGAATTGGGACTTCTGTGCAATATGTATTTGTTGAATTAGTGCAATTACATCCATTGGAACCATCCGTTGCATCTCGGTTGTAGATATACATCAATTCAGCATCTGGATCGCATCCAATATAATCATCTGAGTGACAACCCAGATCCGGATCAATCCACATCGCAAAGTAACAGTCTCGTATATCTTCAGGTGCACGGTTGATCAGTTTATATCGATAAAAAGTCATATCGTTGATCTGATCTCCGGTTTGAAATCCAAACGCCTGGACTTGTACCTCCATCCTGATTGGATCACCACCTGAACCTGTGTGTACACCCCCAGCGTCATTATATATCCAGAATACCATATGGTCCGGATATATATCCGGAGGGCAATTTCTGATATCAATTACAGGATAATCTCCCAACTCGGGTTCATAGGTTCTGTTGTCATTTTGATCAAAAAACAAGGCCAATCCTTGCTTGAGATTTGGCAAAGGAAAATTATACTTGCTCTCAAAAAACTTATTTCCTCTTGCAGGATAATACAGGATATCATCCGGTATTAAAGCCACCGGGACTTCAGTATTTCCTGATGCCTTGTACAATTTATTGTGATTCGCAATATTCTTTCCAGAAACTTCAAAAAATCTGTCCCAATTGATGCATTCAGCCGTTTCAGCTTCATACGTAATAGGATTGAGAGGCCCTGGCCAACAATCATTTTCTGTTGGACGACGGTATGTCTGAGCCATCATTTTTAAGGCACCGGCAGGTGTATAACCTCCAACCCAAACAGCTCCGGCGAATATTGAAGAAACCTCTTTTTTTCCGGATCCCGGTACCACCTTAGGTACAATGTAGCGACCTTTGTCTAGATCCCACCACATATCGCCACCATTGAGCAATCGAGCGCGCACATTATTGATTTCAAGATCAATTTGCTTTGTTGCCGGAGAACAATTCTCGCGGGCCTTCAAAACATTGCTTTTCGTTTTTGGCGTTGGTGTTTTTATAAGTCCTTCCGGTTGTCTAGCTTGAACGAGCGAGCTGAACAACATAAAACAGATGAGGTAAAATGGACAATATTTCATTTTGTAGTATTTTATTGAATAGACTTTCATTAGAAATTAAAAATTGCACCTACGAATATTCTACGTGGCAAAGTATAATTATCCGGATTGAGTAATCTCCAGTTGTAAGAATCCACGAAATACTGGACCTGATCCTGTCCGTATATATTGCTTACAGATTTGATTTCATTTACTCCTCTGGTGTTGGCCAAGTAGCCATCATCAGCGGCGCTTTTTGAACCTCTATAAACCCCGATAACATTTCTGGTATCCAGAAGATTTTGTACCCTGAGGTAGATGTTTAAGCTTAGGGGATTTTTGCTTCCTTCTTTGGTCAAGCTAAAGTTTTTGTCCGCCCTGATGTCTATATTGTAATTCCAAGGATATCTTGCTCCGTTAATTGCCCCTAAATATCCTTCTCCTCCAAATCTTGTAATTGTAGTCCCTGGAGAATATGGCCGTCCTGAAGCGGTAATTAATTGAAGATTGATTCCTGCATTAGCAAATATGTTTTTACCAAAAAGGCGCGGTCCATTGTACTTTTTACCCTCGTCATAACGATAGTCGAACGTAAATGCAAAACGGTGCCTTTCGTCAAAGTTGAAAGGGAAAATATTTCTGATATTTATACCTTTTCCGGTAAGTCCTCGCTGAGAGTTCGGGTCAGAACCTGTTCCATCAGCAAACTGTAATGTATAAGCAGCATTAAACGAAAAGTTTACTACACGTCTTAGATCATAACTAAAATTGAATCCTTTTACTGTACCAAAATCGAGATTGCCATAAGTGTCATAGGTTCCTACACCTGCTACTTTGCTCAAGGTGGTACGTTGGATCATGTCTCTTAACTCCTTATAATATGCCGAAAGTTTTATTGCAGAGGAGTTAGTTATTTTTTGTTGGAATCCAACTTCATAATCTACTGTTTTGCTCGGTTTCAATCTTCCGTTGTCTGCCGGTGTTCTACCTGAGATATCCCAATAAAAATAATCCAGTGGGGAAACAAAACTATTGGAAGTTGGTCTCTGAACTAAAATGTCATAGTGGGCAAAGAAGTTTGCATCATCTGAAATGGGGAATGAAAACGCTAGCCTTGGCATCAAGTTGATTTGCGGAGTATAGTCTTCAAAAGAATTTTCCGGCTTAAAATAAGACCCTCTAATTGTTCTGAGAGAATCCGCCGGTTGAAAATACGCCGGTGTTACGTTATTGTTTTCTCCATAAATCAAACTTGATGAATTCGCTTTGGCGCCATTAGGAAAATACCATTGGTCACCATCACGATAAGCCTTAACATCCGAACTACCTTCTTTAGATAGATATACCTTGAAGTCATCGCCGATCGTTCCCGGTTTTACGGTGCCTTCCTTGGCATGAAAAACTTTCGCTCCGAGGATATCGTACAAAGAATATTGGTCCTTGATCACCTTCGTATTGGCATCATAATAATCCACTCGAATTCCGGCTCTGAAAATAATGTCTTTGTAAGAAAATTTATCCTGAACATAACCTGCTGCATAAACCGGGGCGTTTGCAGCTACCTTGTAGTCTCTTGTTCCGTCTGCATTCACCTTAAAGAAATCATCAAATTTGACATTTCTGGACAATTTATTACCCAGATAATCATATCCTCTATAGCCTACAAGCGATTGATCTGTCAGCTCTCTGGAAGAGAACATATCGAGGCTCAGCTGATCTGGTGTCAAGCCATCCAAATTGACATACTTCCTCAAAAGACTGTCTTGGTTGGCGTTTGGATAAAGCACCCTTCTCACGCTTTTGTTGAATCTGCTATCCGGTGATTCCGTGATTAAGCCTTTATAAATAGGTCGACCCGTAGAATCATAATAGTCAATCAAGGACGTATCCACACCAACTATATGATTGTTTGTGTACAATCTGCCTATTTTCCACAGCTCAAATGGTCTAAGTGTATATCCTCTATCGATTCTTTGTTCCACAAGACCCCCAAATTGTATATTGTGTCTGGTATTGCTACGACCCTTCGGCAAAAAGTCAAAACCACTGGTGAGTTGCAAGGTTAGAATTTCGTCGTCAGACTTGACGTAGTTATTATAAACTGATCCTACCTGGGTATGAATCCCGCTCCAAATGGTGTTATTGGAGTTACTCACCGCACCATTGAATGCGGTATAAGCTTCCAAAACACCTTGGTCTTCAACAGCAGGCAGCAATTTATTGTAGTTAGACAAAGCTGGATTGATATTGCTCGGAGTAAATCCTCTTACTAATGGCACAAATCCAACGTGGTCACCGGATTGGAAATCAAATACTGGATCCCATTGTCTGTCAAAGCTGCCCACATACCCATAGTTAAAGAAATTGTCTTTGTGTATCAGGTCTTCTTCTGATTGGCGAATATTTTCATATCCCGCCTGTAAGGTATAATAAGCATTCTGCAAAGAACTCGGCTTTTTACCTTCTTCAGCCCCTGTATTCGTCCTGCCCAGGCGATGTCTGAACCTGACCAAACCTCTATAAGTTTGTGTATTGCGATATGGGTTTCTGGTCCAGTTCAACAATGTCCACGATCCATTACCTACTGTAGTTCCAATTCCATCGGACTCCGTATTCACATCCGGCGTAAAGCGGTTTTTGACGTCCGCAAAAATTCCCGTAATGGAAAAATCTATTTGCTCAGTTGGTCTGAAGTCAAGTTTCGCCGAAAAATCGACTGCTTTGTTTTCTTCGTTTGGATTATACTTAATCTTTTCAACGTCTTCACCTTCCTTCAAAAACAAGCCGTTTGTCGTTTTAGAGCCATGGAATATATAGGTCGGGTCACTAATCAATCTATTGATGGTCGCTTCTTTCGCTCTGTACACTCCATAAGCCGGTGGATCATCGTCTTTTTGATAATTGTATTGCCCGGCAAGACGGTATCCCAGAATTGTTCTTGTCAAATTCTTGGATGCAATGGTTTTTTTCCAAATTGGACCACTCAGATTTCCGCTGATCAAATTGTATCCATAAGGATCCAGATATTGAGATGTCTCTGCTTCAAGACCGCCTGAAATCTTTGAAGAAGGGCCTTTAGTAGTAGAAGACACGATTCCGCCTGTCACGTCACCGTACTGTGCTTCAATACCTCCTGTGATCACCTGAAGTTGTTCAATTTCAGAAGTTGGTATGTTTCTTCCTGTATATCGAATTCCATCCAGATAAAATACGGTTCCATCTGTTCTGGACCCGCGTATCGAAGCATCTCCTCCATCCACGCTGGATGTTCCGGCAGAGGCTGCGACAATCCCGATAATGCTTTTTACCGGTAGGTTTTGGATTTGTTCTGAAGTTAAAGTTGATCCTTGTGTTGTATTGTCTTGCTCTATCAGCGGTACTTTCTGCTCGACAATTTCAATAACACCCAAAGTCTTCGTATCAGAAGATAGAAGAACCTCAATAGGATTGGCTTTACCAGCTTTTACTATAACATTGTTGATTTGTTGGTCTCCATAGCCCAACATTTTTACAATCACTGTATATGTCCCCGGATCCAGATTTACACTGAAGTTACCATCTATGTCTGTAACTGTTCCGGTAATAAATACACCGTTTTTTTCAACGGAAACTGAAGCTGTAATCAGGTCTTCTCCGGATTCTTTGTCTTTGACTTTGCCTGATAAGCTCGTCTGCGCATATATTCCTATCGCTAAAAGCTGAATAAACAGTACGAGTACAAATTTTTTCATCATTGTGGTAAAAGTTTTCGTTCTGTAAATGAAAAAGTTCGCAATGTTAAGCATTTCTAAATGTTTTTCAAAAATCCTGTTGCGGAGTATGCGACTTTTCAGTACTCTTTTTTTTATATTATTTATAAATTGCTGATATTCTTTATATTATAGTTATAGAATTAATTTAATGTATCCAATTTTTTTAAGACCCACTCGGCAAGTTTCTGTTTGGATTGATGTGTCCAACCCGCGATGTGAGGACTCGTCACTACCTGCTTCAAATCACACAATTGCTTGAAGTTCTCGTTTTCAGAGGCACTGAATGTCTCTGGTTTTTCATTCTCAAAGACATCTAAACAAGCTCCTGAAAGAAAACCGATTTTTAGGCCATCCAACAACGCATTTGTATCCACCACTGCTCCTCTGGAACTATTTATTAAAACCGGTTTTCTCTCACATCCGCCAATAAACGCTGCATCAACCATATGCTTTGTTTCATTATTCAGTGGAACGTGTAGGCTGATTACATCTGCTTCTTGCTGAATCGCTTGTATTTTCATCACGTATTCAAAACGTTCCGGAATGTCTATGCGCTGCTTGTAGGGATCAAAAATCAAAATTTTTGCTCCAAAAGCTGATAAAAGGGAAGCGAATCGACTCCCAGTATTGCCAAATCCAATGATTCCTATTGTTTTTCCGGCAATTTCTTCTCCACGATTTGCTTCTCGCAACCACACGCCATTTGACATTTCCTGATTTGTCTGCAATAAATTTCTGTATAAACAAAGCAGTAAACCAATCGCGTGTTCCGCTACAGCATTTCGGTTTCCTTCAGGTGTATTGAAAACGGATATGCCTCGAACTTCAGCAGCGTCCATGTCGATAATTTCCATGCCTGATCCCAATCTGGCCACCCATTTTAGCTTGCTTGCCTTTTCAAAAAATTGATCGTCGCATAAAATTTTGCTATTGATGATTAGGCCATTATATTCTTTAATTACTGCCTGAGTCTCTTTATAGCTGATGTCCGGACGAAATTCAACATCGTATCCTCTTTGTTGCAGACCCTCAATCAATAGAGGATGCACATCGTCAGTTATAAGAACTTTCGGAGATTTTTCTTTCATTTCCTGTGGATTAATTTGAGCTCTGACGATCAACAAAGGTAAACTAAATAGGCTGTGGATACTATCTTTGCGACTAAACTCAGCCCATGCCCAAGGATAGCTCCATACGTTCTGTACTGATAATCGGAAGTGGCCCCATCATCATAGGTCAGGCTTGTGAATTTGATTATTCAGGTACTCAAGCTTCTCGTTCACTCCGAGAAGAGGGCATAGAAGTAAGCTTGATCAATTCAAATCCGGCGACTATTATGACGGATCCGATTACAGCGGACCATATCTATTTGATGCCGTTGACCGTTGAGTCCATCATTAAAATACTCGAAGAAAGAAAAATTGATGCTGTTCTGCCTACCATGGGCGGACAAACTGCCCTCAATCTTGCTATGGAAGCCGAGAGGCAAAATGTTTGGAACCGCTTTAACGTCAAATTGATAGGTGTTGATATTGATGCTATAAATCTTGCTGAAGACCGTGAATTATTCCGAAAACATGTAATCAGCCTAGGAATAGAGGTCGCACCTTCTTTGATCGCAAATTCATTTCTGGAAGGAAAAGAGGCTGCTCAAAAAATTGGCTTTCCTTTGGTCATACGACCTTCGTTTACACTCGGTGGGACAGGAGGTAGCTTTGTACATCAAGAAACTGCTTTTGACGAAGCTTTGAGACGTGGCTTGGACGCTTCTCCCACTCACGAGGTCTTGGTTGAAAAGGCCGTGCTGGGATGGAAAGAGTACGAACTGGAATTGTTGCGCGACAAAAATGACAATGTGGTCATCATCTGTACTGTGGAAAACCTCGATCCAATGGGGATTCATACAGGTGATAGTATCACAGTTGCTCCTGCGATGACCCTTTCGGATACTGCTTTTCAAAGGATGCGAAATCAAGCAATCCTGATGATGCGGTCTATGGGTCATTTTGCGGGAGGCTGCAATGTCCAATTTGCCTTAAATCCAATCGATGAACAAATCATAGCGATAGAGATCAATCCCCGTGTTTCCCGTTCCTCAGCTTTGGCTAGTAAGGCAACCGGATATCCCATCGCTAAGATTGCAGCCAAACTGGCATTGGGATATACCTTGGATGAACTGAAAAACCAAATTACAGGGACTACCAGTGCTCTTTTTGAGCCAAGCCTGGATTATGTAATTGTCAAAATGCCTCGTTGGAATTTTGAAAAATTTCATGGCGCTGATTCCCGTCTGGGTCTTCAGATGAAGTCTGTGGGTGAAGTCATGGCAATCGGAAGATCTTTTTCTGAAGCATTGCAAAAAGCCTGTCAGTCTCAGGAAAATGATCGAGCCGGTCTTGGCGCTGACAAAAAGGAATGGATCAATACACAAGATATACTAGAGCGCCTGGAGAAAGTCAGTGACGATCGGATCTACAGAGTTAAAGACGCTTTGCGTCTAGGTGTTCCGGAAAAAACAATACACAAGCTGACCCACATTGATCCTTGGTTTCTTCGCGAAATTAAAAAACTTGTACAATTGGAAGAGCAGGTCCAGAAGCTCAATGTACCTGAGGATATCGGATTCGATCTTTTGCTTCAACTCAAGCAAAATGGTTATTCTGATGCTCAAATTGCTTGGCTCATGAGGTTGGATGAAAAAGATATCATCAATTATCGAAAAAAACTCAATCTTCGTCGCAAATACAAACTCGTAGACACATGTGCTGCCGAATTTGAAGCTCAAACTCCATACTATTATTCGACATTTGAAGAAGAAAACGAAAGTAAAAGATCTTCGAAAAAGAAAATCGTAGTCCTAGGCTCGGGACCAAATAGAATTGGCCAGGGGATAGAATTTGATTACTGTTGTGTACATGGCGTTCTGGCCATACGAGAAGAAGGTTGGGAAGCCATTATGGTGAACTGTAACCCAGAAACAGTCTCTACCGATTTTGATATAGCCGACAAACTCTATTTTGAACCTGTTTATTGGGAGCATATTGAAGATCTCCTTGACTTCGAACAGCCAGAAGGTGTAATCGTCCAATTGGGTGGCCAAACAGCATTAAAGCTGGCTGAAAAAATTCACAACAAAGGAATTCCAATCATTGGCACTTCCTTTCCGGATATGGATATTGCTGAAGACCGGGGAAGGTTTTCGGATTTACTGAAAGAAATGGAAATTCCTTATCCGAATTATGGTGTAGCTATGGATGCCGACACAGCTTTGGATGTAGCTCGTAGTATCGGATATCCGGTTCTCGTTAGGCCTTCTTATGTTTTGGGTGGTCAACGCATGAGAATTGTTATCAATGACACCGAACTCGAGAATCATGTACTCACCATTTTCAAGCACATGCCGGACAATAAAGTGCTCATTGATCATTTTCTCGAAAGGGCAAAAGAAGCTGAAATAGACGCGCTTTGTGATGGAGAAAATGTCCACATCATGGGGATTATGGAGCATATTGAACCTGCCGGTATTCACTCCGGCGACAGCTCAGCGGTGCTCCCTCCTTATAGTTTGAGCCAAGAAGCGATTGAAGTGATGATACAGTACGCCAAGAGAATTGCATTGCGCCTTCGTATTAAAGGATTGATCAATATTCAATTTGCTATTAAGAACAATCAAGTTTATGTTATAGAGGCAAATCCTCGTGCTTCCAGAACGACACCATTTATCGCAAAAGCTTATGGTGTCCCTTATTTAAATATTGCTACTAAATTAATGATGGGTACACATAAACTAAATGATTTTGAAATGATCAATAAGCTTAATGGCTATGCGATCAAAGTACCTGTCTTTTCATTCAACAAGTTCCCTGGTGTAGATATTAGTTTAGGTCCTGAAATGAAATCTACAGGAGAGGCAATTTATTTTATCAAGGATCTTTATGATCCCTATTTCAGGGACCTCGACAGCAAGCGCTATATGTACTTAGCGCGGTAATCTTTTTTTTTGTAATTTTTTTTTCAATTTCTAGTAACATTTCTCTGAATAGAGACACTAATTAACACTATACAGTCCCAAAGTAAAATGACTGTATAAATTTCTATTTCTTTAATAGACGAATTGATTCCAATTGTTAACCTTAAAATATTTTATTATGCTCCAAAAGCTACTCCTTTTCGTATTGTTGTTATCCGGCATACTTATACATGCACAATCCTCGTCATGGAGATTAGTCTCCAGTGGCGGGACCAACAGGTCCTTTCCCGATGGACACATCCATTCTACTTTGGGCCAGATATCGAATCAAACATTTGCAAATGCATATTCCGGATTCCAATTTTTATTTGATCCGGCATCGACCTCTGTAAAAGATTTGCAAAAATTCAATTTTGACATCTTGTGTTATCCCAACCCGTCGATGAAAATTCTGAATATTCAAAGCGTTAAAGAGATTCTGGCAGAAGGTGTTTTGCATGACGCACTCGGAAATGTATTCTATAGATTTCAAATTAATGGAAACCGAAGTTCGATTCCTGTTTCAGAAATTCCTTCTGGAGAATACTTTATTACTTTATATAACACCACGCATTATTTTTCAAAGCCCATCATTGTACAACATTAAAATCAATTGAAATGAAAAAATTTTTTTTTACATTATTATTATTTTACTTTTTTTTCAGCTTAGCATCTGCGCAAAGTCCCAAATCATTTAATTATCAAATTGTGCTCACCGACAATGCCAACAAGCCAATAAAAAATCAAGCAGTCAGCTTCCGCGCAGCAATTATAAGAGAGGACCAGAATGGACAAAAATTCAGCGTATACAGTGAAGAATATAATGGAATTTTCACCAGCGAATTAGGCCAATTAAATCTATCTATAGGAAATGGACAAAATCAAAATGGTTCTATTCAAAATATCAACTGGTCGGATGGAAAATATTACCTGAGAACAGATGTCAATACCGGATCCGGATTTGTAAATCTTGGTGAAATTCCTTTTCAAAGTGTGCCCTATTCACTGTTTGCAGAGCAAGCAAAGAATGGAGTTAATAATTTAAGTTATAACACCGGAAATCATACTCTCACTATAAATAATACAAACGTGGATCTCACTGAATTAAAAAATGATAATGATGCTGACCCCACCAACGAAATACAAAGATTGGAACTTATCAATAACAACGAGCTACGTATAAGCGGTGGAAACTCCGTCATACTTCCTCAAAATGGTCTAGGTGATAACTGGGGGACACAGACAGTGCAAACACAAAGTACATTGACAGGAAATGGAACCGCAGGGAGTCCGCTGGGAGTAGCAAATAATTCTTTACTCAAATCTAAATTCAGTTCAAGTGGCGCAAACCATAATGACGCCTTTATTTATGATGCCAATACTAACCAATGGGAAATCCGAAAACCTGTTGTTTTGAACCAAGGACCCGGAATCAAAATTCTATCTACTAGCAACGGGCCACTGAGTTTTTTCATTTCAGCTGAAGACGAAAGTCCGAGCAATGAATTGCAAACTCTTTCTTTCAATCAGGCATCAAAGGTGCTTTCTTTATCGCCAAGTGGTGGTAGTGTGGATCTTAGCTCTCTGGGAGGAGGATCTTCATTCTGGACGAATTCAGGTACAAATATTTATAGTAGTAATTCCGGAAATGTGGGCATAGGCACCTCATCGCCAATAAAAAAATTACATATTGTCGGCAATGGTTTAAGAATTAGCAGCGGGTTTCAACATTTTGATATATCCACAAGATCCAATGGGCAGATAGCATTTGAGGCAAATGGAACTACAGGAGATAATACAATGGTAATCGATGATGACACCCGAAGTGTCAATATCGGTACTGATGTAGTCTCCTCCGGATTTAAACTAAATGTAGTAGGAAAAGCAAAATTTCAAAGTGGCGTATTTTTTGGAAACACAGAAGGATTTACGGACGGCGGTACAAACATTATCAACCTAAATGCGAATCTGAAACCCGACCTTGACAATTCGAGAGATCTGGGTACAAGCACAGTTCGTTTCAATGATTTGTTTCTTGGAGGAAAAATAACCTTTGGTTCTGTCGAGTATTTTCAGGATGGTGGAGATGCCACGATTCAAACGAACTCTTCATTTATACCTTTTAGCAACAATACCAGAGATCTCGGCAAGTCGACTCTTCGCTGGCGTGATGTTTGGTGTTCCAGAAATGCATTTAATGGTTCTGATATTCGAATGAAGAGAGACATTAAGCCATTGAATTACGGGTTGAATGAAGTTTCAAAGATGAAAGTGTACTCATACCGATGGAAGGAGGAAAATATGGATGATGGTTATAGGGCATTAGGTGTTTTAGCCCAGGAATTAAAAGAAATCATCCCTGAACTTACTCGTCAAGGTACAAAAGAAGAGGATTTTATGTCTGTTAATTATATTGGTTTGATTCCTGTATTGATAAAAGCCGTTCAGGAACAACAATCAGAAATTGAGGAACTGAAACAACAGCAGTCGTTAATAACCAGCCTGACTCCAGAAGAAATTATATTATTAAAGAAATTGATCTCTGAAAAGAAATAATATTTTAAAATTTGAATCTTGGCAACCCGTTGAAATTGAATTTCAACGGGTTGTTTTTTAAATTAAAAATTTTGGAAAAATTCCAAGTTTAATCTACCTTTATCTCTAATTATATTTAATTCTATGAAAAATTGGTTTTTCACAATTATGCTAATTGGATTTAGCATCAAGACCCCGGCCCAAATTAAAAATATAATAAAAGGAAGTCCCTTTCCTTTTGCCATTGGCATACTGCATATAGAGTATGAAAGAGTCTTGAGTTCCAAATCCGGCTTAAGTGTCGGCGGATTCCTTTCTCCTTATGGTAGTGGGAGCCGGGGTATTTGGACTATGTATAAGTTCTATATAACTCACCAAAGCCGATTTGTTCCATCAGGATTATACATAGGGCCAAATCTTGGTTATGTATCCTTCGATGAATCACAATTTCCATTGATGGGAGCCCAACTAGGTTACCAATGGGCTAAGTTTAAAGGACTTACTGTGGATCTTTCTATTGGTCCTGAGTATAGTTTAATTTCGGATTCTGAAATATTTGGCTACCCATTTCCTTTTATGAAATTTAATTTAGGATATGCTTGGTAAGAATTAGGATACCATTAAAAACAGTTGAAGAGTTCTTCAACCCGCAAGACTAATTCGGGTGTTAAGTTCAATGTCACCATTGGATTCTTAGTAATTATTAAACGGTGGATTAAATGTCTAAAATCACTTATGATTTTATTACATTTGGATCGAAACTAAAAAACTCTATTCATGAGGGTGGTGATTCAGAAAGCACAGGTATCTTAGCAGGATTGGTCATCAACTTTAATATGGATTATGATTGGAAAAACAATAGAGTTTAAATCAAGATTATAACAGAATGAAAAACTACTATATTCTGTTGATCTTTCCTCAATTAAGCACTATTACTGTTGTATAACCCAAAAATACATTTAAAGTCTATCCTATTCCTTGCTAGCCTTCATCTTGAATATGAGCAATTTTCTCCTCAAAACTGAGCGTAAATCTGAATTGTATTTTAGTACCTATTTTTACGAAGTCTTATGTCATTTGGACTATACCACGCTATTACTTTTCGTTTGAAAATAAGCTTGTGGGTTTTTATTTCGGGTCTGACCTGGCTTTAGCTTCAGAACTTGACAAAAATTATCCTTCTATATAGTCAAATCGGCTATCAGCAGTTGAATTTTAAGGGAATTAGTATTGACCTTAGTATAGGTTCTCGGTTTAATTTGAACTCAGATTTTGAAGTGTATGGATATCGTTTTCCATTTATAAAATACAATATTGGCTACATTTGTTAGAAAGACTGCCTGCGTAGGTGCGTCAAACTTTTATTTGAAAGATGCGGGATTAATCATACAAGTGTATTCCATTCAATTGTAAAATAAAAAAGCAGAATCAAATTCATGATCCTGCTTTCATTAATTTAATTTTGTTGCTTATTAGAAACGGTATCCTATTGCTAATTTTCCAGTAGCATCTATGTTTAACAGAGGGAAATCGCCCAGTTCAATTGATTCATCTTCTGAAGAATATTTATTTACAAAAGCACGACCAGCTCCAAGTCCAAGTTCAAAAACAAATCTTCCAGCAGAAACCCATTTATAGCCAACATAAAATCCTACTGCAAATCTAGTATTTGTTATGTTAGAAGTGGAAACACCATCTTCATATTTACCTTTTCTTGTAGCAAATTTTACGTAAGGTCCTATATTAAATTTATCAATATTCCTGTTTGGGTTAAAATAATATTTGCCAATTAACCTGATGCCTATGCCTTGGTTTTTTACATCGACATCGCCTACAGAATACCCTCCATAATCATAACCCAAAGTTCCCTCAAGTCCAAATGAAGGTTTGATACCATATTCACCACTGATATCTACACTGCTAAACAGCAGACTCACGGGATTGATCGTAAGATCAAATTGAGCGCTAGCTGACTTGGCGAGCACAAAAAACAGAAAAAAAATAGTTAGTTTACGCATAATAAATTGTTTAATTAGTTGCGTAAATGTATAAAATTTTTTACTGACATCCCAATACCCTTTGTCTATTTTGTGCAAGTCTATTAAGCAAACTAAAAAAACTTTGGTTCTCCTGCAAATTTAATCTCAATCCGATATTTCAGGTGGCTATTGGTAAGAATATAAATTCATAACTAATCTTGTGTATTGTTGTTTACGCGGTACTATATTGATGTATTTATATCATTTATAGCTTTTATATACCAATTTTAATACATTTTCAATATTTTATTCACATACAGAATTTACTCATTGTTCCGCCTCATACGCACAGGCTCCATGCCATGTGCTCGTGAGGACATATCTCTTTCTCTCGCCATCTCCCTGCATCACATTGATCTCTCGCTTGAAACTATAGCCGTCGGGACTTTTGAGTCGCCATAATGTCTTGCCTGTAGCTAAATCCAGAGCCCATAGTCGTCCATCGCCTCCATTGATGTAATACAACACTCCATTCAATACAACCATTCTA
Source organism: Saprospiraceae bacterium (assembly GCA_016710235.1). Classification (NCBI taxonomy): domain Bacteria; kingdom Pseudomonadati; phylum Bacteroidota; class Saprospiria; order Saprospirales; family Saprospiraceae; species Saprospiraceae bacterium. The sequence continues at coordinate 1,030,233 of JADJLG010000001.1, forward strand.
CTGCTTGTGCCCGGCGCACGTTCTCCCTTCCACTTGATCGCTCCGGTCTCCGCATCTAAAGCGTAATAGCCGTCGCCTTCGGCGGCTGCATAAAGAGTGCCTTGATCATAAGTACAACTTCCAAACAGAAAATTACCCTTGAACTCTTGAGTCCAAATGCTATCTCCTGTCCAAAGATCATTGCAGAATACATGACTTGCTCCATCGTGATAAATTTTATTGTTTTGAATATCTACACATGGCAAAGCATAGGACTCTAGATTGGTAATTTTCTTGTATTCATACACCCAGTTTTTATCTGTGTAATTAAACAAACTTATCAATGGTATGCAATTCTTTTCATTTATAGATTCGCAGTAAGTAATTACTATATAATCTGTACTATTTTGGTTAAAGGATTTTGCAGTTAAAATCCTACCTAGTTCTCCTGATACATTTCTATTTATTGTATTTAAATATTTCGGGATTATTTTTTCTTTTATATGCTGAATTCAACATTTAAGTGCGACAAGGTTCAAAAATACTTCATTTGGTGTTTTGTAGCCTAATTTTTTTCTTGGTCGATTATTTATTTGGGATTCAATTCGATCCAAGTCAGTTTGCTTGAGCATGGAAAAGTCTGATTTTTTTGGCAAGTATTGTCGTATTAAACCATTGATATTTTCATTGCAACCTCTTTCATAAGCGGAATATGGATGAGCAAAGTATATCTTAGTATTCAATGCTTTTGCCAATGTTTGATGATCTGCATTTTCTTTTCCATTGTCTAATGTAATTGTATGGCATAAGTTTTTATATTTTTTCAATTTGCAACTGATTGTTTTGGCTGTGAATTTAGCTTCTTTGGACTCCAGCTTAATGATCTTGACAAACAAGGATTTTCTTTCCACCATACTGGCAATTTGGGACTTATGATTCTTTCCTACTATAGTATCTCCTTCCCAATCTCCATACCTTTTTTGAGATTCAACAATCTTTGGTCTATCTTCAATACATACTCTGTTTTTGATAATTCCCCTTTGTTTATAGGTATTTTTGCGTCTTCGCCTACTTCTGTGGGAATGTCTTAAATTACTCCATAGATCACCTCCTTTCCTTTTATCTTCATATACATATTGATATATGCACTCTTTACTAACCCTTTCATACTTATCAATATTCGCTCGACCTTCGATTTGCTCTGGGCTCCACTTGATTTTAAGTAATTGATCCACTTTGCTTTTAAGATCGCTTGTAATTTTATTCTTCCTTCCCTTTCCTTGTGCTCTCTGTTCACTCCGATCCTGAGCTCTTGCGCTTCCATATAACTTGTATGAACCAGGTGAAGAGTTTCTATCGAGTTCCCGATATATAGTGCTTCTATGATATCCTAATTCCACAGCAATCTGAATAATGCTCATTCCTTGCCTTTTAAATTGTTCAATTAATACCCTTTGAGGGTAGGTGATTTGTTTATACATTTGTGTACAGTTAAAAATCTTGAGGGGAAAGTACCTATTTTTATAATAGGTCTTTCTCCAAAAGAATGTTTTATTAACTGTCGCACTTATTTATGGAATCTAGTTATTACCTGTTTGTAAATCCAAAATATAAAAGCCAGGGTATTGGTCTCCATTATCCGGATAATCTTGAAGAATAAAACATTGATTTTTGATTCCACCGACTCTTACGTACATAGGTTGCCCCCAAATTTTATTCCATTGACTCTTACCATTTTCCATATTGATGCAATAAGAACGAGGGCCACTTTGGAAACTAAGCAAATTGTGATATGAATAATAATCTAAAAACCCTCCATCTGTTTCTCGCAAATATTCATTCCATTTCCATTTAATTTTACCCGTTTCTGCATCCAATAAAGCGATATAAGATTTTCCATTTTGATGAGATTCGGCTATAAAACTACCGTTATATATCAATCCTACAGATTCTATAGACTGGTCATGTTCCTCCTCCTTATTCCACCAGATTTATAGCTTCTCTGTTATTACGCCATTTTCTGATATAACAGAAGGACTATCCTCCTTTGTGCAAGAGCAACTAAGGAGGAAACTAACATAAAAAATAATTGCAATTAAATAAGAGTCGATAGTCGTTAGTCATTGAATTATAATTTATTGAATGATTTTATTAATCCTCGGATTATTTTAGCAATTTCAGTGGATTTATTGAGCAATGTTTCTTTCTGCGTTTCATCTATATATTTTAATCGGTGTGCTAAATACAACATTGATATAACTTCATTACAAGATCCTAAGGATATATACAAATATCGAATAAAATCTGCATCGCTGCTTCGATTAAATCCTTCTGCGATATTGTTTGATATTGACACCGTTGCCCTGCAAATCTGATCTCTAAATCCAAAGTCTTTCATTGATCCAAAAACAGTATATATATCCACTGCAACATCTTGTGCCTTCTGCCAAGCTACAATATCTTCAAATCTTGTAATTCTCATATCTCTTATTAATTATATCCCATTTTTCTAAATAAAATTATCCCAACTACCGACTTTCGACTATCGACTATAAAACTACCGTTCCGCCTCATACGCACAGGCTCCATGCCACGTGCTGGTGAGGACATATCCCTTTCTCTCGCCATCTCCCGGCATCACATTGATCTCTCGCTTGAAGCTATAGCCGTCGGGACTTTTTAGTCGCCATAATGTCTTGCCTGTAGCTGCATCCAGAGCCCATAGTCGTCCGTCGCCTCCATTGATGTAATACAATACTCCATTCAATACAACCATTCTACTGCTTGTGCCCGGCGCACGTTCTCCCTTCCACTTGATCGCTCCGGTCTCCGCATCTAAAGCGTAATAACCATCGCCTTCGGCGGCACAGTAGAGAGTGCCGTTGTCGATCATATATTCACCAAATAAAAATCCACCTTTAAATTCTTGTGACCACAGACTATCACCAGACCATAAATCATGACAAACAATAGAATTACCCAATGAATGATAAATTTTATTATTTACAACACAAAGCGAACCTTGTGCACCAGGATCTATAGTAATTAATGGCTTATATTCAAAGATCCATTTTTTGTTTGAATAATTATATAAAGAGATACGTGGATAACTAGATTTACTATCTATTGATTCTGTATATGAAATTAAATAGTAAATTTCATTTAAAGTATCTATTCTTTGAACACCTCTAATGCTTCCAAATTCATTTATTACATTTTTATTTTTAAATTTGTACATTGGAATAATTTTATCTTTCACTACTCCGGTATTAAGATCAAGAATGTAAAAACCGGGATATTCATCCACACCATCTGCATGATCTTGTAATACATAAACTTCATCCTTATAACCAGAAGATTTATAGAAAATTGCTTTATCCCATGTTTTACTCCAAATTTCTTTGCCAGAATTAAAATCCAAACAGTAAGTTCTAGGTGACCCACTCAATATATATAAATATCTATCATATGAATAAGGAAAATCTATTGACAAATCATTACTATTTCTATATCCATTCCACTTCCAACTAATTTTTCCATTTTTTGCATTAGTTAAACTGAGATAAGAAATTCCATTTTGGTGTGATTCGCAAAGAAAACTACCATTATAAAAATGACCAATAGTTTTTATTGATTGATCATGCTCCTCTTCCTTATTCCACCAAATGTAAGGTTTTTCTATAACCACTCCATTGTCTAGGATGCGAGAAGGAAGCTCTTCCTTGTTGCATCCGCAGCCAAGGAAGAGTCCGGAAAAAATAATTGCAATTATTTTTTTCATAAAATTTATCTTAGATCAGTTTTAAACCAAGTGGTATTTTTTGCTCCATCTTTAAAAATATCTCTAAAATTATCGCTCAACACCTTCGTATTCACCGCCTCGAAATGGTTGCAGTTGATGTTTTCGAATAAATAGTCGATAGTCGATAGTCGTTAGTCGTTAGTAAAGAATATTTACATATCCTGTCTCCCCACTTTCGACTATCGACTCTCGACTTTCGACTATAAAAACTACCGTTCTGCCTCATACGCACAAGCTCCATGCCATGTGCTCGTGAGGACATATCCCTTTCTCTCGCCATCTCCCTGCATCACATTGATCTCTCGCTTGAAGCTGTAGCCGTCGGGACTTTTTAGTCGCCATAATGTCTTGCCTGTAGCAGCATCCAGAGCCCATAGTCGTCCGTCGCCTCCATTGATGTAATACAGCACTCCATTCAATACAACCATTCTACTGCTTGTGCCCGGCGCACGTTCTCCCTTCCACTTGATCGCTCCTGTCTCTGCATCTAAAGCGTAATAGCCGTCGCCTTCGGCGGCGCAGTAGAGAGTGCCATTGTCAATTATAAATCCTCCAAATCCAAAACTTGAATTTTGATTGAATTTAGTTTCCCAAATAATTTCTCCTTTCATTACATTAATAGCGTACAATGATTGATCAATATTGATAATAACTAAATCGTTATAAAATAAAGGAAGTAAACTCATACCCAATTTACTTTTTTCTGATATGAGTATACTATCATAAACCCATCTATCATCGCTAAGATTGTAAAGTGATATATATCTTTTACCATCATTGATCGAGTTTGGGCAATAAAACGGAATAAAGATCATTTCTTTGCCATCCTTTTGAAAACCGTTAGGTTTGCAACATATACCCACTTCATCATTTACAGTAAGGTTTTTTGATACAAAATATTTTGGAATAATTTCTTTGTAAAAATTTGGAGAATCAGTTTTACCAACATAAATTGAGTGCGCTGAAAATCCATTGATTTTATTCGAACCATACATTATTTCAATATAGTTATCATTAAATCCTGAATTTATCCAATTGCCTTCTGAATTTCTTGCAATCTTCCATACTGTCTTGCCTGTAAATAAATCAATACAATATGTATTTTTATTCACTTTATCTATATACAAATTATTAATTTGATATGGTTCTCCTAAAAATTGAAAGTCATTATTCCAATAGTCGTTCCATTTCCAATTTAATTTACCATCTGTTAATTTATACGAAGCTAAATAATTTTTGTCATCGGTAACTAGTTCCTTAATAACATTAAAATCAAATGTTTTGACTTCCCACAACTCATTAAGGTGTTCTAAATTTCCTTTATTCCACCAAATGTAAGGTTTTTCTATAACCACTCCATTGTCTAGGATGCGAGAAGGAAGCTCTTCCTTGTTGCATCCGCAGCCAAGGAAGAGTCCGGAAAAAATAATTGCAATTATTTTTTTCATATTATCTCATTTGAGTTTTAAAGAAAGGACCACCATCGCTATTGTTAAATATACGTATAAAGTTTTCGCTCATGACCTTCGTATTCACCGCCTCGAAATGGTTGCAGTTGATGTTTTCGAATAAATAGTCGATAGTCGATAGTCGTTAGTAATGAATATTCATGTCTCCTGCCTCCCCACTTTCGACTTTCGACTATCGACTATAAAACTACCGTTCCGCCTCATACGCACAGGCTCCATGCCACGTGCTGGTGAGGACATATCCCTTTCTCTCGCCATCTCCCTGCATCACATTGATCTCTCGCTTGAAACTATAGCCGTCGGGACTTTTTAGTCGCCATAATGTCTTGCCTGTAGCTGCATCCAGAGCCCATAGTCGTCCGTCGCCTCCATTGATGTAATACAGTACTCCATTCAATACCACCATTCTACTGCTTGTGCCCGGCGCACATTCCCCCTTCCACTTGATCGCTCCGGTCTCCGCATCTAAAGCGTAATAGCCGTCGCCTTCGGCGGCGCAGTAGAGAGTACCTTGGTCATAAGTACAACTTCCAAACAGAAAATTCCCCTTGAACTCTTGAGTCCAAATGCTATCTCCAGTCCATAGATCATTGCAGAATACATGACTTGCTCCATCGTGATAAATTTTATTGTTTTGAATTGATACTAAACCTAATCCAGTTTTTTCCAAATTGGTAATTAATTTATATTCATAAATCCATTTTTTTTCTGAATAATTATAAAGACCAATCATTGGTTTACTTTTATATTCATTTAATGATTCGTCATATGATATCAAATAATAAATCTTATTTAACGTATCTATTCGAACTACATTGCCTATTGATCCTAATTCTCCCAACACATTTAATTTATCAATATTTAAGAATTTAGGTATTATTTTATCTTTCTGATTGCCTTTTTCTAAGTCATAAATTTTGACTCCCGGATATTTATCACCATCATCTGGAAAACTTTGTAACACAAAACCTTCGTTCAAGAATCCATTAGTTACTATATATTGTGAAGCAGACTGAGTTTCTTTCCATTGAGTTTTCCCTGATTGTAAATTTACACAATAGGTTCTGGGTCCAGATTGAAAAAAAATAAATCCTAATGTTGAACAATATGGATATCTAAGTCCAATGTCATAATCAAATGTATAGTCATCCCATTTCCAAAGAATTTTTCCATCTATTGCATTTTGAAATGACATATAGGATCTGCCATTCTGATGAGTTTCTGCAATGAATCCACCATTAAATGTAAATGGGGTAGTAATAATAGACTGATCATGCTCTTCCTCTTTATTCCACCAGATATATGGCTTCTCTGTTATTACCCCATTTTCGGTTTTAACAGAAGGAGTCTCCTCCTTAGTACATGAGCAACTAAGGAGGAAACTAACATAAAAAATAATTGCAACTATTGTTTTCATAAATTTTATATTATCTTAATGGTGTTTGATACCAAGCTGCACCCTTCTTGCCGAATTGGAATATATCAACAAAATTATCACTCAACACCTTCGTATTCACCGCCTCGAAATGGTTGCAGTTGATGTTTTCGAATAAATAGTCGATAGTCATTAGTCGTTAGTCGTTAGTAATGAATATTCATGTCTCCTGCCTCCCCACTTTCGACTTTCGACTATCGACTATAAAACTACCGTTCCGCCTCATACGCACAGGCTCCATGCCACGTGCTGGTGAGGACATATCCCTTTCTCTCGCCATCTCCCTGCATCACATTGATCTCTCGCTTGAAGCTATAGCCGTCGGGACTTTTTAGTCGCCATAATGTCTTGCCTGTAGCTGCATCCAGAGCCCAAAGTCGTCCATCGCCTCCATTGACATAATAAAATACTCCATTCAATACCACCATTCTACTGCTTGTGCCCGGCGCACGTTCCCCCTTCCACTTGATCGCTCCGGTCTCCGCATCTAAAGCGTAATAGCCGTCGCCTTCGGCGGCGCAGTAGAGAGTACCTTGGTCATAAGTACAACTTCCAAACAGAAAATTCCCCTTGAACTCTTGAGTCCAAATGCTATCTCCAGTCCATAGATCATTGCAGAATACATGACTTGCTCCATCGTGATAGATTTTTTCATTTTGAATATCTACGAAACCAAGTGAATATTGCTCAAGATTAGTTATCTTTTTATACTCATAAACCCACTTTTTATCAGTAGAATTATATAGACCTATTAATGGAAAACAATGTTTATCATTTATGGATTCACAATAGGTAATTAATAAATAAACCTTCCCATTTTTTTCAATCGGATTTACCCCCGTAATTCTTCCAAATTCATTCGATACATTTCTATTTGTAAAATTTTCAAAATGTGGAATAATTTTCTCTTTAACACTTCCTGTTTCCAAATTTAGTATATAAAAGCCGGGATGAGTTGCCCCATTATCAGGATAATCTTGAAGTAAAAAAACTTCTTTTTGATACCCTCCAGAAATTGAAAATAATGGATCATTCCAAGTTTTCTTCCATTGGGTTTTTCCTGATTCCAAATTAACACAATAAGATCTTGGTCCAGATTGAAAAAATAGAAATCCAAGATGTGAACAATGTGGAAATCTCAAATCAATATCATAATCGTATAGATAATCATCCCATTTCCAAAGTAGTTTCCCATCTTTTGCATTTTGGAAAGATAAATAAGATCTGCCATTCTGATGAGTTTCTGCAATGAAAGAATTGTTATAAATAAAAGGAGTGGTGATGATATAATTATCATGCTCTTCTTCTTTATTCCACCAGATAAATGGTTTTTCTGTAATTACACCGTTCTCCAACTTAAGAGAAGGATCCTCTTCATTGTTGCATCCACAACCAAGGAAGAGTCCAATAAATATTATTGCAATTATTTTTTTCATATTTTTATCTTAAAGGAGTTTGAAACCATTTAGACTTATTTGATAGATTCTGAAATATATCATTAAAATTATCACTCATCACCTTCGTATTTAACGCTTCAAAATGATTGCAGTTTTTGTTTTCGAATAAATAGTCGATAGTCATTAGTCGTTAGTCGTTAGTAATGAATATTCATGTCTCCTGCCTCCCCACTTTCGACTTTCGACTATCGACTATAAAACTACCGTTCCGCCTCATAAGCACAAGCCCCATGCCATGTACTTGTCAATACATAGCCTTTGCGCTCTCCATCTCCTTGCATCACATTGATCTCTCGCTTGAAGCCAAAGTTATTGTCTGGACTTTTGAGTCGCCATAAGGTTTTGCCTGTAGCTGCATCAAGTGCCCAAAGTCTGCCATCACCGCCATTTATATAATAAAGTACTCCATTCAATATCACCATTCTACTGCTAGTACCAGGTGCGCGCTCTCCCTTCCACTTGATGGCTCCTGTCTCTGCATCTAAGGCGTAATATCCATCGCCCTCGGCGGCGCAATACATTGTGCCATTATCAACCAGACAACTTCCAAAAAGAAAGTTTCCATTAAATTTTTGAGTCCATATACTGTCACCAGTCCATAGATCATTGCAAAACACATGGCTTGCACCATCATGATATATTTTATCATATTGAATATCTACGAAACCTAAACCTCCTTGCTCTAGATTAGTTATTTTTTTGTATTCATACACCCAAGTTTTATCTGTGTAATTGTATAGACTGATTAAGGGAATAGACTTAGAATAACTTATTGCTTCATTATAAGTAATAAGCAAATAAACTTTGCCATTTTTTTCAAAAGGAGAAACTGAATGTATATCTCCCAATTCATCTAAAACATTATATGAGGTGGTATTTACAAATTTAGGGATTATTTTACCTTTAATGCTACCATTGCTTATATCTAATATGTCAATTTCAGGATAAATTTCTCCTAATTCGTGATACTGCTTTAGTTCAAAAAAATCATTTTGATATCCGCTGCATTTATCATATAATGCCTTATCCCATGTTTTCTTCCATTCAGTTTTCCCTGTTTCCATATTGATACAATATGTTCTGGGACCTGATTGAAAAAATAAAATCTTCTTATTAGAATATGGATGTCTTAATTCTAAATCATATAATCTTTCATACTCATCCCATTTCCATATAATTTTTCCATTTTTTGCGCATTGGAGTGACATATATGATCTACCGTTTTGATGTGTCTCTGCAATAAAAGATTTATTATATATTAAGGGTGTAGTAATTATGAATTGGTCATGTTCCTCTTCTTTATTCCACCATAAATATGGCTTCTCAGATATTACACCATTCTCTGTTTTTATTGGAATGGAATTGTCCTCCTTAGTGCATGAGCAACTAAGGAGGGTTCCTATAAAAATAATTGCTATTATTTTTTTCATATTTTCTATCTTAACTGAGTTTTAAACCATCCTGATCCATTTGCTCCATCTTTAAAAATACTTTCAAAATTTCTACTCATCACCTTCGTATTCACCGCCTCGAAATGGTTGCAGTTGATGTTTTCGAATAAATAGTCGATAGTCATTAGTCGTTAGTCGTTAGTAATGAATATTCATGTCTCCTGCCTCCCCACTTTCGACTTTCGACTATCGACTATAAAACTACCGTTCCGCCTCATACGCACAGGCTCCATGCCATGTGCTCGTGAGGACATATCCCTTTCTCTCGCCATCTCCCTGCATCACATTGATCTCTCGCTTGAAACTATAGCCGTCGGGACTTTTTAGTCGCCATAATGTCTTGCCTGTTGCTGCATCCAGAGCCCATAGTCGTCCGTCGCCTCCATTGATGTAATACAGTACTCCATTCAATACCACCATTCTACTGCTTGTGCCCGGCGCACGTTCTCCCTTCCACTTGATCGCTCCGGTCTCCGCATCTAAAGCGTAATAGCCGTCGCCTTCGGCGGCGCAGTAGAGAGTGCCTTGATCATAAGTACAACTTCCAAACAGAAAATTACCCTTGAACTCTTGAGTCCAAATGCTATCTCCTGTCCAAAGATCATTGCAGAATACATGACTTGCTCCATCATGATATATTTTATTGTTTTGAATATCTACACATGGCAAAGCATAGGACTCTAGATTGGTAATTTTCTTGTATTCATATACCCATTTATTTTCAGTATAATTAAACAAACTTATCAATGGTATGCAATTCTTTTCATTTATAGATTCGCAGTAAGTAATTACTATATAATCTGTACTATTATGGTTAAAGGATTTTGCAGTTATAATCCTACCTAGTTCTCCTGATACATTTCTATTTATTGTATTTAAATATTTCGGGATTATTTTTCTTTTATATTACCTGTTTGTAAATCCAAAATATAAAAGCCAGGGTATTGGTCTCCATTATCTGGATAATCTTGAAGAATAAAACATTGATTTTTGATTCCACCGACTCTTACGTACATTGGTTGCCCCCAAATTTTATTCCATTGAGTCTTACCATTTTCCAAATTGATGCAATAAGAACGAGGGCCACTTTGGAAACTAAGCAAATTGTGATATGAAAAATAATCTAAAAAACCTCCATCTGTTTCTCGCAAATATTCATTCCATTTCCATTTAATTTTACCCGTTTCTGCATCCAATAAAGCGATAAAAGATTTTCCACCTTGATGTGATTCAGCTATAAAACTACCGTTATATATCAATCCTACGGATTCTATAGATTGATCATGCTCTTCTTCTTTATTCCACCAGATAAATGGTTTTTTTGTAATTACACCGTTCTCCAACTTAAGAGAAGGATCCTCTTCCTTGTTGCATCCGCAACCAAGGAAGAGTCCAATAAAAATAATTGCAATTATTTTTTTCATATAACTTATCTTAAAGGAGTTTTAAACCATTCTGTATTCCTACGGCCATGATGAAATATGTCTGTAAAATTATCACTCAACACCTTCGTATTCACCGCCTCGAAATGGTTGCAGTTGATGTTTTCGAATAAATAGTCGATAGTCATTAGTCGTTAGTCGTTAGTAATGAATATTCATGTCTCCTGCCTCCCCACTTTCGACTTTCGACTATCGACTATAAAACTACCGTTCCGCCTCATAAGCACAAGCCCCATGCCATGTACTTGTCAATACATAGCCTTTGCGCTCTCCATCTCCTTGCATCACATTGATCTCTCGCTTGAAGCCAAAGTTATTGTCTGGACTTTTGAGTCGCCATAAGGTTTTGCCTGTAGCTGCATCAAGTGCCCAAAGTCTGCCATCACCGCCATTTATATAATAAAGTACTCCATTCAATATCACCATTCTACTGCTAGTACCAGGTGCGCGCTCTCCCTTCCACTTGACGGCTCCTGTCTCTGCATCTAATGCGTAATAGCCGTCGCCTTCGGCGGCGCAATACAGAATATCATTGTTTATGATATAACTTCCGAAAAGAAAGTTTCCTTTTAGTTTTGTCGTCCATATGCTATCTCCTGTCCATAAATTATGACAGATAACATTATCCCCTAAAGTATGATAAACTTTATTTTTATATATAGACAAAGTGCCTTGTCCACCTAAAATAACAGTACTCAAAGGCTTATATTCATAAACCCATTTTTTATCAGTGTAGTCATAAAGACTTATTAAAGGATAAGATGATTTATCATTAATTGACTCCTGATATGATATTATGTAGTAAATTTTACCCAACGAATCAATCCGATTTACACCTCTAATACTTCCAAATTCATCCAATACATTTTTATTTCTAAATTTATACATTGGAATAATTTTGTCTTTAATATTACCAGTATACAAATCTAAAATATAAAAACCTGGATACTCATCTCCTGTATCTGCAAAATCTTGTAAAACATAAACTTCATTCTTATATCCTGAACTTTTGTAAAAAATTGCTTTATCCCATGTTTTACTCCAAATTTCCTTGCCTGAATTTAAATCAATGCAATAAGACCTTGGACTCCCACTTAACAAATACAAATAATTATTAAATGAATATGGAAAATCTACTCCATAATCATTGTCATTTTTGGGATTCCATTTCCATGAAATTTCTCCGTCTGAAATTTTATACAAACAAAAGTAAGTTTTACTATTTTCTAAAACTAAACTCAAAAAGTTTTTATTAAAAATAATGTTATTTGTAATCATTTCAAAGTCATGAGATCCTTGTTTGTTCCACCAGATATATGGCTTTTCAGTTATTATACCATTTTCTGTTTTAACAGAAGGAGCATCCTCCTTAGTGCATGAGCAACTAAGGAGGGTTCCTATAAAAATAATTGCTATTATTTTTTTCATATTTTCTATCTTAACTGAGTTTTAAACCATCCTGATCCATTTGCTCCATCTTTAAAAATACTTTCAAAATTTCTACTCATCACCTTCGTATTCACCGCCTCGAAATGGTTGCAGTTGATGTTTTCGAATAAATAGTCGATAGTCGTTAGTCGTTAGTCGTTAGTAATGAATATTCATGTCTCCTGCCTCCCCACTTTCGACTATCGACTATCGACTATAAAACTACCTCTCCGCCTCATACGCACAGGCTCCATGCCACGTGCTGGTGAGGACATATCCCTTTCTCTCGCCATCTCCCTGCATCACATTGATCTCTCGCTTGAAACTATAGCCGTCGGGACTTTTTAGTCGCCATAATGTCTTTCCTGTAGCTGCATCCAGAGCCCATAGTCGTCCGTCGCCTCCATTGATGTAATACAGTACTCCATTCAATACAACCATTCTACTGCTTGTGCCCGGCGCACGTTCTCCCTTCCACTTGATCGCTCCGGTCTCCGCATCTAAAGCGTAATAGCCATCGCCTTCGGCGGCACAGTAGAGCGTGCCGTGGTCGATCATATAACCGCCATACACAAAATTTCCTTTAAAATCTTTATGCCAAACACTATCTCCACTCCAAACACTCCTGCACTGAATTGCATCACCTATTACAAAGTAAATTTTTTCATTGTATATTTTTAATTCACCTGCAACTTTTTTATCATTTAATAACAATGTATATTTCCAAAGCTTACTTTTTCTGTTAAATAAGCCTAAAAAGCCCTTACTATTATAATAGTTGTTTGGTTCCGCATATGATATTATTAAATTTTCATCATTATTTCTGAAGTAACTTTGTGCTCCATATATTGATCCATATTCATTTATTACATTCTGATTTGTATAATTCTTAAATGGTGGAATAATTTTCTCATTTCTATTTCCATTATCGATATTTAATATTTCTATACCAGGAAATATGTCTGAGTCAGAAGGATGATTTTGAATAAGAAAGCATTCACTTTCATTTCCAGATTCTATGAAAAATTGAGGTTTTTCATATTTAGCAGTCCAATTCAATTTTCCATTATCTAAATTAATACAATAAGTACGTGGCCCACTTTGCCAAACCAATTTATTATTGGTTGCATATATCGTTCTTATGTCAATATCATATGGATTAATATATCCTGACCATTTCCATAGAATACTACCATCTAGAACATTTTGTAATGACATATATGAAGTGCCACCTTCATGTGTTTCAGCAATAAAATTTCTTTTATATGTAAATGGAGTAGTAATAATAAAATTATCATGCTCTTCCTCTTGGTTCCACCATAAATATGGCTTATCTATAATTACCCCATTTTCAGTCTTAGTTGAATTGGAGTTATCCTCCTTAGTGCACGAACACCCAAGGAGGATGGCACTCAAAAAAATAATTGAAATAATTCTTTTCATATTGAATTACCTTAATTCAGTTTTAAAAAAACCAGAATTTCCCAATTTATCTTGGAATATATCAACAAAATTTTCACTCAACACCTTCGTATTCACCGCCTCGAAATGGTTGCAGTTGATGTTTTCGAATAAATAGTCGTTAGTCGTTAGTCGTTAGTCGTTAGTAATGAATATTCATGTCTCCTGCCTCCCCACTTTCGACTTTCGACTATCGACTATAAAACTACCGTTCCGCCTCATACGCACAGGCTCCATGCCATGTGCTCGTGAGGACATATCCCTTTCTCTCGCCATCTCCCTGCATCACATTGATCTCTCGCTTGAAACTATAGCCGTCGGGACTTTTTAGTCGCCATAATGTCTTGCCTGTTGCTGCATCCAGAGCCCATAGTCGTCCGTCGCCTCCATTGATGTAATACAGTACTCCATTCAATACCACCATTCTACTGCTTGTGCCCGGCGCACGTTCTCCCTTCCACTTGATCGCTCCGGTCTCCGCATCTAAAGCGTAATAGCCGTCGCCTTCGGCGGCGCAGTAGAGAGTGCCTTGATCATAAGTACAACTTCCAAACAGAAAATTACCCTTGAACTCTTGAGTCCAAATGCTATCTCCTGTCCAAAGATCATTGCAGAATACATGACTTGCTCCATCATGATATATTTTATTGTTTTGAATATCTACACATGGCAAAGCATAGGACTCTAGATTGGTAATTTTCTTGTATTCATATACCCATTTATTTTCAGTATAATTAAACAAACTTATCAATGGTATGCAATTCTTTTCATTTATAGATTCGCAGTAAGTAATTACTATATAATCTGTACTATTATGGTTAAAGGATTTTGCAGTTATAATCCTACCTAGTTCTCCTGATACATTTCTATTTATTGTATTTAAATATTTCGGGATTATTTTTTCTTTTATATTACCTGTTTGTAAATCCAAAATATAAAAGCCAGGGTATTGGTCTCCATTATCTGGATAATCTTGAAGAATAAAACATTGATTTTTGATTCCACCGACTCTTACGTACATTGGTTGCCCCCAAATTTTATTCCATTGAGTCTTACCATTTTCCAAATTGATGCAATAAGAACGAGGGCCACTTTGGAAACTAAGCAAATTGTGATATGAAAAATAATCTAAAAAACCTCCATCTGTTTCTCGCAAATATTCATTCCATTTCCATTTAATTTTACCCGTTTCTGCATCCAATAAAGCGATAAAAGATTTTCCACCTTGATGTGATTCAGCTATAAAACTACCGTTATATATCAATCCTACGGATTCTATAGATTGATCATGCTCTTCTTCTTTATTCCACCAGATAAATGGTTTTTCTGTAATTACACCGTTCTCCAACTTAAGAGAAGGATCCTCTTCATTGTTGCATCCACAACCAAGGAAGAGTCCAATAAATATAATTGCAATTATTTTTTTCATATAACTTATCTTAAAGGAGTTTTAAACCATTCTGTATTCCTAAAGCCATGGTGAAATATGTCTGTAAAGTTCTTACTCAACACCTTCGTATTCACCGCCTCGAAATGGTTGCAGTTGATGTTTTCGAATAAATAGTCGATAGTCATTAGTCGATAGTCGTTAGTAAAGAATATTTACGTATCCTGTCTCCCCACTTTCGACTATCGACTATCAACTTTCGACTATAAAACTTTCGACTCTCAACTATCGACTATAAAACTACCGCTCCGCCTCATACGCACAAGCTCCATGCCATGTGCTGGTGAGGACATATCCCTTTCTCTCGCCATCTCCCTGCATCACATTGATCTCTCGCTTGAAGCTATAGCCGTCGGGACTTTTTAGTCGCCATAATGTCTTTCCTGTAGCTGCATCCAGAGCCCATAGTCGTCCGTCGCCTCCATTGATGTAATACAGTACTCCATTCAATACCACCATTCTACTGCTTGTGCCCGGCGCACGTTCTCCCTTCCACTTGATCGCTCCGGTCTCCGCATCTAAAGCGTAATAACCGTCGCCTTCTGCTGCGCAGTAGAGAGTACCTTGGTCATAAGTACAACTTCCAAACAGAAAATTACCCTTGAACTCTTGAGTCCAAATGCTATCTCCTGTCCAAAGATCATTGCAGAATACATGACTTGCTCCATCGTGATATATTCTATCATTTTGAATATCGACAAACCCTAAACCTCCTTTCTCTAGATTAGTTATTTTTTTATATTCATACACCCAAGTTTTATCAGTGTAATTATAGAGACTGATTAAGGGAATTGACTTGGAATAACTTATTGCTTCATTATAAGTTATAAGCAAATAAACTTTGCCATTTTTTTTAAAAGGAGAAACTGAATGTATATCTCCTAATTCTCCTAATACATTTATATTAACTTTATTTTCAAATTTTGGAATGATCCTTTCGATGATATTTCCATTAATTACATTTAATATATTAATACTAGGATATGAATTTCCATTATCTGAATAATACTCTAGTACTATCAGTTCATTGTCAATTCCACTTACTTTTATTTGCATAGAGTTTTTCCATTGTTTTTTCCATTTTGTTTCTCCGGTTTCAAGGTTTATACAATAGGATCGAGGACCTTGTTGAAATATAAAATTCTCGTTATTGAAATAATAATCTCGTATAGATAGATCTTCCGATTTAAAATAATCATTCCATCTCCAAAGAATATTCCCATTTTTTCCAATTTGTAAAGATAAATATGAAATACTATTTATATGCGATTCTGCTAGAAAGGAATTTTTATAAATGAATCCATTCGTGATTATAAAATGATCGTGTTCCTCCTCTTTATTCCACCAAATATATGGCTTCTCTGTAATTACCCCATTTTCAGTCTTAGTTGAAATGGAGTTATCCTCCTTAGTGCAAGAGCAACTAAGGAGGGTCGCTCCAATAAAAATAATTGAAATTATTTTTTTCATACGTAAATTATCTTAAAGGTGTAACATACCATCCTGCTCCTCTTGCACCTTCTTGAAAAATATTGATAAAATTTTCGCTCAACACCTTCGTATTCACCGCCTCGAAATGGTTGCAGTTGATGTTTTCGAAGAGGATGCCACCGGCGGCTTGTTGGGATTCGGTGAGTACTACACCGTCGTTTGGCTTATTATACGGAATTTCTATCTCAGTTGAACCGTTTTCATAACAGCCAGAGTTGTGGATCAAATTGTTAATGGCATTCTGTACATCATCTCGGTTTTTGAATTCTCCGTTTTTATGAAAGTCTTCAAGGAGAATCTCAAGGCCATCCAGTTTGTTTTTACATTCCGGTGTCATTTGTGTGATTGACACTTTTTGCACTGTATATCCTACAGCTCCTATCAATATCAACCAGTCAGTCTCCAACCCTCCATTCAGATAGTCCTTGCCCTCTCTCCATAATCTCGCTCTTTCGTGAAACGGGGTGTTGTGACTCGTGAATAACTTTCTGACAAAATTCGCTCCAGATATATCTGCAGCTATCCCCAAGCCTCTGTTTATGTTAAAATTCAATTCAAACAATCCCTCAAACGGGGAAAATATATCTTTCTCATCTGATACGATATCCAAAGTGTTCGATCCAGGCTTCACACTGAGTGACGATACCAGCCGATGAACGATATTCCTCTCCTCCGCACCATATATGGTGATCAATTGTCCCGGGCTGTCAAAATCCCTCAATTCGTTCATCAAATCGCTATCGGGAACCAGATCCGTGATCTTCGGTTTGTCATTGAAGTCAATATTCTCAGCATATGCTTTGAACAACCACGATGCCTCAGTACCTTCAAGATTGTTGATTCCCCAGAAAACGGCCAAGATATTTGCAATATCATCAAACGTTAATACATCTATGGAAGTTCCCCCAATGACCAGCAATGGTGTGGCTATGAGCATCTCAACTTCATCAATAATGTCCGCTTTAAATGGTTTTGTGATTTTGTTAAACACTTCTGCAAATTTCTTATCAAAGAATCCGTTTTGATAATTGGCTGCAAACTGAGCACCCCCTTGCGGTGAATGCACCAGGATTTGGCCTCCGAAGTTCTGAGTTTGTCCTTTGTCAGCATTCCCTTTTTCAAGGGTCCTTGCCACAAGTCCCCCAAAACTATGCGATATACAGATATTTGTGGGCTGGCTGGACCCATTACCAAAACCGGACTCAAACTGGTTTTTGATCTTGGCACTGCATGCCTTGGCATCATCCCCTTTGTCATATACGCCTCTTATACTTTTCATGAGATATTTGCTCTGGTGATGCACTGAGTTCGTCAGAAAACTATTGTTAGAGCCTCCCAAGCCATGAACCCACATGACATTCCTCTCTTGAGTATATGACTCTGGAGTTAGAAAAACACTCACTATAAGGACAATAATCAATTTTAACTTTATGGTTTTCATTTTTGTATTTTTTTTAAATGTGATAAAATGGATCTGTTTTACTCTTATCCTGAAGATATAGCACTAGCACTTAGCTATTAGTGCATATCAAAGTTGTTGAAGCTTATAATATCGACTGCTGTTTCGATATCTCCATCGGGCAGTCTCGTCATATTTTCTGAATATACTTCTGTCGGGAATGGAGAGTTGATATATTTTACTATCCTTCTGTGAACCAAAAAAGTATTGTCTGCATCATCATATTGACAAAAATACACCAGATGACCATTATCTTTGGAGTAAATTGAAATTGTATTCATTCCAAAATTGGAGTTGCTGTATTCTGTCCTCACCGCATACGCATTGGTCAATTCCTTGACTAAAGCTCCTTTTTGTGAAAGGTCTTGCATTTTCTGTGCTAGAGGTCGATTGTCGATGACTTCCGCCATAGACTGTATGATCTCTTGTGGATTAGGCTTGCTTAAACTCGCGCTTTGACTAAAGATCTTGCGCCCGCCGGCATCAAATGCCGTAACATTGATTCCGTCGTTGACCAGTTTATTAATATTGTTGTTGCCTTGGTTCCAGGAGTCCACTGGTGAAGAGAAATTCATCTGATCTATTTCCATATTCAAATTCCCGGAACTCAAGTCGAAGGACATATGGTAAGTTCGTTCTTTGGGTATCGTATTGAGATACTTGGATGACTTGTCCGGTGCAGTTGATACCGGGAGTTTATACTTACAATAACTGATTTCCTTCGCCCCATAGCTCAGATGAAAATCCGTAATCACCTGCCCCTGCAGATTAATCCCACCTCCTGAATCTCCCTGACCGGGCAAATCCTTCTTACACCCTGAATGCATAATCGTCAGGAACAGCATGATCAAGAAGATCGAGCACAACCTTAAAAAATTAGTCTTTTTCATAAATGTGAATTGTTTTTGAAATTTAATAAAACTCAAAATTGCAGCCCGATAAATTCTTAAAATGAAAAATTTAATTTTATTTTCTCATTATCATACATTTTTGAATTAGACTTTATACAATTTTTCCTATTTCTGACAACTAATATTCATTTTTTATCACATATTGAGAATTATCAACTACTTTAGCGGATTGTATGCTGTTTATTGTATCTTCGAATACCTGAAATAATATGTTATCTCATTCAAATACCTATGGTTTTCAAAATCGACTCCTACATGAAATAAATTTGAGAATAGGGTCAGGAAATCTCGCTGACTATCTGTCAGATATGTTACATATCAGCAAAAGCTCGGCTTATAAACGCCTGAGCTACCAGATCCCATTTAGCTTGGATGAAGCGTTAGTACTAGCAGAAAAACTGGATATCTCACTAGACCAACTAATAATTGGAAATGCAAGACCAGTGCCTGTCTATATGGATGCATTGCGTAAATCTCCAAACCACCCAATTGATTTCGTTAAAAACCTTAAAAACCATCTACTTTCTCTCAGTCAGTTGAAAAACCTTGAGCATATCAATTTTGCCGGAGAAGTTCCCATTTTTCATATGATGGCGTTTTCTAATCTATTTGCATTTAAACTATATGCCTGGAACTTTAGCACATGGAATATTTCCGCTTATTTAAAAAATTTTGATCCCTCTATTTTTATTTCTGATCCGGAGCTAAAAAAAGAAATAGATAGTTGTGTTCAAATATATTACAACTTTGATGGAGTTGAAATATGGAATCCCAGAATGTTGGATTGTACTTTTGATCAATTAAAGTTTTATATCCAACTTGGAGTGTTTTCAAAAAAATCATATATTGATGCTATCCTTAGTGATATCGAAGAACTAGTAACACATTTGAAACATATGTGTGACTCTGCTATAAAGAATTACAGCAGCTCTAAACAAATGCATCGTTCTCAAATAAAAATATATTCTAATGAATATATTTATCCGATAGAATTGTTTTTGATTAAGTCTGATGAGGGCAAATACTTTTTTAGTGCCATAGATTATCCCAATTTTTTAAGAACTTCGAGTGAAAAGATGACTTCACACTTTTCTCAGTGGCTAGAAAAAGTGAAAAGTCATTCTACTCAAATTAGTGGAGAAGGAGAAAAAGATAGAAAAAATTTATTTTATCCAATCGAACAAAAGTTAGTCCTTTTTAAACAAGAGGTGGCAAGTTTGATCAATATTTATATTCATTGAACACAATTAATGCGCTCAATATTCAAAATAATATTTCATTAATTGTGAAAATTCAAATCTCGTGTGCCAAGATTTTAGCTGGAAACAATTTTATTCCAATGGGTATGTACCTTGCCCCAATGCATAAAACGCATATAGTATAACACCATTTTTTAGGGATTTTCAGGATCGAAAATATTTCGTAGGTTTGCCTTTCTTTTTAAGCGTACAAATCATGAAGTTCACAGTATCTTCCCAGGCCTTACTCCGTAACCTGCAAATCAACTCTGTCTCATTGGCTTCCAATCCTGTAATGCCAATTTTGGAGGATTTTCTATTCCAACTTAAAGGCAATGAGTTGGAAATCATCACCTCTACCGCTGACGTCACTACTCATTCCCAAATGACTGTGTCCAATGGTGTTAGTGGCGCCATTGCTGTACCCGGAAAAACATTGCTGGATACCCTGAAGTCAATGCCTGAACAACCTCTGGACTTCGAAATAGATCCTGATAGCTGTGGGATAACGATTCTGAGTGCTGCCGGAAAATATAAGCTTGTTGGGCAAAATGCAAGCAATTATCCTGAGATTTCAAGACCGGGAAACGAAGATAAGCTGATTCTCAAAGGAGCAAACCTTCTCAATGCGATCGACAAAACCATCTATGCGACCAGCAATGACGAGATACGTCAGACAATGCGCGGTGTGTGCATGAATATTGACTTCAACCATGTGACATTTGTGGCAACAGATGCCCACAAACTAGTTAAGTATTCCCTCCTGGATATCCAAAGCAATGTAGCGACCTCCCTCATTCTTTCCAAAAAATCACTCCTTGCCCTGAGATCAATTTTGACTAAAGATGCCGAGGTAACCGTCTATTATAACAAAGCCAAGGCTTACTTTGAATTTGCCGGTATCTTGCTCAGTTGTCGGTTGATAGAAGGCAAGTTTCCGGATTACAATGCCGTCATACCTGTGGACAATCCGAACAAGATGAAAGTCAATCGTCTTGAATTGCTCTCAGCATTGAGGAGATTGGCTGTTTTTGCCAATAAAACAACGAATCAAGTGGTACTCAACATCCAAGACAAAAGTCTGACTATTTCTGCTAACGACTTTGATCTAAATAATGAGGGGACGGAACAACTGGTATGTGAATTTCAGGGAGAACCAATGAATTTGGGATTGAATGCCAAGTTTCTCATCGAAATGCTTTCTGCGATCGCACAGGAAGAAGTTGAGTTTGAACTTTCTGACTCTAATAAACCTGCCATTTTAGTTCCAACCGAACAAGATCCTGGTGAAAATATCCTGATGCTTGTTGTCACCAATTATTAATGAACATTGGGCTTTTTTTTGGATCTTTCAATCCAATCCATGTAGGGCATCTCATCATCGCGCAACATCTGCTGAACGAAACGAGTCTTGATAAAATATGGCTGGTGGTCAGTCCCCACAATCCCCTAAAAGAAAAATCCACTCTGGCGCACGATCAGGACAGACTTCAGATGGTCCGTCTTGCTGTAGAAGACCATCCGAAAATATGGGTCTCCGATATTGAGTTCAAGCTTCCAAGACCAAGTTTTACAATAGACACTTTAGCTCATCTTGAAGAAAAATACCCGAATGATAATTTCAGTTTAATCATGGGTGGAGACAATTTAATCAGCTTGCCTAAGTGGAAAAACTACGATCAAATTCTCAACAAGTACACAATTTATGTTTACCGCCGTCCCGGCTATGACAGCAGTACCGACCTGGCTTCTCATCATGCCATCCGCTTTGTAGATGCTCCATTGCTGGATATTTCATCAACTTTTATACGAAATACGCTCAAAGCCGGCAAATCTGTGCAGTTTATGGTCCCTGAAAAAGCTCTTGAGGAACTCCTCACAAAAAAACTTTACCTCAAAAGCTAAATATAAGCAGAACAGAATAATCAATCACTTCAATTCGTTCCTATAGGATGCAAAACATTCCCACTCCACTTTCGAACATCGCACGCCTAAGCGCCTTGCTTTTACTATTGGTGATGTCCCTATCCTCTCTAAGCGCACAACAAACTCTGGCCATCGGTCAATGGGACACTCATCTGCCTTTCAACACGGGATCACTTGTCTGTCAAAGTGATGAATTTGTGTATTATGCGACTGAGTTTTCTCTACTTAAAATCAATAAATCTGATTTGAGCTATGAAAAAATCAATAAACACAACGGCTTAAGCGAAAGCCTGATAAAAACCATTTACTATCACAAGGAGTCAAAAACATTGATCGTCGCTTACACCACAGGGATAATTGATCTCATAAACGGCGAAGGAATATTTACAGTGACGGATTTGGCTAATTTTAATAATATCCCTATCAACAAGAATATAAATTCTATATCTGATGCAGGGAATGAGCACGTTTTCATTAATGGTGATTACGGTTTGAGTAGGCTCAATGTCGTAACTGGCAGATTTGAATATTCAGTCTTTGTCGAATCTAACCATTTCATCAAAACGGTGAAATTTGACAATAAACTTTTTGCTGCAACCACAGAGGGGCTTTATGTATATGATGAAAAAGCCAACGCCTTAGTTCAGGATTTTGGTAGCTGGCAAAATTTGTCTGAGGCATCAATTGGATTGGCGGTCGGACAATCCATAGACCAAATTGAAGTGTTCAATGGAAACTTATATGTGTCATCAGGTCCGGATCTGTATTTTATGAATAATATGCATCGCTTCGAGTTGAAGGAAGAATTCAACGGTTTCAAAATTCAATATCTGGATGCCTACCCTGAAGAAATGTTGGTGGGATTGGGATGCAGCTCTCAAAACTGTGACCATTCGATCAAAATATTGAATCCAAGTGGAGTTTGGTCCCAGATTGCAAATGAATGCACTCAGAAAAACATTCGTGCTATCAAGTCAAATAATGGCTGGTACTGGTTGTCGGATGAACGCTGGGGATTCCGATATATGAAATCCGCAACAGATCAATGCAATGTGATTTTGGTCAACGGACCATTAACCAATCGCTCCTTCGAAATACTTCCTGCTAGCGACGCCGTGTATGTTGCCTCAGGAGGTTTCAATGAAATTGGTACTTACCAATATTATTCTGAAGGTCTCCTGAAATTTAAAGATCGCAGTTGGGATGCAATCAATCAATACTCTGTACCCTTTTTGGATTCAATCAAGCTATTGGATGTGGTGCGAATCGTTGAAAGTCCTGACAAAACAAAGTTATTTTTTGCAAGCAATCAACAAGGATTGATAGAATATGATAAAATTAGTCAGAAATATAAGATATACAATTCGTCAAACTCTGCTTTGGAAGTTCCTCCGGCGGATCCTTCACGACTTAGAATCACCGGCCTCAGCTTTGATAAAGCAGAGAATCTCTGGGTTTCATTGTTTCTTTCTCCACACCCTTTAGTCTGTTTCAAAAAGGATGGCAGCTCGCAGGCATTTGATCTCAAAGGCATGACAAATCTATTGTTTGAAGTCAAGGTGGATCACAATGGATATAAATGGATCGTACCAAAAGACGCAATCGGTGTGATTGTTTTTGATGAAAAAAATCCGGATGACCCTACGGATGATCGAGCAATCCTGGTCAACAGCAGTAATTCGGAAATTCAAAACAACCGTGTGAATACCGTAGAAGTTGATCTCGAAGGAGACGTATGGGTTGGAACGGCTCAAGGCCCAATTGTTTTTGAATGTAGTAGCTCAATTTTTGATGGAAAGTGTCGAGGAACCCGCAAAAAATATGTCCAAGATGGTATCCCTTATTATCTCCTGGAATCTGAAGTAATTAGCTCCATTGCTTTTGATGGAGGAAATCGCAAGTGGTTTGGCACTACAAATGGATTGTATGTTCTCTCACCATCTACAGATGAAGAAATTCACATTTTTAATGCTTCCAACAGTCCTTTGCTTGACAATACGATAATAGATGTTGCGATTGATGGAAAGACAGGAGAGGCTTGGATTGCTACGGACAGAGGTTTACAGGTGTTTAGATCTGATGCGACAAGTGCCTTGGATAATTCATTCGGACAGGCTCTAGTATTTCCGAATCCGGTTCCTTCAAATTATTCCGGCATCATTGCAATCAATGGATTGTCAAGAGATGCCAGGGTAAAGATAACGGATATCAGTGGCAGACTTGTTTATGAGAGTTTAGCCACAGGCGGTCAATTCAATTGGAATGGCAATGATTATTTAGGCCATAGATCT
Source organism: Saprospiraceae bacterium (assembly GCA_016710235.1). Taxonomy (NCBI): domain Bacteria; kingdom Pseudomonadati; phylum Bacteroidota; class Saprospiria; order Saprospirales; family Saprospiraceae; species Saprospiraceae bacterium. Next base: position 1,054,920 of record JADJLG010000001.1, read on the forward strand.
GCTACAGGCGTTTATCTGGTCTGGGCAAACACGACTCAAAATTTGGACAAAAGCTATGCCCTGATGACAAAAATAATTTTTAATCAATAAATTCCCATCACCTGATGGGTCAACAATCCTGGAGTTTTACTGATTATTTTGGAACGGAACATAACTTCGGTATTTACCACGGTGAGGAAAGCGGGCATTTGGTGTGTTATTTAGACAACTCCATCATGCATATCAATTTTGCAATTAAAGATGATTATCAGTTCAGTTTTTTTATGGAAGAAGAATTGTTGATCTTCAAAATAAAAAAGATTAATGAGAGCTATGAATATTCGTTTGAACTGGATAAAGAATCCCAAACACCTCTCAATGTCAAACGGAAAACGGAAGAGAAAAACAACAAATACAGAATCATGATAGGGATTATTATCGCTCTGCTTATTCTGAAACTTCTAGCGTATATGATCATCCGAAAGCTCAGTTAATATGTTCAATCTACTCGTGGTTTTACTTGTGGCTTTTGCCGGATCCTTGCTGACATTTTTCTGCGGTTTTGGACTTGGAACAATTTTGCTGCCTGTTTTCCTGATTTTTTTTGATGCACCTATAGCCATTGCGATGACCGCTATAGTTCACTTCCTGAATAATTTATTCAAACTATTGTTGACAAAAAAACATATAGACCTCTCAATACTCAAAAGTTTTGGTATTCCTTCTGTACTGGGAGCCGTTGTTGGGAGTCTCCTGTTGACTAGTTTCAATTTGCAGGATGTTGGCGCACAATCAGCTTTGAAACGACTCATTGGGCTCTTACTCATTGTCTTCGCATTCATTGAATGGTGGACTAGTTTTCGCAAGTGGCAGATTGATTCCCGATGGTATTTTGCCGGTGGATTGGTGAGTGGATTTTTTGGAGGGTTGAGTGGACATCAAGGTGCTCTTCGTTCAGCTTTTCTTAGTAAATTTAATTTGGACAAAAATACCTGGATAGCTACGGGCGTTGCAATAGCTTGCTGTGTTGACCTTACCAGATTAACGGTTTACAGCAAACAAATTTCCACTGCATCTACCCATATCCACTACCAGTCATTAGGTGTTGCTTTGATGGGAGCTATTGCAGGAGCTATTCTTGGTAATACTTTACTTAAAAAAATGAATATTCAAATTCTTCATACCAGTGTCACGATAGGCCTGATAATTTTTGGAATATTACTCATATTTGGAGTAATTTGATCCTCCAAATAATTGTGTATAACAATCGTTTAATTTTTAAAATAAATTTATGGCGCGTACAAGTACTTATCTCAATTTCGAAAATCAAACAGAAAAAGCTTTTGAATTTTATAAAAGCGTTTTTGGTGGAGAGTTCCTCGACGGTGGCATCAATAGATTTCGGGGCCTTCCGGCTTCAGAGAATTCCCCTGAGATGCCTGAAGATGTTAAAGATCTAGTCATGCATGTTGGTTTGGAAATCACCGGTGGCCATTGCCTGATGGGCACAGATGCTCCAACAAGTCTTGGCTTTCATCTTAAAATGGGAAACAACGTATACATCAATCTGGAGCCTGATACCAGATCGGAAACATTAAGATTATTCAATGCACTTTCCGCCGGCGGTAAAGTAGAACACGAATTACAGGAAATGTTTTGGGGAGCATATTATGGCAGTTGTGTCGACCAGTTTGGTGTGCAATGGATGTTCAATTGTGTTGAATCTGCATAAAAGATAAGTTCAATCTCAATATAATTCTCCTATAAAATTATATTATGCTTTTTCTGATATATGAAATAAAAGAGCAAAGCCTTTTAAATTAATGACCTTGCTCTTCTCTATTTTACTTTGAAAATACTCCTTTAATTACCCTGAATCCTGCTTTTCCAACGACTGCAAATACAAAGTTATTTCCATCGCAATATACTCGACTTGGTGCCAGTATCATACGATCTTCTTTGTAACTTGTCAAGGGAATATTACTTAGTTTGCCAGTTTCATCGATATGAGTGAGGCAAATTAAACCCTTTGATTTTCCAATTGGCGCAATGGTATAAGTGTTGTTGATTAGGGGCATGACACGATTTTGAGTCTTTACTTTTGAACGATATTCGGGTTCCAGATTTTTTGCGCTTGTATTATACATTACACAGACATTATTACCATAGATAAAAACATGATTGATCCGTCCTATATGCTTATCTGCATAAACTGAGTTCGGGATCACTTTTTGGTACTTTTGTTGTCCATTTTCTTGGTATGTAACCGCGATTTTTGACAATTCATAATAACCGGTTATAGCACCATTTGTTCTTTCTGTGTAATAGGATCCCAGAACTATGACGGAAGAGTTATTGGCAGTTCTACCGGTAAATAATGGCACAAAATAATCGACACCTCTCCCTGCTTTTATATCTTTTTCGTCTAATTTAAAAAATGAAAGCACTTCACTATTAAAATAGTTAATGCTTGTCTGTGAGGCCTTCTTTTCTTTCAGGTTAATCTTAATAAAGCATGTGCCTAGCGTCCCTGCATCATCCTTTTTAGCATTCTGAATTGTACCTACAAAAGATAGGTCATCTCCTGATTCGTATGTTTTCCTTAAAAATGAAATAGCTTTTTCTTTCATATCCAGGTTGAACTTTAACGGAGAATTTGTTTCTACAAATACCAACAATTCCTCCTTCCATTTTCCATAGTCAGGATTCTTTTCGTCTCGAACTGAGGTCATAAATATCAACGGATATCCTTTATTGGATACGCCTATATTGTAATCTTTTACATCTCTATTTTCTACGCCAAAGTCAATGCTGTAATCTTTCAATTTCGTCATATTGCTCTGGTATACAAAGCACTTTATTCTAAAGTTTTCTTGTTGTTTTTGTGGTTCATACACAACAACCATTATCTTGCTGGAATCCGTGGAGAAAAATGTTTCAAAGCCACCTTTTTCCTTATTCGGTGTATTGAAATTCAATAATTTTTCAACTTTGGATTTTTGCAAACTTTCATCCAACTGTTGATAGTATAATGTTCGATTATCTGATGTATTATCAAATTGAGAATAAAAGACAATGGGTTTGTTTTTTATTTGATACAGATCCTCCAGATTCAATACAGAATTCTTCTCTGATGGCAAATCAAGATTTTTTGTTTTTTGAAGCTTTAGGTTACTGTTGTAAATGTCCATCGCCAAAGAATTATATTTTGATCCTTTTATAGGTACGGATTTCAATACATAATAATTAGAAGTAACTCTTGGGGCAAAGGGAGGGGAAAAATTCCCCTCGCAAAGAGGTTTTTTTTTTGTGCCCATCCCCCCTGGGTTTTTTTTTTTGGGGGTGGGGGGGGGGGGGGGCGGTTTTTAGTTTTTTTTTCCCCCCGTCCTGAGGCATCCCGCCCCTTCTCGTTTGGTTTGGTGTGGGGGGGGCGGGGGTTGGTTTGGGAAGGGGTGGAGGGGGGGGGGGGGGGGGGTTGGGTCTTGCGTACCTTTTGCTTGAGTTCCCCGGGGGGGTGTGCTGGGCCGGGGGGGGGCCCCCGAATTCTTTTTTGGTTTCGGGGAAAGGCCCCCCCCTTTCGGGTGGCCGGGGGGGCGCACGTAGCGGCTCTTCAAGGTACGCTTTTTGAGTATTGATTCAATTTCTTCATGGTAGGAACAAAACCTATTTTATTAGAATTTTGACCTAAGTAGATACAATTAGAAAATGAATCCGCTCCGAAGCCTAAAAGATCCGTGCTACCGCTTGAGAATCCACTGCCGCCTTCCAATTCATGTTCTTCACTTTTACTGATTGCAACTTTTACTCCTGCGTTTTGTGCTCGCATTTCATACAATTCCAAGCTGAAAATCAGAAATAAATAAATAAATTTCACTTTTACTAACATGTTAATTTTATTTTATTGATGTGATATTCCATTTTGCTAAAAATATAATGCAATATATTATAGTATTATTGTATATATTTGTGGCTCTCTATTTAGAACTCAGAGTTTACATCAATTACAATGCCACTTTTTTCATCATTAAAGCTTCTAATTACATCAAATAATTTAACATGAACCAATATTTTAAAATTTTATTATTATTTTTTACGTTTAATACAACTTTTATTTTTAGCCAAAATGACAATCCTCCCACTGATTCAAAAAAAGAAAATGAATCAATAAATGTTTTTGATACCGACAACTCCTCTAATAAAAAAGCTAAAAAAAGCACTAAGAACTACCAGGAAATGAATATGATTAAATTGGATCTACTTCAGATTGCAGCTGCCAATATTATCTTTTCCTATGAGAGGGTTTTAAATAATCGACTTGGTATAGAGCTAGGTCTCGGCGCAAGTTATCCGGCAAAAGCTCTGGGTGTATTATCTTTCTGGGAGAGCGACGACTTCTCTTCCGATGATGATGGTAATCCCAAGTTTGGGCCATACGCTTCTTTTCAACTGAAGTATTACACAGACGCTTACGATTCTCCAGAAGGGTGGTTTGTAGGATTAGGCGCAAGGTATTCCTCCTTTGGTCACGATCCTCTGGAAGATGCAAGTTTAGGTTCCAGTTCTAAATCAGAGAGTAGAATTGATTTGCTCCGTGTTACATTCGGCAAAACTGTGATTTGGGATCGTTTTGTAAATGAATGGTATGTTGGTGGTGGAATAAAACAAACCTCCAGTACTAGATACGAATATACCACTGGAACATATACCACTTCCGAGGCAACGAAAAAATCCGGCCTTTTCTTAACTTTTGGATACAAACTTGGTATTTATTTTTAAAACAAATAAAGCTGTTTTTATTTGATTCAAATTTGTGCTTGAGCAAATTTGATCTATTTAAGCATTGAATTTAAATCCGGGTACTTGTATTTAAAACCTGCGTTTAAAATTTTTTGTGCGGAAATAGAACTTCCATTCAACAAATTTTCCGCCATTTCACCAAACAACAATTTAGTGAACCATGCTGGTGTGGAATGGATCATTTGCTTTTTGCCGGTTTTCTTATGAAAAAATGTATTTAATTCGGCTTGTTTAATTTGATGAGGTGCAACAGCATTAAATGCCCCACGCAATAATTGATCTTCAATTAAAAAAATAACCATTCGACACCAATCCTCCAGATGAATCCAAGGAAAATATTGGCGTCCATCACCTAACGTACTGCCTATCTTAAAAGCAGCCAATTTCAACATTGTATCGTATGCTTCGTTACCAGGAGAGAACACAACTCCGGTTCTCATAATGCACACTCGACAGCCCAATTCCGAAAACTTCTTAGCTTCCAGCTCCCATTCCTCGCACGTTTTAGCTAAAAAATCTTTCCCTGGAAAATGGTCTTCTGCCATCATGTCACTCGTTGTTTGGTTTCCATAATATCCTACAGCAGAACCTTGGATGAAAGTCCGGATCCTGTATTTGTTACATTCTATAACCTCTCTCAAAAACCTTGTTGCTCTAACACGGCTATTGTAAATTTCATTCTTATAGTGCTTCGTCCACCTCTTGTCTCGAATAGAGGCCCCTGCCAAATTGATCAAAATATCAGTGTTTTCGAAACATGCTGTATCAATGAAAGCTTTTTCAAAATCCCACTCAAATTGCTTGATATTTATTTTGGAATTTAATTTTCGGGTCAACCATCTCACTTTATAATTTTTCTCGGCAAGAAGTTTTGTGAGTTTTCTTCCTAAATTACCACTTCCTCCAACTAACAATACTGATGGTAGTTCACTCCTCATTTAAATACTTTTTATAAAGCCTAATTGCACGATCTCTGGCGAAGGCATGGTCAACAATCGGAAGGATTATAGTATCTATGTCTTCACCCAACCACTTATTAATATAGATTTGTTCAGGATCAAATTTACGTGCCTGCTCGGTCGGATTGAAAATTCTAAAATAGGGCGCAGCATCACAACCACATCCTGCAGCCCACTGCCAATTTCCATTGTTGGCTGAAAGATCAAAATCCAATAATTTCTCAGCAAAATATGCCTCACCCCATCTCCAATCAATCCATAAATGTTTAGTCAAAAAACTCGCAGTTACCATCCTTACTCTATTATGCATCAATCCTGTGGAATTCAATTCCCGCATCCCTGCATCTACCAACGGATAGCCTGTCTTTCCCTCGCACCAAGCTTTAAAATGTGCTTCATTATTTATCCATTCAATATTTCGATATTTTGGCTTAAAGCTTTCTTCAACACAATTTGGAAAACAGAATAAAATCATCATGAAAAATTCTCTCCAAATAAGCTCATTTAACCATTGTTCATTCATAGAATTGGCCATTTTCACTAATCTTCTTATGCTTACTGTGCCAAAGCGCAATTGAACACTGAGGTTACTGGTTCCATGAACGGACGGATAGTTGCGATTAAGATGGTAATTTCTGATTGTATGTTCTTCTAAATTGCACGCTGGAACTTTGATCATGGAATTTTCAAAACCCAGTTCCTTCAAAGCCAAGAACTTCAGCTCTTTATTCATGTAAAAGTTGTCCAATAATTCTTCACTCGGATACACATTTAACGCGTGCTGTGAGAACAAATACTTCCATGCTGTTGAATACGGAGTAAATACAGTATATGGGCTGCCGTCCTTTTTGCAAATTTCAAGTTTCTCGAAAATTACCTGATCCTTAAATGTGTGAAATTTTACGTTGCGTTCATGGAGAAATTTTCTAATGACTTCGTCTCTTTTTAAAGCATATGGCTCATAATCCCTGTTTGTAAAAACTTCTCGCACAGCAAACATTGATAATAATTCTTCAAATGCACTCTTAGGTTCCTTGAAAATGGTAAAAATTGAACTTTTAAAAGGCTTTAGTTGCTGATTGATATTCTCCAACCGTTGATGAATAAAACTTACACGCGCATCCGATTTATCAGTTAAATGATTTAAAATATTTGGATCAAAAATAAATACAGGTAATACCGGATAGTTGCCTTTCAATGCAGAGAATAATCCTGCATTATCTTCTAGTCTCAAATCACGTCTAAACCAAAATATGGCAATTTCTTTCACAGTTCAGAATTTCAATATAAATTATGTTTATTTCTTTTAAATAGTATCATGACTAGAGCATGATTAAAATATAAATGCGAGTGAAATTAAATCTAAATTAATTTGTTCTTCTTTGTAATCTCCAAAGACTTCCATTTCGTGTGTCAATTCGTTCGCTAATTGGATTTTTTTTCAACCATTCATCTAATATGAATTTGGCTTTTTCAAAACTAATTCCGAGTATTTCAGCGCATTCCTTTTGGGTATAGCTGTCATAATTACCAAGTACTTCAAAATCATTCAACGTGACTTCATTCCTTCGAATCTCGGGAAAACTTTTTTGAATTGCCTGTACATACGTGTTATATGGATGCGAACCATAAATCAATTCCATTTGACCATTTTCTCCTAAAATATATATTGTTGGAAATCCTCGTACGCCCATTTTTGCAGCGAGTTGCAAATCTTTTTGGAAATTTTCCAACGCCACAACTTTCATATCTTCCAGAATTTTTACGGCAATCAATCCACTTTGATCCGCTGCTTCCTTGATTTCAGATTCTTTGGTAATATTTTTTTTCTCGACGAATACTTTTTCTCTAAGTATTCTTAAGAAAATTGCCGCCTTTTTTTCGTCTTGCAGCTGTGCTGCCTTAAATGCTATAGAAGGAGGATATGAAGAGGATAATGGGTCTTGAAGCCAAACGTCACCCACAATTGGCATTTGATAATAGGAGCTTACTTCGTCCCAATGGCTCGCGACATCTGAGGGCTTACTAATTCCACCGCTGTTGTATATGTCCCAAGAGGGTAACAAACCTCCCATGTGATAATCAAATATTATATGTTCCCCAAATTCTAGCTTGAGTTTTTTTAGTTGCGGTTCAATTGCCCAACATGACGAACAAATTGGATCTGTAAAATAAATGAGTTTGATTTTTTGCTTGAATTTGAATGCTCAGAATCGAGTCCAGCTTCATGTTTTGTTTCTTTTGAAGTGGCAATCAAGCATACACCATCTTGCGGTGTACAGAACAGAGGATTATTTTCGCTACTTGTATTCATATTCTTACTTAGATTTCCACACCCGATTATTGTACTGACAACAAAGCATAGCGTAATGATGCTTATGAATCTCATGATTCACAAAATAATTTCTCTACTAGATCTGCCCCCGCGATTGAATTTAATGCCTAATGACATTATTTGATCAGACTCACTGAACCTTTTTGTTTTAACCCCCTGCGAACAAACTTTTCTCCATAACGCAATGAATACTCTGCAATGTAGATATAGGTTTCCATAGGCGAAATTTCTCCTTTATAATAACCGTCCCAAGCTCCTGTATTGGATTTTGTTTCAAAAACTTTTATTCCAAATCTGTTGTAGACTTCCATTTCAAGCGCTTCTAGTTGCACCGTCGCCGAATCTTGACAGTTTAGAATTGGTCTAAATGTTCTGTTTTGTTCTATTTCAGAAAAAGGAGCGAAAACGTTTGGAAATTTTAGGCAATCTTCATTACAATTTACTGTTGTGATTTTATATAAAATGCAATTGTCACTATCTTTAATCACTGTATCTCTATTATATGCCTTACCCTCAATGATTATACTATCTCCACAGAATAATTCCTTCTCTATCAAACTAGATTCATTTTTTTCAAGATTTAAAGTCATCGAAGTATCACAACCATTTTGAGCGGGAAGTTTTATTATGTGAGTTCCTGCTTCATAAATTTTTCCATTAAAAACGTATTGTTGTAATTCACAATACTTGTCATTTTTTGTTATCGCTATTGCGCTATTAACCTTTATTATTTTCTCGAAGGATTTAGTAATGCACCCAAATTGAAGCGTCAGGATCACAGGAATCTCTCCTGAAGATTGGAAGGTGGTTTTTACACTTCCGCTGGTAGTGTCTTCCGTGGTTCCAAGTTGCCATTTATACTTAATTCCCGGTAGAGTAATAGATTCGTCTTTTATTTCGATTTCCTGGCCTTGGCAGATTTCATTAGGAGCAGAAAATTTAGCCGAAAACTCCGGTAGTTTTTCGCATACTACTTCATTCATAATTTCCCTTCCATCAACAATAGGATTGTAGGGTATTGTACTGCCTCCACTCCTCTCGGTATAATTGTAATCTTCGACTATAAAACTTGGTGAAAGTGTAATTAACTCTCCTGTGACATCTAATTCCTCACAATTGTCATTGAGCAATTGATCATCCGTTTTAATCATGAGCATTTGGAACGCTCTTGAAAGAGTATTGTAAGTTGAAGTCCCTGCGATTACAAATCCTCCCAGTGACGATTTTTTGATTTTTGGATATCCCGATCCATACAGATTGTATAAATACGCTTTTCTTAGTTTTCCGTCTCGTTCTATGATGGTGCCTAACCATTTTCCCGCTGCTTGTGGGATTGGTAAATTGTGATTTGTAAAAGAAGCTGACTCTGAAACAATAGCTAATCCGCCATCCTTCATTTCCGCAATACTCTCCCCCAAGGCTCCATTATCAGTTCCTGCTGCAATCTCATAAGTATTGATCCATTTCGTATTAAGGTCTTTATCAAACAATCCCACCATGAGGTCTGACCTATCCTGAAAGTTTTGCTCAAGAATTGTAGTAAAGCCTGTCAAGGCGATATCGCCATTGGAAAGCACGGCCAGATCATACCCATTAGTACTGTGATTTTCAGCTCCAATTGCAATCGTTTTCATGGGATTGCCATTCGGGTCAGTTTTCATCAGAAAACCCATGAACGTCCCTCTGTTTATTAATCTACCGGTTAGGTAGAGGTTGCCATTCGGGTCGGATTCTATTGCAAATGCCTGATCATAGGAATCTAAAGTGCCAAATGTTTTTGTCCACAACAAAGTTCCGGCACTATCTATTTTTAGCAAATAAATATCATCACGGGTATGATCGATGCCATAAACCCCTGTACTGCCTGCAATCACAAATCCGCCATCCTTTGTTGCTACCATATCTCGGCCAAATTCTTTGCTGACACCAAGTCTGTTGGACCATTTTACATTCCCTTGGCGATCGATTCTGGTAATCAGCATCGTCGCTGAAAAAAACGTTGCGCTATGGTTAAAACAAATTACAATGTCTCCATTAGATGCTTCAGCTATTCCAAAATTAGTATTGGTAGCACCACTTGATAAACCAAGGTTTTTTGTCCAAATCAGATCTCCGGTGCAGCTGAACAGGGAGAGGATACCTGTGGATTGGTTGGCAGCATCTGATCCAAAGCCTATAGTGACAATAGAACCATCCTTCATTGTTTCTATGGCATAGTTGAGTATGCCTGTATTTGGTCCATTCGGATTGAATTGATCATGAAAGTAGTATTTCCGAAAATAAAGATCCTGTGCTTGTATCTGGTTGACTATAATGAACAAGAAGATGGAGATTCCAATATTTATTTTTTTCATTTTTAGCTTTTATGATGGAGCAAAATAAGTCATTCTTGGACAAATGAAAATAATTCTCCCGGATTAATTTTCGTTTTGTTCTTTTGCGGTACAGATGCGCTCAGAGTTTGTCATCAATATTATTCTATTACTCTTCTTTAGCTTTATCATTAAGCCGATTTACCTGTTTTTGATTGAAAAAAATATTCAATTGCATGTTGGTCTTGAACAGTTCGGATTTTATGCCGGAATTCTCAACTTCACTTTGATTCTGCAAGTGATCAATGATTTTGGGATTCAAAATTTTACCAATCGCGAAATCAGCCAACAGCGCCTACAGGGGAATACAGGATTTGGCGAGCTCCTCGCAAGTAAAGGTATACTTTCAATAATTTATCTGCTCTTTTGTTTGCTTCTGGCTTTGATATGGTTTCCTCCGGATCAATCCCTCAAACTCCTTGCGCATGTAGCTTTCAACCAGATTTTGATTAGCGGTGTTGGGTTTTTTCGCTCTGCAATTGCAGGAATGAGTTTCTATAGATGGGATAGCTTTTTGTCTGTCATGGATCGCTGGATTTTAATCATAACCGGTGCTTTTTTTCTTCTCATACCTGGTTTGAAACACTATCTGTCCATACCTTTGTTTGTCTGGATGCAGACCGTATCCCTTGGGCTTACGCTGTTGATTTGCATCCTTGTTTTCTTTTCCAAAAAACCACCGGATCTGAGTATTCACTTCAGCCATTCGCGCGTCAAACAAATTTTTGTCGCATGTCTGCCATTTGCACTGATTTATTTTTTCAATGCATTGTATGCTAAACAAGACTTACTCCTATTGGGACGATGGCACCGCGGTGGAGATTATACTGTGGGAAAATATACCTTAGTAATGAGATTTTTCGATGCAGCTAACATGGTGAGCCTTGCCTTTGGGGGGTTGCTGCTGGGCATGTTTTCGCGTCAAAAATTCAATGCTGAGCTGAAGAATGATTTTCTTCATTTTAGTATGAAGTTGCTTCTGTTCCTTACCGTTTTGATTGTTATCACGGGATTCTATTATGCACATGATATCAATCTTTTGGTCAATAGACTCAGTGATCCTGATCTCGATCAATGTATGAAATGGACAATGTTGGCTTTCCTTCCCGCAAGCTTGAGCTATATCTACGGAGCCCTATATCAGGCTATTCATCTGGAAAAGCGTCTTGTTCTCATTTATATCTGTATTGTGATTGTGAACCTTCTCTCTAACTATCTACTGATACCGAATTGGGGTATAAATGGATCGGCTATTTCTAATCTAGTCTCCCAATCTGTTTGTTTGATTGTTTTGGTTGCTGCTACCCCTAGGGCTTATCATTTCCAAACGATCGAAGTGGCACAATTTATTTCCTTTGTGATTCTTGGCTTTGGCCTGGGACATTTGATGGCATTTTGGGGAGTTTCCTTTTATACTTTTGTTTTGTTGATATTACCCTCAATAGCCCTTATTGCCTTTTTGCTCCGCCTTTTTCAATGGGACGAAGTAAGGATGTTCGTGTCCAAATTGCGCAGCTAAATATCTTCTGGCCAAGAAAATTTATCCTTTTGTTTGGATTATTCTGCACAGCCTGTTTATCTTTGCCCGCCTATTCACCATATGGGTGTTTGTAGTTTGAAAAAGCTATTTGATAAAACCACATCGGTGAAATATCCGGGAGATTAGCTCAGCTGGTTCAGAGCACCTGCCTTACAAGCAGGGGGTCACTGGTTCGAACCCAGTATCTCCCACTCTTTCCTCCTCACATACTTTTTTAATGCATCATTCGGAGTGTCCACATTTCGTACCATAGCGTTTCATACATTGGGTTGCAAGCTCAATTTTTCCGAGACTTCTTCTATAGAAAGGATGTGCTCAGACGCCGGATACGAAATCACGGATTATCATCTTCCTGCAGATATCTATGTGCTCAACACCTGTTCAGTAACAGAAGAAGCTGACAAAAAATGTAGATATTCTGTCCGGTCATTCCTGAGACGAAACCCTTCCGCCAAAATCATTGTCATCGGATGTTATGCACAACTAAAGCCAGTCGAAATATCACAAATTCCCGGTGTGAGCATCGTATTGGGAGCTGCAGAAAAATTTCAACTCGTCGAAGTATTGAACAAACTTTCGGAAAGTACATCCGGGCTGATGGAAGTTGGACCTGTCCACCACGCCAATAGCTTTGTGCCTTCATACTCTTTGGAAAGCAGGACCCGAACCTTTCTAAAGGTCCAAGACGGATGTGACTATAAATGCAGCTTTTGCACCATTCCCCAGGCACGAGGAAAGTCCAGGTCGGGGACTGTTTCTGAACTCGTTCAACTGGCCAACACCATCTCCATACAGGGTGCGAAAGAGATTGTGCTGACAGGAGTAAACATTGGAGATTTTGGTAATGGTACGGAAATTATCGAACAGCAAATACCCAAAAAACAAGAACTCTTCGTTGATTTGATTCTAGCACTGGACAGGGAAACCACTGTTGATCGGTACCGGATTTCTTCCATTGAACCTAATCTATGTACAGAGGAGATTATAGATTTTGTGGCCAATAGTCGTCGATTTATGCCACATTTTCATATTCCGCTTCAGAGCGGTGACAATGAGATTCTTGCTCGAATGAAGCGACGTTACAAAAGAGAGCTTTATCAAACCAGAGTGGAACAGATCCGGCGGCGAATGCCTCATGCATGTATTGGTGTGGATGTGATCGTTGGTTTTCCCGGCGAAACGGAAGAGCATTTTATGAACACCTATCGATTTATCCAGGACCTGGACGTATCTTATCTTCATGTTTTCACTTATTCGGAAAGGAAAAACACTGCCGCAGCTGAAATGGAAGGGTCGGTTTCTCCTAAAAAGCGTTCAGATCGAAATGAAATGTTGAGGATTCTTTCAGAAAAGAAAAAAAGAGCCTTTGCATCGTCGCAGTTAGGTACAACTCGCCCTGTTCTTTGGGAACAATCGGATGAAAGTGGCAAAATTTTCGGATGGACAGATAACTATTGTAGGGTTGAAACCACGGTTGGGGGTAATAGGTCAACCAACCTTATATCAGAGGAAAATTTACAGTATTTGTCGCCTTCTGGTACAATTATACTGAGTTAACAAAATGAGATCTTGGGCCTAGAAGGAAAATCCCAAAGTATAAATTACATAATCTGACTTTTTACTTGTCCCGGTGTAAAGCTCAGACAATCCCTTCTCGAATTGTACACAAAAGACCAAAGGACCCAAATCTATGCCACCTCCAAACAAGGCTCCCAGCTGAAAATCCTTCATGGTATCGTGATTCAAGCCCAATGCATTCTCTTGGATGGACCAGATATAGCTCACTTGCACACCTCCCATGGCAATCAGCTTGAACTTTTCCAGGTTGATGATCCTGTAACCGATTTGTGCAGGAATTTTTAGGAAATATGCCGATTTTCTGTCGGTGAATAACTCAGCTTTATTTGCAGACTCAAGATAAATTTTGTGTAATTCCAATCCAGGTCGAATAAAAAATTTTCCATCTCCAAATCTTCCTACAATACCAGCATTCCAACCACTCATAAATCCTCCATTTGCCGTGGTCAAGCTGTAATCAGTAAATCCGGAGGAATACCCAACACTGATTACCGCTCCCGATTGTGCCTGAGCCACCCACATCCAAATGCTCAGAAATGCGATCAGTGGTAATTTCATATGCCAAAGATACATTCAATTCTATTCTTCCTCCTTCAATAGAGCTTATAAAAATCCACTTTCATCGTTGTATTCATAATACATATCTGATTTTTTTCAAATTGGCTTTCCATCCTTTCCATTTTGCTTACATTTATGGGTTCATTAATTTTCATCTCAGCAGGTAAATTATGTATCCTGATTTTTCGTATATTTTACATGCATTATTTGGTACTCAACCTGATAATGTCTTTTCCATTATCAAGACATTCGGATTGTTTCTTGGACTTTCGTTTTTAGCCAGTGGGTTCTTATTATACCTAGAACTAAAAAGAAAAGAGAAAATTGGTCAATTATCCGGCCGTCTAGAAAACATTATTGTGTATCAGCCGATCAATTGGCAATTTATCGGAATTCAAACAGTAATTAATGCGGTGCTTGCTGGAAAAGTTATGTATGCATATTTACATTTTAGTGAATTTCATTTGGATCCTGCAGGTATAATTTTTTCGACTAAAATACATTTCATTTCTTTTATCCTTGCAGGTCTCGCGACAGCTATTTATTGGTTCTATAAAATGAATCGGCAAGTTGACAAAGAAGTCCGAAGGGCTGACATATTTATCCACCCTTATCAACGGGTGATGGACATCACAGGTGTAGCAGCATTATTTGGCATTATCGGATCTAAACTATTTAGCATATTTGAAAATTTTGGTGATTTTTTAAGAGATCCAATAGGCAATTTTTTCTCAGGTAGCGGCCTTACAATTTATGGTGGCCTGATTTTGGCTTTTATCATGGTATTTCGATACGTGCGCAGCAAAGGATTGCACCCTATTTATATGATGGATGCGATAGCTCCTACCTTAATGATAGGCTATGCCGTCGGAAGATTGGGGTGTCATTTTAGCGGAGATGGAGACTGGGGAATTGTAAATGAATTGGCAAAGCCTTCCTGGTTTTTTTTACCGGATAGTTGGTGGTCATTTACATATCCACACAATGTATTGAATGAAGGAATTAAAATCGATGGTTGTGTTTTTGAATATTGCAGTCAATTGAGTCCCGGCGTTTTTCCTACAGCTCTTTATGAAAGTATTCTTGCATTTACAATTACTGGAGTTCTTTGGATCTTGAGAAATAAAATCAAAGCAGCCGGTGTATTATTTTTTATCTACTGTCTGTTGAATGGAATTGAAAGAATATTTATTGAAGCCATCCGTGTTAATCCTCGTTATAATATATTAGGGTTTCATCCTTCTTTTGCACAGATGATTGCTTTCTGTTTGATTATTGCAGGTATCGCTGGAATTATTTTTTTTCAAAAGAAAAATATCAGATAGACTTTTAATAATCCCTTTTAAATTGTAACTTTAATTTGTTCTATTCTTTTTTTGCTGACAGCAACTACCTTAAATAAACAACCACCGATTTGTATTTCCTGATCTTTTTTAGGCATTTCTCCAAGATTTTCTAATAGCAAACCCGCTATAGAATCCGCATTTCCTCTCACATCTTCAAACAGATAAATATCTATTCCCAATACTCTACACATATCATTGATCAACGTTTTTCCATCAAATAAATAATTGTGCAAGTCGAGTTTCGTGAAATTCAATTCGTGTTGGTCGTCAAATTCATCTTTGATTTCTCCTACGATTTCTTCCATGATATCTTCCAGTGTCACTAAACCACTTAATCCGCCATATTCATCCACCACAAATGCCATGTGCAAATGCTTCTCTTGAAGATCATTGAGCAGTTCATTAATTTTTCTGGATTCCGGTACAAAATGAAGTGAAGTTCTGATCAATTGCTGCCATTCAAAGCCTGCTCCTTCTCCTAAGTGCCCGATTAAATCTTTAGCATACAAGATTCCACAAATATGATCGAGATCATTCTGAAATATTGGTAATCTCGAAAAACCACTTTCTCTGATGACCTGAATCACATCATTATAATTTTCCTCTTTGTCTACCGCATATACTTCAGTTCTGGCCGTCATCACTTGTTTCGCAGTGACGTCATTAAACTTTATAATCCCTTTCAGCATGTCAACCTGTTTGCCGGACTCTTGCTCATGACTCACAGCCAGGTCAATGGCTGCATCCAGATCTTCTCTAGATGTGGTTTGCACGTTCAATTTTTTTTCAATAATCTTTCTCTCGACCGAGGTGGTCATGGATTCTAGTATTATTGTAAATGGTCTCATTAAATAATCCAATACACGTAACGGCCGTGCTATAAATCTTGCTAACTTGATGCTATTGAATTGGCCGTAAATTTTCGGAGTAACTTCCCCAAACAAGAGTATGAGCGTAGTTGCCCCGATCACAGCTACCATAAAGTACATAAGATTGCCTAGTTGTGCATGATCTAGCCAACTTAGTGGCCTCCAACTCACCAAATAAGTAGCAAAGTCATGGAATCCGGTTACCGGAAAATAAACCGACAGAATTCCTTCTACCAAGATGGCAATCGCAATATTGACGAATGTATTGCAGATCAAAAGTAGAGCAAGCAGTCTCCTTGGATGATTTTTTAGGAAAAGCAATGAAGCGACTCCGGACTGATTGTCGTCTTCTTCCAACGCTTCAACTTGTTGTCTGTTTAATGAAAAAAAAGCCACCTCAGAACCTGAGAACATTGCAGACAACAGGAGCATAAACACCAATAAAGTCAATAAACTTAGTCCTTCAAATACAGATCCAGCCTGTATGAGATTTATGATAAATATTAAATGGGGAGGCTCCGCTTCCAAAATGTAGATTTAGTGATCAGAATGGCAGATCGTCTTCACTTGCCGACTTTGTGAATGGGTCTTCTTCCATAGCACTGCCTTGAGAACTATTACCTGAAGAACCACCATAAGTAGAGTTTTCCCGCTTTTCTAGTATTCGCATTGTTTCTACCTGAATTTCCGTGATATAGTGATCCTTGTTTTCTTTGTCTGTCCATTTCCGGTGAGTAAGCTTACCTTCGATATAAACCTGCATTCCTTTTTTGAGATTTTTAGCCTGGTCAGCCTGATTGCGCCAAGCCACGATGTCGTGCCATTCAGTCAGTTTTTGCCATTGGCCACTTTTATCTTTGTAACTTTCATTCGTCGCCAATGAAAAGTTTGCACGGGATGCTCCACTCTCCAGAGTGCGGAATTCTGGATCTTTACCTAAATTCCCTATAAGGATGACTTTATTTACCATAATGGAATGTTTAAATGATGAATTGTTTGATAAAATTACTGGTTTTTCGGGAAAAAGCAAAATTGTTGAGCTTTTTCCTATCGACCAACAAGTAATGCGGAACATGCTTTATTTGTTTAACATGGACCTCACTAGTCCAAAACATCATTTCGACGATTTGATGAGTGAGTGCTTGTTTTACCGTACTCAATTTTTGCCATTTTCGTACTTCATCCAGTTCAAATCCAGCTAGTAAAAACTGAGACCGAAGATCAATTTTTGAAAATGAATTAGACTGGCTTTCGATACCAAAAAATTCAAACAGATTTTTCCAGATATCATTGTCTTGCCGTTGATGCAGCACCAACCTTCCCTTCGAATCAGATACCACGAAATAATGAAAATACCTTCTCCTTTTATCCAGTTTAGGCCTCTTTACCGGTAAGTCCAAAACCAGATTTTCTTGGAAAGCAACACATTCCTTTCTAAAAGTGCAGAGGGAACATTCTGGTGACTTTGGCGTGCAACACAATGCTCCAAAATTCATGATGGCCTGATTATAGTGCCCTGCATTTGTTCTGTCCAGCATCTCCACAGCGAGCTCTTCGTATCTCTTCTTTCCCGATTGTGTAAAAAAGGAGTGTTCCAATCCAAATATCCTTGCAAGCACCCGCACCACGTTTCCGTCCAGGACAGGGTAAGGATTGCCAAAAGCAAAAGAGGCAATGGCTGATGCTGTTGACTTGCCAATGCCTTTTAGTGCTACTATTTGTTCGAAATGTTCAGGAAATTTTCCTTTGTATCGGGCTACGATTTCTTGCGCAGTATGATGCAGATTTCTCAATCGGCTGTAATAGCCTAATCCCTGCCAATACAACATCAATTTTGTCTCTGAGGCATTCGCTACAGCTGACAGATTTGGAAATTCACCAATAAACCGAAGGTAAAAAGGCACAACGGTCTCGGCGCGGGTCTGCTGAAGCATGATTTCCGAAATCCATATTTTATAAGGATCTTTTTCACCGATCCAGGGCAATTCTCTTGGATGATCCGAGGACCATTGATACAATAATTTTCTAAAAAGTCCGGCTTTCATCCTTTCAGATTATCAAAAAAGCAACTGAAGACACTGATTATTTGTGGATTTTAGAGGATACCATCATATTATGGATCAAGCTATGCGAAAAGCAGTTTGTCTCCAACAATATAAGGTCATTATATTTTTTAATGATCAAAGGATCCAAAGTGTTGACAAGGTTTTTGGTATTATAGATGTCTTTCTTCTGATCATAGATTTCAACTATCTTTTGTCCGTCATGTAGCACGATATAATCTGAATCTACATATTGGTATAACCCATAAGAGAGATTGATACAATAATTTTTCCCGGTTGTATCAAATACGTTTCTACCATAACTAAAAAATGCCTGGTCATAATTAAGCAAAGCCAGTACAGAAGGAAAAATATCGATTTGATTGACAATGGTCGTACTATCTTTCAATGGAGAGATATCGTTGGGTTTGAAAAAAAGTATTGGAATTTTAAATATATCTGTCATGACACGATATACATCATCCACATTTTTACCTGTATGGTCTGCAGTAATCACAAATAAGGTATTATCATACCATTTTTCCTTTTTTGCTCTTTCAAAAAATGTTCGCAAAGCATAATCTGTATACCTGAGGCAGTTGATCAACGGTTCTTTTTGCACCTGCATTTCTTTTCCAAACTCTTCAGGGATTTGGAAAGGGTGGTGTGGGTTCATTGTAAAAATGGAATATACAAAAGGTTCCGGTGAAAGATTCAATTCATCAACAACGCGCGATAAAAATTTATGATCCCAAATTCCCCATTTCCCATCAAAATCAGAATCATTGTTATACTCATTTTTTCCAAAATATTTTTCTATCCCCGCCATCTTCGCAAATAAATCAAGTCGCATGGTTCCGTTTTGTCCACCATGAAAAAACCCTGTCGTATAAGATTTATTTTTAAGTTCATTGGGAAGTGAACTGATTTGGTTCGTTGAATAAATTGAATTGATGTATGGGTCTTTCTGCCATGATGGTATAGATGACAATATTGCAGGAATTCCCTGGATAGATTCTTTTGCATTTGCATATGAATTTTCCATATATAGACCTTCGTTCAACAAGGAATCAAGAAATGGAGTGGCATTCCATTTTTGGTCGTTGTGCAAATATTTATGCGATAGACTTTCGACGATCAGAATTACTACATTCCAGGATTTAAAACTATCTCTTTTAAATGGTTGAATAATTTTCTTTTGTAATTCCGTCTCGTAATTCCATTTTCCAGACAAGTCTTCGGTAAGATTATTTTTTCCCTTTGAGCGCAACAGAGTAAATGTGGTATTCACCACTGCAGGTATTTTTCTGCTATCCGTCATCTGCCCCGCATTTACTGAATCAATGGGTTTTAATTGAAATCCACCGCGAATGGTTATTATAGATAAGGCCCCGAAAATTGATAGTGAAAACAAATACTGGAAAAAGGATTTTGTGTTTTTGTTTCTCAGTATTTCTGCTTTGAATATTGATAAAGGTATAAGTCTATTCAGGAAAATGTACGCTAGAATAACAAGAAAAGGAATATACCAAAATTGTAAAATAAACTCTGGCAACAGACGATAAAAATCCGAACCTTTTTCTCCTGTCAAAAACTGCATAGCGTCCATCTGCATTCTCTTTTGTACAAAAGGAAAATATGCAAAATCAGCGAGATTCAACAGTATGAACAAAAGATTCCAAGCGATGAAAAGAACTCGCCATACTCTCCAAATAGCTGTTAAGCCTGCTGTCCATGGAAATACTAAAAAATAAATTCCATTCAAAACTATATTAGCCAACATGAGTGCACTTAAATCAAATCTCCATCCACTAATAATGATGTTCAAAATTTCCTTAAAAGAATGAATTTCTAAATCTGAAGAAAACATGGCAATAAATCCGATACGCAAGGCTGTGTAGATCAATATCAGAGGTAGAAATGTTCTGATGAAAATTTGCCATATATGAAATTGTGTCGGCAATTTAATTTACTATGATAAAAACTAATGGATTTTGAATGGCGAAGATAATGAGATTTAATCCAGATTTTACTTTGAAGATCTATTCCCTACGAAATTGACTGCAAAATCTGTGATTGAATTTACCAAATTATGCCGGAGAGGGCGTATTGCATTCTCTATGCAGGAAAATGCCATATTCCTTTATGAATAAAGCAAAAAATGATTTTATGCAAAATGACTTTACATTCTTTGGCAAGCAGGAAAATGTGAAATTCTGAACGATAGAGCAACACCTTTCATCCAGACCTAATGAATTTGACCGGAAACTATTGAAATTAAAGAAGTGATTAGTTATCGGAGACAGCCATTTCCTGATGCATCTCCTGATGGATATGATACTGTGATCCAATCATACTTTTTAAAGCTTTCCTTGCGAAAAATATTCTGCTTTTTACGGTTCCAAGAGGCAGATGGAGTTCATCTGCAATCTCCTGATATTTGTATCCATGGTAATATCTCACAAATGGCACTTTCAAAGAATCGTCCAGACTATCCACCATGGCATGAAGTTCCTTCATCATCATATCTGATTCAGCTCGGTTAAGAACACTGTTGCTGATAGAATTGAAATAGTACTGATTTTCAGAATTATCATTCACAATACCGCCCTTCACTTTACGGCGATAATTGTTGATGAAAATATTCTTCATGATTGTAATCAACCATGCTTTAAAATTAGTACCCGGTTGAAATTTATCTCTATTGGACAAAGCCCTGAATGCGGTCTCCTGATACAAATCTTTTGCATCTTCAGCATCTCTGGTCAAACTGTACGCAAAGTTGTTGAGTGTCTGAGTCTGCTTGTTAAACTGGTTAAAAAACTCCACCGTCGACATAACATCAAAAAATTTTCTCAAATATACTAATTTGTTTAATTGGATACAGGTGATCTTTAGACAAAATAGTGTTAAAATTACGTGAACATTTTCGACTTTTATATAATCTGCTGATTTTCAATTTAATTACAGATTTCGATTTTTAAAAACATCTTCTCAAACTTTCAACTTTTGTTGAACAAAATATTATTTGTACAATTTTATTTTTGTGCGTTTTTATAAAAATAATATGCTACGAAAGTAAATATAAAATTTGGGATCCATACCGCTATCCAAGGTGGTAAAATTTCACTGTTTGCAAAGGTGATAGAAAGTTTGGAAAGGAATATATAGCACACACCAATGATGACTGCCAAGGCAAGGTGCAATCCGAGGCCCCCTCTTACCTTCCGACTCGCTATACAAGCCCCTATTATGGTCAAAATCAATGTAGTGACAGGATCTGCGGATCTGCGCTGCTTCTCCACCTCAAACAAACGAGAAATTCCGGAACCTTTTTCCTTCTCCCTTTGGATGAATTCAATCAACTCCGGGGTAGGCATGACCTCTTTTTGGTTGGTTTTAAAGATAAAGTCACTCGGCAAGAAGTTGATGCTTGTATCCAGACTTTGTTCTCTATATGTCTGATAACTCTCTACACTATCCTGAAAAGTTCTCAGTTCGTAATCTTTTACTGTCCAGACATGTGGTTCTGCCTTCCACTTAATACTTCGCGCCTGAAGCATAGCCACTAGTCTATCCTGATCAAATCTTTGCATAATAAAATCTTGCCCGGACGAATCCTTCACGTTAAAATAACGCACATATACCTTAACATCCTGGTCAACAAACATGTGCACGTTCCGATCCTTTTCCTTGACATTACTGGTCTTGATATAGGTATTTTCAAACTCCTTAAGGGTCTTGTTCGCTCTTGGTATAAAATAATGGTTGCCGATAAGGTGTATCAATGTAAAAAAGCTTCCTGCAATAATAAATGGACGAAGAAATCTGCCATAAGAAACGCCTGAACTAAAAACAGGAATAATTTCCGTTTGTCCGGCCATCCTGGAGGTGAAAAAGATTACTGTAATCAGGGCATAAAGTGGAAACATCAACGAATTGATCCAAGGAATAAAGTTGAAATAGTAATCTCTCGCAATCACCCATGCACTTAGGTTGTGAGAGAGCAGTTTTTCGATACGTTCGCTCAGATCAAAGACCACCGCAATAATTGATAACAAAGCCATGGTAAAAGTGAATGTCACCACATACTTGCGGATGATATATCTATCGAAGATGGAAAGTGCAAAGTACTTCTTCATCCGCTTACCTTTTCAGTGAGATGACTTCAATCATTTTAGTTTTCCAGCTAGAAAAGCTGCCATCAATTATATGTCTTCTAGCTTCCTTCACAAGCCAAAGATAAAAGCCCAGATTTTGCAGAGTAGCAATCTGCGCTCCTAGAATTTCTTTCGAATGAAAAAGATGGCGTAAGTATGCCTTTGACATTTGAACACTGGTGTTTGTAGTCAGACCCCGATCTATTGGACTAAAGTCTTCTTTCCACTTAGCGTTGCGGATATGGATGATCCCTTCTGTAGTGTAAATGATCCCATGTCTTGCATTTCTACTGGGCAATACACAGTCAAACATATCTATTCCGCGGTCGATACATTCGAGGAGATTTGCAGGAGTGCCTACTCCCATCAGGTATCTCGCTCCGGTCTCCGGCAATACGTCTGTTTCTAGATTTACCATCTCGTATAGTACATTCTCGGGTTCTCCAACGGATAATCCACCAATCGCATATACGGGTTTGTCATACTGAGAAATAAATTCAGCGCTTTTTATCCTTAAATCGGGATATACTGAACCCTGACAGATTGGCACAAAAATCTGTTCGTGGCCGTGTATACTGCTGGTGGATTGAAAATGATTTTGTCCTCGTTGGATCCAGCGATGGGTGAGCTGCATTGATTTTTCTGCATATTTCTGTTCACAGGGAAAAGGAGGACATTCGTCCAGAGCCATCATAAAGTCGGAGCCCAGATTGCGTTGAATGTCTACAACGGATTCCGGTGAGAAGAACTGTCTGGAGCCGTCGATATGAGAGTAAAATGTAACCCCCTCCTCTTTGATCTTTCTCCTTTCGCTCAATGAAAAAACCTGATATCCTCCACTATCTGTCAATATCGGCATAGGCCAGCTCATGAACTGATGGAGGCCTCCTGCCAGACGGATGAGCTCACTTCCCGGACGAAGATGCAAGTGATATGTGTTTGACAAAATGATCTGTGCCTTCACTTCTTCTTGAAGCTCTTTCTGATGAACAGCCTTGACCGTGGCTGCAGTCCCTACAGGCATGAAAATCGGCGTTTCTATCGCTCCATGTGCCGTTTGGAGTAAACCAGCCCTCGCTTTGCTGTTGGGCGCTCGGTGGATGAGTTGAAATCGGTCTTGGCTCATAAAAATTCTTCTACTTGGGTTTGGCTTGCATTCTGATATAAATACCCAGCATCAACGAAAATCCAATCAAAGAAGATCCACCTTTGCTGATAAAGGGTAGGGGAATGCCAATTATGGGCATGAGACCAATTGTCATTCCTATATTCACCAAAACGTGCACAAGGAGCAATCCTGCAAGACCAATACTGTAATAACTGATAAATTTCGTACTGATAGACTCAGCTGTCCTCATTATCCTCAGCATGAGTATGGTAAATAAAGTGACAACCAATACTGCACCGATAAACCCATGTTCTTCTCCTATCGTACTAAAAATAAAATCTGTGCTCTGCTCAGGAACAAAACGCAGCTTTGTCATATTCCCTTTCAAAAAACCCTTGCCCCAAAATCCTCCGGAGCCAATGGCTACCTTAGACTGTAAAATATTATACAGAGAGCCTCTGGGATCACATTCCGAAGGCTTCAACCACACATTGATTCTTTCCTGTTGATGTTTGTCCAAGGACAAAAACAATTGTGTTGTCATCAATGCAAAACCAGTCAGCAAAATCATCGACGATAAGAGAGCCAGAGAAAGTCTCTCTTGTCTGGATCTCCAAAGTAGAATAAGAAAAACCAATGAACCCAACACTCCGATTCCAATCCAATACCAATAGGAAAGATAAAGAAAAGTGATGACAACTGCAGCAAGACTGAGGGCCAATACCGCCCAGGATAAAGGAAATCTCTTCGAAAAATACCAGGCGATGATAGGGATAATAATCAAGAGACCCAGCTCAAAATATTCTAATGGAAATACTATAGACAAGATAAAGGTGGCAATCAAAACTGCACCGATCAAGAAGTAAATTTCATTCAATCCTGCTACAAAAAGCAAGAGGAAGAATGAGAAAAAGGTCAACGCCGATCCTGCATCCGGTTGTAATAAGATAAGAAAAACGGGCACCAAAATGAGACCGATGGCGACAAGTTGATATTGTCTGACTTTTAAATCGGTTTTGAAATTGCTCAGATAGGCAGATAATGCAAGAGCCGTCCCCAACTTCGCTATCTCAGCTGGTTGAAATGAAAAGCCACCAAAAGAAAACCAGGCTTTAGCTCCTTTGATTTCAGAGCCAAATATCAATACCAATATAAGGAGCACCAGTCCTGCTCCGTAAAAGATATATGCAAAGTTTTGCCAGAACTTCCAATCGATAAAAGTCACCGTTATAAATACAAGAAGCGCAGTAACTGTGAAAACTGTTTGCTTGGTAATAGGAGTCGAAAGGTCGAAAAAATCGCGTCCTTCATTCTGAGTGTAGGTCACTGCATAATATGCCATCCACCCTATGCACAGCATGCTGATGTATATTCCGATCGTCACCCAGTCATAAAGAATCCGTTCTTTTCTGATAGACATGAATGATCAGAGTTCTTCGTACGGGATTTTATCTAAGGATAAAAATGCACCGGAAAATTTTTTCTTCACGTTCTCTAAAGCCCAATTAGCTTCATTCCGAGAAAGATAGGCTCCGGCTTTTAGGTGATAATAAGGCTCTTTATACTCCCACTTCGTTTTGAGATTAAACTGCTTTTGAAACTCTGCTCTTGTGCTTTCCATCATCCTTCGGTCTGTAGTGGTGATCACTGTGATCCTCCATCCTTGAACATGGGTATTGGCTTTGTTTCTTTTCACATATTGGTCGATCATTTTACTCACGTCGGGGTCTTCTTTGACAGAGACCTTACCTTGTGAGAATATCGCTCCCGGTATAGTGAGTAAGAGACTGATAATGAGTAGTGTGAATCCAGTTTTCATGGTCTGTGTAAAGGATTTAAGTTTGTCAACAAGAACGACTAAGATACATGACAATTATGACAAAATCATGATTCTGC
This sequence comes from Saprospiraceae bacterium, assembly GCA_016710235.1. Lineage (NCBI taxonomy): Bacteria > Pseudomonadati > Bacteroidota > Saprospiria > Saprospirales > Saprospiraceae > Saprospiraceae bacterium. The sequence continues at coordinate 1,080,459 of JADJLG010000001.1, forward strand.
ACCATGGCAGTTTTTAAATTTCTTACCGCTCCCGCATGGGCATGGTTCGTTCCTGCCTACTTTGGGTCCACTGTTGCGTATCGTCTGGACAGCTTGCGGTTCTGCTCTGCCCGCACTTTCCGCCGCTCGTCTAGCATTTTCTTCTTGCTTGTTGGTTCGTACTTTGCTAAGGTCTGCTTTTTGGGTCTTGGCCTCTTGCATTTCTGTCTCGACAGCGATCATCACCTTGCCTTTGGTCAGATAGGAGGTGATTTCTTCATTCATTTTGTACACTAGATTTTCGAACAGTTTGTAGGCTTCCATCTTGTATATGACGAGAGGGTCCTTCTGCTCAAAAGTAGCCGCTTGAACAGAATCTTTGAGCTCATCTGTATTGCGCAAGTGCTCCTTCCAGTTGCTGTCAAGGATACTCAGAGCAATTGATTTTTCGATATCCCTCATAATAGAAGTTCCTTTGGTTCGCAAGGCCTCATCGATCTCAGCGGCAATTGGAACAGGTTCGTTAATGCCATCTTCATAAGGTATGGCTATGCGCTTGTAGTGATCACCGTGTTCCCTTTTGATACGCTCTATGCCCGGAAGTAGGAGATTACTGATCGCCTCTTCTTTCTTCTTATAAAAGTTATAAAATTCGTCTTCAAATCTGGCCAGAACTTCCTGTTCTCTTGATTGTAAGAAGTCAGCATCACGCATCTCCGGTTCAAAACCAAGAAGCATAATCGAGTCATTGACAAATTCCGGATAACTCCCAGTAGCTTTGTTTTTGTGGACAATATGTTGAAGTGTACTTCTGAACATATAATCCAGATCTACCGAAAGTCTATATCCCTCCAATGCATGATCGCGCTTTTTATAGATCGCTTCTCGTTGGATATTCATGACGTCATCATACTCCAACAGACGTTTTCGCATGGCGAAGTTGTTTTCCTCTACCTTTTTTTGTGCATTCTCTATTGACTTTGTCACCATGGAGTGCTGCATGACCTCACCTTCTTTGTGTCCGAGTTTGTCCATAATCGTGATCATGCGATCTGAATTGAAAAGTCGCATGAGGTTGTCCTCGAAGGATACGAAAAACTGGGACGAACCCGGATCTCCCTGACGACCGGACCTTCCGCGAAGCTGTCTGTCCACACGCCTTGATTCGTGTCTTTCAGTACCTATGATAGCCAGACCTCCGGCTCGTTTTACCTCATCAGTAATTTTGATGTCCGTACCTCTACCTGCCATGTTCGTAGCTATGGTGACTTTACCCGGCAGACCCGCTTCTGCCACAATCTCCGCCTCTCTCTGGTGCTGCTTTGCATTGAGAACGTTGTGAGGTATGCCTCGCAATTGGAGCATACGGCTCAATTTTTCAGAAATATCCACAGAAGTCGTACCCACTAATACCGGTCTTCCCTTTTCCGTACAAGATGCAATTTCTTCTATTACAGCATTGAATTTCTCTCTTGATGTCTTGTAAACAAGGTCTTCTCTGTCATCCCTGATAACCGGTCTGTTGGTTGGAATAACCACAACGTCCAGCTTATAGATCTGCCAGAACTCCCCTGCTTCTGTTTCTGCCGTACCCGTCATTCCCGCCAGCTTGTGGAACATCCTGAAGTAGTTTTGGAGTGTGATCGTCGCGTAAGTTTGAGTGAGTTCTCCCACTTTTACAGCTTCTTTGGCTTCTAAAGCCTGGTGCAGACCATCTGAATATCTTCTGCCCTCCAACATACGACCTGTACCTTCGTCGACGATCTTTACTTCACCATCTAAGACCACATATTCTTCATCTTTTTCGAACAAAGTGTAGGCCTTCAAAAGTTGATGAACGCAGTGTAAGCGTTTTGACTTGATGGCATAATCATTGAGAACCTTTTCCTTTTTTTCGGTAATTTCTTCCTTGCTCAAATTCGTTTGACCGAGGATTACATTCATTTCTTGGGCCAGATCCGGTATGATAAAAAAGTTGGTATCTGATTCTCCTTTAGCCAGAAAATCTTCTCCTTTTCCAGTCAGTTCTACGTGTTTATTTTTTTCGTCAATCGTGAAATAAAGAGGTTGATCGGCAACTCTCATATTGCGGGATTGCTCCTGCATATAAAAGTTTTCTGTTTTCTGCAATATAGCGCGTACGCCTTCCTCACTAAGATATTTGATCAATGGTCTGGACTTCGGTAATGCCCTGTAAGCGCGGAATAATGCCATACCTCCTCCTCCTTCGCCCGTTGTTGCATTTCCTTCTGAAATGAGTCTCCTGGCGTCTGAAAGATTTTGTGTTGCCAATCTTTTTTGTTCGTTGATAAGGCGCTCCACTTTGGGTTTGAGTTCATTGTATTCCTGACTTTCTTCGTCTACATCCACCGGACCGGAGATGATTAGTGGTGTTCTGGCGTCGTCTATCAACACACTGTCCACCTCATCTACCATAGCATAATGGTGTTTGCGCTGAACTTTCTCTTCTGAAGAGCGCACCATATTGTCCCTCAGATAATCGAACCCGAATTCATTGTTCGTACCATAAGTCACGTCACAATTGTAGGCAGCGCGTCTTTGCTGAGAATGCGGTTTATACTTGTCTATACAATCTATACTGAGATGGAGAAATTCCAATATCGGTCCTATCCACTCACTGTCTCTCCTAGCTAGGTAATCATTGACCGTGACAACGTGAACTCCTTCCCCTGTCAAGCCATTGAGATATGCTGGAAGTGTCGCGACCAAGGTTTTTCCTTCTCCGGTACCCATTTCCGCTATCTTTCCATCATGGAGTACCATACCACCGATGAGTTGCACATCATAGTGTAGCATATTCCATGTGATTTGACCTCCTGCAGCCGACCAACTGTTGGAATATTTGGCTTTATCCCCGTCAAGGTTGATGTAGGAACGAGATACCGATAGGTTTCGGTCGGCATCCGTAGCTGTCACCTCGAGGATCTCGTTCTGCATAAATCTCCTGGACGTCTCTTTTACAACAGCAAAGGCCCTTGGCAACAGGGTTTTGAGAACTTCTTCGATAAGGCCGTCTTTTTCTTTTATTGTACTGTCTATTGTATTGTAAATCTCTTCTTTACGATGTACATTCTCTTCTTCCTCAGCTGCTTGGCGCAAACTGTCAATTCTCCCATTGATCTCGCTCAGGTACTGCTGTATTTCTTCTCTGAATTCTACGGTTTTGTTTCTCAATTGGTCATGAGAGAGTGCTTGATATTCTTCATAAAAGCGGTTGATCTCCGGGAGCCTGAGCTGGTATTCCTTGACATCGCGCTCGTGTTTCGTTCCGAAAATCTTCTTGAGGAAGCCTAACATAAATCGATTTTAAACTGTAAAGTTAATCATTAACGCTAAAGCTCGAGGAAACTTGCCCTCTCTGCAACGCAAAGAGCTGATTTGTGGCTTTTTATCCCGAAAACTGCGTTCCAATGCTGCACACAAATCATACCAGAGCCGAAGTCCTGACAGAATGTCACCAAGAATGCTTTTTGAAAAAGCATTAAAGAGATTGCCCATTTATACCGAAAGCATTGTAAAGTTAGGAGAACGACTGAGCACTGAGTTGTTTGATCTCGTAGGAACTATTGTCGTTTTAAATAACCATTCCTTTAAGCAATACGTCCAAGGTCTTTATTTCGAATCACCGATTACGAAAAAATCATTATAAATTTGATATTGTCTATCTCCTAATCTACCAATATCCTGTAAAGTGTGTAAGTACAAAAGTTATTCTGGAAAGTTTTTTTGCTCTGAACTTTTTATAAAATTTAAGGAAATAACTTTTCGCTATATTTAAAACACAGTTTACAAAATGAAAAAAGGAGCGTTTTTAAGCGTCGACTTCCTTAAGCAGTTTAAGAGTGGTGAAGAGTTGAACTCATTCTTTATGGAGATTCAAAGGCACGGCGTTGAACAACCCCTTAAAGGTGAATTAGATGCCCTTTCGGCTTATATCTAGCTTCCGGAATCATACAATCCGAATAACCGTAATAATCATACTGATGCTGGGAGTGAGCATTGTGCGAAAATATCAAAAAAATGATTATGACATTAGTTTTCACGTTGTTATGTATTATTTAACTTATGTTTTTGATGCTATAGAGTTTTGTTGTTGTTTATTATGCCTATATAAAACGTTTTTTCAACTCATAAGGTAAACAAATTGGTCTAATAAATGGGAAGTACTTTAATCTGTGGGGGATTGAATGGAAATACCAATATCAGTCTCGGCCAAGGAAAAAACTTTAAACCCAGTCTTGGCGCAAATGCAAATTTTCGCAAACACAAAATCAATTTGTTCGGAAATTATTCGATTAGTAAACCCGACAACTTTACTAATTTTTACATAAACCGACAAATTTTTAATCCGACCAGAGAGGTGAGTGCAATATTTGACCAGTCCAGTGTTATCAAGCAAGATTTTTTAGCACAGACTTTGAAGTTAGGTGCTGATTATTACTTCCATCCAAAATTTATTCTAGGTGCTTTCGCATATCTTAATCTGAGTGACAATATTCGTCACGGAAGTTCTAACTCAATCGTTTCCAATCCGGAACATATTGTGCAATACAACACGAAAACCAATCAATATTCTACTGACAATAAAACAAATGTACTACTGAATTTCAATTTGAAAAAATCATATGATAAACAAAATAAAGACCTCGGCTTTGATCTTGTCTTTGGTAATTATAATCTATCGACTGAGTAAGATTTTAACAATCAGTTTCTAGATCCTCAGGGAGTCTTATTTGATTCATTCTACTTGAATTCCAATCAAAAAGGAAATATAATCGTTTTTTCCGCCAAAGTAGATTACAGTCTATTCTTATACAAAATAAAGCTTGAAACCGGTATAAAATCCAGCTTAGTAAAAACCGAAAATGATCTTCGCTTGTTTAAACTAACCAACAATTCTCCTAATTTTGATACTTCACGTTCATGCGCCTTTTCCTATCATGAAAATATTAATGCCGGATACTTGATTTTAAGTACGGAGGATAAAAACTTAGAATATCAACTATGCTTACGCATCGAACAAACTTTCCACTTATAAATTTGCTATTAATGATATTTTCCATAAAAATAAAATCAGAGTGCAGGTGGATCATGACAATCAAAAGTTTCATACTGACAGAAATTGGGATTCAACAGTAGCGACATTCATTTACACCTCCGTTTTGGAAAATCCGGTGTACAAAAAGCGCGACAAAGTCAATCCGATATGGAAGATGAAAAAATGAGGGCTGGATAAAATTCTTTAGACTTAATTTTCTAAGTTGGAAATACTTTTTTTCTTAGAATCCAGCTTTTAATTTGTTGAATAAATTTGCGTTTGTTCAATTTTAAATTGGATATCCTGATGAAAAGCCTCATCAGAAAAATAAAAATCGCTTTCATTTTTTATCGATTGTAGCTGCAAGAAAAAATCCTCTTAGATCCGGTTTTCTATTCTGAAAATTTCAATAAGGCAAAACGGGTAATTGATTTGTTTTGAGGTAAAATGACAATTTTTGCAACAAACATTTTATACAATCTATGATCGTCCTTCCTTTACAGAAAATATTAGCCCAAATTGTAAAGCAGGAGATCGATCGAGAATCAAACTGACTATAAAATCTGGCTTAATTCAGATGCTATTCATTTTTTACTGTAATTTCATGATTTAATTAAGCTCTTACTCAAATGTTCACTTCGATTTGGTTTTCTATAGTGCTGTGGATGATTGCTCCATTTTTAATGCTGCCTTCTTCTTGCAAGCAACATAAGATCCAGGCTGCTTTGCCCACAAGACCGAACGAAGAAGTTACAAACAATTATCCTTTCGGGAAAAATATTGATTTCATCTTTCAGGACAAAAAAGATCGGTATTGGATTGCTAGCAATGCAGATGGTGTTTTCAGATATGACGGCAACACTATCGTTCATTTTACGGATTCAGTTGGATTTTGCTTCAATTATGTCTGGTCAATTCAAGAAGATACTCAGGGGAATTTGTGGTTTGCAGGTCGAGATGGTATTTGTCGATACGATGGAATTAAATTTAGCAACTTTAATGAGACCATCGCTTCTGCTCCGGAAGGCAAGCTAAACTTTATGCCGGGTGATCTGATCTTTGCGATTCCGGACGGTAAGACAGTACATTATGATGGAAAGAAATTTACCCAGTTTAAAATTACTCCTGAAACGTATATTCCTGAGCGAAGTAATCTCAATCGTCCTTATGCATTGTATTCTTATCTCAGAGATCAATCCGGAAAAATCTGGTTTGGCACTCAATCCAAGGGTGTCTGCGTGTATGATGGATATCAGTATAAATACATGGATAGTTTGGATCTCGGCGGTCCTGCTGTGCGCACCATTTTAGCAGATAAAAATGGCAACTTGTGGTTTGGCAATAATGGTGGTGGATTATTCCAATTTGACGGCAAGCATTTGATCAATATTACCGAAAAGTTCGGTCTTGGTAATCAGGAGTTTTTACGAAATTTTGCTTCAAAGGATATGCCAACTTCTATGGCGCGTGTGTTTGCAATCAATGAGGATACTTCCGGCAATATATGGGTGGGTACAGCAGATGCCGGAATCTGGAGATATGACGGCAAAGAATTGAAACATTATACTGTAGAAGATGGCCTTTGTGGATACAATATCATTCACATTTTCGAAAACCGAACCGGGGATTTGTGGTTTGTTTGCAATGGACAGGAGATCATGTACTTTGACGGTCAAAGTTTCAGACCTGTAATATTTCTCCATTGAGTTTCGCACAAGCCTTGATGTAAAGCGTCTCTGCTCCCACTACTTTGAGGATATGTTTTACTCAAAATGCTGAGTATAATATTAAAAAGAATTCCGTTTTTACGATTACTTCCAAAATTGTGTTGCTTAATGGATATTTCATTTGGCTGGTCAGCGTTTATTGAGTGTTAACCCAATCTTTGCAGCTGAAAATCTCTTTCGAGTCATAGTATCTCTAATAATAAAGTTTTAGTGAATGAATAATAAACTACAGTTAATAGCGGAATAATATTTTAATTAGATTAGTTCCTTACTAAATAATATTGTGAGCTATTTTATAATAGACAAATATTGATTTAGATATTCCTCCCCTTACCAAAATATTCATTACTTTATATAAATTGCCTTCTACATAGCTATCTTTAAATAAAAAGAGAAAGAATATCTAATCTATGCTCAAGTTTTCCGTTGGATGTTAATTTCCGGTCTTTTCTTTCTTGTTCTTAAAAAAATAGTGAAGTATGAATGGCTACGATGCCTATTTCTGAAAATTCGATAATAAAATAAGACATTGGATGTCATTATAGATTGGCTCATTAATTTACACCAGGCGATTTTTCAATGAAAACCAGGATGAGTTATGTAGCCAATGCCGGGGGTATTCATTCCCAAAATCTTGCTGAAAATAGTAATGGGCTAAATTCTGCGATTGTATTCGCATCTAGTCCTCTGATCCTAATAAATTGTAGAAATCACGATACTGCTGGCATAAAACTTAATGGATACTCCTTTGAAAGTTTGGTTCCTTTTTCTTGAATTGTCTTCACCTCACCAAGTTTAATTTATTGGTTGATCTATTTCCTTGTTACTATGCCTTCCTTTCCATTAAATCCTTAGAATCACATACATTGAAAGGAATAAATTTCCTTGGTTAAACATTAAACCTAATATCAAACCAAGATTTTCTCTGTATTCAATTGAAATAGAGTGAACTCTTTTTATAATTGCTGAAATATATATTTCTTCCTATGTTCCACGTGGAACATGTTAGATTCAAATGATTCGATTCATAATGGTATAACGAATACCTAAAATTGGTTCACTTCTTAGCAGTAAAATTGACCTTCTTAAGTATCAGCAATTGGGTAAAATAGAAAACAAAATCAGCGACAGATAATTCATGGCGGATACAAATAACAGATGTGTTCCACGTGGAACATAAAAAAGGCCTCAAACGAGGCCTTTCCTTTTTACTTCACAACAAAAAACTATTTAATTCTATACCTCAAACCAACCAGTATTCCAGTCTGCAAATACTTGTGGGACAAAGAATATGAGGGAGTCGTCAAATCCTTCACATAATATCGGACTGATGGTTCTAATAACAACATAAAATTCTTATTCAACTTATAGTTAAATCCAAAACTTCCTAAAAGTGAAACACCAGCTCTTGTTTTATAAAATCGCTCACCACCTTCCAAATATGGGTTAGACAGGTCATACAGACTCTTGAGATCTTCACCATAAACCTTGCCTCGTTGTGTTGACATTATATTCAAGCCTACTCCTAAACTAGCAGACATAATAAAATCTCTCATCTCCAATTCATATCCTAAAAAAATGGGTATATCTATAAATGTATACCTGTTCTTGATTTCTAATACTTCCAACTCCTCCACAGTATCAATACGGATAATGTTGCCGTTCTCATCCTTGATCGTCTTCTCAATAAATACCGAACCTTTGATGTGATTGAATTTCTCAGTGTTCATGCTATAAATAAATCCAGTTCTGAAAGCCAAACCCTGTGGCATGACGTACGAGGCCCTTACTCCAGAACTAAACGCCATTGTTGGTCTCTCTGATCCGCTTCTTTTCTCCGCATAGGCAAGTGCTCCCTGCTCCCTGGCATCCATTTTTCGGATACTCAACTCAGGAGTATAATATGCATCAATGTAATAATGTGTCAATTTGATTGGTCTTGTGACCAGACAACCATCAATATTCGGCTTCTTTGTTTTCTTTGTAGAGTTAGGTAATGTCATTAGGCTCGGCATCATGCTTACAGATAAACTAGAAACTTCTTCACGACTCTCACCTTCGTCACCTAATACACTTCCCTGATTAGACGTATTATCCTTGTTAGCAAATTCTCCCAACTTCTTATAATTCTCTTTCAATACAAAATTCAATTCCTCATTTTGGACATTCACTCCAAAAGCATCTGAATTGTCGTCAATGCCTTTTCTCTGGTTATCATTTCGATTTTCTATATGCGTCCTGGTAGCTATACCATTTTCAAAATTTCTTTCTCCTCCAGTCGTTCTTAATGATGACTCTCTGTCCAAAGTTCGTATACGATTAAAGCTTCGGTCCTTTAAATCTGCTGTACTTAGCTCATTTTCAGTCATTTGTGATGATTCTGAGCTTAAGGATTCAATAGGATGATGATCCACCGTATTTGACATATTGTCGCCTGATGTAGCGCCATCAGTAGAGGATCCATCAGCAAGGGACTTTGTGGTTGCATCTCCATTATCACGCACCTGGTTAGTGTTATACCAATAATATACTCCAGCTCCTACGCCCGCCGAAATAGTCAATGCGATCAATAATGTAGAAAACCAAAATACCAGGCCGCGTCTGGATTTTTTATTTCCATCCAACTGATCTGCGATTCCCTGCCATAAATGTTCAGGATGTTCATACTGAAAATCTTTCAGCTTTTGTCTGAACATTCCGTCAATTTTCGACTCTTTGTTTAAGTTCATTACACCAAAAAATTAGAATTCTTAATTATCTTATCTTGTAAAACCTTTCTTGCTTTTGCCAACTGAGATCGAGAGGTACTTTCTTCGATGTGCATCATCTCAGAAATTTCTTTATGCGAATACCCTTCAATGGCGAATAGATTGAATACCATTCTATAACCATCGGGCAACTCAGCTATCATATCCATCATCTCCTGTTCTGAAATTTGATCTATCGCATCCGGTTGAACCCCTTCCTCAACAACTGTATCTATCGTATAACTTTCGTTTTGGTTGCATTTCTTGTGATATTTCTTGATCGCATTATTTATCATAATCCTTCTGATCCACTGCTCTAATGGACCATCATTTTTAAACTGATCAAGATTCATAAACACCCGAATGAAACCATCTTGCAGTAGGTCTTCAGCCTCCATTCTATGCTTGGAATAGCGCATGCAAACGGCTAGCATCTTTCCTGCAAAAAGGTCAAAGAGTTTCTTCTGGGAGATACGATCACCCCGAAGACAAGCTTCAACCATTTCAAGCACTTCCATTTGTATTCATAACAGACCCTGCGTATAGTTCATACGCTGCCTGTTCATACTTTAATTCATCTAATTTTTTTCTAGAAAACTCTCTAGAATTCTGTTGAATTCTAGGGGTCTCTCCATCATAGGGGCATGTCCGCATTTATCAATAAAATGTAACTCCGATTTTTGAATCAATTCACTGAACTTTTCTCCAACGAACGGAGGAGTAACATTGTCATTCTGACCCCAAATAAGAAGAGTAGGTACATTAATTAAATGCAGTTTATGCTCAAGATTATTTCGGATAGCAGACTTTGCAGTAGCTATGATTCTGATCGCCTTACCACGGTCATTGGTGATCTCAAAAACCTCATCCACCAGCTCTTTTGTCGCAATCGCCGGATCGTAAAAAGTCAGTTCAGTCTTCTTCTTGATAAATTCATAGTCTCCCCTTTTTGGAAAAGAATTACCCATCCCACTTTCAAACAACCCTGAACTACCTGTAAGGGTAATACTCCTCACATGCTCCTGATCAGCTAATGCATACAATAGTGCAATATGCCCTCCCAACGAATTTCCTAAAACATGACATTTGTCAAATTTTTTGAACTTGACGAAATCGACAACATGATCAACGTATCCATTCAAACCAACTTGTAGTAACGGCAATTCAAAAATTGGAATGATAGGCACCACTACATTATAATCTTTGCTAAAGTGCTCTATAAGATCTTTGAAATTACTTAATGCTCCAAACAAACCATGCAATAGCATCAGATTAGGTCCTTTCGCTCCGGACTCAAAATAACTGAATTTATTTTCTGTAATCAGATCCATCTACACTATTTATATCAATGAGCAAAGCAAAAATAATCAGAAAAAGCATTTACATACTAATTTTTCAATACAAGCTTTACAGAACTGAAATGTTAGCATTTTTTATCCTCCACAATCCATAAAATACACACAACCACAAGGCAAGACCCATAAATTGATGTGATATAGCCAAGAACAAAGGCACCTTTCCATGACAATTGATCACCGTAAGAATGCCTAAAATCAATTGAACTGTCAGAAGTCCCACCAGTAAACTGAAATACCTAAGCAACACTAAACTTGACTTTCGAAAATAAAAGAACATCCAAATGGCGAAGCCGTAAATAACATAAGCAAGACTTCTGTGAACAAATTGCACCAGCAAAAGAAAACTAGGATTTTTATCATAATCGGACCAGTCATATAAAACAGAAAAGTTTCCTCTCAATAAAAACCCCGGTACCCAGTCCTTCGCTATTTTTGGCCAGGTTGGTGCAATCAACCCGGCGTGAGTTCCACTCATAACTCCGGCAACGAATAATTGCAATATCACAAGTACAGCAAATATTCTGAGTGCAACAATTGACCCTCGTCTCCCTGTATCCCATTTCTTTAAATCTCCACAACTATAATCTAAATATGTGAAAAAGATGAATGTAAGTAATGCGACTGCTGCCAAAAAGTGAAAAGATAATTTATAGGCATTGACCCAAGGTCTTTCACTAAGCCCACTGGCCACCATTATCCATCCCAATGATGCCACAAAAGCAGCTAAAATTATAACTATAGACAAATGGACTAGTAAGCGCCGGTTTAGCCAATTTTTAATCAAAAAATAAACAAGTGGAAACACAAACACCAAACCCATCATCCGAGCCCATAAACGATGAAAATATTCCCAGAAAAAAATAAATTTGAAGTCAGAAAGGCCCATGTCACTATTGATTTTCTGATACTGAGGCGTCTGCTTGTACAATTCAAAATGATGATTCCAGCTCTCATCTGAAAGAGGAAATAAAATCCCTGTGACAATATCCCATCGAGTAATGGACAATCCACTTCCTGTCAATCGCGTTATCGCACCGAGTAATATCTGCACCAGTATCAATACAATACCGCAAATCAACCAGATTTTAACACTGCTTCTTACTACATTTCCCATGGCTAGGCAAAAGTCTGAAATTTTCTTACAAATCCATCAACGAACAACATTACATAAATAATAATATTTTATAAAAGAAATTTAAATACGATTTGATGTATTATGCTGTGTGAAAATGTGAATCAGCTTACAAACCTAAGTTATACACATCAAAATCACATTTTATTCATATTCTAAATATTTATAAATGTAAATATTATAGATTTTATTCACTTCAAGTTAATTAAATATGTGTGAATAATTTTATCAACAGATCACTTGTAGAACATGTGAAAAGTAGTGAATAAAAATGTGGAAGAAGCAAATTTGTATTCTATTGGATGACAGATATTCACAATACCCAACTATAATGTTGAAAATTGAATGAAAAATCAAATATCAAATGTGAAAAAATAATTTTTTGAACCATTGAAGATGAAAGCTATAAATATTAAAAGAATTAAAAATGTTTATAAGTTTATCTTTACTCTTCAAAATGCGAGCTGTTATACAGAGAGTAAAATCCGCTACCGTGAGAGTCAATACAAGAGTAATTTCTACCATTGGCCCTGGGCTGTTGATCTTATTGGGAGTAGAAGGTGCAGATACAGACGAAGATATCAACTGGTTATCTCAAAAAGTTGCACAAATAAGGATTTTTCCGGATCAACACGGCTATATGAACATATCTTCCGGAGAAGCGAAAGCACAGTTAATGGTAATCAGTCAGTTTACTTTGTTGGCTAGTACCAAAAAAGGAAACAGGCCTAGTTTTATAAAAGCTGCTCCTGCAGTAGCAGCAGAACAGATGTATGAGAAATTTGTGAAAAAGCTGACTGAAATGAGCCAAAGCCTAATTCAAACGGGTAGTTTTGGTGCTGATATGCAAGTAGAGCTGATCAACGATGGGCCGGTCACTATAATTATTGACAGCAAAAACAAAGAGTGATGAATAGTATGCAACAGGCAGTGGATCTGTGGATTAAACAATACGGTATCAGATATTTCAATGAAATGACCAACACACTGATTCTAGTAGAAGAAGTTGGCGAGCTGGCAAGACATATTAGCAGAACATATGGGGAACAATCCTATAAAAATTTTCCCGATCAAGATAAAAGCCAAGAAATGATCAGAGAAGAGCTGGCAGATATACAGTTTGTATTATGCTGTCTGGCCAACCAAATGCAAATTGATCTCGATGCAGCAATGCAAGAAAGTTTATCAAAAAAAACTAAAAGAGATAAAGACAGACACAGTAAGAATCCAAAACTTCTAGCATGAAATCGTTAGACTTGAAACAAATATTATTTGTGTTGACGAGTCTGTTTCTTGTATTTTGCTTATTTGCCTGTGTTGTACCTTATTTTTTCAGTGTAGATAAAATGCAGTACGCCAATTCACAGGACTTGACAAAATCCCTGAGGAACCCCATGTTTACAAGCTGTGGACAAGGGAATTTATTGTCAAAAGCGGAAATCAGTAATTTTAAAGAATTTGTAATTGGTGTAGCACCTTCATCCAACTCAGGGCGGAAGACTTCTGTCCAGGACCAAAAGGTAAAGTGTACAACACATTATTTTGGAACCGACAAATTGGGAAGGGACATTTACAGTAGAATCATCGTCGGCATCAGATATACGATGGTAGTGAGCTCGACGGCAGTTCTTTTTTCGTTATTTTTAGGAATAACGATCGGTGCGATGGCAGGTTATTATGGTGGAAAGACAGACCGATTCCTAAGTATGCTGATCGGTCTATTCTGGAGTTTACCTTCTATACTGTTGGCTTTTGCGATCAGTTTTGCTTTTGGAAGAACACTACCTGCCTTGTTCATTGCGATCGGACTAACGATGTGGGGTGATGTAGCAAGAGTAGTCAGAGGCCAGGTAAAGTATTATAAGGAGATGTATTTTGTGCAAGCAGGCATATCGATGGGATTTTCAGACAGTAGAATTCTGTTCAGACACATATTGCCGAACATTATGGGACCAATTTATGTATTGGCAGCTTCCAATTTTGCTTTGGCTGTATTGCTTGAGTCGGGTTTATCTTTTATTGGGCTTGGATTACAGCCTCCGATTCCAACTTTGGGAAACATTCTTCAGGAGCATTATGTATATGCAGTATCATCGAATCCATTGCTTGCCATTATTCCGGCATTTATTGTAGTTTTGCTCATTCTGTCTTTTCAATTGCAAACCAATTATTGGAGAGACAAGACCGATTTGAAAGCAACCACAACATGAGTCGCGAAAACAATATATTGACAAAGATGGAAAATGAGTTGAGTCTAAAACAACTCCAGATCACATCTTTGCTGAATATTACTCAAGCGATCAATGAAAATCTTCCACAAGAAGATTTATTTACCATGTACAAGAATTTTTTAACCTGGGAACTCAGTATTGAAAAAATTGCATTGTATATACAAGAAGAAACCAAGTGGCACGCGGTTTTAACAAATCATGTGGATCCGGAATTGAGATTGGAAGAGTTGCCGGACAAATTTATCAAATACAAACGTCTGCATACTATTAAAAAAACGGACGACAAACAATTACAAGAATTTGAATTTATCATTCCGGTATATCACAAGCGAGATCCAATTGCGTATTCTCTCATCAGTGGAGTAAAAAATGGTGAGGATATTTTCAACAACATTCAGATTATAACGTCTATCACCAATATCATAGCCGTTGCTATAGAAAACAAGAGACTGGTTCGCAAACAAATTATTCAGGAGAAAGAGCTGGAACTGGCTAATGAAGTGACAAAGATGTTGATACCTGAGGAGATGCCGACAGGTTCACAGTTTGAATTGGCCAATATTTATCAACCGCATTTTAAAGTAGGAGGAGATTATATCGATTATATCCGTTTTGATGAAGATCGGATTTGTTTTTGTATCGCTGACGTTTCAGGTAAAGGAATAGCAGCTGCGATGATTATGGCCAATTTTCAAGCATTGGTACAAAATCTTGCCCAACAATATAAGGATCTGGAAACGCTTGTCATCGCTCTGAATGAGACCGTGTTGAAAATCACAAAAGGGGAAAAGTATATCACTTTCTTTATTGCGTTGGCAGATATTAAGAATAAAACTCTACAATATGTGAATGCGGGACATATTCCACCGATATATTATCACAAAGGAAATTTTCAATCACTAGGTGCAAGTTGTACGATCATAGGTCATTTTGACAGACTTCCGGAGTTGAGAGAAGGTTGTATTCCTTTGGAAGAAAGCTCATTATTGGTCGCATTTACTGATGGACTGACCGATGTAAAGAATGAATTTGGCGAAAAATTCAATGTTTCATACATCAAATCCAGTATTTTAGAACAACCAAATATCACCGCGAAAGATCTCAATGCAAAAATCATGGATCAAATACAAAACTTTAAAGGATCTGAGGAACTTCCGGATGATATTGCGATTATTACATTTAAATATTGTCCCACACAAAAAATTAAGAAATTATCAAAATGAAAAAAAAATGGGTTGCCATTTTTCTGGCTATAATCGGAGGTAGTTTTGGAATGCACCGATTTTATCTTAGACAAACCGAAATCGGTATACTCTATATTTTGTTGCTTATATTAAGAAATATATTTAGCATTTTTGGTATGCCTATTTCTACTTTGCTTTCGTGGTACGATGCGTACAAATTTATGATCATGGACCCGAACGAATTTGATCGGAAATACAATTCTTATTATTTCAGAGACAGGTATGGCAATCGTAGGGAAATGCCTAAGGTACAAAACCAAAGAAGAGGCCGATATATATTATTAGACGAAAATCAAGAGACAACAAAAAGAAACCAAAGCTCATACTTTGATCTTCGCAAGCAAAGGAAGGAAAGTCAGAATTATAAAAATTCTGGGATCAGAAAATTTAAAGATTACGATATCAAAGGTGCAATTCAGGATTTTAAAAGAGCCATTGATTTGGATCCAAATGATAAAGCACTCCACTTTAATATAGCATGTGCTTATTCAATGAATGAAGAAGCGACAAATGCAATCACCCATCTCAACAAAGCAAGATTGTTGGGTTTTAATGATTGGGAAAATGTAATGAATCATGAAGCTCTGGCATATATAAGGGTCCTACCGGAATTTGAGGCTTTCCGAAATAACCAGTATATTCTAACTGATTCTATTCTTGAAAGATTAAATAAAAGAGACAGAGATTTATTGGAGGAACTGCAGAATGCGCGTAAAGTAAAAACTGAATTATTGTTGGACACAAAACAAAACTGGAAGAATGAGCTATCATGACCTCAATTCAGGACTAATAGTAAATTCACAGCGCAATATGCTCAATGAAGAGAATACTGTGACGGATGCTTTAAAATGGATGGAGGCTGAAGAGGTAGAACATCTTATCGTGATCTCGGGACAATATTTCAATAAATTAATTTCTATAGAAGATTTAGAAAATCAAAAGAAATTCGAAACCTTAAAACATATCAATCCTTCCTGTGCTCAAGTAGTAGTCAAAAATACAGATAGCATATTAAAATTGTGGACTAATTTTATACAGAATAAAATCAGTATTATAGCTATATCTGATGAAGACAATCACATAGTAGGAAGTGTCAGCATTAAAGAAATTATCCAGTTTTTCAATCATGGTTTTGAAACGGAGCAGAGAGGTTCATTAATTGTAATTCGGATGAGAAAATTGGATTATTTGCTCAGTAAGATTGCCACAATTGTTGAAGAACACAGATGTATTATTTTGAACAGCTTTATAACGAACGTTGATGATCATGACGAAATGCTACTCACAATCAAACTTAACTGTTCAGAACCAGACACAATCATCCAAACACTAGAGAGACATGAGTATGACCAAATAGAAGTTTTCACACCGAAACAATACGTAAGTGAGTATCAGGAACGATATGACGAATTAATGAGGTATTTGGATGTATGACAAAGAGTGCACTACATTTCTGAATAAAAAGAATGGGTGGTTTATAAAGTTTATTCGTTTCTTCATCAAGAAGGCTTTCCAAATCCTAGTAGGAATTGCATTATTGTTTTCAGAGACCAGGCTTGGTGCTCAATGTGACAGCATAATAGTTTCCAATATTCATATTGAAGGAAATGAAAAAACCAAATTATGGGTCATCAAAAACGAAATGAGAACCCATGTCAATGAGGTTTTGAATATCAATGCACTTTATCAAAAACTGGATCAAATTCAAATTGACCTTACCAGAACGGGATTGTTTGCGGATGTTAAAGTATCTACAATTCAGGATTCTTCACAAAGTTTGCATTGTGAATTCGAGATTGTTGTATCATTAAAGGAAAGCTGGTTATTTTTTCCATCTATAATATTTGACATCGCGGACCGAAATTATAATGTCTGGTGGACAGAGCAAAATCACTCATTAGATAGAGTAAATTATGGACTACAGCTGATTCACTATAATGTGTCTGGCAGAAAGGATAAACTTAGATTAAAGATGCAGACCGGATATACAAACAAATACGAATTTTATTATTACTACCCTTATTTTAGTTATAGAAGAAATATTGGTGCATATGCGGGAATGTTATATGCTCACAGCAAAGAAGTAGATTACAAATCCGAAAATAATAAATTAGTATTTTACAGGAATGAAGAAAAAATCCAATTGACCAGAAGAGAATTTTATATAGGTTTGGCACACAGACCCAGCAGTATAATTTTTCACCAATATCGTTTGGAATACCAGTACAACAATATTAGCGATTCTATTGCATACCGCAATCGAAATTTTTATGGTGACGGAAACCGGATCCAGAGGCATTTTCTCTTAAG
Organism: Saprospiraceae bacterium; assembly: GCA_016710235.1. Lineage (NCBI taxonomy): Bacteria > Pseudomonadati > Bacteroidota > Saprospiria > Saprospirales > Saprospiraceae > Saprospiraceae bacterium. The sequence continues at coordinate 1,098,246 of JADJLG010000001.1, forward strand.
TTATGGATTTTATTTCAATAAACTGAATCATGATCTATTGCCGGAAAAAGGATATCGCTTAGCATTCGAGTTTTTTTTGAGAAGATCTTTTTTAAGTGATGATGTTCGATCTTTTATAACCCGACAAGAGTGGGTTTATGCAAAAAAATTATTTCCTCGATATATTTACTCTTCGGTTATCACTTCTTCGCAGCAAATCCTCAATAATAAACAACCATATTCTCTGAACAAATTATTGGGGTATTATAACAATATAGTTTACGGATATGAATATTATGTCATTGATGGAACGCATATGCTGCGAGTCGAGCAAAACCTTCGATACAAATTATTTTCATATCATAAGAGTTTTTTTAAGATACTTAAAAACGAACCGAGGATCAAGTTTAAACTGGATGCCTCAGCATTGGTAAATGTTTCAACGGCATATGTAAAAGATAAATATGAGGATCCAAGCAATGAATTAGCAAATCGCTTTTTGTATAGCGCCACATTAGGAGGAGAATTAGGAATAAATAATGTACAGAAACTTCAACTGCATCTTTCTGTCAACCATAGAAGAGAAGTCGGTATCTTTGTTCACAGCAAATCCACGTTCTAATGAAGATCTGCATCTTTGGGCAAAAACTGAATCCGGAAGACCAAATTCATATCAAAAGCTTCCTGACTCAAATGAGAGATCACCGGATCGAGTATTATATCTACGAAACCTTTTATTCCTTACTCGGTAACGACATCAGAAAACAAATCGACGATCGACTGTGGAGCTCCTATGAGGATTTGGAGAATATTAAACCTCAGTTTGTGATTAGTTTTGGCGGTGATGGTACGATATTGTCCACAACAGGACTGATTCGTGACCTGGGAATACCGGTACTGGGGATCAATATGGGACGTCTGGGTTTTTTGGCAGGCATAGACAAGAAACTCATCAATGATGCAGTTTATCAATTGGTGAATGGAATGTTTTCCATAGAAGATAGATCCATGCTTAAATTGGATAGCAACCCTGCATTGTTTGGCGAAGCTCCGCTGGCCTTAAATGACTTTACGGTTCTCAAGAGAGATAATTCCTCTATGATTACAATACGTACTTTTGTAAACGGCGAGTTTCTAAATTCATATTGGGCTGACGGACTGATTGTTTCTACACCAACCGGATCTACAGGGTATTCATTATCCTGCGGTGGCCCCATAGTCTTTCCGGATTCTAATAATTTCATCATAACTCCGGTGGCGCCACATAATCTGAATGTAAGACCAGTCGTTTTGCCGGATCATTACGTTCTTTCTTTTGAGATTGAAGGCAGGGCAGATAGTTTCCTGTGTACGATGGACTCGAGGTTTGAAGTAATTACCTCAGACTATCAACTTGCAGTGAGAAAGTGTGATTATTCCTTTAAACTGGTACATCTTTTGCCATCGAGTTTTTTGAAGACTATCCATGAAAAACTAAACTGGGGATTGGACCAGAGAAACTAAAAAGCGTGAGATGAATTTCGTTATAAATATAGATAATCTCATTTGTAAGGTTGATTTAGACCGTGGGCATGATATTTCCATCCCTCTGCATCCGGGGATACGCCAAGTAAACTGCTTTTACGCTCCATTATACCAACATGAGCCGGTCAAAATGGGAAATTTTATAGGCAGTATAGAATCCGGATCTCCGGTTAATTTTTACAATGTCAAATTAAATCCACACGGAAACGGTACGCACACGGAAAGTAGTGCACACATTTCCAGTGAAGGATTATCTGTCAATCAAGTTTTGACTAAATATTTGTTTGTTGCAGAATTGTTGTCCGTTTATCCTACGCGTAGAGAAAATGGAGATCTTGTAATTGAAGCTGCTACAATTGCAGCATTGTGGCAGAATAGTGGAGTAAAAGCGCTTATAGTAAGGACGCTCCCGAATGATGATTCGAAAATAACGAGACAATATTCAGGTACTAATCCGCCGTATTTTTCTCCGGAAGCCATTGACCTGATCGTAGAGAATGGTATACAACATTTATTGGTAGATCTACCTTCTGTAGACAAAGAAGAGGATCAGGGGCTCCTCGCTTCGCATAAATCGTTTTGGAAAGGTGACAGGTCGAGACATTGTACAATAACCGAGCTGATATATGTAAAAAATGAGATAACAGATGGATTTTATCTTCTCAATTTGCAACTGGCGCCGATTGAACTCGACGCATCGCCATCCAGGCCGGTTATTTATCCGTTGAATCTGGTATAATGAAAACAATACATGCTTCGGATCTTATTGTGAGTTTCAGACGATTGCCGGATAACGCATTTTTTGATCATATTATATTTTACAAAAAAAATTTTAGAAAGATACAGGACCTCGAGTTTGAAGAATACGCGGAGATCAAATTTTCATTTGTGAAAGCGATGTTTTATGTCGAAAATTATTTTACTTTCGAAAAGCAAAGTGAGCAGCTGTTGTATGAAATTATCAATCATGATCATTTTCATCAAACATTGCGACACATTTATGAAAAACTGATTTATTTGAGGGCGACCTATTATGTACAGCAACAGGAGAGTTCATCATCACTGCATCATTTCAGAGAATTATATAAATTGAATACTTCCAATCCTAAATATAGAAAGCTATTATTTCATCAATTGTTTCTACAAAATCTCAAATCCTATGCCAACTGGTTTACGGTGGTTGTTTTATTATTGATTTGCACCTTGGGTATAATATTCATACAAAATTTTGTTATTCATCCATTTTTTCATAGAGCGGAATCCGTTTGGAATATGGCAAGAAACCTATGTTTTCTGGGCAGTTTAGTAATGTATTTAGCGATCAATGCAATCGCTGGCGTCAAAGCAAAATCAGAAATGAAAGCGATCTCAAATAAAAACAAACAGCTCAGAAATGAATTGAATTAAGTTTCCATTAACGCCCTCATTTATCAATTTGCAGACGAAATGAAAGAATAGGAATATATCTTTGCAAAACTTGTATCGAAGAATTCTTATCGGCAAAACATGAAATCCGATGTTCTAATAATCCAAGAACAATTTAATAAAAAGTAAATATCAAATACATTCAGATGAAAAATCTGTGGATATACAACAGCTTGACAAGACAGAAAGAAGAATTTGTGCCTTTACAACAAGGTTATGCAGGAATGTATGTCTGTGGGCCTACTGTGTACAATGATGTTCACCTTGGCAACTGTCGAACTTACGTTTCATTTGATATCATACATCGGTATTTCCGGTATCTGGGATATAAAGTCAGATATGTGAGAAATATCACTGACGTAGGGCACTTATTGGATGATGGTGAGGATAGAATGTTAAAAGGGGCAAGACTGGAGAAACTGGAACCCATGGAAGTTGCACACAAATATTCTTTGGGTTTTAATGAAATGATGAGGATTTTCAATACGCTTCCACCTACGATAGAACCACTGGCATCCGGTCATATCATAGAACAGATAGAAATGATCAATGCAATCTTGGATCGAGGATATGCATATGTCAAAAATGGTTCAGTCTATTTTGATACGATCCAATTTATTCAGGATAAAAATCCTTATGGTCAGCTAAGTGGAAGGGTTGTTGAAGAGTTGATGGCAGAAAGCCGATCGGATTTAAAGAACCAAGACGAAAAAAATCACCCTTCAGATTTTGCTATCTGGATGAAAGCATCAGAGGAACACATCATGAAATGGCCTTCACCATGGTCAGTAGGATTTCCCGGATGGCATCTGGAATGCTCCGCGATGAGTAGAAAATATTTGGGTGAAATTTTTGACATTCATGGTGGGGGAAATGATTTAAAATTTCCTCATCACGAAAATGAAATTGCACAAAGCGTAGGAGCTTGCGGACATGCACCTGTGCGGTATTGGATGCACACGAATATGCTCTTGCTTAATGGCAGGAAAATGTCTAAAAGCGAAGGCAATTCGATCACACCAACTGAATTATTTACCGGCCAAAGCCCATTGATCAGCAAAGCATTCTCACCGATGAGTATCCGGTTTTTTATGCTTCAAGCACATTATCGCAGCACATTGGATATTACCGATGAGGCACTGATTGCAGGAGAAAAAGGATACAAACGCCTCATGGAAGCAATTCTTGCCATGGATCAAATTACAGACGCGTTTGCCGAAGAGGAAGGAGAACTTGACGAGAAAGTGAATCAATCTCTCAACCAATGTTTCGACGACCTCAACGATGATTTCAATGTGCCCAAAGCTCTGGCCTCTGTTTTTGAATTGGTCAGCCTCATTCATTCGGTAAAGGACAGACATATTTCTTCATCCAAGATATCAAAATCCTGCTGGATCGACATGAAAAGCAGGATTAAAAGCCTTGTGTTTGACATATTCGGTTTGCAGGCGGAGAGTCAAGAAGAAAATGGTGGAACAACAGACGGATTGATGAAGCTCATAATCTCTCTGAGAACAGATGCTCGAAACAGAAAAGATTGGGCGTCCTCTGATTTAATTCGAGATTCATTAAAAGAACTCGGCATACAGCTAAAAGACGGTAAAGAAGGCACTGGCTGGACGAGAGATTGAATTGATTTTACCTAAATTTTGTATCGGAAATTCAATTGTGCAGCAAGGTGACTTCAAAATCAAGGCTGTGGGAAAGGTTGGATTCGAAAGAATTATTTTTTATAAACAAGTCATTGGATCTGCACTTGGGTAATTCAATACTGATCAAAATCAAATAGAAGAAAACTCAAGATTACTCAATAAGAGAAAGGGCAATGCCAAGCGAAGTTTTGGTCGGGTACCTCATAATCGATTGAAAACGAGCACTTGATTTTTAATTCGCGAAATCATTCGATCTCATCCTAACCCTTGATTTTATTGCCCAATTGATATGGGCTACCATTCCCTAAAGCAAAATCAAGGTTAAAAAAAAGTATGGCGTAACACGAACATTGAAAGAATGAGTTATTCCGGCTGCCAGAAAACTTTTGGGAAGTTTATGACTTTGTCATTTTCTACTACAACACCTTCGGAACGGAGGAGGTTTTCCATAGCTTTGTCTCCACCAAAATTGTGTCGTCCTGAAAGTTCACCTTTAGCATTTACCACCCGATGTGCGGGGATTCCCATTTTGCTGCCACGTAAGGAGTGAAGAGCATAACCAACCATTCTAGGCGATCCTAGGGAAAGAAATTTTGAGATGGCTGAGTAACTAGTCACCTTTCCGCGCGGAATCATTTTGACAATAGCAAAAACAAGATCGTAATAGCTTTGCTCTTGCAGATAGTTGTGTTTAAAAGAATGGATGGCATCTTCCTCCAATTTTCTCATTTGTTTTTCGTCTTTGGAAGACTTGTCTTTAACACCGCAGAAATGTAAGATTCCATGAATTAACACCCGCAACCACTCTTCTTCTTCCTCAACCTTGAGGTTGGCAGCATTCTCACTGATCCTTTGATAGCTGATGTAAATGTCACCTGCTACCACATCGGGATTATATTGAAAACTGATAATGTCTGTATAATAATCATGCTGCAAGTATTGCCGATTGATTTCCAATAGATCTTCATCATTGCACAAATAATAATGAATTTCACCTGCGGCTTTTCCAAATCCGAAGATTATCGTCTGCATCCAGAGCTTTAGCTTCTTTTGATCCCAAGGCAACTTATAATCATCAGAATGAAAGCTGATTTTTGCTTTTTTAAGGAGAGATTTTTGAGTTGGTGTAAATCGCATAATGAGGATTTTTATCCCGCCCAACCTTCGCGGTCCAAGCTTCTAAAATGGATGGCTTCCGCCAAATGTTCAATTTTGATATCATCACTATCGGCTAAATCAGCGATCGTACGAGCGACTTTCAGGATGCGATCATATGCTCTTGCAGACAATTGAAGGCGTTGCATAGCGGTTTTCAGCAAGGTGATTCCTGCAGCATTTATCTGGCAAATATCTTTGACCATATTAGATCCGATCTGGGCATTATTGTGAATGCCGGGCAGAGATTCATACCTGCTTTCTTGCCTTTGGCGAGCGGTAAGCACTCGCTCACGAATCGATAGGGACGATTCTGCCGGTTTACCATGTTCCATGAGATCATCTGTCGAAACCGGGGTCACTTCAACGTGAAGATCGATCCTGTCTAAAAGTGGACCGCTGATACGGCTCAGATATTTTTTGACCACTCCCGGACCACATACGCACTCTTTTTCTGGATGGTTGTAGTAACCACAGGGACAAGGATTCATGGAAGCGATCAGCATAAAACTGGCAGGATAATCTATCGAGACTTTAGCTCTGGAGATCGTTACTTTTCTTTCTTCCATAGGCTGGCGCAGCACTTCCAGTACGGCGCGTTTGAACTCCGGCAACTCATCCAAAAACAAAACGCCATTGTGAGCTAAAGAAATCTCGCCCGGACTGGGATTGGAGCCTCCACCCACCAGGGCTACGTCACTGACAGTATGATGAGGGGACCGGAAAGGGCGGACAGAGACCAGACCACTTTCGCTTGGTAAAATACCGGCTACGGAATGAATTTTTGTGGTCTCCAGAGCTTCATTCAATCCAAGAGGCGGCAAAATTGAAGGCAACCGCTGAGCAAGCATGGTTTTTCCGGCACCTGGAGGACCTATAAGGATCACATTGTGCCCTCCTGCAGCCGCTATTTCAAGGGCCCGTTTAATATTTTCCTGGCCCCTTACGTCAGAAAAATCTTTGGCATAAAGGGTTTGTTGATAAGCAAATTCTTCTCTTGTGTCGATCACCAAAGGCTCTATGGTCTGAGCTCCAGTAAGGAAGTCAACGGCTTCTTTTAAAGTTTCTACAGCTATGACATCCAGCTGATTGACGATTGCAGCTTCACGAGCATTGACTTTTGGAATGATAATCCCTTTATATTTTTCTTTTCTCGCCTGAATGGCAATTGGCAGAACGCCTTTTATGGGACGAAGGCTGCCATCCAGACTGAGCTCTCCCATAATCATGTATTTGTCTAACTGGGAGCTGTCCATTTGGTTTGTTGCAGCCAGTATTCCTATGGCAATAGGAAGATCATAAGATGAGCCTTCTTTCCGGATATCAGCGGGAGCTAAATTTACCACCAATTTTAGTCGAGGAAACTGGAAACCTTCATTTTTAATTGCAGATTCAATCCTCTGATAACCCTCTTTTACTGCATTGTCGGGAAGTCCTACCATGAAATAATTTATTTTTCCGAGTGCTACGGTTCCACCGGCATTCACTTCTACTGTAATGGTACGTGCATCAACACCAAACACAGCAGCAGCATAGGATTTAATCAACATCGGCTATATTGTTTTTATTTTATATCAATCATATATTCCGCATCCAGATAAATCATAGAATCCAAAGGAATCCCCCTTTCTATAGCTTTTTCTCGTACATGGCTCAACCATTTTTCATCAGAGCGTATCGTGTGCATCATCGATCGTATTTTTTCTTCACGAATTTCGCGCATGCTTTTGTCTATTTTGGACCGAGCCATAATGACTTTATGATGGTCTCCACTTTCTCCTGTAAATTCTGTGATGACAAATTTATTAAATGTTGTATCTGAAGTAATCCTTTCTTCTTTAACGCCACCTTCCAGTGGTGCGAACCACTCGTCCCAGACGATCAAAGTATTTTCAGGAAAAGATTTTTTCTGATTAAGGATTCCGATATTTTCATTCAACCCTATGACAAAAGGATTAAATTTTGCATAAAAGGGAAAGGATACAGCTGCATAGATTTTATGCAATCTTGTCCACTCAGGATATTTTTCTTCCAATTCAGAGATTGCTTTTTTCATACAGATTTGAGCACCGGTTTCATTTAATTTACGAGCTTGAACCGCGTAATTATGATTTGGCGTAAAATTTAAAATAAATTGAAAACTGACAATTCCCGCTAAAGTATAGAGACCCTTTTTTGATTCAAAAAAAGTATGCCAATATTCAAACGGTTTTGTCATTATAATACACATCATTGGAATTACAGCTATAAAAACCCTCATCAAACCAAATGAGTTAAATCTCCCAAACGCCCAAGCGTACGAATGAAAAAACAAGAAACCTAAAAATGAACCATAAATTAAAAATACCTCCAAAGAAAGTCGAGAATTGTTTCTGGATTGAAGTAATTTTTTAACATCTCGAAATAAAAAAAAGCAACCAACCAGCAATAATGCAGAAAGAATGATCCCAGTAACATAGGGCATGTTATAAACAAAATGAAATAACTCACCCTTACCGTAAAATGCTTTATTGATCGGATAAGGGATTTTATTGAAAGGCCATAAAAAATCATTATTGTAAAATCTCATTCCAGCAAATCCATAGATCACATGACCAGTAAGTAACCATGGCAAGAAACTGTATTTTTTTATCCACAAAAGATATGCTGCACATAAAATTATAATGATCAAACCTTCTGATCTTGCAAAGGGTAAAAAAGAAATGAGAATGGTTGCGGATAAAAATTTTTCTTTCTGAAATAAAAACAGACCAAGAGAAAATAGGCATGCAAAAAAAGGTTCTGTCAACCCAGACAAACCAAAATAGATTAGCATAGGGCATAAAATTAAAAACAGAGAAGCAAGCCACGGAAATTTGTAATCCCATGCCAAACACACTCGGTAAATAAAATATTGTGCTAATAATATATTTACGATGTTGAAAATTTTAATTCCTACAAAACCAAATTGACTCCAGGGTGTGGCTGCTAAGACAAAAAGAGGTTTAGCCCAATGATTGAAAAACAATGAAGGATCCGTATAAGCCCATTTGGCATACAAATAATGTAAGAGGCTGTCTCCATCATCACCGGTCCCCTTAAACAGAACTGCGAGTATCAATAAGATTATAGCAGTGAACAATTGGATCACATGGATTTCTCGGAAACTGTAACGATTAGAGTTAGAAATAGAGTCAGCCATTATACAAAAACATAAAGATAGTGAATCTGCTCATTTATCGGATTTGAGGAAGCACCAAAACAGCAGAAAGATTCAGATTCAAATCAAGGCATCTCTGGTTTGGCCGGAGATTCTTTATTTTTGCAAAAAAAGAGCAGAAAATGTATCGGAGTCATGATTGTGGAGAATTAAGAATGAACCATGTAGGGGCGGAAGTTATTTTGAGCGGTTGGGTTCAAAGTGCCAGAAACTTGGGAGGTATGACTTTTATAGATTTGAGGGATCGGTATGGCATAACGCAGATTGTTTTTAATTTGGAAGAAGACGAGAGCCTTTGTTTGGCAGCGAGAAAACTGGGTAGAGAGTTTGTGATAATGGCTAAAGGCATTGTCCGAGAGCGAAGCAGCAAAAACCCTCAGAGGCCAACGGGAGATATAGAACTTCAGGTCAAAGAGATGCAGATATTAAATCAATCTGCCGTCCCGCCGTTCACTATTGAAGATGAGTCTGATGGCGGGGATGAGTTGCGTATGAAATATCGGTATCTTGACATAAGACGATCTCCGGTAAAAAACAAATTGCTGTTTCGTCATCAGGCAGCATTCGAAACGCGAAATTATTTGAATGATCAGCGTTTTGTAGAAATAGAAACACCATATCTTATCAAATCCACACCAGAGGGTGCAAGAGACTTCGTAGTACCCAGCAGGATGAATCAAGGACAGTTTTATGCACTGCCCCAGTCCCCACAAACATTCAAGCAGCTCTTGATGGTTGCAGGAATGGATCGATATTTTCAGATAGTACGCTGCTTCAGAGATGAGGACCTCAGAGCAGACAGACAGCCGGAATTTACACAAATAGACTGCGAGATGGCCTTTGTGCATCAAGAAGATGTATTAGAAACATTTGAAGGCTTGATCAAGCATTTATTCAATAAAATATTGGAGATAGATTTACCAAAATTTGAACGAATGAGCTATGAAGATGCTATGCACAATTATGGTTCTGACAAACCGGATCTGCGATTTGACATGCCAATACAACATCTGGAGAGAGAGCTGAAAGGAGCAGGATTTCCGGTGTTTGATGAGGCAGAAGCAATTTGTGGACTTGCATGTCAAGCTACTGCAGACTTTTTCAGCAACAAAGAGATCAGTGATCTGACAGAGTGGGTAAAAAGGCCGCAAATAGGTGCGAAAGGACTGGCATATGTGCGTTTTAATAACGATGGCAGTGTCAAAACCAGCCTGGGAAAATTCTATAGTGATGAACGACTTAAAGACTTGGCAAAAAGCTGGAAGTTGGGATCAGGGGATGTGCTTTTTATTTTGGCAGGACCAAAGGAAAAAACACTGAAACAAGCCGGAGAACTGAGACTCGAATTGGGGCGTAAGCTCAAACTTATAAAAGCTGGAGAATTCAAGGCATTTTGGGTTGTTGATTTTCCATTGTTAGAATGGGATGAGGAGAGTAATCGTTTTTATGCAATGCACCACCCTTTTACGTCGCCGTTACCAAAGGATATAGAAAAGTTGAGATCCGATGATAGGGAAGTTCTGAGCTCAATTCGAGCAGCAGCATACGATATGGTAATCAACGGTACCGAGATAGGTGGAGGGTCGGTTCGAATACATAACAGAGCTTTACAAGCTCAGAATTTCCAATTGCTCGGATTTTCTCCTGCAGAAGCGGAAAAGCAGTTTGGATTTTTGCTAGGGGCCTTTGAGTATGGGGCTCCACCGCATGCTGGGATAGCTTTTGGATTTGATCGTCTGTGCGCAGTTATGCAAGGCCAAACAAACATCAGAGATTACATCGCTTTTCCAAAAAACAATCAAGGAAGAGACACGATGATTGATTCTCCTTCAGAACTGGATGTGCATCAACTCAAAGAGCTTGGCATAAACCTAATAGAATCGATAGAATAATCGATTTACACTAATATCTAGGGAGAAATGGACGAGTAGTTCCATTTTTCTATTATGTGAATGAAGCACAGTCCACGCAAAATATATATAACAATATTTTTTAATTTAAATATAATTCTTATATAATATTTTATTAATATAATATTTAGTAAAATAAAATTTTACAATTCTTGCGCTTTGAATAAAAGTATTAACTACTTTTACGCCTCGAATCTATAGCCAATTACTCAGGACTTCTGGATCTCATAAACATTTATTTCTACTTAAAGATAGTGTAATGTATAGACTGAAGTTACCCCTTGCCAACTTGAAAGCAATTTTTTTGGCATTTACAGTCATCTATTTTGTGCCATCGGTTTATGCTCAGGAGGAGATACAAGTCCTTCAAAGTTTTAACCGTAGAGTACTCTGTGACAGACCACCAATCATTACCTGTCCGGCTGATGTTACGACATGTCCCGGAGCCTCGATAGATATCGAAGCATTGGGTTGTGCTACTGCCAAACCAGGAAGCATTTCTTGCCAAGCACCAATTGTGGATTATATCGACAATGAATACGAGACAGGTCCATGTCCCGGGGCAAAAAAAATCAGAAGAATATGGACTGCTACAGATCCAGATGACGAAAATTTACGCAGCTTTTGTATTCAGTATATAGATCTTAAGGACGAAGAGCCTCCGGTATTCTTTAACTGTCCTAAGGATACCGTTATTTTGAGCAACAGCAAATGTGTTGCCACATATCAGTGGACTTCTCCTTGGGTGACAGATCATTGCGGCAATCTCAGCTTATCAAGCTCCCATATCAATGGAGATAAATTTCCGGTTGGAACAACTCGTGTCATATTTACCGCAACCGATGCATGCGGAAACTCATCAACATGTAGCTTTACTATAAGGGTAGTTGATAATTGTTGTAATCAGCCACCGACGATTACATGTCCTGCAAATTTAACTCTCTGCTATACCGCCGGTACGAACCCGGATACTACAGGCAGAGCAACTGCTACTACGCCAAGTCCGGCATGTGGTCAAGTTTCTGTCAATTATCGGGACTCTGTGGTCAATATTAGCAATTGTTCGGTTGTGATTTATCGAATCTGGACAGCTTCTATTGCTGCAAAGCCTAATCTTATCAGCTCCTGCATTCAGCGAATAGAAAAAACGGACAATACGCCACCTGTGTTCCTACACTGTCAACCGGATATCACGGCCAGCCCTGGTCCTGACTGCAAGGTGAAAGTGGATTGGTATGTACCAATCGCAGAAGACGCATGCGGAGCAGTCAATACGACCTCAAACTACCTACCACTCCAGGAATTTACCCCTGGATTCTATACAGTACTTTATGTGGCTACTGACGGCTGTGGAAACAGCGCACAGTGTAGCTTTACCATTACGGTTACGGATAGCTGTTGTAACAAACCACCAACGATTTCTTGTCCTGCAGACGCGACAGTGTGTCCGGGATCAAGTATCGACCCATCCATAACAGGCAAGGCAACGGCAACGAGGTCCGGTGCAATATGTGATGACCCGATCGTATCACGCACGGATGAAGTATTGTACCAAAGTGCTTGTTCGACGGTAATCGTTCGACACTGGCGAGCATTTGACCGTAACCAACCGACACTTGAAGCCAGATGTGACCAACGCATCACTCAGACGGACAATACGCCACCTGTGTTCTTACATTGTCAGCCGGATATCACGGCCAGCCCTGGTCCTGACTGCAAGGTGAAAGTAGATTGGTATGTGCCAATCGCAGAAGACGCATGCGGAGCAGTCAATACGACCTCAAACTACTTACCACTCCAGGAATTTACCCCGGGACTCTATACAGTACTGTATGTGGCTACCGACGGCTGTGGAAACAGTGCACAGTGCAGCTTTACCATCACGGTTACTGATACATGCTGTAACCAGCCTCCAACGATTTCTTGCCCGGCAGATTTGACACTTTGCCCAGGAACAAGTACCGACACTTCAAATACCGGCAGTGCAAAGGTTACCAAAGGAGGTACTTTCTGCAAAGATCCGGTGTTGACTTTTGCGGATCGAGTTCTTTTCCAGAGTGCATGTTCAACGAGAATAGAAAGAACATGGACAGCTGTAGATCCGGATCATCCTGCTTATACGGTTCATTGTGTTCAGACAATTACTCTGGAAGATAAGACCTCACCGGTATTTAGTTCATGTCCGGTCAACTTCACAGTAGATCCCGGAGCTGACTGTAAAGCGATCGTCAACTGGACGCTACCTACGGTTAGTGACAATTGCGGTCAAGTGAATTTGGGATTCAATTATGCACCCGGATCAGAGTTAGGCATTGGCAATACTCTCGTGGTGTACACAGCCACAGACGATTGTGGCAATACAAGTTCATGCTGGTTTACCGTGACTGTAACAGACAATTGTTGCAACAAACCACCAACCATTACATGTCCTGCCAATTTGACTGTATGCCCTGTATCCTCGCTAGACCCATCCATAACGGGAACAGCGACAGCGCAGGCAAGTCCTCATTGTCAGCCACCGGTAATTACCTACACCGACTCTGTTTTGTACCAAAGTGCTTGTTCGACATTTGTGGAGCGAACTTGGACTGCAACTGATCCTAATAATTCAACGTATACGGTTCATTGTGTTCAGACAATTACTCTGGAAGATAAGACCTCACCGATATTTAGCTCATGCCCGGTCAATTTCACAGTAGATCCCGGAGCTGACTGTAAAGCGATCGTCAACTGGACGGTACCTACGGTTAGTGACAATTGTGGTCAAGTGAACCTGGGGTTCAATTATGCACCCGGATCAGAGTTAGGCATTGGCAATACTCTCGTGGTGTACACAGCCACAGACGATTGTGGCAATACAAGTTCATGCTGGTTTACCGTGACAGTAACAGACAACTGTTGCAACAAACCACCGACAATTACATGCCCAGCGGATTTAACTTTATGTCTAGGGGCAAATATAGATCCACAGAATACAGGCAGACCGACTGCGACAAAAGGTCACCCAAGCTGTGACGACCCAATCGTTTCGCGCAATGACGAGGTCTTATACCAAAGTGCGTGTTCAACGGTAATCGTTCGACATTGGCGAGCATTTGACCGCAATCAATCAAGCTTGGAGGCAAGATGTGACCAAAGGATTGTAATGGAGGATACGACGCCACCTGTGTTCTTACACTGTCAACCGGATATTACGATAAATCCAAATCCGGATTGTAAAGTAAAAGTTGACTGGTACGTGCCGGTTGCGGAAGACGCATGCGGTATAGTAAATACAATATCGAACTATCTACCATTGCAGGAGTTTTCAACGGGATTCTACACTGTTCTATATGTAGCCACTGATGCATGTGGAAATTCAGCGCAGTGCAGTTTTACCATCACAGTGACAGATAGTTGTTGCAACAAACCACCGACGATTACATGTCCTTCTAATTTTACAGTATGTCCACTTTCCTCAATTGATCCTTCAATTACAGGAAGGGCGACGGCGCAGGCAAGCCCATATTGTCTGTCTCCGGTAATTTCATTCACGGATAGTGTCTTATACCAAAGCGCATGCTCAACATACGTTGAACGCACATGGAAAGCAACTGATGCAAACAACACTTCTTTGACTGCGAGCTGTATTCAATATATTACCAAAGAAGACAAAACATCTCCGGTGTTTAGTGCTTGTCCTGTTGATTTCACCGTTGATCCAACGTATGATTGCAAAGGAATCGCAAGCTGGACACCACCAACGGTTTCAGATGCCTGCGGATCAGTGTTTGTAGGATCAAACTATAAACCGGGTGACCAACTCAATCGGGGTAATACACTTGTGGTATATACGGCTACTGATGATTGTGGAAACACAAGCACATGTTGGTTTACAGTGACTGTAACTGATAATTGTTGTGATAAAAATCCGGTCATAAGTTGTCCGGCAGACTATAAAGCATGTCCTTCAACTTCCACGGATCCTTCCAATACTGGAACAGCGACGGCGGTACCAGGTAAGCCAACATGTAAAACTCCTGTGATTAGTTATAAAGATAAAATTCTATCGAACGGGCCGTGCTCAGGAGCGATTAAAATAGAACGCACATGGACTGCGACAGATCCGGAAATACCGACATTAAAATCAGAATGTAAACAGATCATAGAATTGAAAGACGATGTCAATCCTCGCTTTACAAGCGTGCCACATGATACAGTAATCAATGCAAATGGTCAATGTGATCTTAGAGTGTATTGGCTACCTCCGGTGGCAGCTGACAATTGCGGAGTCAGAAACATGAGTTCATCACACCGTCCTGGCGACAGGTTTGGTGCCGGAATGACGACAGTAAGCTATACAGTAGTTGATGTATGCGGCAATAGCATTAGCACATCATTCAAGATTACTGTGTACGGATCTGAAATTGAAATTACCTGTCCTCCTGACACAATGGTTAAGAATTCAGATCCATATAAAACTGGTGCTATAGTAAATTGGAATCTGCCGACAGTAAGATATTGTACACCATGTGTGGACAGTCTGCCTGGTTTTATCTATATGGGCGAATATGGTGGTCACCGATATTTCTGTTCGTTGGCACCGGCCAGCTGGGATGAGGCGAAGGTGATCTGTACGCTCAATGGAGGACATCTTGCAGTCATCAATGACCAAAGTGAAAACGAATATGTTTCGAGCAAATTAATGGGTCAGACGGCCTGGATAGGAGGTACCGATGAAAATACCGAAGGATTGTTTGAATGGGTGAACAGAGAAGGATTTATTTATCGCAATTGGTTGATTGGCCAACCTAACAACATGAATGGAAACGAAGATTATATCGAACTACGCCCGGATGGTTATTGGAATGACCAGAATGGAGCATCCAGCAGAGAGTTTGTTTGCGAAATTCCATGTTGGACCCTGACACAAATAGAAGGACCAAAACGAGGCACGGAAGTACCTTGTGGTACACATAGAATTACTTATGTGGCTTCAAAAGATGGAGGAAAGGACACATGTAGTTTTAATGTGCAGGTGAAGTGCGATTCTCTTGAAAAATACTGCAATAGCAGAGGACGAGATAGCAGACACATGTGGGTGGACTCAGTTTCAATCTCCACGTTGCATCATCATTCAGGAAACAATGGAGGGTATTACAAAAACATCACAGAATGTCCGGAAATTTATTCGGGACAGACTTACACTGTATCTTTTACTCCTGGATATGCAGGTGTTATCTACAATGTGTACTGGAAGGTGTGGATAGATTATAATGCAGACGGAATATTTGACAATTTGAATGA
The DNA here is from genome assembly GCA_016710235.1 of Saprospiraceae bacterium. Taxonomy (NCBI): domain Bacteria; kingdom Pseudomonadati; phylum Bacteroidota; class Saprospiria; order Saprospirales; family Saprospiraceae; species Saprospiraceae bacterium. The sequence continues at coordinate 1,114,376 of JADJLG010000001.1, forward strand.
GCTGGCTACTTACGGATTCGGCAATACGATAATGATTGGAAATATTACTATTCCAAACGGATTAAGTCCAAGACTAAGCAGAATGAGAGTTTCGATGGCATATGGCGGTTATCCGTCAGGACCATGCAGCACATTCCTTTATGGAGAAGTTGAAGATCATTGTGTGTCGATCAATGGAGGAACAAGCTTTGGAGGTTCTACCGAAGAAAATGAAATGGAGATTAGAACACCTCAGACATTAAAATGTCTGGGAGGATGTTTAGATCTCAGGAGTGAACTTAAAACCAGAAAAAATGACCTAGGAGATGTACAGACTTTGGATGCTTGGGTGTATCCGAATCCATCCGATCATCAGGTTTTCGTTCAAATAAGTGAAGCCGGAGTCTCGCAGATCTCTTTCTATAACGCTCAGTCAAAGCTTATCTGGAAATCAGTTGATAAAACGACAGAAGATAAATTTGAAATCAATACATCTGCGTGGCCATCGGGTGTATATCAAATGATAGTAGAAGGTCACAACGGACAGAAAATCAGCAAAAGATTTACAGTCCAGCACTAAGCAACTCATGAAAAGGTGTGATAACTCACTGACCAGCCAGTCTGGTTAGTGAGTTTTTTTCTTTGTTCAATTGCGTTCGTTCAACCGGTCTATCTCATTAAACGACAATTAGTGCTACCAACTAGAGGTATAATTCTAAAATAGTCATTAGAATTTCTTTCTATGAATTATTTTGGGTTTATATTACTCAAAGGCATAACCCCTCTGCATTTATTTAATTGCCTCATATTTAATTAATTGTAAAGCTCCTTTACTAATGTCGATCGCTAATGATTCTTACTACAGATAAATACAAGGTTAAAATTACCTTCAAAGATTTTAAATTTTGAAAAATAGAGTTATGTTTGTATTCCAGATTGTTTATAGTAAAAAACCAATGCATCCGAAGTTAAATTAAAAACAAAGACAAAGCGAATGTAAATTAACCATCAAAAGGTATGTAATGTAAAGCATTATATACAAAATTTTTGAATATCATATAATTGATGTAGGTTTCGCAAAAAGCGTTGCAATTGATATTATTATGATAACGAGCTTAATAATTTCCTGCAGGTATCATTAAGGCAAAGGGATAAAAAATCTGGGACCAGAATAACTAAGTAGCTAATTGAATTATTTCTTATCATACTAAAATTTTAGAACATGAATAAACTAAATTACTCTTTTGTTTTCATTATCATTTCAAGTTTTTCACTTATAAGTCAAAACCTAATTAACACCATTTCACCGCCTCAGGCATTAACAGTATTGGAATCTCAAAATTATTCTGTATTTTCACAACTGAACCCAAGTATTGAAATAAGCTGGATAAGTATTACAAATTTTACTAATTCAGTAAATAGTGCAAATGGAATTTTAACTTTTTCTCTTCCAAATGAAAATACTTCTTTGCATTTTGAGCATGCTCATTCAGAGTTCGAAGACAATATGAATTTTGAATGGTATGGAGAACGAATTAACAATGGCATAAAACTTTCTGATTATGTATTATTCAAAAACATGGATGGTCAGCTTTATGCAGAGTTAGCAATTGGAGATTCATACTATCGTATTTACCCAATATCCTCAGACAAACAAATATTGGTTAAAATAGTTAATACGGACAACGGCACATTAAAACCAGATATAGGAGATGGAAGCACGAATTATGTGCCAGAATCATTAGATACTTGAATACTTAATTCGGGTTCTTGTACAATTGATCTTTATATTGCATATACTCCAAGTTTAGCTGCTGTGATGCCAATGGTAAACCTTTTACCAATGACACGAATGATGTTATCGCAATTAAATATTACTTACATACGCAGTAAAGTAAAGCATCGTGCAAGAATCGTAGAAGTAGCAAAGCTTATTGATATAGGTTGGACAGATAAATTTTCTTCAAACGATGATTTGAATCAATTAAAACCATTGGTAATAGGCCCAAGCGACCTGAATACAAGAGTAAATAATGTAAAAGCAGATTTAGTAGTACTTCTTACAACTGGTAACAACTGGCCTACTGGTGAACATGGAATAGCTTTTAAGTGTGCTACACCACCATGCACCGTTGTTAAATTCAATAGTGCTACAGATAGAAGGTACACTTTTACTCATGAAGTTGGACATTTGTTATGTGGAGGTCACGAAGATGACTTAACGCCATTCAGTAAAGCATACAAAGATATGCGCAAATCTTTTTCGGACAGTTATTCATCAAGCCCCAGCCGAGTCAAATAGAATTTTAAACTATTCAAATCCTTATGTAAAATATTCTTCAAAGACTACAGGAACCAAATATCAATATAATGCATGTGTCATCCAGAATTCTGGATGTGGCATGGCAGGTTTTAATGAACCTAATGAATGCACAATTCATGCCAAAGGAAAATTTGACTCAGAGTGTAATCCAACAACGATAAAAGTGACTGCCTCAATGCTACCAACAACATGTAATGCTCAGAACTATAAATTTGAATATACCATAGATGGATTCAATTATTATACTAGTTGTCCCTTTACACCAAATAATTATTGTGATATTTCTCTTTTAATTTTTCCTAACAGGTCAAGTATAACAGTGAAAATTACAGCCTATGGAAATGGTACACAAGTAATTGGTTATTTATTTAAAACCTTTACAACAATATGCCCGGAAACACCAATGTCATTACCCGGATATTTAAAAAAGGTAGATAAAAATGAAGGTATTAAAAGTCAAAGTTCTAGCTACCTTTCTAGGTTGGCACAAGACAATGCAAATCCTGAGGAAATTTATTGTAGTCTATTTGACCTAAATGGTAAGCTGATAATTTCTGGCAATATAGATTTATTAAATGAGCTTGAGCAATTAAACAATACTTCTCTTAACATTCCTCCAGGAGTCTATTTTTTACAAATAAAAGAAGATGATAAATTGTTGTATAATACTAAAATAATAGTAAAATGAAACAAATACTTTTTTTAAATTTATTAATATTATTTCCATTTAGTTTTCTGAATTCCCAATCAAAAATAAAATTAGCCTCATCAAAAGATAATAAAAGAGTTATATATAATTCATTATACAAACTGCCTACGCCTGATCATTTGGCTTTTGTCGACTCTTTATTTATAGAAGGTAAGTCGGCAAGAGGCCATTTATATTTTGGATACACCAAAGCAAAAGTGAATGGGAAATTGTGGACCTCATATCCAAGGGGGCACGCGACCAGTGAAAACACAACAGGCTTAATTAGTAAAGAACTGACTCAAGAAATAGGAATTGTAATCGGAAGCCTTACTTTTGGATTTTATAATAAATTATCAAAGGGTATAATAAATTTAAATCAGTTTAATAAGGATTGTTATTGTTCTTATTTCAAAAATGGAGAAGATGGTTGTACTCTTGAAGAATCATATAAACTTACTTCTTCAAATAAACCAAATTTTATTAAAATTGTAAGTTACGATGAAAAAACTGGAATTTTTAAAGCCAGATTTAGATTGATCTTTAAAAGAGAGTCAAATAATGGAAGCTACCCTGAGTATTTATTTTTTGATGATGGTGTAATTTATACTAAAGTTTTTAAACAATGAAGAACTTTATTAAAAATTGAGTTGTAGGTATTGCAAGCGTTATTCAATTGTGTATGCTTATCTCGCTACAATTGGTAAAAACATCGGTAAGTTGTAAAAACTAGAATACTATTAGATAACATTCATAACTATGCTTGTATCTTTATTCAATTAACCGTTTTTACTCAATTTTATCATATTTTTTCAATCAAAAATGTGAATCCTAAAGCAAAATTGGGTTAATTTTTATTAAACGATTAATAGCTTATTAATCAGACAGATTTAGAATCAAGAAGACCCGTTTTACTTATCCGACAAAATGACAATATGTATCAGAATGACTTAAAATATGTCGCTTGAAGTGAACAAGAAAACAATAAAAATTGATGCGGCAATTTTATTTTTTAAATACACGTGATTTGTTTCTTTAGGGGTGATCTTGAAACACCAGATAATAAAATCGAATTTGAAATTGTGGCGGCTCTTGGTAAAAGAATTTTTCGTACAAGTGCAGGCAGACAGATAAACGATTATTCTATATTCACTCTAATCCAAGTCAAGGAAATTTTAAAATTTTTTCTACCATGACTTTGAAATAAGTTATATCGAAGTGATTAGAATAGATGGTACTTTATGAAGCCAAAATAATCCTAGAATTTATAATTATGAAATCGACATCGACCTTTCTAACCAGCTTGCGGGAATATACTTTATAAAAGTAAGTACAGCAGAAGGTGTATTTATTCTGAAACATATAAAAATTTAATATTCAATTGTACTTATAATATTGAACAAACTGAAAATCGAAAATCAGAGCAAGCACTTCTTTGCACAATAGATGGTCTAGAGAGTACTTAAAGATTTAAAACAATCAGACATTAAGAAGCTTGCGGATCAAACTGATTTGACCTAAGTGATAATAGGCATGTTCTATTACTCCTTCAATATTGCGCAAGTATGTCCCATATTTGGGATCAATAAAATCCAGGTCCAACAGTTGGTCATCCATTTGTTCTATGTACTGCACGAATTTTCTTGAGTTAGAATGAAATTGTCCAATTAAATTTTGCCATGAAGCGGCGGATGTTTCCGGTGACAAATCAAAGCTGAATTTGTCGCTGATATCTAAGCTACCGGTTTCAAATGCTCGCAATAAACCTTCCAGATAATAGTTTATATGAAATATAAGTTCGGCTATAGAATGAAGGGTTCCAATTTTATAGTAAGCATGATCATAGGAAAGATTTTGTATTTGCGATTTATAGTTAGTATTTGCAATCCAATACCCATCTATCAAGACTTCTTGGAGTCTGGCAGCAATATATTTATTTCTTTGCATCTGTTAATTATTTGTGTAACAACAAATCCTGATTTTATATTAAAGATCTATTATGAACCAATAAGAATTCAAAGTTAAGACATTGCATAAAGCTTGATTTGCAAGTACAGATTTTTTTAATACTGTCATTGCAGTTGCATTTGGTAGCTTCATGATCAATCCAAATACAAAAAAGCAATTGATTACTCTCTTGAGAGCAAATGAATTGCTTAGAAAGATTTGCCAGGTTCTCTTTTTTTCAAGTGAGCGATTTCACTCGATTTTTGCTTTGCGTACCCCTGCGACCAGGTTAAAATACTTGATATGATATCTCACTTGATTCTTACTACAATCTCCACAACAGCAATTTCTGAGTTAACGCTTGTAAAGTTATGTATAATGTGGAAAATAAGAATACAATTTGGCGATAATCGGGACAATAAATTTCGGAAATATTGTCAGATCTATTCATGTTATCAAGATTAAACTAATTATTCCAGATAATTTCTTAAGGTCAATTTTTTTATCAACGTTTTGTCATGGCGTTTGACTTTTATACGGAGAACTTTGTCAGCATCACGGCGCAAGAATTTATTCACAGTCTGGAGACTTCCCAATAATTTCACAGACCAACCATTTATAGTAATCAGTTTGTCTCCAGGTAGCAAGCCAGATTCGGACCCAGGGCTTCCGGGAATAACATACTGAATAAAAATATTCAAGCTGCGATCACTACCCGTTGTCACTAACGATATTCCGCTATGGTCCCCGCGGGATTTCCACTTGCGTCCGGAATTTTTTTTGAGCCACAATGTATTATTGGAATAGTCTAAAATAGAAATGTAGTTTTCCCAGAGTTTATTGCCAAGCAATCCTTGTTTGAAGTCCAACTCCTTCAATGCATGATCAGAGAGCAGTTCCTGAATATAGATTGGAACATCTTGCAAGCAGATACTGTCCTGCAGGCATAAACTTTCGGATCTGCCAAGGGCACCACTGATGACTCCACCCAGTCCGCTTCCTATTGGTGCTGGCAATAGCTTTGCAGGTAAACAGATCTGTTGTGAAGAGCGATTGTACAATAATGCTTCTATCCCTGCACCTGTATCCATGAGCAACCTGAGATTGTTCTGTTGTCCACCTGACATACGCACCTTGCAGGCGAGGTAAGGTTTGTTTTTATAAATTTCAAGAGGTATAGAACTGAAGTTTTTTAATTTCTTTTCAGAAATAGTGGACCTTAGACTAATGTTTTTTCTGCGGTAGTCTATCTGAATCAGATAATTTTTGAAAAGCGAAGCGCTTAAGATGCCGTGCACAGATTCTCCGATCATTTGGTCAAAATTGCTGCTATGCTCTTTGAGGACAAGTAGGGATTGAAAAATTTCAGGAAACGTACCAACCTTCAATGAAAAAGGCCTACTGACCAGAGCTGGAATTTCCACATTCAAATCAGCACCAAAGACAGTAATTTCTCTAATAAATGGGGATGATGAAAAATAAAAATTCTGCTTGTCGAAAATAATATTATGTTCTGAGCCGGTGTCAAACAAAAGACTCATCTTGATTTTCTGGTCCACCAGGACATCTACAAGCATGTAAGAATTCACATAGCGAAATGGTATTTCAAAATAATCACTTGCATAAGTCAGCGTGTGAACTGAAACCAGCATCATAAAACATAAGATTCTTAAAGCAGAAAATGTACCGGCGATGCATAATTTCATTCTTCAAATATAGGCAAGGCATTTGTTATTTTCTTCATCTATCGAGAAGAAGATACATTGCCTTACCCGAAAAATGCATAGCACTGATCTGATCGTGCCTTATTCAAGAGTACCCAGTAATAAAAAGCCCCGATAAAAATACCGAGGCTTGATCAAATCCCTGTTGCAATTCAATCTAACGATGAGGTCCAGAGTTGGACTTATTTCTTTCTTTGATTTGTCTTAATATTTCGCGTCGAAATTCTTGTTCAGCGGATTCAAGCTTTGCAAGTTTTGCAGCTGGAAGCACGGCTTTGAATTTTTCATAGTAGGATTTTTTCAATGCAAGCGCTTTTTCTTGTGATTCAATTTGTTCGTCAAGCTCCATACGGGATTCCTGTTCAGACAGATTGTCTGCATTTTGAGCCTTATACTCTTTTTTCAGTTCCATCCTTTTTCTACTATACTCATTATAGAGAGGCCAGAATTTGGTAGATTCATCTGAAGTCATATCGAGTTTTGAGGTGATATAGGCCGAACGTTGAGCTTCTATTTTTTCAAGGAGCTGTTGTTTGTTTGTTTTTTCGGGATTATTTTGAGCGATGCTTATCAATGACAGGGTCATCAGTATCATGCATGTGAATAGTTTTTTCATTTTCACTCTGATTTTTAAATTAGTTTGATAATATATCTTCCAAATCTTGTTCTGAAACATTTTCTATATCAAGTCTAGGTAATAATTCTGAATCTTCGAGAATAATTTTGAGGTCTTCATCATCGAAACTGGCAATATTCATACTTGCATATTCTATCAATAAATCGTCAGGGATTTCGTCCCAACTGAAAGTTTGATTTTGTGGCTTAGACTGCTGAGACCAAAAAAAGAAAGCTGAAGTTGAGATTAAAACGGAGGCCGCTATTCCAACTGACCATTTTCTTATAGTTGAGAAACGCGATATGGTCGGTTTTTTAGTAGCAGCAGCAAAGATTCTGTCTTCCAATTTTTCGAAATAGCCATCAGGCACCCTAAATGGAATATCCTTTTCAAATTTTTGTGGAATAAGATTTTCCTCCAGCTTGACTTCTGACATTAATTTCTCTTCCAAGGAGTTGAAATAATCCTGAGGAACGGTCAATTTTCCCTGATGCAGATTTAATTTATCCTCCACATATATTTTTTGAAAAATCTGAGTCTCCAATTGTTCAAAATAATGCTCCGGAACCAAGAAAGGATTTTTGGCAGGAGGCAGAACATCTGATGGATAATTTTCCTGATGTGGGTTCATGATTTATTTAATTTTATCATTGGATTTAAAATGCTCTTCAATTTTTTTCATGGCATGGTGATATGAAGCTTTAAGCGCGCCTTCAGAAGTCTGAAGTATCTCTGCAATTTCTTTATAAGGCATTTCATCATAATACCTCATTTGAAACACAACACGTTGTTTTTCCGGTAATTGCTGCATAACTTCCTCTAATTTTAAACTCAGCTCATCACCCTCAAAATAAGGGTCTGCCTTGAGTTTGCTGATAGCGGGATGCTCTGTCATATCGTCCAAAGCATCATAAGTGTACTTTTTGTTCTTTTCAAGATATGTCAATGTTTCATTGGTGGCTATACGATACATCCACGTAAACAAACTGCTTTTTCTCTCAAAATTTTCTAAACTTCTGTACACCTTAATAAAAGTATTTTGCAAGACATCGTCAGCATCATCATGATTGAGCACCATTCTTCTGATATGCCAATAAAGTTTTTGTTGATATTTCTGTATCAGTGCGCGAAATCCTTTCTCCCGCGTGACACTGTCCAGGGCCCAATCTAAGATTTGCTCATCATCAACAGCTGGCATTGTGTTGCTTTTGTTTGTTTGACTCATGATATCCGGTGAGGTTTAATTTAGAACTTGATGGAAGCCAACATTTTAAGTTGAAATCCCAAATTGATGCACAAAACTAAGGTCTTTGACAGATTTTCATGTTGTATATGATAAGTGAATCAGGAGTTATGATAAAAATACCAAAACTCGTTATATTGTCTTCAAATAGAGATCGGTGATATGTCGGCATGGTTTTCTGCATGGATCTTGAAACTATTGGGCTGGAAAGTGCTAGGTATAGAAAGAATCAGTTCTTTGCCCCAATATGTGGTTATCGTTGCTCCACATACCTCCAACTGGGATTTTCCCCTTGGGATTCTTGTGAGGACGGCGTTCCATTTGCAGAAAATACGTTTTTTGGGTAAGGCGAGCTTATTTCGATTCCCTTTTGGTTGGATATTTCGAGCTTTGGGAGGTTTCCCTGTTCAAAGGGACAAAAGCCATAATTTGGTAGAGAGCTACGTCAAAGTATTTCAGACCAATTCTGATTTTGCCATTGTTATAGCACCTGAAGGTACCCGAAAGAAGGTAGACCATTTTAAAACCGGATTTTACTTCATCGCTAAAGGAGCTGAAATTCCGATAGTCCTGTGCAAGTTCGACTATCACGAACGTGTTGTTGACTTTATGGAGGTATTCGTCCCCGGGACGGAAGAATCTGCGGATCTAGCTTACATAGAATCCCGGTTTAGAGGAGCGAGAGGAAAAAACAGAGAGTATAATTTTTAGAAACAGGTACTGTGCTGATTGGTAAGTCGGCTCAGCGAAGAAAATTCGGCGTTAGAGTCGAGACGATATCTCCCCTTGGAAAACTTACTACCATTAAACAGTGTGCTTCCTTTAATTCTTTCTTGCTCTTCCGGAGATTTTGTAATGAAATCGGCACATTTTTCGGAACAACAATTCTTCATTCCGGTCGCACAGGAATCACACTGTATGAACAGCAAGTGGCATTTGTCATTGGCACAATTGACATGCTGAGCTGCAGGTTGGCCACACTGGTGGCACTTGCTGATGATTTCTGAAGAAATAGCTTCACCCAAGCGTTCGTCAAATACGAAATTTACTCCTTTAAATTTATTTTCTAGGTTCAGCTCTTTGACTTGTCGAGCATACTCTATGATGCCGCCATTGAGCTGGTAAACATGTTCAAACCCACAGTGTTTGAGATAAGCTGAAGCTTTTTCACACCTTATCCCTCCGGTACAATACATGATCACCGGATGGCTCTTTTTATCTTTCAATGTGTCCACCACTTCCGGCAGAGCTTCCCTGAAAGTAGAGGCGTCAGGACATATCGCGTTTTCAAATCTGCCCACTTCGCTTTCGTAATGATTTCTCATATCTACAATGACCGCCTGAGGGATTGAAGCAAGTTCGTTAAAACTTTGAGCATCCAGATGAATTCCAGAATTTGTGACGTCGAAGCTTTTGTCGTCAAGGCCGTCTGCTACTATTTTACTACGCACTTTGATGGCCAGTTTAAAAAAACTTTTACCGTTATCTTCTATTGCATAATTGAGCCTCATGCCTTTGAAAAAGTCGACATCTTGTAAAGCATTTCTAAAGAGTTTCATCATTTCAACCGGAACAGAAATCTGGGCATTTATACCTTCGTGAGCCACATAGATTCTTCCTAATACATGCAGATCATCGAACATTGTGTATAAGTGATCGCGAAAAAAGGCTGGGTTAAAAAGATGGACATATTTGTAAAAAGAAAGCGTAATGCGTTCTTCCGGGCTCTCCCGCATCTTTCGCAAGAGTATTTTTCTGTCGACAATATTATACAGCTTTTTCATCCGAAAACTATAGGGTAGATCATTGCTTAACCCAGGAAGTCTGGTATCCGCTTTTCTGTAAGATAAGGTGGTACAAGCCACTGTTTAGCCCAGTAAAGTCTGGTAAAATCCTGTCCTGAGCTGATATTGGAGTGCACAATACCAATTGCCCCAAAAGATTATAAATCAACAAAACATCCTCGGCTACAGGCATGTTGAGTGAAATCAATTCTTTTCCGGGATTGGGAACTACTTGCCAGCTCTTGAAAGTTTTGTCTTCATTTCCCACCAGAGATTTGGCTTTTAATACCGCTCTTAGAGCATTTATCTTGCCATATCCATACATGATATTGGGGATGTCTTCAGGGGCACTGCCAGCACAGGTGATCAATGATGGGGTTGGCTCTGCCGTTTGTTCCAGAATGCTCTCAATTTTTTCTACCTGTCCGAGCAAAGAAGGGTTTGCCGAAATCATCAATGCCACAACACCAGCGACGTGAGGTCCCGCCATGGAAGTACCGCTCCATGCTTGGTACGAGAGATCCGGCAACTGGGAAATCACCTCAGATCCGGGAGCAACAATATTGGGTTTTATTCTCAAGCTACTGTCCACGACTACCGGGCCACAGGAGCTAAATCCACTGATCGTGTCATTGGATGCATAGCTACCTACAGAAAATGCTGATTCAAACATTGAGATCGGATTCGCAATCGTACCGCAAGTGTTTCCATTATTTCCTGCTGATGCTACCACGACAATTCCAGCAGCCTTGAGGGTAGATACGACTCTCTCCATGATATTCCAGTTTGAGGGATCGCAACCCTCTTCTTCGGAGCAATACCAACTATTGTTGATCACGGCAGGAGCCAGGTCTATACGTGGTTTTCTTTGTTCCAAATCTGTGGGGGCGAGAAAAAATTCAAAACATTCAATATAGGTAGAAGGGGCCCCATTGCCCCGCTCCATATTTCGACATCCAATCCATTTGCTTTTTGGGGCGACGCCGATAGCGTGTTCAGAACTATGACCGGTTATGGTTCCTATGGTGTGAGTTCCATGTCCGTGATCATCACAAGGCGCAAGCAGATTTAATCCACAAGGATTAATACTGTCTCCGGAAAGTGGACTGATCGTATGTATGGCATCATGCCAATTGTAGTTGTGATCGACAGACGAAGATGTGTCGTTCCAACCCCTGTATTTGTCTTTAATTGCTGGAATGTCCCATTTTATACCAGTGTCTTCTCCTGCAACAGTGACTCCTTGCCCTTCATAACCCAAATCCCAAACTTCATCAGCATGAATGGATTTGATACCCCAGGTAATTTCAGGAGCACGAGCATGGATTTGAAGCAAAGTTTTGTCCATGACAGGAGTCAGTTGGACGGATTCGTCAAATAATAGAGCAGCTACCTCAGACATTTGACTCAAATGGTTCAACTGATCAGCATGCAAATAAGCTTGTACACAATTGACTATGAAAAATGACTTATATGCGACCTGATTGAGCTCCAGAAAATCAATAATTCTGGATTGCGATGAGGAGGAACATTCTTGAAGCGCCTGATAAACAAAAGTACCTTTCTGAAGCTTAGTCCATTCTGGTTTGACAGCAGATAAATTAGCCTGTTTTTTAAGATATATAAGGATAGGTACTTTATCGTGACTGTCCAAGTAAGCCAACGCTCGGGGAGAAATGCTGGCAGACTGGCCCGGAAGTGAATGCAGATCAAACACAAATAACAAGGAGAGCAATAAAAATCTAAACATTATGGCACTTTAATTTGCAAAAGTAAGCAAAATATCTCCATCAAATATAATGGTGTATTGAAGCGTGGGAAGTTCTTGAAATCCTTATGAAACAAGCGTTTGGCTAAATATTAAACCACATGAGAAAGTGAATTATCTTTGCCCGATGTTCAGGATTTTCGGTTGGCTATGTTTTGCAGGAGTATTTGCGCTCTCTTGTGCAAATATCAAACAATTGCCAGGTGGACAAGCTGACATTATAGCGCCTAAAATTGACACTGCAAAATGCAAAAACTTATTTGCTACCAATTTTTCAGGTAAAGAGCCTATAGTCGTACATTTTGATGAGTGGTTCCGGTTTTTAAATCCGACAAAAAATATCATCGTTTCTCCGCCGACTAAATTGCCAATTCAATATAAATTGAAAGGAAAAAGGCTTTTAATTTCTTTCGATAAAAATGAGGTACTCGAACCACAAACGACCTACTCCATAAACTTAGGAGAAGCCGTTCGCGATATTACTGCTCAAAATATTGCCCGCAATATTAATGTTGTATTTTCTACAGGGCCATCGATTGATTCCGGCGAGATCAGAGGTAAAGTATTTGATGCTCAAACCAACAAATTTCTTGCTAAAATTCCGGTAACGCTATATAAAAATCAGGAGGACAGTGCATTTACAAAAACGAAACCATTTTATGTCACGTATACTGATACAGCAGGAAGTTTTCATTTTAAATATTTGAAAGACACGGTCTATAAGTTGTACGCAATACAAGACAAAAATCAAAATTATTTTTATGACCAAAAAATTGAGTCGATAGGATATTATGAGGGAAATGCAAGACCATTTCAATCAGGAACAGAATATATTATTTTTCTCTCTCAAGAAAAGTTGCCTTTGAAAATAAAAAATAAAGTGATAAAACCAGGGTTGCTTGCTTTTGCATTTACTCAAGATATTGAAAAGGAAAAAACGAAAATTTCTCCGGAGGACAAGTTTGTAAAAACAATATATTATGAGGACAGTATTTTATATTATTATAATTCAGCAGAAGAATTTAATGCATATTTTGAACTGGAGGCTATCAAGGACACCGTGAAACTTAACAAATATACGGAACCAGATAGTGTACAAATGGAAAAGCTGGTTCTGGTCAAAGAAGCTATATCGCAGATTGACTCAGCCCAGATTCAAAGTCCGTCGCCGATTTTTTCTTTGGATGAATCTAAAATCAGATCCACACCTGAGATCAAGTTTCTGGCAAAAATTAATTTAAGAAATCCACAGATAATAGATATCGTTTATCAGGAAACAAAACCTATATATTTTACAATTATACTGGATAGTATGGCAGTAAGGATGCAGGGCAATCGAACCAATAGGACGGATACTTTTCATTTGAAAACCAAGGTGGACGAGTCATTGTCACGTCTGGAGCTGATATTGGATTCTCTTCAAACTCGCCAACAGTATATTTTGAATTTCAGCTATAAAGATAAACCGGTACTTCAAAAAATATTTGTAGCTGAAAATACGATGGAAACATTTCGGTTTACACATCTGGATCCGCTTGTCTACGAAGTAAAATTAATTGTGGACCGGAACCAAAATGGAAAATGGGACCCCATAGATTTTAAGCAAAAACAACAAGCTGAACGGATCTTCGGTTGGAAACTTAAAGAGCTGAGAGCAGACTGGGATCAAAAGATGATTTTAAATGTAGGAGAATGAAATTAAGCACAAAAGAGCTGGTCAAAAAATATGGTAACCGAACCGTCGTCAATGGTGTTTCTATCGAGGTAAATCAAGGAGAAATTGTCGGTTTGCTGGGTCCAAACGGAGCGGGTAAAACGACAACTTTTTATATGATAGTGGGATTTATTTCACCAGATGCGGGAAGTGTATATTTGGACAGTGGTGAAATTACCAGGGATCCTATGTTTATCCGCGCGAGAAAAGGAGTAGGGTATTTACCCCAGGAACCCAGTGTATTTAGGAAATTGAGTGTTGAAGATAATATCAGCGCAATTCTGGAAATGGGTACCAAGACGAAGCAAGAGCAAAAGGAAAAGCTTGAGCAATTGATTGAAGAGTTCAATCTCACCAAGGTCAGAAAAAACATGGGAGATTCTTTATCAGGCGGAGAAAGACGACGTACGGAAATCGCCAGAGCATTAGCTTCAGAACCCAATTTCATTTTGTTGGACGAACCCTTTGCAGGAATTGACCCGATCGCTGTTGAAGACATTCAGAGTATTGTTGAAAAACTCAAGACAAAAAATATTGGTATTCTGATCACCGATCATAATGTTCAAGAAACGCTTTCAATCACAGACAGAGCGTATTTAATTTTTGAAGGAAAATTATTGAAAGATGGTACAGCTGAAGAGCTGGCAGCCGATCCAATTGTTAGGAAAGTGTATTTGGGTCAAAATTTTGAACTGCGCAGAAAAAATCTTGTGAATTGATGAAAGTGAGTTTAATGTTTCTTGCTGTTACTTTATTTTTATTCGCTTCTTGCAGCAATCGAGAAAGACAAGTAGAAAAGGAAGCCTCTATACTTTCAGACAGTATGTACTATGCAGAAATTAAAATGTTTGACATTACAACGGATTCGCTTTGTATTAAAATCAGAGAGACTCAATTTAGTTCTCTTGTGGATAGTTTAATACAAGTGCGCAAAACGGAAATTCAAGAGATCAATAAAAATTTACAGTGAAAAAATTATATTGGATAGGAATGCTGATAATTTTTTCCTGTGGAGACAATACTCGGGAGATAAAAGAGTTGGCGGAAAGAAAATATCAAGAAAAACGAGCTGAATATTTTCAGCAAAAATTTGGTAATTGTTACAGGCAATTATTGTTGGATGCTCAGACGCAAGCAGATTCCATATTAAAATATATCTCCAAGAGGATCAAATTTGACAGTTTAAGAGTGCCGACAGACACGATGAGGCCCGAAAAACCAGACGTGAATTTTGGAGGGTATGTACAGCCCAAAAGGGAAGACAGCATAGGGAAGAAGGATAATTAGGCATTTCAGCAATGGTCCGAAGAAAATAGGCATATATAATTTTGGTTGGTTTGTTGATAAAGACGTCGTTTTTTTTTGGTAAATTGCTTCCAAAGCATAACTTTGCAGTCCGCTTTTAAAGAAAGTGGCAATATTTTAATATAATCTACTGATTTTCTTGTGTTTATGATATGAATCTTAAAACAGGAGAAACAGTTTAAAACGTTCATTGACAGACTGGGGAAAGAAGACAGAAAACAGAAGGTAAAGGAAAGAAGCGGAAAGGACGCGAAGCGGGAGAGAGAAAGAAGGAAGAAGAGGGGGAAGGAAGGACTTTTTGTGGAAACAGATAGAAAAGAATTATATGGAGGAGACAAGGATAAGTATTGAGAGATAAATAATCTGAAGGGACTCTGTATAATTTGAAGATATTGACCATGGAGAGTTTGATCCTGGCTCAGGATGAACGCTAGCGGGAGGCTTAATACATGCAAGTCGAGCGGCAAGTTTTGATAGCAATATTGGAACCTAGAGCGGCGCACGGGTGAGTAACGCGTACATGACCTGCCCTATACTGGGGGATAGTCTTGGGAAACTGAGAATAATCCCGCATGTGATTAGAATGCTGCATGGCAAATTAATTAAAGCTGAGGCGGTATAGGATGGGTGTGCGTCTGATTAGCTAGTTGGTAGTGTAACGGACTACCAAGGCGATGATCAGTAGGGGGCGTGAGAGCGTGACCCCCCACACGGGTACTGAGACACGGACCCGACTCCTACGGGAGGCAGCAGTAAGGAATATTGGTCAATGGAGGGAACTCTGAACCAGCCATCCCGCGTGAAGGATGAAGGGGCTCTGCCTTGTAAACTTCTTTTGCATGGGACGAAAAAACTTAATTTATTAAGGACTGACGGTACCATGAGAATAAGCACCGGCTAACTCCGTGCCAGCAGCCGCGGTAATACGGAGGGTGCGAGCGTTATCCGGAATCACTGGGTTTAAAGGGTGCGTAGGCGGTTTGATAAGTCAGTGGTGAAAGGCCGTCGCTTAACGATGGGACTGCCATTGATACTGTTAGACTTGAATCAGGATGAGGTTGGCGGAATGTGGCATGTAGCGGTGAAATGCTTAGATATGCCATGGAATACCGATTGCGAAGGCAGCTGACTGGACCTGAATTGACGCTGAGGCACGAAAGCGTGGGGAGCGAACAGGATTAGATACCCTGGTAGTCCACGCCCTAAACGATGCTTACTCGTTGTTTGATCTAAGGATTGAGTGACTAAGCGAAAGCGATAAGTAAGCCACCTGGGGAGTACGACCGCAAGGTTGAAACTCAAAGGAATTGACGGGGTCCGCACAAGCGGTGGAGCATGTGGTTTAATTCGATGATACGCGAGGAACCTTACCTGGGCTAGAATGTGCTTTGAATGTGTGTGAAAGCATGCAGGCCCGCAAGGGACACAAAGCAAGGTGCTGCATGGCTGTCGTCAGCTCGTGTCGTGAGATGTTGGGTTAAGTCCCGCAACGAGCGCAACCCCTATCTTTAGTTGCTAACCCGCAAGGGAGGACTCTAGAGAGACTGCCCCCGTAAGGGGAGAGGAAGGAGGGGATGACGTCAAGTCATCATGGCCTTTATGTCCAGGGCGACACACGTGCTACAATGGCCGGTACAGAGGGAAGCGAAACAGTGATGTGGAGCCAATCCCAGAAAGCCGGTCTCAGTTCGGATTGAGTCTGCAACCCGACTCCATGAAGTTGGAATCGCTAGTAATCGCGCATCAGCCATGGCGCGGTGAATACGTTCCCGGACCTTGTACACACCGCCCGTCAAGCCATGGAAGCCAGGGGTGCCTGAAGATGGTGCTCGTTACAGAAGCTATCTAAGGTAAAACTGGTGACTGGGGCTAAGTCGTAACAAGGTAGCCGTACCGGAAGGTGCGGCTGGAATACCTCCTTTTAAGAGAATCCGTCCCAAGTTCAACAGATGAGAATTTGAAGAACTGGGAGAAACGGAGAAAAAGAAGAGCGAAAAGGAAAATTCAAAACTCCAATGAAATCGAAAGACTCAGGAACGAGAGCGGGAATAAAGCAAGACAGCCTGCAACCGAAGTTTTCAAACACTGTACAGGTCCCAAAGACCATTACAGATTCTTTTCCCAGTATTTCTGTCAGATAGTCTCGTAGCTCAGTTGGTTAGAGCGCTACACTGATAATGTAGAGGTCCCCAGTTCAAATCTGGGCGGGACTACAATAGATTTGCGCAAATATTAATTTCAATTATCTTTGCGCATGCTTTTAAAAAGCGGGGGGATTAGCTCAGCTGGCTAGAGCACCTGCCTTGCACGCAGGGGGTCCTGGGTTCGAATCCCTGATCCTCCACAATATTAGAGACTTGTTTTGCAGGTCTCTTTTTTTTTTGCAATTACCAGAGGTTGTTTTTCAGGAATTATTCTTTTGGTTCGCTAAAGCTGCTCAGAGATTACATTGTAATCGACTTGATATTTTTTCTTCCTAATGCGCCATTACTAATAGAGATGAAAAGTGAGTAGATTCTTGAAGAGTAGTACTCATTTAAAATAACTCAATTTTTAAGGTCGGCTTTCTATTTTTTTTCTTTCAAATAACACTGAAAAATGGGAAAGCAGATTTTTGTTGCCAAATGTAAAAACGGAAATTTAGCTTCGTATTTGTGAGTTTAAAGATTGTTTTATTAATAGCGATATATAAAATTTAAGCTGTAAACATTCATTAGGAGGCAGCGAATGTTTTATTTGAATCGTTAACAAATAAAACATACGATGCGCCGGATAATATTACACTTGCTGTGTATCTCTATGATACCTATGATAAGTTCATGTCAAAGTGATGGGTTAAGCTCTAATAATGTTCATGCTTATTTTGAAAATGGTTATCCATTTTCAAACTTCGAGTCGAATCTAGCAGGATGTGTGGCACCATTTCAGGGAATATATTCACCGTCAATATGTTATTCAATGCACTTACAAATGTTTAGCATTGACCCATTTTTTATCTTGCCATCGAGTACAAATGTTCCAAATTTAATACAAACACCAGGATCCTTATATTATCCAAATTTTAAACCAACTACCTAAGAAATCAACGCATTCAAAAAATTTTGGTACATAGACAAGGGAGAAATTTTGGATCATGTTGATGATTTTAATCAGGATGGAAATGTGGATACCAAAAGATCAGATATATATGCATGGCCAGGGAAAAATAACCCCTACTTTGAGGAATTTAACGGCTTTCCAATTCAACAAGGGGACTATCCGCTAGCAGAGTTCATTGATGTAGATCAAGATGGAAATTATAATCCAGATCATGGTGACTATCCAACGGTACACAATTTATCAGCAGATAGAATGCCCAATCGGATGATATTATTGTGTATCATCATAGTGGAAAATATGTTTTTCAATCAGAATATGCTATAACTGCATTTGCTTTCAGCTGTCCAGAAGAACAGATTCTTCACAATAGTGTTTTTATGTCATGTAGGATCAGTAATAAAAATGAGACCCAATATAAAGTAAAAAATTCTATTCTATTGAATTCAGTGGATCCACAAGTGGGTTGCTATTTAGATGACTATGTAGGTTGTTTTCCGGATCTGAATTCGGCTTACTGGTATAATGCTGATGCGAATGATGGTATTTTACAAGCAAACTCTTGTCCAAGTTCATTTTCGTATAAATCCAAAATTCCTGTAATCTCTATGACGATATTAAATAAAAAGATGGATTATTTTTCTGCCGATATTAATATTGATAGTACGGGAAAAATAATTCTGCAAATGGAAAATAGCTTCCTCCGAAAATATTTTAATGCTGATGGTACTTTCAGGAAGTTTACACAGCCGTTCAACCATGAAACCAGAGATCACCAGTTTTCAGAAGATCCGAATGAAGAGAAATCTTGGTCAATGTATAGAATGAGCAATGAGCAAGGTGTGGATTTCACTATAGATCAAATGATAAAGACTGGATCATAGGACAACAATGAATCGGAGACCTTGGATTTTGTACTGATGTACAATCAAGATCCGGACTCAAATCATATACAAAATGTAAATATTGCAAAACAAAACATTTTAAGAATCCAAAAAATTTACAATGAAGGGTTTTTATACAGATGTTCATTTGATGATTGTAAAGATGGCTGTGTTTGGCCGGGAGATTGTGATAATAATGGTCGAGTAGATGCTTTGGATGCGGTACACATATTTAAGATGTTAAATATAACAGGATTAAAGAGGTCAGACAGTACGTATGGAGAGGAATGGAGTCATTCGATTGGGGTACTGAGCGCCCTGGAGTCCTGAATCCAAAATTTGCGGATGCAGATGGAAATGGTGTGGTAAATGTTCGTGACCTGAATTTATTGCGTTGGTATTTTAAATACACTCACAATAGTCCAGAATCAAGGGCGTTGGAATGCGAGGGTAATCCGATTTTGAAATTTGTGAAAAACGGCAATACTAGAATGGAGAAAACCTATGAGTCGTTTTTGGAAAAGCGCAGTATTGAAAGGTATAATTTCAGTGTATTGAATTCTAATTCTGACGATGTCATTCTCATCAATTCCTTAGCTAAGACGTGGAAAGATACTTCAGTATTCATATTTGAACACCATTCTTACGAGCAGCAAATTAGCCTTGAAAAAATTGAAGTGGTTTATTTTCAAAATTCTAAGAGAGATATTCCAATCATTGATACTTTTCAACAACTTTTTTACATTTTGAAAGCCAAAAGCACAGGAGTTGTAGAGATTTGCGACTTCACATTATTTTATGCCAATGGAACGACCGAAAAGCTGCTGGGAGAATCATTCAAGATTGGCGAACTTGGTACAACAGACTCTGAAGATGGATTTGGTTTTAGTATATATCCCTCACCAACCCACAGCAGAATTATAATAGATGGTGAACTGGAAAAGATTTTATATTTTGAATTGTACGATAGCAGTGGTCGACAACTACTGAAGGAAAAATTGAAGGACAGGTTCGTCAACTTGACTGAAATTGGTCCTGGGATTCATATCTTGAAATTTTATTTAAAAAATGGTAAATACTTTACTCAGAAAATAATAATTGACTAATCTTAAAAACGCTACTTTTTGATATAAAATATATATTCTGTAGCAAAAAGCGATGGAAATTTTTTTAATTCAACGCATTTTTGATAATAAGGAAATTTTAGGATGGACATTTGCTTAGTAGAGGTTTTTTTTAAAAATAAATATAAGCTTTTACCTTCCTTATCAGTTTTTTGGAGAGCGCGATAAACTAAATTCTTATAATTCTTGATAGAAATAATCAAAACACTATCTGTTAATTGAATGATTTTATGGAATAATTTTTCTTTATCTGATGAAGAAAGATGATCCATGACACCAAGGCAAAGTACTATATCAAATTTTTTTTCAACTGTATATGCCAGTATATCCTCATGAATAAAATTTTCTTTATCAGATTGTGGAGAATATTGGTCTATTCCTGTGTACCTGACATCACGCTGATTTAACATTGATTTTAGAATCATTTCTCCGCATCCGACGTCCAAAATACTTTTGGGTTTTGATGAAT
This sequence comes from Saprospiraceae bacterium, assembly GCA_016710235.1. NCBI lineage: Bacteria > Pseudomonadati > Bacteroidota > Saprospiria > Saprospirales > Saprospiraceae > Saprospiraceae bacterium. Next base: position 1,135,040 of record JADJLG010000001.1, read on the forward strand.
TAATCCATTCCAGGATCAGGCAAAGTCTATTGCGATAGTATTCGATATTACGCAGATAAACTTTTTTTTGATTTGTGACAGACACAGGAATGATATTATTCTATTTCGTTTGGTGGCTAATTAAAATTACTTATTGATATTTTCCTCAATTGCAACAGATGAATTATCCTGATTTGAGTGGATGAGAATTTCTGTCACTATGTTACGATAGCAATCCAGAACTTTCGCAATACTAAAGTGATCTTCTACCAGGCTTCTTCCGGAAAGGCCCATTTTATTTACATCTACATCACTCATATTGTATAGACGAACCATGGCTTCTGCCAAAGAAAAACTGTCCTTAGGTGGAACAATTAAACCATTGATCTCATGCTCGACCAGGTCTCGGCATCCTGGGACATCCGTTGTGATTACAGGTTTAGCCATTGACATCGCCTCCAGGAGGGATTTGGGTTTGCCTTCTCTATAAGATGGTAAGACCAATACATTGCATTGTGCAATAATGGGTCGAATATCTTTTTCAGCGCCTAGATATTTTATGTATCTTTTTTCTACCCAATCCAAAAGATCGGTTTTGCTTATGGTGTTAGGATTCTCTTCGTTCAATTGGCCTACCACCCAAAACTCCGCTCGTTTCAGGAATGCTCTACATTGTATGCTTGCTTGAATGAATTCTTCAAGCCCCTTGTCTTTCAATAATCTGCCAGCAAAAAGAAAACAAAATTTATCCTTGTTGATTATATTAAATGATGGGTGAAAATAATTGGTATTAACACCTGAGCCGGGCACTACCTTACCCTGGGTGTTTGAAGTGATATTTAATTTTTGGAACAACAAATTATCTTCATCATTATGGAAGAGTACACGTTTGTTTTTCCGTAGAGCAAATCGATATAGTAATGTAAAGAAAGTTGAAAGCTTTTCTCGTTTTAAAAATGAAAAGCCAAGGCCGGTTATTGTACTCACGCAAGGAATTTTTAAAAACCTGGCTGCGATAGACCCATACAGATTTGGCTTGATTGTAAAATGTAAAATAATATCGGGTTTCTCCTTGCGATAGATGTGATAGAGTTCCCAGAAACACCGCCATTCTTCTAAGGGAGATTGACTTTGAGAATTTAAATGATGAAGAGGGATATGTTTAGTAAAATAGGAACCATTTAAGTAATGAATATACTCGTCAATCGGAGCAATTACAATAACTTTGCAGGATTCAGCTTTAAACATCCTGATAAGATCTTGTCTAAAGTTGTAAATGTTCCAGGTAGAATTGGCGACGATTGCTATTTTTTTATTTTCAAGCATAACTCATCATTATTTTTACAATTCTATTTGCTGCATTTCCGTCCCACAATTCAGGAATTATCCCTGTAATTGAATTTCCGCTTAGACATTTTTGAGCAGCTTCAATCGCTGTATCAACTTCCAGATCATCCAGCAATTGGTTCGTTCCTTTTTCTATAGTGATTGGACGCTCAGTAGATTTTCTAAAAGTCAAACAAGGAACTTTAAGATAAGTTGATTCCTCTTGTACACCACCTGAATCCGTCATGATCAATTTACTATGGTGCATTAAATGTATAAACTCTAGGTATCCTAAAGGTTCGGTAATATGTATATTTTGATTAGATTGAATTTTATGCAATAAATCAAAGTGTTGGAGATTCTTTTTTGTTCTCGGATGCATCGGAAATACAATCGGAATATCTTTGCTCAATCTATCCAGGATTTTGATGATTTTCTCCAATCCTTCGCGGCTGTCTACATTGCCGGGACGATGCATAGTGACCAAAATATAATTTTGAGGTACGACTCCAAGAGTCAGTAGAATATTTGACTTCTCTATCTTGGGTAAATAATAGATCAGAGAATCTATCATACAGTTCCCTGTAAAGTAAATTTTGGCATCATCTACATTTTCATTCAACAGATTATTTCTAGCTGAAGATTCAGTGAGAAATAATAGGTCAGAAATTTGGTCAGTTAGTATTCTGTTAATTTCTTCCGGCATTGTTCTGTCAAAACTTCTCAATCCTGCTTCTACGTGTGCGACTTTGAAGTTATTTCTCTTAGCAGTCAGCGCACAAGCAAACGTGGAAGTCACATCACCAACTACGACAACAAAGTCAGGTTTTTCTTGCAATAATATAGGTTCAAATTTAGTCATCATTTCAGCAGTCATTTGAGAATGAGTTCCCGAACCGACACCTAAATAATAGTCAGGTTCAGGAAGTTCTAACTGCTGAAAAAAAATATCACTCATCTGTTGATCAAAATGCTGACCTGTGTGCACAATTTTGGAAATGGCGTTTTTCTCGTTGCTAAAAGCCCGATGCAATGGAGCCACTTTCATAAAATTGGGCCTTGCGCCTACTATTTGTAATATTTTGATCAAAGGAGGTTTATTTTACATTTCCGTAATTCGAATTCTTGTATTTTGTTCCAGGGATTTTTTAATTGCAAAGGTAACTTCAGTACTATGGATAACATCTTGATAATATTGATGATTGAAAAATGGAGAGTTTTCCTTAGTCAATTCCGAAAATTGAATTCTATAGCCTTTGTCCATTTGATTCAGAAATTGGAATGGGCTGCTGCTTCCATTTATCGAAAATGTTTTAAAATTATCGATTTGGTAAACCTTTCCTTTGTCAAATACCTGAAGCTGTTCTTTGGGATATTTTTTTGACCCATTCGAAAAATATTGGATGGAAGCAATAGCGCCGTTTAGATATTTTAATTGAATTGATAAAATATCACTCAAAGAATTATTATTTCCTTGATTTACTGCATTGACTTCTACTACTTTTGATTGTGTAAAATAATTGCATAGATCGACAAAATGACAAACTTCACCGATTAGTCTACCGCCTCCTTGTTCAGGATCTTGTATCCAATGAGAAGGATCAATGAAACCGGCGTTGATGAGATAATTGATAGCTACCCCTGACCGATCATTTCCCAACAAACGGTTCATTTTGGACGAATGCGGAGAAAATCTTCTATTGAAGCCCACAATTACTTCAGCTCCAAGGCTTATTTTATTTTTAATTTCTGCCAGGTCGTTTTCGTTTGTACAAAGAGGTTTTTCTACAAAAACTCTTTTTCCTGAATTGATAGCGTCAAGAACAGTAGGACCATGAGCTGCGTGACGATTACAAATTATTACTGTATTTATTTCTTGATCAGAAAGGATTAATTCATTTTTCGTGCTTATGTTATTTATACCGTATTTTCTGGCCGTTTTCGCTGAGGTATTTTGTTTCGATACCAGGGATTTTACTACTGCTCCGTTTTTCTTCAGCTGAGGAAAAATAACAGCTGTAGCAAAATTACCAGAGCCGATCACACCAAATGTTTGATTTCTAGAGTTTGTATTTTTTGGTAAATGTGTTTGCAGCTGTATGGCAGATGAAAAAGAATGATTTGTGGAATGATATTTTATCAGGTTTCCCCATTTTAATTCATCCAGTTTGGAGTAAAAATTTTCTATTACATCATCAAATTCCGATTGTCTGTATAAAAGATGTTTTGTGGATATTTTTCCATTTGACATCAGTTGAAGTACCGCTTCAATATTTCGGGATTCTGTCCATCTCACAAATCCAATCGGATAATCTACGCCTTGTTCTTCGTAAACAGGGTCATACCGACCAGGACCGTAACTACAGGCAACTTGAAAACGAAGTTCTTTTTTATAAAAGAGATCTCGATCCAATTCATTGGATACGACCCCAACCAAAACGATTCTACCTCTTTTTCTACAGATTTCCGCAGCATAATTTGTCAATGGCGCTGCAGCGGAAGCGGTAATGATAACTGCGTCAGCCCCAATGCCACCGAAGACATGCTGAAACATATCGCTGCCGGATATTTTACCAGAGTGATAGGTGGTAATGCCAAGTAAATTTGCTTTTTCCAAGGCATTTTCATTATTGTCCATTCCAATCACTTCGCAGCCATTGGCCTGGAGTATTTGGCAGGTTAATATTCCGATTAAGCCAAGACCTATTACCACAATTTTTTCGCCCAATTCTACTTGGAGCAGACGAACTCCTTGTAGACCGATAGCTGCAATTATAGCAAAGGCAGCTGTATCATCGTCGACATTGTCTGGAATTTTACAACATAAATGTTTAGAAGCTAAGGCATATTCTGCGTGATATCCATTACTTACAACTCTGTCTCCCTTGGAAAGATGATGTACAGCTGAGCCAAGTTCTTCTACTATACCAACATTGGAATATCCTAGTGCAATGGGTTGGTCCAGTTTGTTCTGGACTGTTTCAAGTGTTGAAAACAGGCCTTCATTTTTAATTTTTTGGAAAACTTGTTGCAGTTTATCCGGCTGTTGTTGAGCTTTTTGTAAAGCGGAAGACCTACCAAATTGGATCAGCATTTTTTCAGTACCTGGAGATACCAAACTACAGGTAGATTTGATCAGTACCTGCTGCGCAGAAGGATGGGGCACAGGCAAGGTTTCGAGGTATGTGGTGCCGTCTTTCAGGCTTTGCATTAAAATTCTCAAAAGCAATGATTTTATAATGCAGCAAACGGATGGAAATCTCCGATTAATCCAACTGGCGCTGCATTGCGAATTTGAAAAACCGTTTCTATCGACCTACGAGAAGACTCCAGGTCAAAACCCTGACCACTGAGGATGTGTTGGTAGGAAATCGTATGCAGATCGCCAAATCCTTCACTGAACTCAAACTCTTCTTTGTTTATAAGCATTCTCCTGTATGTCTTTTTATTGGCTAAAACCACTTCCTGGGGCAAAGTCGTTTCATTGATGCTAAGAAAATAACGCACCCGTGCTCGATCATATTCCAGGAAGCCAGCCACCCGATCTGCTTGTTGGACATGGACAATATTTTGTTTGACTTCACCAAATAACCATCCCAGCATATCGTAAAAATGAACGCCAATATTAGTGGCGACACCTCCGGATTTTTGGACATCTCCTTTCCAGGACGTGTGATACCATTTTCCTCTAGAAGTGATATACACCAAATCTACATCGTACGATTGAGAAGGATTTGCTTCAATTTTGTTTTTTAATTCTTTTACAGCAGGATGCAGACGCAGTTGAAGTATTGTATTGACTTTTTTTCCAGTTTCTAGTTCTATTTCTTGAAGCGCATCGATATTCCAGGGGTTGAGGACTAGGGGTTTTTCGCAGATGACAGCAGCGCCTAACCTAAGCCCAAAACGAATGTGGGAATCGTGCAAATAATTTGGTGAGCAAATACTCAAATAGTCAATTCCCTCTTTTTTTCTTTTGAGTTTTTCCAGATGTCTGTCAAATCGTTCGAATTCAGTAAAGAAATCTGCTTCAGGGAAATAGCTATCCATGATCCCAACTGAATCATTTTTATCGAGAGCTGCAACCAAAATATTTTTGGTTTCTTTAATTGCTTTCATATGTCGAGGAGCGATATATCCTCCGGCCCCGATTAGTGCAAATCTTTTCATGTGTTTAATTTTGTAACTACACCTGATTTCAGTTGATATTTTGCTCCGGACTCCGGACATAGTGCCAATCCATTTGTGTCAAACTCAAGCTTGTGGCCGTATTCGCTCATCCATCCAGTTTGTCTTGCCGGATTACCAACGACCAGCGCATAAGCAGGCACCGATTTTGTCACCACGGCTCCGGCCCCGATAAAGGCAAATTCACCGATATCATTACCACAAACGATGGTTGCGTTTGCGCCTATTGAGGCTCCTTTTTTGACAGTAGTTTTAGCGTACTGATCTCTTCGAATCACAGCACTTCTGGGATTGATGACATTTGTAAAAACCATCGAAGGACCAAGAAAGACATCATCTTCACAAATCACTCCCGTGTAAATAGAGACATTGTTTTGAACTTTGACATTATTGCCTAAAACAACGCCCGGAGAAATCACCACATTTTGGCCTATATTACATTTATCACCAATAATGCTATCCGGCATAATATGACTAAAGTGCCATATTTTTGAACCTTCACCAATGGTGCAGCCACTATCGATTACTGCGGTTTCATGAGCAAAATATATGGATGACACAATATTTATTTTGATTGATAAAATTCCAATATTTTTCGAATGATAATGTCCTGCATTTCGTGAGTCATTTCGGTATGCATTGGTAGAGAAATCACTTCGTTGCACAACAACTCTGTAACCGGTAGTTTGGTGACTTTACCTCTGTATGGAACGAATGCTTTTTGATCATACAGCGGAACGGGGTAATAAATAGCACAAGGTATATTGTTTAAGTCCAAATATTCCTTCAAAGCATCCCTCGTTCCATTGGTAATTCTCAGGGTGTATTGATGGAATACGTGGGTGGAATGAGAGTTTCTAAAAGGTGCGATGATAAAAGGCAGATCTTTCCAAGCGGAATCATAGTAGTCGGCTGCTTGTCGGCGTGCCAAAGCATAGGCATCCAGATGTTTCAATTTAATATCCAATACAGCAGCTTGAATACTATCCAGCCTGGAATTTACACCGACTACATCGTGATAATATCTTTTGCTTTGGCCATGATTTGCGATCATGGTTATTTTATCAGCGAGCGCTTCATCATTTGTAAATATGGCCCCGCCATCTCCGTAACAACCTAGATTTTTGGAAGGAAAAAAGGACGTGCAACCGATATGAGCTATAGTGCCGGATTTTCTTATTTGACCATTTGAATATGTATAATCTGATCCGATTGCCTGAGCATTGTCCTCAACCACCCACAAATGATGTTCATTTGCTATTTGCATGATTTCTTCCATTTGGCAACATTGTCCAAAAAGATGAACAGGAACAATTGCTTTTGTTTTTGGGCCGATAGCTCTTTTGATTTCTTCCAGATTGAGATTGAAATCATCGGGATTTACATCAACCATAATCGGTGTCAGGCCCAGTAAAGCAATCACTTCTGCTGTAGCCACATATGTAAATGCAGGCACAATGATTTCATCTCCGGCTTTTAGATCCAAAGCCATGAAGGCAATCTGAAGAGCATCTGTTCCATTTGCACATGGTATTACATATTTAGATTGTAGATAAAGTTCAAGATTTTCTTCAAAAGACTTTACAGCAGCTCCGTTAATAAAAGAAGTGGTATTGATTACTTCCTGAATAGCTTTATCTACTTCCGGTTTGATCTTGGAATATTGACTTGCGAGGTCAACCATCTGTAATTTCATGTTTGTCATATCAATTCTGAATAATTGTTTGTCTTCCTATGCTGGAATAATAGAATCCAAGCTGTTTCATTTTCTCAGGTTCATATAAATTACGACCGTCAAAAATGACTTTTTGTTTCATTTTCTCGGAAATTGTTCCAAAATCAGGTGATCTGAAAAGGCTCCATTCTGTAACGATAGCCAAGGCGTCTGCATTATGAGCGGCTTCATACATATCTTCAGCATATTCTAATTGATCGCCGAAAATGTCTTTTACATTTTGGTTTGCCTCGGGATCGAATACGCTGATTTTTACATTTTTTGAGAGTAGATCTACTATCAATTCAATAGCCGGCGCTTCCCTGATATCATCCGTGTTGGGCTTAAATGACAAGCCCCAAATTGCAATTTTTTTATTTGACAAATCAGAATTAAAGTATTTGTTGATTTTTTCGAACAACTTTTTTTTCTGTCTGCCATTGACATGCATTACGGATTGTAAAATATCAAAATGATATCCACTATTTGTCGCGGTGAAGTCTAGTGCTTTTACATCTTTTGGAAAGCAACTTCCGCCATATCCTACACCTGGAAACAAAAATCTTTTGCCGATGCGGTTGTCACTACCCATGCCTATTCGTACGTTGTCAACATTAGCTCCCGTGAGCTCGCACAGGTTTGCAATTTCATTCATAAAACTGATACGAGTAGCCAGGTATGCATTGGCTGCATATTTTGTTAATTCAGCACTTCTCCAATCCATGCTGTATATGGGATTGCCTTGACGAACAAAGGGTTCGTACAAGTCAATCATAATTTGCTTTGCCTGATCAGACATAGCGCCTATTACAACCCTATCCGGCTTGAGGAAGTCTTCGACTGCGGCTCCTTCTCTTAAAAACTCAGGATTGGATACAACATCAAAAAGTTTGCGATCCAATTTTGAAGCCAAAATAGCGTCTACTTTTTCTGCTGTACCTACAGGCACTGTACTTTTATTGACAATGACTTTATGCTGATCAATGAATTCCGCAAGTTGAGAAGCAACGCCTAATACGTATTTTAGATCTGCTGACCCATCCTGCCCGGGAGGAGTAGGCAAGGCTAAAAAAATGATCTGACTGTTTTGGACTGCCGCTTTGAGATCCGCCGAGAAGGAAAGTCGTTTTTGTTTGCAGTTTCTTTCAAATATCAATTCCAGTCCCGGTTCAAAAATGGGTATTTCTCCCCTTTGTAACTGTGCTAATTTTTGTTCATTGTTGTCAACACAAATTACATGGTTGCCCGTTTCTGCAAAACAGGTTCCAGTGACTAAACCTACATAACCCGTACCAACAACTGCAACATTCATGTTTTAAAAATTTCAGGATTTCTTTTCTATTAATTATAACCTCCAATATGTCAAATCTGACTTTGAAGGCTTTTCAAAAATTCCTTTGAGATCTATTAATACAGGATCTTTTGTCATGATAGCTCTGTAATCTTCCAAAGTATCCGATTTGAAATCGTCATGTGCGACTGCAATGATGATACTATCATATAAAGTATCTACATGATCGATAATATGAATACCGTATTCTTTGAACACTTCTTCTGAGTCTGCTTTTGGATCTTGTATATCAACACTTATCGAATAATCATTCAGTTCGTTGTACAAATCAGCTACTTTTGAATTGCGGATATCGGAAACATTTTCTTTAAAAGTAATTCCTTTGATAAGAACTTTGCAACTGCTTGGATTTTTTCCTTTGGCAATCAGCATTTGAGTGAGTTTTTTGGCGATGTAAGCCGGCATATTGTCATTGATTCTTCTGCCGCTGAGAATAACCTCAGGATCATAACCCAATTCTTTGGATTTGTGCAATAAATAATAAGGATCGACGCCAATACAATGTCCTCCAACAAGTCCTGGTTCAAATTTCAAAAAATTCCATTTCGTTCCAGCTGCGGCAAGAACTTCTCGGGTGTCGATACCCATTTTATCAAAAATGATAGACAACTCATTCATGAAAGAAATATTCAAATCCCTTTGAGTGTTTTCAATCACCTTTGCTGCTTCAGCAACTTTGATTGAAGAAGCCTCATATACTCCAGCTTGGATTATTGTACCGTATACCTGTGCGATTTCATTTAATGATTCCGGATCGCTTCCGGAAACGATTTTCAATATTGTTTCGACCGACCTTTGTTTGTCTCCCGGATTTATTCTTTCCGGAGAGTAACCGATTTTAAAATCTACATTTACTTTCAGCCCTGAATTTTTTTCTAAAATGGGAAGACAATCTTCTTCTGTACAGCCCGGATATACAGTGGATTCGTAAATTACATAATCACCTTTTTTGAGAGCAGAGGCAATTGAAGCGGAGGCGCGCAAGACAGGATTCAAATCCGGGATTTTGTGTTCATCCACAGGGGTAGGAACAGCTACAACAAAAAAATGAGCTTCTTTAAGTTTTGCGGCATCAGAAGTAAATGAAATATCTCTGCCGTCAAAATCTTCACTGAGCAATTCCTTTGATGGATCAACTTTTTGATTCATCATCTGAACTCGTGAAGCATTTGTATCAAATCCAATCACCCGAAATTTTTTTGCAAAAGACAAGGCTAAGGGCAATCCGACATAACCCAATCCTATTACAGCAATATTTTTTTTCTTTTCAATTAAATCTTTGTACATCATTTATTCTTAACTGTTATCTGTCAAGCTTCCGACATTTTTTGTTGATAAAACGTCAATGCGATCACTGTGAGTATCGCTAAAAAAGAGCAGGCGAAAATACACAGGATTATGTTTTTAATAGAGAAATATTGTTTCACCTCTAAGGGAAGCATAGGAGGATCTATAGCCTGTATATATGGAGTAACATTTTCTAATGAAAAAGAGGCGAGCTCTAAATTTTTTACGGTTTCGCCATAGATGAGTAGGAGCATTCTGATATCCCTGTCCAAGATTGTTTTGGGGACCTCTTCCGTTTGTAACCAAGTACCTCGGTAACTGTCCTTTAATCCCGCCAAACCGTATTCTTTTCTCACCATCAGATTTTTAAGAGAATCCGTTTTCATTTTGAGACCCAGGTATGTTTCACGTTGTTTTTCAATGGTTTTGTCGACATAAAACTGGCTTAGCTCCGAAAACATGGTTTTGCACAATTGATATGCGAGCTCTTCATTCGGAGACTGAATGCTTATTTTCATGATCCCAGTCTTGTCAGAAGAACCGGTTTGTACCATCGCTGAAAAATTTTTGTGCAAGCGCTTAAAAGCTTCGCTCTCCAATCGGGAAAACTGTGCCACATCGGAACTTTTGAAAAGGAAACCTTTGAATTTATTTTTCTTGCCGATGATCGGATCAGGAGACCATTTGTTTTTGAGGTCAAGCTCGCGGATCAAATGATTTGCGAGGAAATCATCTTTTTGGTCTACTACAGCTTTTGTAAAGAAGATGCTTTGGGCAATGCGCATTGTCTTTGAAAGCTCCAAAATTTTCTGGAGGTTAGCTTGTTCTTCAGAAGCTCCCAGAAATCCGCTAAATTGGCCAAGAAGAGCGGAGATTCCTCCGAAACCACCTTGAGTGTCATTGATCATGAAGCTGACTTCAGCTTCGTACCATTTGTGATTTTTAATACCAAGAAGTGTAAATATTCCAAAACCAAGTAAAACAAACAGCGCGATCCATTTCCAAGCTTTTAAAATAGCACGAATGTAAACTTTGATGGACAGGACCAGTCCTTTAAAGCTCAACTCTTCTTCCTGGTATGTCTGTTTTTCCGGCATAAGATAAGATCTCAAAATTCACATGTAAAATTAGTTTAATTTATAATTTCTTCATCTCTTTTGTAATATAAAATCCCTCTCAGCCATTTTTCAAATTCTCCTTAAGACGTTAAAAACTAATAAAAAGTACAAAAAGGTATTTGGAGAACGCAATGCAGGTCGTTTTTTAATATGTTATGCACTTATTAATGCACAATGCCTTAAATTGCAGCAAAAAAAGAACGACATGCGAAAATTTTATCTGGTAACAATGATACTTTTCTCTTCTTTTATTTGGTTAAAAGCTCAGAATTGGTCTTTGGAGGCAACGGTGTCCTTGAGGGTACTTGTAAAAGAAAACCCGGCATCCATTACGCTACGCTGGGATTATTACCCAAATGCAACCAGATATTTTGTCTATAGGAAAACAAAAGAAGCAAAGTCTTGGGGTAGTTTTATCGCCAATTATCCGTCTGATTCTCTCAGTTTTACCGATAGAAATGTCGAAGTTGGCAAAACCTATGAATATCGCGTCAGCCGAACTTCCAGCAGCATTACGGCTAATGGATATGTTCTAGCAGGGATCAAATATGTACCACCAATATACAAGCCGAAAATCGCTGTATTTGTGGAAAGCAAATTTTCGACTGTACTTAAAAACGAAATTAATCAACTTGTTGATGACCTCGAAAACGAGAACTGGACAGTACTGGTGAGGGATATCCCAAATGCTATTGACGTGAAAGGAACTAAGGCCCTGATCACAGGTCTTGTCAAACTTCACCCCAGCCTTAAGACGATCTTGCTTTTAGGTCACATTGATGTACCATATTCCGGAAATTCCGCTTACGATGGACATCCAGATCATCAGGGAGCTTGGCCGGCAGATTCATATTATGCAGATATTGACGGAATTTGGACGGATACAGCTGTAAACAATACAGTAGCCTCCAGAGCCGAGAATAAAAATATCCCAAATGATGGGAAATTTGATAATTCTAGCATCCCTTCAGACCTTGAATTGGAAATTGGAAGGGTGGATTTCTCAAATTTACCTGTTTTTGGTGTATCAGACACGGTCATGATGAAGCGCTATCTCAATAAAAACCATCTCTATCGTACCGGGCAAATAAGGTCCATGCGCCGTGCGATGGTTCAGGACAATTTTAACTTCCAGAATGAAGGCTTTGGCCAATCCGGTTACCAGAGCTTTATTCCATTATTTAATTCTGACAACGTATTTTCGGGAGCATTCAGAGATAGTCTCCTGACCGGATCTTACCTGTGCTCATTTGGAGCAGGTGGCGGTAATTATGAGGGAGCAGCTGGAATTTCAAGTAGTGGTTTGATGGCAACAGATTCCTTACAAACCGTCTTTACATTTTTATTTGGATCTTATTTTGGGGACTGGGATATTCAGAATGCTTTTATGCGCAGTGCATTGGGTAGCGGTACAGTATTGACTACTGCCTGGGCGGGAAGGCCTGCCATGCACTTGCACCAGATGTCTATGGGAGATCATATCGGAAGTAGTATGTTGATTACCAGTAATAATGTTGGCATTTATACCGCAGGGCTCGTAGGAGCTAGAGGGACACATATTGCTTTGATGGGAGATCCTACACTGGTATTGTTTCCGATCAAACCGCCTTCTAGCCTGTCGATCAATAAATTTGGACATTTGGTCAATCTTGACTGGTCCACTTCCTCTGATGCCACGGAAGGTTACGTCGTTTACCGCAAAAAAGCCACAGACACGATTTATTCCCAAATAGCGATAGTTGATACCAATTATTTTCAGGATAAATGCCTCACAAAAGATATATTGTATGAATACATGGTAAAAGCACGTAAGCTCGAAAAAAATGCCAGCGGATCTTTTTACAATGTTTCCCCGGGAGTGAAGGACGACGTATTGAGCACGATAGACTATTTTGTTCAGTCAGATTTTGAACTCACCAATGACCATGAATTTGCAATCGTGCGCAACAATGTAACAAAGGAGTCAAGTTTGGAATGGGTGTTAAATCAAAGAGTGGTTGGTAGCGATACATTACAACAAATAGCTATGCCGTGCAGGGATGGCAAGGCGACGATATGTCAGGTCACTACAGGGTATTGCAACGTTGACACATTGTGCAAGACGCTGAACTATGCTTGTTCGATCCCGACCCTTGTATCGCATAGAATAACTAATGTCAAATGTGCAGGAGATCCTCCAGCCTCGATATTTTTGGACAGCATAGCGGGGGCGGCGACATTCAAATTTTTGTGGAATACCGGTGCGACAACTAGAGACCTTATCAATGTACCTGATGGTAGTTATGATGTCACCGTCAGATCCCGTCTCAATACTTCAGACAAGTTTACTTTTCAGGTAAAGCACCCGACTGAAGTCCAGTTTAGTGTAAGTGTGACAGATGCGAAACCAGGTCAAAATGGCTCTGTCAACATACAAGCTTCTGGCGGGACACCACCATATAAAATTACCTTAGATCCACAGAGGCCACTCAATGATCTTCCTGTCGGGAATTATGTGGCTATTGTAACAGATGCCAATGGCTGTATTAAAATGCAGAGCTTTGAAGTGAAATTGAATACTGCAACTTTTGATTTATCAAAAAATGAGGTTAATATCTATCCTCAACCAACAGCAGATTTTTTGATCGTCAAATCAAATCATCCGATACAGCAGGTTCGTATAGTAAACCTTGAAGGCAAGGAGTTGAGAAAGTCTAATTATCATCAAAATGAACTAAAAATGGAGGTCAAAGATCTTACATCGGGGTGGTATGTAGTCCACATTCTGAGTGGTCAGAAATGGACACAGCGTAAGTTTGAGAAGATCTAAGTCAGAGTTTGGCTATTTCCAATGCAATTGCGACAACGAATCTTAGTGTGGGGATATATTTTGCTGTGGATGAGTTCATGCGCAGATCCGGTTTATGTACCGAAACCGCGGACCTTTCCAAGAATAAATTTTCCTGAAAAAAATTATCAAAATTTCAGCAATACAGATTGTCCTTTTGATTGCGAAATTCCTGCTTACTCCAGGGTGGTGAAGGACACACTTTTTTTTGATGAAAAACCATCGAATGAATGTTGGTTTACCCTGTACCTCGACAGTTTGGATGCGGGAATTTATTGCACCTACTCTCCGATTAAGTCCAAAGCAGACATGAGCAAATGTATCAACGATGCATTTCTTCTGGCGAGAAAACACCAAAGAGTAGCAAATTATTTGGATGAAATTCCATTTAGAAAATCTTCGTCCTTAAGTGGGATGTTATTTGATATGGAAGGGCATGCTGCCTCACCAGTGCAGTTTTATGTGACAGACAGTGCCAAGCATTTTCTTAGAGGATCATTGTACTTTCATACACAAACAAGACCGGACTCATTGGCTCCGCTTGCATTATTTTTAAAGGAAGATATTATCCACCTGATGAATACAATTCAATGGAAATAATCTACATCCAGATCATCTTCGGTACTCAGATCTTCAGACAATTGTTCGTTGTATTCCTGCGCAGCTTTGTTCAATTGACCGAAAGTAAAATCATCTGATCTCGTTGTCTCTATATACGTACCTCTAGATTTTTTGAACACTTGAACACCAAGATTAAATTGTTCCTGAAATTTAATTTCAAATTTTCCCACCTGTAGGTCAGCTTTGATTTCAGCATATGCACTTGCATTGCATTTGGAGATATCTTCGATTTTTACGTCCGTATTTCGAATCATGTTTTTGGCTAGATTTCCTCCATGAAATTCATGTGATTTGTTGAAAAATTCCAGTTTCAAATAGGGATACTGATGAGAGAATTGTCGTTTTAATTCTGACAAGGAAATTTTCGGTTGGATTATAATTTTATCCGGAATCATATTTTCAAATTAGATATTTATAATTTTTTTTTATTGAGAATGAGCATTGGTTGTTGACTGAAATGGATGAGATCCTGTGAGATGCTGTGTGTCCATTTTTCCCAAATTGAATGTTCTTGATTTGGTGATAGTATTACGAGATCAATATTTTGCTCTTTTGAGTATTCTTTGAGTGTTGTTGCAATGTGTTCGGATTTAAATTCTTTGTAGACAAAAGGAACGATTGGAATTCCATCGTGACACAAAATAGACAACACATTGTTTTTGAGTAAAGTGTTTTCGTTTACAAAAGCATTGATATGAATAAAGTGTAATTTGGATCCAAAGTGACGAATGAGATTTAAAACTGATTGTAATTTTCCCATTTGTATAGAATTGTGATCGGTGGCATATAATATGTTTTTAAATTGTGCCTCAAGAATGTGTTCTGGAATTATTAAAACAGGGCAAGTTGATTGCTCTGCGATTTTTGATCCAATGGAGCCAAGCACTCTATCCATGAGACTGTGCTTATCTCTCCTACCTAATATCATCATATCACAGTTGTTACTATCACAAAATGCCTGAATACAATCCTGATAGCTGCCCTTGAGGATGCTTGTATGTAATCCATTATTTGGATTTTTCAGGTCGGGAACCGTGTGCTGTGTCGCAAAGTCCTGTAGATCTTTCAGGGCAATTGCATCGTTCACATTTTGACCGCTTTTTTCAGGATTCAATATATGTATGAGATAAATTTCTGCCGGAGAATGTGCGGTCATTTGCTGTGCATAGTAATAGGCAGCTTTTGCACCATTTCCGAAGTCTACAGGGATGACTATTTTTTTTAACATTGGACGATTGAGGATTTTAAAGCGAGTTTTTTTAGTCTACATGTCTATGTAAAATCAAAAGTGGAAAATCGGCGTTGTATTCCAGATTTTTGCTTACACTTTCAGTAAGAAAAGAGCTGATTTTATTTTTTCCGCTATCCACAAGTATGATGAGGTCGATTTGGTTTTCTTTCACAAATCTCTCTATACCTTTTTCAGGGATTACATCATGGGTGATGTGGAACTTTTGGATCAGTGCAGGGTCAATATTTTTTGACACTTTACTGAATAAATTTTCTTTTGATAGTGCTTCAAAAGGCTCGTACTGACTTACATAGAGAAAACTAATATCTGCATTCAGCTGAGATGACCATTTGATGGCTTCAGACAGGTTCAATGTTTCTGAGGATTCATCTGTAAAAGTGTAGCAAATTTTGAGAGGTCTTGTATATTTTGATGGTGGAGGAACTAATAATACGGGAATATTTGCTTTGTGTGCTACATTGCGAGCTGTAGACCCGAATATTTTTTTAAGCAATGTATTTTTACCTGTATTGCCAAGTACGATTAAGTCTGCATGCGTACGATTAGCCTCCTGGAGGATCTCACTGACGACTTCTCCGATGACAACCCGATAAGAAATCATAGTGCTGTTGATTTCCGGATGTCCGTCCAGTAGTCGATCAACATGTGCTTTCAAAGTGCTACCCATAGCTTCGAGGTCTACCAGAGGAACATAGCTTGTGCTGCTCATCGGTTGTGGTAGAGTCAGCTGGGTCAAGCTTTCGACAATATAGACAATTTCTGCTTTGGCATTAAAGTCACGAACCAGCTGAAAAGCATAATTCATTGCCTCGGTTGCTGCCTCTGACAGGTCTGTGCCGATAAGTATTTTTTCTACTTTATCTCTTTTATGATGTACCGCGTTGTAGAGCTTTTTCTTGGTTTCTTCGTAGTGTTTTAATTCATGATGATAAATCGTGTATTTGTGAAACTGAATATGAGATTCTTTATTTTGCAAAGATTCCTGAATTTCAGATTTGGAGCGATTGACCACTATCATATAGTCCGAACCTTCAGATGTCATACAATCGTGAATCATATTGGTCAGATCTTTAGTTTCCTGATCATTTTTCGAATTGATTTCAAATTTTATCATAGCTAACATTTTTGGTCTAATGGAAATAATGCTTACATGGATGTACTAAAAATCCATTTAGAAAGAGTATAAATACCAATTCCCAATATAAGCAATAATACAATTTTTTTAAACATGCTTTGCGCTATTTTATCAACGAATTTTTTTCCGATCCAGGTTCCCACAATCCCTATCAAAAAAAGGATTGGCAAAAGATATAAATTTTGTCTGGTGATATATCCATTCCATAAGTAAACGGCGCTGCGGGTCAAATCAATGGCGAGGTCAATTGAAGCAGAAGTAGCAATGAATACGCTTTTCTCTAGATTCAGAGCAGTTAAGGTCAAGCCACGGATTGCTCCTCCGGTACCAATCAATCCGGCTAAAAATCCGCTCAAAGCACCGGAAGAAATCATGTTTTGTTGAGTAGGTTTGATTTGATTCAGATCAAACATGAAAAGTAAGCTGATCAGAATCAAAAATAAAGAAAGAAACATTTCAGCAATTCTCATATCAATGTATTTACTCAATATACCACCAATGGTGACAAAAATTACACTGGGGACAAGCATCTGCAAGCATAATTTTTTGTCAATTCCTTTTTTGAATAATGTGATTTTGGATAAATTGCTCACCACATGAAAAAGAGCAGTAATCCCCAAAACAGAATGTAAGTCAAAAAACTGATTTGCAAGCGGAACAAACAGCATTGAAGAACCAAATCCACCAATAGTTCCAATGATTTCAGCAAGTAATGCCAAAAGACTAAAAATCAATAAATCTGTGTTCATCCGGTGGTTCTCTAAAAGATTCTAAACAGCTAAAGCAAGTGCCATATGAAATCAATGACACTTGAAGTAATCAAAAGGCTCCAGGCATTCTTTGCAGCGATATAATGCCTTGCAAGCAGTAGATCCAAAAGAACTCACACACTCTGTATGGGAAGAGCTGCATCTAGGACAGACGACCTTATCGCCTAACTCCCCTAACAAATTTTGGATACGTCTGCTACTTAACGTGGTGGGTGGCGCGATCCCGTATTGTCTTAATTTTTCTTTAGAGTGGGGGCTGAGCCAGTCCGTGGTCCATGCCGGAGAAAGTACCGTTTCAATGTAAACAGCTTGTGAGAAATGGTCCTCCAATGCAAATTTTATTTCCGTTTCTATCAGGTGCATAGCCGGACAACCTGAATATGTTGGAGTGATTTTGATTTCAATCCCCCTACTCGATACTTGTGCATGTCGTACAATGCCCAGATCTACGATGGAAAGAACCGGAATTTCGGGATCGGGAATCGACTCCAGTACCGTGAATATTTCTTCGACTTGGTTCACTCTTTTCAGGTTATTCTACCACTCAAGACCCGGATATACCCTCTGCATATATTGTAATTCAGACAAGATGTGTCCGAGATGTTCAGAGTGTACACCTTTTTTGCCACCCGATTGCATCCAGCCTGCTTTGGGCTCAATCAGAGTAGCATGTTGCAAGGTCTGAGATACTCTGGTTTGCCAGTTTTGCTTGATAAGTTCTAAAGCCGGAATGATACCACCTTCAGTCAAAATGGATTCGTCTTCGGTCGCTTCAAACATTTCTCCTGTAAAGGCAAACATTTCATCAATCCCTTCCTGCATTCTGGCATGGCTTTCAGGTGTCCCATCTCCCAATCTAACAACCCATTCGCTGCTCCATCTGTAATGATAAGCCAGCTCTTTGACTGATTTTGCGGCGATTGCAGCCAACTTTTCATCTTTGCTTTCACACAAGGCTTCGTAAAAAGGCAGATGAAAAGCATCTAAAAAAAACTGCCTGGCGATGGTAACTCCAAAATGACCGTTCGGTTGTTCTGCAAGAAGCAAGTTCTTATACTCCATCACATTTCTCATATAAGCCATTTCATCTTCATCCTTGAATCGACTGTCGATCGTGCAAGCATACTGATAGAGTAGCCTTGCTCTGCCGATACAATCCAAGGCAATATTGGTCATGGCTATGTCTTGCTCTAACACGGGACCATGTCCGCACCACTCTCCTAGACGCTGACCATTGATCAGTGCTGTGTCTGCTTGGATGGTAAGAAAACTGTATAAACTCGATTGGTTTTTCATGATGATTACATGTGTTTTACTGCATCAGGTAAGTCGTAAAACGTAGGATGGCGATAGATTTTATCTTCCGCAGGTTCAAAGAACATATCCTGATCTTTGGGATCAGAGGCAGTGATATATTTGGACTCAACCACCCAAATACTAATTCCCTCATTGCGTCGAGTATAAACGTCTCTAGCGTTTTCGAGTGCCATGGCTGCATCTGCTGCATGAAGACTGCCTGCATGCTTGTGATCCAAACCATTGCGTGGTCGAATAAACACTTCGTATAATGGCCAGTTTTTCATTGTATAAAGGTTTTATTGTGGAGATTGCTGATTTCTTTCCTTTTGCTTCGCCGCATAAGCCATTGCTGCTTCACGTACCCAGGTACCGTTCTCGTGGGCTGCTACCCTGTCGCGCAGCCTTTGTTTGTTGCATGGGCCATTTCCTTTCACGACATTCCAAAACTCTTCCCAGTTGATTTTTCCGAAATCATGTGCATTTCTTTCCGGATTCCATTTGAGTTCCGGATCCGGAAGTGTCAGACCCAAAACTGCTGCCTGAGGTACAGTCATGTCGACAAATCTCTGCCTCAAATCATCGTTGCTTAGTCTTTTTATCTTCCACTTCATAGATTGAGCAGTATGAGGAGATTCCGAATCATTTGGCCCAAACATCATCAAGGAAGGCCACCACCAGCGGTTTACAGAGTCCTGAGCCATCTGTTTTTGTTCCGGAGAACCTTGGCACAATTTGAGTAAAATCTCAAATCCTTGCCTTTGGTGAAAGGACTCTTCTTTACAGATTCTGATCATCGCTCTCGAATAGGGGCCATAGGAGCAGCGGCAAAGCTGAACTTGATTCATGATAGCTGCACCATCAACCAACCAGCCAATAGAGCCAATATCAGCCCAAGTAAGGGCAGGATAGTTGAATATACTGGAATATTTAGCTTTCCCTGAATGCAGCTCAGCCAGCAAGTCTTCTCTTTCCACTCCAAGGGTTTCAGATGCACTGTACAGGTATAGTCCATGACCGGCTTCATCTTGAATTTTTGCAAGTAATATTGCTTTGCGCTTGAGAGACGGGGCTCTGGTGATCCAGTTCCCTTCAGGTAGCATACCCACGATTTCAGAATGAGCGTGCTGAGAGATCTGCCGAATTAATGTCTTCCTATATTCTTCAGGCATCCATTCCTTGGCTTCGATTTTGTCTTCAGCGTCGATTCGGGTTTGAAATCTGGCTTCAAGATCAGCCATTTGAAAACTGGTGATGGTTGTATGCATTGGCTAAACAATTTACAGGTAAAATTAATGCCTTTCCATATAAAAGACTACATTATCCTTTATTTTATTTTAAGCTATCTGAGCGCCATAATGTTTTGTAGAGCTGATAGAGCTTTTTAGGTCCAACATTCAGAATAAATGCAGAGAGCATAATGCTGTAGATCAAATTGATTTTAAAATAACCATGGCGGCGAATTTTTCTGTCAGAAATTGAAATACTGTGCGGTAAAATAGAAAATGGAGCTTGCTTTTTCAATCGACAGATGATATCATAATCCTCCATAACATCATATCTCTCATCAAATCCACCAATCTTATGAAAAAGTTTTTTTTCAACGAAACACGACTGATCTCCACCTCTAAACCAAAGCAAATTACTTTTGGTAAACCAATGGTTCAACTTTCGCATAACAGAATGTCCCTGAAATTCTGAAATAAAACAACCGCAGAGTTTGCTTTGTTGAATGGCGTTTTGGAGAATGGGCTCAAGAGCTTTTGGAGGCAAAGTATCTGCATGAAGAAAAAACAAAATTTCACCATTTGCCAAAGCGGCTCCTTTGTTCATTTGTCCTGCCCTTTGGGGCCTGGTTTCGATCCATACGCAGCCACCTGTATCTTTCACGATTGAGCTGGTGTTATCCTGACTTCCTCCATCAACTACAATTATTTCCGTCAAAGGGGAACAATTTTCTTTTAAATAACGAAGCGTGGTGCCCAGATATTTCTCTTCATTAAGCACGGGAATGACAATACTTAACCTCATGCCTTAATGGTAAACTTTTTTGTATTTCGGATTGGTCATCCAAATGCCCCAAAGAGAACTGTATGGATGGATATTTACAGTTGGCTGACCTTGTGAGTCCACAATTGTAAACCCGCGATTTGCCATTTCGAAAATTCCACCATATAAATTGTAAACATGATAAAATCCTTTTTTCTTAATTTTTTCTGCGACCTTTTCACTCCTATATCCAATACTGCAATAACAAATTATTTTTTTTTCACGAGAAATAGAATCTAATTGGCTCAAACTTAGATGATCATAACCCAAGTGTCTCGCATTTTTAATATGGCTTACATAGTATTCATCCTGTTCTCTCGTGTCGAGGATAATAAATTCATCCTGCTTGTTATTGAAATCCACACAGCTCAATTCCGGAACCGAATGTGACAGCATTTTCTGGAGCAATTTTGCAAACTTTGGATTTGTGATTCGGCTGTCTTGGGCAGACAATGGAGCCATAGACAGGCTCACTGTCAAAATGAGAAAAAGTGTTTTTAAGGTTTGTAAGATTGACTTTTTCTTTTCCATTTTCAAGTACAAATATAATTCCGTAAAAACAACTATTTCTGACGTGATAAAAGTTAAACTTTAGGATATTTTTAATGGACCTTTACCGGAATTGTCCTTGATGATGCTTTCAGGAGAAAGTAAGCCCATCAAATGCTCGGAAGCCCACTGACTCACCTGCGAAAATGCACGATCGGGAAACAACATGTGGATATTGGGTCCTGCGTCTATTGTAAAACAAACAGGAATACCCTGCTTTTTTCTCGCTTCCCGGATGATTCGAATCAACTGTAAAGATTGTGGTTCAAGCAAAATATAACCCGGTTGTGAACTCATCATTAAACCGTGAAGAGAAAGCGCTTCTTCTTCTGAAATTTCAGCAAATTTTTCCCAATCTCCTGATTGGAGGGCAAGGATGAGATGGTTGATGTTTTGGTGAGCCTGGGCTATACGCCCCTGTCTGTAATGGTGGTTTTCCATCAATTGATGGCCCAAACTCGAAGAAACCGATTTCTCAGATTCATTGACGATCAAAATCCAATCGTTCAGATGCTGGAATAAGGGGTCAAGAAATTGTTGACAAGGCGAGGCAAAATGATCATCCGATCCTTTTACAAAGTCGAATTTTCCCCAGGATGCAGCCTCAGGATATACAGACCTGCAGGCAGAACCGCTGCCTAGCCTACTGAGTATTGAAGCCATGCGACAAAAATCTATTGAGCCAATTTTAAAATTGCTCTTTAGTTCACAGTAAATATCTGTCAGACAACACGACAGCGCACTCATGGCGGATGCTGAAGAAGCGATTCCAGCAGAATGCGGGAAATTATTGACGGAATTTATCTTGAGTTGAATTTCTCCGAATAATGGATATTCCTTTTTTATTTTTATAAAAAAAGCATTGAGTTTTGTTTCAAATTCGGGTTTTCTTTTTCCATCATAATAAAATTCAAATCCACCGTTTTCCAGGCCGACAGGACTCCAATCAATGGTTGTTGTAGTGCGACAAAAATCAAGAGTAAAGCTCAAGGAAGGATTCATGGGCAGCTGATTGCCATACTTTCCCCAGTATTTGATAATAGCAATATTGGAGGGGCTACTCCAGCAAGTTTTGTGTTCGCTGATCATAAATCTTTGTTTATATCAAAATCTTCCAATACTGCATCCATCACTTCGTCAGCACCATATCGATATTCGTTCTTGAGGTCATAGCCAAATTGTTTGCTGAGAACGTTCCAATAATAAGCAGAAAAACCTCCTTTGAGTTCTTTGATGATGTCATAAAAAGACTTGTCGAATTTTTTTTCTATCATTTTAGTCAACAGAAGTCCCTGAGTTCTCGTCAGATTTTTCAGCGGATCCTCGAATTCGTCTTTGAGCTGTTTGTTGAGGTTTTTGATTATCTTTTTTTGCTCTTTTTCTGACTTACCTTCGAGTTCTTTTTGAAGTTGGAGATAAAGCCTTACGGCTTGAACGGCATAAGGGTAAGCTACTGCTGCGGCTCGACGATATTTAGAATAAAGCTCCCTTTGGTCCCCGTAATCAAATTCTTTGGGAGCCTGAACTACAACTTTCTCTAAGCTAGCGACTATGATGGTGTCACCCTCTTTTACAAAAACGGTCACCCACTGGCTATCAACCATCATATTGTATTCTTTGTATTCTTTACTCTGTCCGAAAGAGAGACCCAAAGACAGTAAGCTACATGCAAAAGTCAAAATGTGCTTTTGTCGGTGAAAAATGTTGCACCAAAACTTCAAGGCTTTATTGCTTATATTTTTCCTTGTAAATCTGATATAATTTCTTTTGATGATCAAACAAGTCTAAATTTCTTCCTTGAATGAACGCATATTTTACATTTTGAGTTCGTATGTCAAGAGCATCTCCCTGGGAAATAAATAAGGTAGCGTCTTTGCCCTGTTCCAGTGTGCCTACCTGATCAGCAATGCCCAGGATTTGAGCAGCATTAAAGCTCACCATACGCAAGGCTTCTTCATGGGTTAGTCCAAAGGCAATACTCTGCCCTGCCTGAAAGGCGAGATTTCTAACCTGCCAGAAACCCGGTACGCTCAGGCAAAATGGAATGCCTGCATCATTTAATATTTTGGGCATTTTGAAAGCTAAATCGATGTCTTCGTCTTCCCTCATCGGCATTTTATGAGTACCCGTGAGTACGATGGAAATGTGATATGCTTTGAGCAAATCCAGCAACAAATAGGCATCTTCGGCTCCCACCAAGATTGGAGTGATACCATGATTAGCTGCCCACACCACTACATCTTGCATCGCTTGTGCTTCAGAAACATGGACGAAAAGTTTTTTTGAGCAATTCCACAATCCACTCATAGCCTCATACCTGAGGTTGATTTCATTGTGTGTGACTTCTTGCGAGTATGCTTTTGCAGCATTAAAAAAATCGTCAAGCTCGTCGCGTTGAACCTTATAAGGATCTTGTTTTGGCGTTGGCGGATTCTCTCCGGCGGTCAATTTACGTGAAATATTCGGCCATCTGAGGTGTATCGCATTGTCTTGGCGGATGGCTGCATCTTCCCAATTCCAAGCATCGAGTTGGACTACAGAAGACTGGCCGCTGATTCTGCCTCCTTCAGGTACAACTTCAGCGATCAAAACTCCGTTGCTTCGAAGAGTAGCTTGAATTTTCGAATCAGTATTGTATGCGATAATACTTCTGACATTTGCATTCATCATGCCCAATTCCGAAGCATCATGAGTGGCTTTCACCTGTTCGATTTCATTTAACCCAACGCTTGTATTGCAAGCGATCAGGCCAGGATAGATATCCATGCCACTTGCGTCGATTTGTATGCTTTCGCTTGAATTTTTGCTTAAGTCAGCTCCGCAATATGTTATTTTTCCTTTTGAAACCAAAATTAACCCGGATTCTATAACAGAACCGTTTCCGACATGGATTCTGCCTCGGGAGATTGCTAAATCCTTGGATTGCGGAGCTGCGGGTTGGTTTTGGGCAAACGCGGTAATGACAAATGCACAGTAAAGCAGGAGAAAGTTGGTAAAACTGTAAACCGGAAGAGTCCGAAACCTGAATTTGAATAATTTCAACATACAAAAAGCCTTGCAGAAAAATGAAGAGTAAAGATAGAAAAAGAATATGAGCAGAGATTATTGGAATTTTGATTGATCTCAAGGTAAGGTTAGATCAATTGAGGCCTAAAAACTGAAAATCATCAGAATATGAATGATTAAAATATTGAATAAAATGGGATTAAATAAAATTCTAAGTTAAGGAACAGAAGATAATTGAAGCTTTTTTTGTAAAATTCAAATATTTAATTAGCTTTGTGAAACATGCAGATGTAAATGTCTGCTTTTTTGATCACATATAGAGTACTCAAACAACCTGAAGATATGAGAAATAAGGCTATTGTACACTTTGCCATGTATTCTTTTTTTTTGTTCATTTTTGTCAGCGTCAAGGCACAATGCAACAGAATTTCTGACTCCCTGGAGTTAGTAAAATTGTATCAATCCACCGGAGGATCAAATTGGAAAATTAAATGGGATCTGAAAACTTCCTATGATAAGTGGTACGGAGTACAGACGGATTCCAATGGGTGCGTATTCAAGATAGGTTTGATCGATAATGGTCTAATTAATCAAATACCGGAATTAAATTTACCAATGCTCAATTGGCTTCTTCTTTCCGAGAATAATCTCTCTGGTTTAATTCCAGACTTTAATTTGCCTCGCTTGAAAATTCTAGAATTAAACAATAATAAATTGAGTGGATTTGTATCCGACTTAGACCTGCCTGAACTGAATAAGTTAGATTTGTCGTACAATAATTTAACTGGGCAATTACCGGAATTTAAGTCACCAAAATTATCGATCATTGATTTGACTTCCAATCAATTGAGTGGAGAAATTCCGGATTTTAATTTTCCAGATTTAAAGATTTTCCGGTTAACTTCTAACAATTTCGCAGGCGAGATTCCTCGTCTTGAATTGCCAAATTTAATAGAAATGAATTTGTCAATAAATCAGTTGAGTGGAGAAATACCGGATTTTAATTTTCCAGATTTGGAAATTTTAGGCTTAGCTCACAATAAATTATCGGGTCAAATACCAAATTTTAATTTGCCGAAATTAAAAAATTTGTACTTGGAATATAATCAGTTGAGTGGAGAAATACCGGATTTTAATTTTCCAGATTTGGAAGTTTTAACAATCAATAAAAATCAGCTAATTGGCCAAATACTTAATTTAAAGTTTTTAAAATTAAGTTATTTAAGAATAGATAATAATAAACTTACAGGGAGTATTCCAAATTTCAATTTACCAAATTTATGGGTTTTGAATCTAAGTGATAACAAGTTGAGTGGAAATATACCGGACTTCAATCTAAATATATTATTTGAATTAAATCTATCAAATAATCAATTGAGCGGAGAAATACCTGAATTTGAGCTACCAAATTTAAAAGAATTGACTTTGTCAAACAATCGATTGACCGGATCAATACCTAATTTTAAGTCAACGAGCGTTTTGTATTTGAATTTGTCGCTTAATCAATTGACCGGAGAGATCCCTGAATTTAACTTTCCAAATTTGATTAAACTGAAACTATCGAATAATCGATTGGAAGGCGTGATTCCAAAGTTAAATGCGCCAAATCTGGAATATTTAAATTTATCTGATAATCATTTAACAGGGCCTATACCGGATTTTTTACCTTCAACATTAAAACAATTATATTTATCGAATAATAACTTAAGTGGTACAGTAGGTGATTTTGAATTTCCAAGAAGTGCAAGTATATCAATTGATGGCAACAACTTTGTTTGTGAACCTTTAAAAATCAATATTGGAAAATTAGCAAATTATACCTACTCTCCACAAAGAAAGTTTTACCGGGATACAAGTTTCGATGTAGTAGCGGGGAGTGACCTTAAAGTGAATCTGGAGATTGATTCATCGCTTACTGACAGTAAATATTTATGGCAAAATATTGATAATCCTACATGGTCTATGGATCCATTGCAGAATAACCGTTCCAACACATACAATTTCACAGATATCCAGCTGAAAGATGCAGGCAGATATTTTGTCAAAGTAAGCAACCTAAGATTACCGGAACTGACACTTGAGAGTTACACCATTTCTGTTAGGGTCTGCGACGTAAAAAACGATAGTCTGGAGTTGGTCAAACTTTATAATGGAACTCATGGGGACGACTGGAATCGAAAAGACAATTGGCTCATTCCCGGGCAAGCTATTTCCAGTTGGTATGGTATTACTGCAACAAATGGAGGATGTGTCCAAAGTATTGTTTTAGAAAACAACGGATTGAGGGGACAACTTCCAGGATTAAATTTAAATACACTGGATACGTTAAATTTGTCAAATAATGGTATCACAGGGAATATTCCAGCTTTAAACACACCTTTTATAAAGTACCTTAAGCTCAGAAATAATATGATAGAGGGTGTATTTTCTCCTGTAATGAAAAGCTGGAAAGATATTGCCGTAATGGACCTCGGGGAGAATATAGTAAGTGAGGTCGTTCCTCCTTTTTTGGGAAGTCTCACCGAATTACAGGAGTTAAAGTTAGACCATAATCTTATTTTTGGAGAACTGCCTGATGAACTCAGCAAACTGCATAAACTCCAGATAGGAAGAGTTGACTTTAGTACTAATTATTTGAATACTTTTACAGAGAAGATAATTTTCTTCTGTCCTTTTGGGGATCAGATAATGGAGACTAATCCGCTTTATAATCGATTCATTAAACTTTGTGGAAATAGTTGTAAAGGGGATGAATGGAGTAATATTAATAGTATCCCATGGATAAGAGATACTTTGAACACTGTTCAATGCATGGGAAATGAAATGTGTATATATGCAAATGCAGAAGCTGGTTTTGTAGAAGTAAAAGGCAATAGACTTATTTACATTCAAACGGTTTGTTGTAGGGATGATGGTTGCAATACCAGAATTGTGGAAACTAAATTCTATGACTGTAGTGGGAATTTAATAGAGACAGTCTTATGCCAGAATGCCATTAAATGCAATGGCTTTGGGATAATAAGCAATGAAGATCTTGATACAATTCGCTTTGACAAAAGATGGTCTTGCTGTGATACATTGGATATAACAATTGGAGTAAAAGATGCGGAATCTTGGGGCAAAAAGAAAGAGGGATTAGTAGAGGAGGCAAATTGTTTTCCCAATCCTGTGAATGATATTTTAAGATGTGATGTAGATGATTTGCCGAAGGAAATTTTTATCTATAATTTGCAGGGAAGCAGAATGCCAACAAATGGATTTAATATGGAAGGAAGTAGAATTGTATTGGACTGCAGTCATTTGATTTCCGGTATTTATTTTATTCGATTGCTATCCGAAAATAAAGTTATGGATACTAAGATAGTAGTCCGTATAAAGTAATTTGATTTTTTTTATAGCAGATGACAACGATCATCTGCTATAATTTTTTTATTGGATAATTTGAATTAATAATCAAAAATACATTTATATTATGAAGCATATTTTATTAATAAGTTTAGTTAGTTTTAATTGCCTTTTAGGCCAAAATACTTTTTCAAAATTATATCATATCGAATCGAGTGTTGCAGGGAGTTTTTTTTCTGACTTTACCTTACATAACGGAATTAATTATTTGTTTTGTGAAAAATTTTGTTCTTTTGATTTGGGAAATAGAAATTGCACAGAAATTTTGAAAACTAATTTTGCGGGTCAGATTCTCGAAAGTTTCAAATTTGAAAATATTGGATTAGCTAATAATTTTAATATATCGACAATTAGAAATAGTTCATTCTTAATCACTTCAAAGAGATGGGATAATTTGGCAAATCAATATTTTATTAGTAAATTTACCAATAAATTTGAAGAGCAAAACTCGACAATTATTAGTTCAACAAATTCAAATGTACAATTATATAGCACTGGTATTTTCAATATTTATAATAATATATTTACTTTAGCTAAAGAACTAC
The DNA here is from genome assembly GCA_016710235.1 of Saprospiraceae bacterium. Lineage (NCBI taxonomy): Bacteria > Pseudomonadati > Bacteroidota > Saprospiria > Saprospirales > Saprospiraceae > Saprospiraceae bacterium. The sequence continues at coordinate 1,163,458 of JADJLG010000001.1, forward strand.
CTAATTCAAGTAATATAGCACCAAAGATTATCCTATCTTGTATCGACACAAGTTCCTTGCAAATCAGTTGGTCAATAAAATATACTCTTGGAGAGTGGGCACATTTAGCTCATGATTTGCAAAGTACACCGGATGGAAATATGGCATTTATTATGAATAGTGGCGCCCCAGCTGGTGTATCTAATATAGTACCAACATTTAAGATTCTTAAAATAAGTACAGAAGGCAATGTGTTAGATTCTTTCCAATGTAAAAATGACGACAATAATAACAGGGTTAGTTTGCTTGTAAGTAAAACTGGAGATTATTATTTTTGTACCCGTGAGCATCCAATAAAGCAAAATACTTATACTGTTGGATCAGTAAATAAACTGAATAATAAATTGGAATTAGAATGGAGCGTGGAGCTACCTAACAATCAACTTATAGATGGAAGATACTATAAAACAAGTCGAATAAAAGAATGTAAAAATGGAGATATCCTGACGACAGGAAGGGTAAGAGATACTAGAGATAGTAAAGTTCCAGGAGGAGACTTGAGCACAGCATGGAATGGTTTTATATGCCGCATGTCTCCGAATGGGAAAATAAAATGGTTGCGTATCTATAAATTACCTCAAGAATTATTAGATATTGACGTCTATGGACAATACAGATATTCTGATCTTAATAAGGCAGAGGAATTGGATAATGGAGATATCATAGCCTGTGGTGATGCATTTTATAGCAATTGGCAATTGAGTGCATTAGATCCATATAAAGTACAAACTAACCAAGTGTGGCATCTCAGAGTTGATTCATTGGGTTGTCTAGATGGATATCCATGTGATACAATTATTAGGCTTAAGCCTTCTGCGCCAAATCCTAAACCAGACTTGGCCATTGGATCTATGTGGACTTATGAAACTCTAGAGGATTCCGGTAATCCAAGTCAACCATTTGTTAATTTTTTGAAATTTCAAATTACCGATACTTTATCGAGAAATGGTAAGAAAATTTATTTGATAAATAATAAGGATTCTATGTACCTTGAAAATGATAAAATGTATTTTTGGGATGCAGAATTGAGGAGTTTTGAAATGCATTACAATTTTAATACACATTCGGATTATGAAGTCAATTATTGGGATCACTGGACTAATAGTGCTAAAACTGCTCATGTAAAAATTGATTCTTTTTACAATACTATTATTAACGTGGACACGATTTCAACGCAACTACTGCGAATCTCAAATAATGGCTCTTATCAGCATGACATCGTAGTACCTGTTTATAAAAATATAGGAGCATCTTATTTTGATATTAAATTGTATTTGGGAAAAGGATTTTTTGATCCACGCAACCTAGTTACAAAATTAAGATGCTTTGAAACCGGAAATAAAGTAATCAATTTTCAATCATATCCATGTGATAGTACATGGCTCACTACAGAAACAAAGAATCTAAATCATAATTCCATTCAGATTTTTCCTAATCCAACAAATAATTATATTAGTATTAGTGGTCTTGATAAAGATGTTCCATTTGAATTATTAAATATGCAAGGGGAAATTATTGAAAAAGCAATGACTAAAGAAAACAAAATACATTTATTTAGTTCCGGGGCTTTTATATTAAAATTATTTGTCGGAGGGCAATATATATGTAAAAAAATAATAAAATATTAAGGGAAAGTGTAGCCGAGATGCTATAATTAGTCGGAACAGATTATGCTTTGGAGTGTAACAAAATGATTTTAAAATCAAATCATGCATTACAAAACAAATAATTTGCAGGAACAGATTTGTTATACGAGCTCTGGAGAGCTGCAAATGGGTACTCCAATATTGGTCCAAAAAAAAATATAAAAAACACAAGTTTACTCTCATAGGAGTAATTGACATGGGAGCATAGTTTTGCTAGACTTCCACATTATCGGTTGAAATCATGCACTCGCTTCTCACATTGCGAAACCATTCTGTCGCAATATAAGTTTTAAAATTTTGCTTCCGAATTGGCGTTCATTTGTCTGTGATGTAGTATCTCAAAGAAAAATCGGGTTTTCATGTTTTTCTTTATAGCAATTAGAAATTCCTTTTTTTCTTGAGCACCTGCAGTTTATTATATTAGGAAACATTTTAATTCCAAATTAGAAAGACTAACTTTGGGATTTTTGAGTGAATTGGAATAAGGATATAAAATCACATGTTCACTAAGGGTTTGGCAAAGCAGAAATTTTGATGAAGAATAATTTATTTATTGCCTTCGAAGGGATAGATGGTAGTGGTAAGAGCACACAGGTAAATCGACTGAAGGAACATCTGGAGCGTTCAGGTCATCGAGTTTACTGTACTTTTGAGCCTACAGATGCTCCTATAGGACAGATGATACGCAGCATATTCAATCATAAAATGGAGGCTGATCACAGGACGATAGCCGGATTGTTTGTAGCGGATAGGTTGGACCATTTGTTGAATAAAACAAATGGGATTCTGCAAAAAATGGAGGAAGGTTTCACGGTAATCACAGACAGGTATTACTTTTCTTCTTATGCATATCATGGGGCACATATGTCCATGGAGTGGGTCATTGCTGCAAATGCTCAAAGTGCTGAATTATTGAGACCGGATCTCAATATTTATATAGATGTTCATCCTGAGGTCAGCATGAGTCGCTTGACAAAAAGCAGGGACGCTATCGAATTGTATGAAAACATGGAGAATCTCAATGCGGTGCGTAAAAAGTATTTTGAGGCATTTGAACTTCTAAAATCTCAGGAGAATATTTTTATTACAGATGGAAATAGAGATGCAAAGGAAGTTGCCGAGGATATTTCGGCTGCAGTAAATCAGTTACTTTAACACGCTATTGTAACCAATCCTTCACAAAAGGCAGGAAATGCAGATTTGCATCATTCTTCTTCTTGGTCTCCAACCGTATCACAATGGTAATACAATTGTTTTTTAGATTGAAATGTGGCTGAAGGAGAGCCTTCTTCTTTTGCTTTCAGTAATTTTTGAATCAAGCGGCCCCTCTCTGCCCTGACTTCCTCTCTTAGTCTTTTATCTTGAACTCTGTCAAAGAGCAACATGCCATCTACAAATGTCTTTTCTGCTACAGCAAAGTCGGAAAGAGGGTTTTCACTCCAGATGACAATATCAGCATCTTTCCCTTCTCGTAGACTACCTGTTCTGCTGTCAATATGCAGCAGTTTTGCCGGATTTAAAGTCACAAATTTCAAAGCTTCAGTTTCGCTTACTCCACCATATTTGACTGCTTTGGCGGCTTCCTGATTTAATCTTCTTGCCATTTCGGCATCATCTGAGTTGAATGCAGTGATTACCCCCTCGTTATGCAGGATAGCACCATTGTAAGGAATCGCCTCATACACCTCAAATTTATAAGCCCACCAATCCGAAAATGAGGATGCTCCGGCTCCATGAGCTTTCATCTTGTCCGCTACTTTATAACCTTCAAGGATGTGGGTGAACGTGTTGACTCTGAAACCGAACCTGGTGGCCACGTGCATGAGCATATTGATTTCACTTTGGACGTAAGAATGGCAGGTGATAAATCTCTTTTTGTCCAAAATTTCTGTCAGAGCATCAAGTTCCAAATCTTTTCTCACCATGCTCGGATCTTTAGCCCTTTGCTCTTTGTAAGCTTGGGCACGGGTAAAGGCGTCAATATAGACCTGCTCCACACCCATTCGAGAATCCGGATAACGGTTGTTTGCCTGTGATCCTGAACGCTTGACATTTTCACCGAGAGCAAATTTGATAAAGCCATCTGTACCACCGTATTGCATTTCTTCAGGAGCAAAGCCCCACTTCAACTTGATCAGTGCAGATTGTCCACCGATTGGATTACAAGATCCATGCAATAGTTGTGAGCTGGTCACACCACCAGAAAGCAAACGGTAAATGTTGATGTCATCAGAATTTACAACGTCGCCAATTCTCACCTCTGCAGTATTGGATTGGGTACATTCGTTGACTCCACCCGAAATAGCAATGTGTGAGTGTTCGTCAATAATTCCCGGAGAGACGTGTTTGCCACTTGCGTCGATTACAATGTAGCCTGCCTGGTTCAGGTTTTTTCCTATAGCTTTGATTTTACCTGAAGAAATGGCAATGTCAGCCTTCTCCAGAACACCTGTATTTTCACAGGTCCAGATCGTTGCATTTTTTATAAGAAAATTGGATTGCTGAGGTCTTTCTTTCCATCCAAAAGCCATAAATGGTCTTGGAATAGATAAATCAGTCAAACTATCTTTTTTATTTGGATTTTGCTTGGCTTTGGGGGAAGGAAGAGGGATGTCTGCAGCCAAGGACATATTAGCGGGTACCCAAGTCCCTTCCGGGCTAAGTGCAGTTCCTGACCAAAGACCATCTTTTTGGGTCAAAGTAAACAGGTAGTTTTTTTTGTCTGCACTAACCAAGCTACCGGAAATGGTGCTGCCGTCAGCACGCATGATGATACGCGTGAGGGTGTCGGGAGTCTTACACTCTACGCGCAAATTACCGTCCTGATTGAATAGATGAATTCCGTATGGTGTGTTGCCAATGATCAAGCTATAAGGAAAGCTTGCCGGTTCTTTCTCCAGTTGTTTTAGAATATATCTGTCGCCTCTGGTCCAGTTTTCGATGATTTTGGTCTGCTCGTCAAAAAGAGGACCTGTGGTCACGATAAAATTGGCTTGTTTGCCAATATCGAGAGATCCTACCTTGTCCCATATGCCGAATATCCTAGCCGGTCCTTCTGTAAGCGCATAAAGAGCGAGTTCGGGCGAAAGTCCTTTGCTTATGGCTAATCTGATATTTTTTACCAGATCGGATTTGTTTTGTAAGCCGGCGCTGGTAAACACAAAAGGGATGTGATATGAGGCTAGAATAGATGGATTGTAAGGGGCCATTTCCCAGTGCTTTAGATCCCCCAGATTGATGCGGTTGGCGTCAAAGGGTCCATCCAGAGTGTAAGCTTTGGGAAAATTGATCGGCAGAATGAGTGAGGCATTCGACTTTTGGATTTCAGAAGCTCTCTGGTATTCGTCTCCAGTCCCGACTATAAAGTATTTTTTGTTGAACTCTGTAGCCAGCTTTTGAATACGAAGGATATCCAGTTTATCCTGAGCTATAAAGATTTGGGGCATTTGCTGAAGTGAATTCCACCCCACCAGGCTTAGATTGTATTCTTTGGGAAGAATTGTTTTAACATACTGCTGTCCATCGTAATAAGTCTGCCGTATCAAAGCGATGGCGCCCATTAATGAGCCCGGGTATTCCTGTGACGACATACCTTTGTTCAAGCTCAAGACATGGGAAGCTTCAGGAGTGAGAATGACTTGGTGCTCATTTTTTTCCTCTAAACTTACTATGCAGGAGCTCCCTCTGGAGATTCCGTCAGGATAGTGCGTATTTACAACAGAGTATCCTGCTTCCCGCCACATTTTTGCTTGGTCAGCATTTACTTTAAACATTCCGTCGGCATGGACAGTAGTCCGTATTGCCTCATTCCACGAATAAGGACCTTCCTGACTACTCAGCATGGTGTTGGTAGAAGGAGCTGTAGTTTTAGGTTCACCAATCCCATAAGAGCAAAGAGGTTCGATAAAGGAAGGATATATGTGCATGCTATCTAATTCGATGATTTGAGCTCCGGCTATTTGGATTGGAATGCTACTCATTTGGCGGATGATACCGTTTTCGATCAAAATATCACCTTTGATAGCGGTGCGATCAGAGGATTGATGAATATTCAAGTTGCGGAGGACGATGAGACTGTGTTCCGGATCGCGGATATCATTTACCGGGAAAGTGATCTGTCCGGAAAGTTCTATGAATGAACTGAAGAACAATGGGAATGTGAGCGTATAGAGAATAAGTTTTTTGATCTGAGTCCACATTGAGATGAAAATTTGAAACGATAATAATATGACCAGAATAAAATATGTGATCAAGTTGTAAAGCTAATTTTCGCTGGCCATATGTAAAAGTAATCCTAAAAATATAAGTGCAGATGAAAGGACAATTCCGGGAAGTTATTACCTTCGCATTTATATAAAAAAAATACATATGTCACGCGAGAAAGATGAGAAATTAAAAGCCCTGCAACTCACAGTAGATCGTCTGGAGAAGACATATGGCAAAGGATCTATCATGAAGCTTGGCGATAAACCACTTCTTGATGAGGTTGACGTAATCAGTTCTGGCAGCATAGGTCTTGATATTGCATTGGGCGTAAGTGGATTTCCAAAGGGTCGTGTGATTGAGATATATGGCCCTGAGAGCTCCGGAAAAACAACTCTTGCCATTCATGCCATTGCAGAATGCCAAAAGAAAGGAGGCATTGCAGCATTCATTGATGCAGAACATGCATTTGACAGAAGTTATGCTGAAGGTCTGGGAGTGGATACGGAAAATCTGTTGATATCACAACCGGATAATGGGGAACAGGCGTTGGAAATAGCTGAGAACCTCATTCGCTCAGGAGCCATCGACATCATTGTTATAGATTCTGTCGCTGCATTGGTTCCCAAAAGTGAAATTGAAGGTGAGATGGGAGACTCTAAGATGGGTCTTCAGGCGAGATTGATGTCTCAGGCTTTGCGAAAGCTTACCGGTACCTTGAGTAAGACTGGATGCTGCTGTATATTTATCAATCAGCTGAGGGAGAAAATAGGTGTGATGTTCGGGAATCCGGAGACAACTACCGGTGGCAATGCGCTCAAGTTTTATGCCTCTCAGAGGTTGGACATACGCCGCAGTGGCAACGCTATCAAAGACAAAGACGGAAATATCACCGGGAATCGCGTAAAAGTCAAAGTGGTCAAAAACAAACTCGCACCACCATTCAGGGTAGCAGAATTTGATATCGAGTACGGTCACGGAATTTCTAAAACAGGAGAGATCGTAGATTTAGGCTCAGAACTCAATGTCCTCAACAAATCGGGTAGTTGGTACGCGTATGAAGGTACAAAAATCGCACAGGGAAGGGACGCTGCAAAACAGTTTCTGGAAGACAATCCGGAAATGTCAAGAGAAATAGAAGACAAAATCAGGGCAAAATTGTCCGCATCCAAGGCTGTGAAAATCGGTAACGGTGAGTCATCATCCGAAGATTAACAGGACGTGCCCTTAGGCAAGGTTTTATTTATCCCACATATCCATACTGGCGAACTTTAGGGTTCGCCGGTTTTTTTTAGAGAAATAAGTCATTTTTGAATATTGCTCCGATATCATCAGCTGAATCATGGTTTTGAAATTGGTGCAAAAAAAAAGGTCATCTGAGTTTTTTCAGATGACCCTCCCTAATCCCTGTAGGGAAAACATATCCCGATTTTATAACGAAGCCAAAACTTTATACCAAACTTTGATTAATAAACGACAATTGATTCACCATCGTTTCTTTGCTTTGGTTAAAAAAAACTTAAATTGAATTTGGAGAAATCAGCCAAAGGCATATATGATTTTACTCCAGAGGAATTTGCAGGCTGGTATCGATGGGCTGTTTAGAGATTTTGGGTCGAGGGTTCACCAGATTTTTTTCAATGATATATTTTTCCAGGGAGGGTCTGGCGATGCTGTCGGTGACATATTTTTCGATCATGAGAGAAGCGATAGGCGCAGCTACAGCACCACCCCATCCTGCATTTTCGACATAAACAGCGATGGCAATTTTGGGATTGTATTTTGGAGCAAATGCAAAAAATACTGAGTGGTCTTCTCCATGAGGATTTTCAGAGGTACCTGTCTTGCCACAGATGCTCAGTTTGTCATTGTAAGCAAGCGTGGCAGTACCGCTTTTGACTGCAAGCTCCATGCCTTCGATGACGGGATTGAAATATTTTTGATCTACCGGAACTTTTATTCTTTCATAACTCTGTGGAAGGATCTCTTTGGAAGAATTGTCTATGGTACCGCGGAGTAGATGAGGTGTGATATAGCTGCCTCTGTTGGCCATAATACAAGCCAGATTAGCCATCTGCAAGGTTGTCAATTGAAATTCACCCTGCCCTATGCCCAAAGACATGATATAGGTTGATCTCCACTGGTCTGTTTTGTATCTCCTGGTGAAAAAGTCTGAGGTAGGAATAAATCCCGGACTTTCTCCGGACACATCGGAATAGAGAGGTTTGCCGAGTCCAAAGGCTTGAAGATACCTCACCAGAAGATCCATCCTACCTCCGGGTTTGTTGAATCCATCTTTGTCAATAAAATCTCTGAATGTCTCAATGAAGTAGGCGTTGCAAGAATGTTGCAAAGCGGTGGGTACATTGTATGGAGCAGGATGTATGTGACAACCCACCTTTACCGATTTATAAAAATATCCTCCATGACAAGCGTGAGCTGTGTTTTCTGTCAAAATGCCTTCCTGTAAGGCTATCAGAGCCATAACAGGTTTAAATATAGATCCCGGCGGATATTTTGCGGCAGATGACCGATCAAATAGTGGTTTGAGGGAGTCTCTCAGCAAGTCAGCAAAAGCATGGCCTCTATCCGGGTTGATGGAGAGTAAATTTGGATCAAAAGTGGGAGAGGTAACCAGACAAAGTATCTCACCTGTTGAAGGTTCAATGGCCACGATACTGCCGACCTTATGCTCCAAGAGTTTTTCTCCGTATTTCTGTAAGTCTATGTCAATACTGAGAGCAAGATCCGCACCTGCAGTGGCGTTTTTGTCCAGTTTTCCATTTTCAAATGGTCCCACTTCCCGGCCTAAATTATCCTTTAACACAAAGTGAACACCTTTTTCGCCTTTGATCGATTCTTCGTATTTTTTTTCTACACCAGCGACACCGATGTAATCCCCCGGCTTGTATTCACCATCAGATTGGTCGATATCGCGTTGGGTTACCTCTGAAGTGTATCCTAAAAAATTTGCACCACTTGCAATCGGGTATTCTCTGATAGAACGGAGAGCTGCGGTAAATCCGGGAAACTGAAACATGTTCTCCTGAAATTGCAGAAAGGTTCTGGCATCGACATTTTTGGCAAATACGAATGGTATGGACTTAGAGAACTTTCCAGTGGTCCAGTCTTTTTTGAGATTTTCCAGGAATTTGTCAAGGGTGATATTCAGCAATCTACAAAATTTAGCAGTGTCCATTTGAGGACTGATGTTGTTGAAAACCGTATAAATATCATAGGTAGGATAATTGATGACCAACAATTTTCCATTTCTGTCATAAAATAAACCTCTCGAAGGATATATGGTATTTTGATTTAAAGTTGTGGTGTTTGCTTTTGCAGAATAAAAAGGATCGAACAACTGCAGCTTGGACAACAACAAAATCATGATGAATCCGATCCCAATGATAATCGAATCAATTATTCGAAATTTTGTTGTGGCTATTGATGTTGACATCCAAGATCAATATTTAGGGTTGATCAATATTTGTAAAACGAAAATAAAAAACAGAGATACAGAAAAACTCAATATTGCTTTCAATAAAATCTCTCCCATATATACAAAGGTAAATACCTCCAGTACGAAATAACTGAAGAAAAACACAAACATCAATACAGACACATAACGCATAAACCAGAAAATACCCAAAGACTCACCTGTAGGATTTTGAGAAGAAGAGTAGCCGGATTTCGGTTCAAAATACTTGAGTATCCAGGGGCGCATAAATACCATCCACAAGCAAGCTCCGGCATGTACACCGGGCGATTGATAAAATATATCGACAAAAGTGCCTGCCAGGAAGGCGATCATTAAAGCAAAAAATTGTGGTAAGGCAATGGGTAGTAAAAGCAATCCTACCGGATAAATAATGATGAATATGTACTGACCTGCAGAAGAGGACATCGGAACATTGCGCAACACAAGCACCTGAATGAGGCTCAGCACAATGATGCGAACTGCATGTATGACGTAAATCCTATTCATACTTTTCTGCTTGTTTTTCCAATTGGTCCTTTTCGTTTTTGTAGTTGTGACCGATCACATAGACTTGCTCAATTGTATTTAAATTTTGAAACAAGGACACTTGTATCGAATAAGTAAACGCGCCTTGGGGGATTTCAAATGCTTCTACTCTTCCGATAGGCAATCCTTCCGGAAAAACTAAACTATAACCGCTGGTGACAATCGTATCATGAGCTTTGACGTCTGCATATTTTTGTACGTCTTCCAGGTGTAATTGTTCAGGGTGGAAACCTTTCCAAACCAAGGTACCTGGAAATTGAGTACGTTGAAGCTTGGCACTGATTTTCGATTTGGTGTGGAGTAAAGACATAACCAGAGAATAATGTCTGGTAGTATCTGTAACGATTCCAAGCACACCTTTTGCAGTGACAACGCCCATACCGGGTTCGATACCGTTCTCACCACCTTTATTGATGGTGATTGTATTGTTAACTTTTGTCACGGAATTGTTGATTACAACTGCCGGGATTACTTTATATAAATTGATCAGTTGCGATGTTGAGTCCAATCCTGTATATCGGGACTGTTCGTATTGTAAAAAATGTTTTTCCAGCAATCGAGCATTTTCAGCTGCTACTTCTGCATTCTTTTGTGTGAGGTTGAGATAGTTGATGACAGACTGATATTTGTCCTGGATAGTGAGGGCCCATTTTTGTTTGGAATATAAATAAACCTGGTTTTGATTTTTGTTATATTGTACGATCAAATACAGGCAGTAAAGCTGAAGGCATACGAACAGCAGGAAAGAACCATTTTGAACGAGAAGCCTAAATACCCTGAACATGATCTACAAGCTAACGCGGATGATCAGATCAGATGCTTTTTCGATCGATAAGGAAGGAAAAGCGATCTGTGTTTTTCAATGCGATACCTGTACCTCTGACGACCGCTCTGAGTGGGTCGTCTGCTACGATGACAGGTAGTTTTGTCTTGAGAGAAAGCCGCTTGTCCAATCCTTTGAGCAAAGCCCCGCCGCCTGTGAGATACAGCCCAGTTCTATAAATATCTGAAGAGAGTTCAGGAGGAGTAATTTCCAGGGCTTTGAGCACGGCTTCTTCTATCTTCATGATAGACTTATCCAGAGCTTCTGCGGTCTCTTCGTATCTCACCACGATCTGTCGCGGGATACCAGTCATCAGATCCCGGCCATTGACCGGATAGGGTTCCGGAATGATGTCCAGATTTTTTGTTGCTGCCCCGATGTTTATTTTAATTTTTTCTGCAGTTCTTTCACCGATGAGCATATTGTGCTCTCTGCGCATATAGTCTATGATGTCTTCGGTAAATTCGTCCCCGGCAACGCGAATAGATTGGTCGCATACAATACCTGACAATGCAATTACTGCGATCTCTGTGGTACCTCCACCAATGTCGATTACCATATTCCCGATCGGTTCTTCGACATCAAGGCCAATACCTAATGCGGCAGCCATGGGTTCATGGATCAGATAAGTCTCTTTGGAATCTACGTGGTCAGCGGAGTCAAACACGGCTCTTTTTTCCACTTCCGTGATCCCTGACGGGATGCAGATTACCATTTTGAGGTGAGTGAAAAAGCGTCTTTTGTTGCCGATCATATTGATCATGCCTTGAATCATACTTTCGGCGGCCTGGAAGTCTGCGATTACACCATCTTTGAGTGGACGTATTGTGTCGATGTTTTTGTGAGTTTTCTCATGCATTTGCATGGCTTTATTTCCTACGGCGAGGATTTCCCCCGTTTTCTTATCTATTGCTACAATGGACGGTTCGTCCACCACTACTTTGTCGTCTTGAATAATCAGAGTATTGGCAGTACCCAGGTCTACCGCCAATTCTTGCATAAAGAGATTGAATAATTTCATTTTATAGTCCGGTTAATGCCTTTTTGCACTCATTCGAGGGCTACGGCTTGATCTTTTTCTTTAAAAATGCTTCTTTGACCTATATTTTGTAGCAGTTGCACAACAAAAATCAATCCAAATTGCTGCTCAATCTGCAAGAATAAGAGGGATATGTCTGGAAAGGACACAAAATTAATGCATTATTGCCAAATTTTAGCGATATTCTAAGTGTTGTAGGACACTCATGCTGACTTCCCGGCACCTGCAGTGATGGTAAAAAATTCGGCCGGATTCAGGTACTGATTTGATATCCGGAGAATATCTTCCGGAGTGGCAGTTTCAATAGCGCTTAGAAGCTGTCTAAATGCGGACACTCCTTTGTATTCAAGGACTAATATTTTAATGAGAATTGCGGTTTGGATGGAGCCATCCATGAGGCGGAGAATGTGACCTAGAAGATAGTTTTTCACGGTGTTGAGCTCCTTGGAAGAAATGGGTTCCCTTCTCAACTTGTTGAGTTCGGAGTGAATTTTTTCTATCGTCTGGATTTTGCTTCCGGCATTGATCTCGGCACTGATGTAAAAACATCCATCCCAAGCCTGGCTGTCCAGCGTCGAATGAATATCATAGGTAAGTCCGTAATCCTCGCGTATCGACTTCATCAATCTTGAGCCAAAATAATCGCCAAGAATAGTATTGGTAAGGTAGCTATGGTAAAAGTCCGGATGAGATCTCTCAAACATTCTTCTACCCATTTTCAAGCTCACCTGTGTGCTGGAAGGGATATAGTAATGATGGTCAGAATGAATTCCGACTTCCATTTGGTATCGAAATTGGCCTCGGGTATCTTCTATAGAAAAGAAAGGCTTGAGTACGGTGGTCCAATAGTCTTTTGACCCCTGAGGCATCATTTTTCCTGAATAAAACACCTTCAGGTTTTTTGCGGTGTAGTTTTCTTTATGATAAGTTTTAAGGTCTTGCACGGTCAGTGCTTCCAGAAATTCTACTGATGAGTTGTAGCCGTACATGCTTTGTGGGCCATAAACCCGAGCTGTAAATTCTCTATAAGAGACAAAGTCCGGTTCGGTTAATTGGTGTTTGAGTTGAGAGCGGATCGCTTTTTTACCTTTCTCAAGATTTTCTTCAGAAAAGGAGGGCTCTGTCAGCACGCGGACCATCATTTCCACAACCTGGGCCAGGTGTTTGTGCAGACAGCTAAAGGATAAACTGCTGAAATCGAGGTCGGCCTGCATACTATAATTGACACCATAAAAATCAAAGAAATCCGCAAGCTCTTTGGACTCCATGCCATTACAACCTTCAAAAAGCTGGTTGGCAGTAAGTCTGCTAGCCATTTTCTTTTTTTCAGAAATTCTGCCATTGACAAAAACCAATTCACAATAAACGAGGGCATCGTTGGAAGGTGGAACAAGAAAAATTTGAGTCTCTTTGTCGATGGTGAATTGATTAAAATGGGGTAAGTTTACATTCCAATCCGGTTTGAGTGATCTAAGGTATTGATTGATTTCTTTTGCGTGAGAATTCATATTTTAATATCCATCCTGAGACCACAAAGCTATGTGAATTCGCAAAAGGATCAGGTATTTTTTCATGTTGTTGCTTGTTGGAATGAGGATTATTTTAGTCCAAACTCTTTGGATTTAGAATTGGGGTAGATGATCAAAACCGGAATAAAAATAAATTAATTTATCCGATAATTGATCACTCTTTCCTACTGCTATCCTGCAAGTAGGTCGATCAAGTATCCAACCCGGCCATTAAATCTTTACAAATCTACCCGACTGTAGTTTTTGATTGGCGCGATGGATGACATAGTAATAAATGCCCGCACTGAATTGGCTCAGATTGATCTTGTGCTTGTATGCCGTCTCTATGCGCGAGCTGTAAACCTGTGTCCCCCATTCATTGAATATGGAGATCTCGGATGCTTTGTAGTGGTACTCATTGCTGTACACATAGAGGTCTTCCTGTGCGGGATTCGGTGCCAGAACATAGTGTTCCGGATAGGATTCTTTTTCTGTGATGCCTACAGGATTGCAGCCCGGGATCAGGCAGCCGTTGCTGTCCACCCGTACCAACCAGTTTCTGCTTTCATAAATCTCAGGTAGCCAACTGATGCCTCCAAAATAAAATCCACCATCCCGAGAGAGGCCGAGATTGAAAAACAACTCTACCAGGTTGTCCACTGCACTGTATTCCTGCTCCCACAATATCTTCCCATCCATATTGAGTTTATGTGCCATTCCATTTCTCAAATCATCATCAAAAATATCTCCGGTTCTTTGCATATCCCCTGCACATATGATATTTCCATCCAGGGTAGGCTTACATCGCCAATATTCAATTTGTTCGTAATTTCGAGTATCTTTAAATTCATGAATAATTTTTCCTGACGTATCGATGATACTATACAATATCGCAGCAGTATCCGTCTGAAAATCAAAGCTGCTTCCCAATAAGATCAGATTGCCGTCAGGTCTTTCCTGAATGTACATATACCGATCAGCAAATCCCGGTGAAGCAATTTCCTTATACCATAATACAGTTCCTTCTTTGTTTAATTTTACAATCAATCGATTGCCTGTGACGGCTGCTTTGGAATTAAATCCACAGACATAAATATTGCCCAGATGATCTTCCGTAACGTGGCTAAACCAGTGTAGATCTCTGGGTCGGGAAGTATCATAAAACTCGCGATACCATTTCTTCTCTCCGAGGCTATCCGTGCAGAGTATGAATGCTCTGCCCCATCCAAGGCCACCTGCAAATTCCCTGTAATATTTGCCCGAAAGGCCGCAAAATATCAGGTCGCCGTCGCTGTGTTGATGAAAACTCCAGAGGTCGTTGGCGTCGTATTCTACCGGATAAATCTTTTCATCCAGTTTGTTGAAATCTCCGTCAAAAAATGCCAACCAGTTTTGATTTGAAGTAAAACTGTCCTGCACAATACGTCCAGCTACGATATATCTGCCATCTCTGAGTTGAGCCATCAAACGTGGAGTACTCGGCTCCTGCACTGTATCAGAAATCGGCTTGGCCCACTCCACATTTCCTCTTTGATCCAGTTTGCTCACAAATGTGTAATTGAAAGTCTGCTTTGGGTCCAAACTCCAGGCTATAGATCCAAAATAGGCTTTACCCTGTTCATCTTCAATAATATCTGTATCTATTCCTTCTACGATTCTACTGATATTTTTTCTATAGGATTCGTACACACGAGAATACTGCGCTATACATTCAATCTGAATCAGGAAGAGTAAGAATACTATCAGGTAATTTTTCATTTTGTTGATTGTTGGAATGAGTATTATTTTAATCCAAACTCTTTGGATTTAGAATTGGGGTAGATGATCAAAACCGGAATAAAAATAAATTAATTTATCCGATAATTGATCACTCTTTCCACCTGATATCCTGCAAGTAGGTCGGTCTAGTATCCAACCCGGCTATTAAATCTTTACAAATCTGCCCGACTGTAGTTTTTGATTGGCGCGATGGATGACATAGTAATATATGCCCGCACTGAATTGGCTCAGATTGATCTTGTGCTTGTATGCAGTCTCTATGCGCGAGCTGTAAACCTGTGTCCCCCATTCATTGAAAATGGAGATCTCGGATGCTTTGTAGTGGTACTCATTGCTGTACACATAGAGGTCTTCCTGTGTGGGATTCGGTGCCAGGACATAGTGTTCCGGATAGGATTCTTTTTCTGTGATACCTACAGGATTGCAGCCCGGGATCAGGCAGCCGTTGCTGTCCACCCGTACCAACCAGTTTCTGCTTTCATAAATCTCAGGTAGCCAACTGATGCCTCCAAAATAAAATCCACCATCCCGAGAGAGGCCGAGGTTAAAAAACAACTCTACCAGGCTGTCCACTGCACTGTATTCCTGCTCCCACAATATCTTCCCATCCATATTGAGTTTGTGTGCCATTCCATTTCTCAAATCATCATCCAAAATATCTCCGGTTCTTTGCATATCCCCTGCGCATATGATATTTCCATCCAGGGTAGGTTTACATCGCCAATATCCTATTGACTCGTAATTTCGAGTATCTTTAAATTCATGAATAATTTTTCCTGATGTATCGATGATACTATACAATATCGCTACTGAATCCGTCTGATAATCATAGCTGCTTCCCAATAAGATCAGATTGCCGTCAGGTCTTTCCTGAATGTACGTATATCGATCAGCAAATCCCGGTGAGTCTATCTCTTTAAACCATATTAATCTACCATCAGCAGTAAACTTTGCATACAACGCATTCCAATCCCGATCATTTCTGAAGTTTTGTCCGCATACATAAAGATTACCCAGGTGATCTTCGGTGACATGATAAAAACTGTACAGATCAAATGGAAGAACTGTATTATCAAACTCGTGATACCATTTCTTCTCTCCGAGGCTATCCGTGCAAAGTATGAATGCTCTGCCCCATCCAAGGCCACCTCCAAATTCCCTGTAATATTTGCCGGAAAGGCCGCAAAATATCAGGTCACCATCGCTGTGTTGATGAAAACTCCAGAGGTCGTTGGCGTCGTATTCTACCGGATAAATCTTTTCATCCAGTTTGTTGAAATCTCCGTCAAAAAATGCCAACCAGTTTTGATTTGAAGTAAAACTGTCCTGTACAATACTCCCCCCTACGATATACCTGCCATCTCTGAGTTGCGCCATCAGGCGAGGAATGGAGGGCTCTTGAACTGTATCAGAAATCGGCTTGGCCCACTCCACATTTCCTAGTCGATCCAGTTTGCTCACAAATGTGTAATTGAATGTCTGCTTTGGGTCCAAACTCCAGGCAACAGATCCAAAATAGGCTTTACCCTGTTCATCTTCTATGATGTCAGAAAATATTCCTTCGGCTATCCGGTTGATATTTTTTCTATAGGATTCGTACACACGAGAATACTGTGCTATACATTCAATCTGAATCAGGAAGAGTAAGAATAATATCAGGTATTTTTTCATGTTGTTGCTTGTTGGAATGAGGATTATTTTAGTCCAAACTCTTTGGATTTAGAATTGGGGTAGATGATCAAAACCGGAATAAAAATAAATTAATTTATCCGATAATTGATCACTCTTTCCACCTGCTATCCTGCAAGTAGGTCGATCAAGTATCCAACCCGGCCATTAAATCTTTACAAATCTACCCGACTGTAGTTTTTGATTGGCGCGATGGATGACATAGTAATATATGCCTGCACTGAATTGGCTCAGATTGATCTTGTGCTTGTATGCCGTCTCTATGCGCGAGCTGTAAACCTGTGTCCCCCATTCATTGAATATGGAGATCTCGGATGCTTTGTAGTGGTACTCATTGCTGTACACATAGAGGTCTTCCTGTGTGGGATTCGGTGCCAGGACATAGTGTTCCGGATAGGATTCTTTTTCTGTGATACCTACAGGATTGCAGCCCGGGATCAGGCAGCCGTTGCTGTCCACCCGTACCAACCAGTTTCTGCTTTCATAAATCTCAGGTAGCCAACTGATGCCTCCAAAATAAAATCCACCATCCCGAGAGAGGCCGAGATTGAAAAACAACTCTACCAGGCTGTCCACTGCACTGTATTCCTGCTCCCACAATATCTTCCCATCCATATTGAGTTTGTGTGCAAATCCATTTCTCAAATCATCATCCAAAATATCTCCGGTTCTTTGCATATCCCCTGCGCATATGATATTTCCATCCAGGGTAGGCTTACATCGCCAATATTCTATTTGTTCATAATTTCGAGTATCTTTAAATTCATGAATAATTTTTCCTGATGTATCGATGATACTATACAATATCGCAGCAGTATCCGTCTGAAAATCAAAGCTGCTTCCCAATAAGATCAGATTGCCGTCAGGTCTTTCCTGAATGTACATATATCGATCAGCAAATCCCGGTGAGTCTATCTCTTTAAACCATATTAATCTACCATCAGCAGTAAACTTTGCATACAGCGCATTCCAATCCAGATCATTTCTGAAGTTTTGTCCACATACATAAAGATTACCCAGGTGATCTTCGGTGACATGATAAAAACTGTACAGATCAAACGGAAGAACTGTATTATCAAACTCGCGATACCATTTCTTCTCTCCGAGGCTATCCGTGCAAAGTATGAATGCTCTGCCCCATCCAAGGCCTCCTCCGGGTTGATTGTAATACTTGCCGGAAAGGCCGCAAAATATCAGGTCGCCGTCGCTGTGTTGATGAAAACTCCAGAGGTTGTTGGCGTCGTATTCTACCGGATAAATCTTTTCATCCAGTTTGTTGAAATCTCCGTCAAAAAATGCCAACCAGTTTTGTAGCTCTGTCATACTATCTTGGACAATACTGCCCCCTACGATATACCTGCCATCTCTGAGTTTGGCCATCAAGCGAGGGGTGCTTGGTTCGAGTACTGTATCAGATATTGGCTTAGCCCATTCAACCTGACCCTCTTTATCTACTTTAGATAAAAACGTATAACTATATAATTGTTTTGGGTCCAAACTCCAGGCAACAGATCCAAAATAAGCCTTACCCTGTTCATCTTCTATGATGTCAGTTCCAATCCCCTCTGCTATCCGGTTGATATTCTTTCTATAGGATTCGTACACACGAGAATACTGCGCTATACATTCAATCTGAATCAGGAAGAGTAAGAATAGTATCAGGTATTTTTTCATGTTGTTGTAATTAATTTTCATGCTGCATAAATTAATAATTTGGTGCAGCGAGCAATGCTGCACCAAAATATAACAAATTCACAATATAGATTATAATTTTTCAAATAACCTGGAGTCAAAGACCTTCCCATCTCGACTCAGGCTCAGGAGATAAAATCCGGGTGTGAGTGATGTGACATTCTGCGATACTTTATCATGCCCGTACAGAAAATCGCGCGTCAACAGAAGCCTGCCTTCGACATTGTGTATAGTTAATGTCAAATTATTTTGGCCATCAGAAGAGTTTGTGAGAGTAAACTCCAAATGGTCTGCGACAGGATTATTCAGGCCAACTATCGAAGATTCTTTCATGTTTTGGCTCGATTTTTTACCCTCTGTGCCATAAGTGTGAACCGTCTCATCTACCCATACCGGGAAAATATAATCGTAATACTGACCCAAGATGTCCTGGGCTATTGCAGCAGCCTGATTCTCATGGTCAGAGAGATTCACCAAAGTATTGATCTCGGTGGTGTTCAATTGTGACAATCCATTCTGAGGGTTGCTGTGAGCAAGCAATATCTGGAATACGAGGCCAAAATCGACATTGTCAGGATTGGAAGCTGACAGTGAGTTCACAGTATTGTTAGCTCCCTGTGCGTCCCCATTCCTCAACTGATACAGGGCATAAGTGATGCGATTGCCATCCTGCGGCAGGTTAGAGATAATATTCACGTATTGACTGACTAAGCCGGCATCTGAGTAATAGCGCGCGAGGTCATTGCCCAGCCAATACTTGAGGTCTCCATTCGGCAAGCCATCGTACATGGATTGGTAATAATTTACGTTTCCGGGTCCGAGCATCGGGTCAAACATACAACCCTCCTGTATTCCATTTACCCAACAAGTAGGTGTGGTCACCTTCGGTGGAGCGGTATTGTAAATTGGCCTTCCAGATTGTAATGCATCCTTCAAATAATACTTCATGTCATTGGCTGCGTTCGCTATATGATTGATGGGCACATACTGCATGGCGCCGTCGTTGAAAGTATTGTCAGGAGTGTAAGAAATTTCCGGTTGGCTTGATAAACACAATCCCTGGTCCTTCACCTCACCGGCCAGATTCCAGGCTCTGGTCTGCTGTGTGAAGCTGTTACAATTGAGAGATAATCCTTTGTTCTTACCCGTCGTCTTCTCTCCTTCCCACAAATCTGTAAAATTGTTTTTCTTGTGAAGACTTGGAGCATCCGTCGTACCAAGGCTGTAGATGCCATAATCTTTCAAGCTTTGATTGGTATTGATCGAAGTAAAGCTATTCTGATCTGCGATTTTGATTCGAGTAGATGCCAGATTATATACGCCTATACCACGATTCCATTGCACGATTTGTAAGAGTTGATTACTGGTATAATGGCCCTTTGAGGTAAATGAATTCATATTCTGAATCCGATTTTCGGTGCCACCGCTCATCCTCACGCCAATATAATTTCCGGTAAATACATTTGAACCATCCACTTTTATTCCTTGCATTTTAAGCAAGCTATTCGATACATACAGTCCTTGATAGAGATTGGTGAATGTACTGTTGCCTATTTTGAAAGCAGTATTGAATACCCGGATACCATCACCGCGGTAAGGTGCGTACAAATTTGTTGAATTCGTAAAACTGCAAGATCCAAATTCTATCGAAGATTGATCTACACCGCTAGAATAAATAAAAGCCTCCGTCCCTCTTACAGTGGAAATGGCATTAGCGTACTGATCAGTAGCAAAGAACCGATATGAAGGATCCTTGAGCAGACTGTTGCACAGAAATTCTGTGTTTGTAAAATGCGATGTATTCTGAGCGCATTTTGCAAAGTGAACTCCACGAAAACAATTTTCAAAATGGCTGTTTGTGGAAGTAATCAAAGCTCCACCCATGGTTTCAGATGGTCGAATACGTCCGGATTGGTCATAGACGCTTTTGTCTGCCATAATTCCATACTTGGCATCCATGATAGTGGCTCCATTCATGACTACCTCTCCTCCAGATTGCAATTCGATACCATCCCACATTCCATTTAAAGGACAAGATGACAATCCGCGTAGTGTGCATTGATTTAAGATTAATTTACCACCGGGTTGTACCTGAATTTTAGGGATTGCAACATTCTCAGAAGGCAAATTTTTATTTAAAATATCAAAATCAATTTGGTCCCAACTTGCAGCAAATTCTATCACAGCTCCGGGCCCTATGGTCAATTCACCACCTGCTTTGACGATCACTGTCGCATTTACTTTTCTGGAACTAGACCACGTTGCAATATTATTGATTGAAACATTGCTCGTGATATCATTTTGACCATTGAAACTTGTTTTTGATTGGCAGTTATTGTTCAGCTTGTACACATAATAATCTTCATCATGTAACTCATTATTTCCACCTACAAGTATATCGCCATCGCAATTTGAGGTGATATCGAATGAACAATTAATATTCCAATCGTCATTAAAAGTCCCAAATTTCTTATCACCCAGATTGGTGTTAAATGACGTTAAAGTCCCTGAGGATAAGACATCGGTACTATTGGGAATAGTCGTCGTTTTTGCCCCTAAAATAACGATCCTCCCGTCGATCAATTCCATATCGGGCCAGTATTCAGGGGCCTCAGCGACTCCGACATTTACAGCTTGGGTGATGCCACCACCTTGAGCAGATAATGAATATTTCACTAAGGCAATATCAGAGTATTCATATCTATGAAGATTGCTATATTCACTACAATTATCTCCGGAATTTACTTCAGGATCAAAGAAATAATCAAATCTGCAGGTAATAAATAGATTTTCACCATCCTGGAGTATATCCCAGGCTTCCTCATTTTCATTCTCATAAGTTGAAACCGGAATTCCGGTACAAATAGGTTCATCGCCGGGTAGATCTGTGTATTTACCGGCGGCTACTAAACTGCTTTCAGAAAACACCTGCATTGGAAAATTTGGCATTGATTTTCCATTGATGTCCAAAAATCCGATCAGACAGTCCTTAACGGGATTATCACTTGTATAACCAATGTATGCATACTTAATATCGGGATGACCTGTGACTTTTATCATCCTGCGGATGTCAGTATTTGCCGGACCAATAAAATATCCCGTATTATTCGGATCGTTATTGAAAGGTATAATATTTCCATTTTCGTCAGTGTTAACGATGACAGAATTCCACCCACCATTTGGATTATTTACATATCCGGTACCGAACATGACATTCGTATTTCCCACTTGGGTCAAAGGGCCATAGCGTAAGTTGGCATTTTCAAGGCCATTGATATTGTGGATGAGATGTTTGGGATAGCCGGGCCTTGGATTTCCAGTAGTTTTATCTGCAACAAGAATCAAAGAATTGTTCGGGCCACTGCATGGATTAGATCTTTCGCCTCCAGTTGCTACAATATTGTCACCAGATTCGAAAATATTAATAAATTCGCCATATCCATAATCCACGTAGTATTCTCGTTCCCAAACCAATTTATTGGTAATATTATTGTACTTACCAACTATCGCAAGTCTTGGTTCGTATTTTGGATCCGGACAAAGGTCATTTACGTCTTGAAATACTGTGTATCCCGCGAAATAAACATGAATACAATCAACACTCGGACAAAGTGAGAATATCCAATCCTCTGACTCGCCGTGATTTAAACCCGACTCAAAAGAAAGAGTTGATTTTTTTACAAAAGGTTGCCCAAACGAATATTGGATAAACGAAATCAATAAAAGTGAAATAGCTGATATCAAACGATAGTATCGTTTGATTTGATAAGTTTTCATGAATAATAATTTAAAGGTTAACAAATATGTTAATTGGAGTTATTTAAGGTATAAAAAGCCAGTCTTCTCAATACATAAGAGTGATCATAGGTATTAATTAACCGGCTATACCGAGCATGATGGCAGGAAGCATTTTTCAGATTTTGTTGTTATCATAATAAAATAATTAATTAAGGTGAACAAATGTATCATCGTAAAAGTATTTGGCAAATAACTCACAATAAGTATTTTTTGGATAAAATCTTTCTATGTTTTGTATTTAGTTGTAAAATTCAGATTTTATACATATTTTTTTTTCAATGTGTCTCCTGTGTTGTAAGAAAAAAGAAAAGAATTGTTACTCTAAATTTAATTTGGTGTTTATAAACTCGTAATTTTTACATGAAGATTTTAAAGTAAATGAATTTCACTCCGTAATCAAATGCATTGCCAATAATAGATTCGTGTCAATCATTTTTTGATGCAGGAGGTAAAAAGCAGCACCAGAATTCTTTATTACCGATCAAAATGAAATATTAGAGAACACTAGTTTACTCACTTATGCTCAATCACAGTATCGAATCAGTTTTGCTCGGGATGCCACATTAACGAGTGAAATCGTTCAAATGAATTTTGTCTTGCGAAAATCGGTTAGATCAAAAGTTTTTATTTTTTTTTCAGTTTAATTTTCACGACGATTTCAAGGACTAAATCCGGATTTATTCTCCTCGAGATCTATTTAAAAGATACTAGCCGGACTCTAAATTTCTTGAATTATTAAAGTTGGTCAAATCATTCACTCTTATGAAAACTGTCTCAGAAAGCGAAGATCGTTTTCAAAGTAATATCTGATATCCGGTATTTTGTAAAGCAGCATTGCCTGGCGCTCTATGCCCATACCAAATGCAAATCCGCTATATTCCGTTGGATCGATGCCACAATTGGACATGACGGCGGGATCCACCATGCCACAACCCAGAATTTCTAGCCACCCGGTACCTTTGGTGATGCGATGATCCGTTTCGTCTTTCAATCCCCAATAGATGTCCATTTCTGCTGAGGGTTCGGTAAAGGGAAAATAAGAAGGTCTCAACCTGATACGCGTTTCCGGACCGAACATTTCTTTGGCAAAATAAAGCAGAGTCTGTTTTAAATCTGCCATAGAAACAGCGCGATCGATATAGAGGCCCTCTACTTGATGGAATTGACAGTGAGACCTGGCTGATATGGTCTCATTGCGATAGACTTTTCCGGGGGCCAGTATGCGTATTGGTGGCTTGTGACTGGTCATGAAGCGCGACTGTACGGAGGAGGTATGTGTTCGCAAAAGTCGTGAAGTAAAGTCTCTGAGATAAAAAGTATCCTGCATGTCTCTCGCAGGATGGTCATCTGGTGTGTTGAGCGCAGTAAAATTGTGCCATTCATCTTCTATTTCCCGGTCTTCGGCTACCTCAAAACCAATCTGACCAAAAATGCTGACTATGCGATCCATCACCAAGGTAATCGGATGTTTGCTACCCGAGCTGAGGTCTCGTGCAGGCAAGCTCATATCCGGCGCTGAGACATCCATCTTAGATCCTGAGGTAGAGGCATTTTGTTTAGCAGCTTCAAAGCGTTCTTCTGCCAGTTGCTTGATCGAGTTGATCCTCTGACCGAATTCCTTTTTCCTGGAAGCTTCTACTTCTGTAATCCGGCTAAAGAGAGGTTTGAGCTTGTTTTTACTGCCCAGATAGAGCTGTCTGAATTGTTCTGCACCGCTTTCTCCCTCAATCGAACAGGCCTCAACTTCATGTCGCAGAAGTTCCAATTCCTCAAATATATCGCCGATCATAAGACAAAGATTTGTGGATCAAAAGTAATCAATCATCACCAGAGGTCGTGGACTATTCTTCTTCTTTGGCGTCCGGATGCTTGCTGTCATTTTCGTATGCGCGCAGGATTTCTTTGACGAGTCGATGTCTGACGACATCCTCTCGAGTGAGGTACACTGTAGTGATCCCATCTATATTGCGGAGAAGTTTGGACGCCTGGTTGAGTCCCGATTTCTGATGGTAGGGCAGATCTATCTGTGTCAAGTCTCCTGTAATGATCGCTTTTGCACTGGGGCCAAGCCTCGTCAAAAACATTTTAATCTGTAGTGGAGTTGCGTTTTGTGCTTCGTCGAGGATTATAAAAGCATGATCCAAGGTCCTTCCTCTCATGAATGCCAGAGGAGCTATTTCAATCACACGAGATTCCATCAACTGAGCGAGTTTTTCTGCCGGGATCATATCATCAAGAGCGTCGTACAATGGGCGCAGATATGGGTCGATCTTCTCTTTGAGGTCGCCGGGTAAAAAGCCCAGAGACTCTCCTGCTTCAACCGCAGGTCGCGTGAGTATAATTTTTTTGATTTGCTTGTTTTTGAGGGCTCTCACAGCCAGAGCTACTGCAGTATAGGTTTTGCCTGTACCGGCAGGTCCTATTACAAAACAAATATCATTTTGGTCCACTGCCTCTACGAGAGCAAGCTGATTTCTGGTTTTGGCATAAATCATCCTACCGTCGCGGCCATGTAGGAGAACTGTACGGCCATCCACATTGATGATACGTGAGGTATAAGGGCTTTCACCATGCATCAATTCTTCTACGAGTTGTAGGGGAAGCTCTTTACTTTCCTTGAGTATCCTCACCATGAGCTCCAGTTTCTCCTTGGCGCTCTGGGTATCTTTTTTTCTGCCGCTCAACTTGAGTTGTGAACCACGTGAAGTAATGGTGACTTCGGGGAATGCTTTGCGGAGCAGATTGAGTTTTTTGTTGTTTTCTCCCAGGAGTTCTAGAGGGTCCACCTGCTCGATATGGAGGATGATTTCGCTTTGTGACAAATGTATTTTACTTTAAATAATGATGTGCAAAAATAATCCGAATCACAGTTCTATTTAAAGAAAAAGCGGGAACGCGCATTGTGCGCAGTCCCCGCTTTTTTCTATGATCAGGCTTTTGACCTGAAAGTCAAATTATTTCTTTGTGACTCTGATAGCCACTCTTCTGTTCAACTCTCTTCCTTCCGCAGTGTCGTTTGAAGCAACAGGATGCTCTTGACCGTAACCTTCAGACTCCAATCTCTTTGACTCGATACCAAGTCCTACCAGAGCAGACATTACAGTTTTAGCTCTTGCAGCAGAAAGCGCTTTGTTCTTAGCAGCATCACCTACATTGTCAGTATAACCGCCAATTTTGATGTTGACATTTGGATATGCTTTCAATACAGCTGCGATGTTTGCGATTTGCTCTTTGGAAGCTTCGTTCAAAGTTGTTTTACCTGTTTCAAATAAGATTCTGTCGAAATTGAACCAAGTAGTTTTGTCAACAACTTTTGAAGCGTCATTGAGCCAGTTGATCAATGAATACTCAACTCCTTTCTCAGGTACATTCATTTCTACGCCATCAGGTAGAGTTACTTTCATCATGTTACCTAGAGCAAGCCATTTTGCGCGTACTGTTGAATCCAATCCTACGTACATGCTTTTTGCAGCTTCAGCAGCAGCATCAGCAGCAGCTTTAGCATCAGCAGCAGCTTTGATAGCAACTGAATCCACTGTATTTGCAACGTTCTCCATAGTATTGCTTACTTTTTCTCCCATATTGGTTTTGTTACAGCCTTTCATCAAGAACCACAATAATCCCAGAGCTGCGAGTAAGCCCAAAAGCCACATCCACCAGTTGCTGCCACCACCGCCGTTGTTGTTGTCATAAGAAGCAGTAGAAGCTGCTTTGTGTGTAGATCCGCTTGTAGATCCAAGATTGCTGAATCCCAAAGCTGAATTCATACTACCAGGGATAGCTGACATGATGTCGTTTTTGTTTCCGCTTAACCAAGTAGTAAGACCGCTAAGACCAAAGCCTTCGCTTGTTACTTTTTTCTTCAACCATCCCAAAATGAATGGAGAAGCAAGGCTTAGAAGTTTTCCTGCTGAGCCTGAGTTTTTGAAACCTGCAAAGCTCGTCAAAGCACCAAGTATAGAGCTGTTGTTTCCTCCAAAAAGAAGGTTCAACAATGTTGAGCCGATACCTGTGTTTGAAGAAGCAGCAGAAGAACCTGAGAACAAACCTCCTAGGTTATTCAAAAGTCCCGGATCATTGTCTTTGGAATTGATCAAATCCCAGATCTGGCTCATTACGCCGGTATTTTTTGAATTGTTGAGGATACCACCCAAAATTGAAGGGATAGCAGCATCAAATCCTTTTGTAGTTGCCTGTGAAGACTCTCCCAAAAATCCTGAAGCAGCATTCATCAATTCGGGTGTCAATTGACCTTTTACTAAATCGATTAAATTCATTTTTGTTAGTTTTAATTTGTTTATAAATAGAAAAAAATTGAATACACGCTAACTTGACGTAAAATTGCAACGATGTCACAATAATTCTCTATAATGCATTGTTAAGCTATTTTCACAGTATGTTAATCCGATGTCAGAAGCAAATCAACAAGTCATTGAAAGTCTAAAATATCCAATCGGCAGATGGGTCAAACCTGATATCGCCCAGCTCGAGTCATTTAAAGGCTGGATAGAGCAGATACGGCAATTTCCAGACAGCCTACAAGACCTTTGCCGGAATCTTACAGCCACTGACTTAGCGCTCACTTATCGAGAAGGCTCCTGGAAAGTGCGACAAGTGGTACATCACTGTGCCGATAGTCATATGAATGCTTACATCCGTCACAAGCTTGCTTTTACAGAAGATAAACCAAGGATAAGCCCTTACGACGAAAATCTCTGGTCGGAGACCAAAGACGTCCTTGAAATCGATATTGAGGTAAGTATCAGTTTGCTGAAAGCCTTGCATCAACGCTGGGTATCCTTCCTTCAGGCACTACCGGAGCAAGACCTGCTGCGATCTTTCTATCATCCTGACAAAGACAGATATATCAGTTTGTTCGAATCAGCCAGTTTATATGCCTGGCATGGTCTTCATCATTTGGCTCACATCGAGCTGGCATTAAAAAACAAACAGACAAGTTAAAATAGACAGATCATGAAGTACTTACAACTCTGTCTGATGATTCTCTTCGCCACGTTGTCTGCCTGCAAGATGAACAAAGTATATGAGATCAAAAACGACAAAGGTGTGGTCATGCACCGCATCACCGTTTTGGGAGATACCAGCAATGGTAAAAATGGCTTGTATGAATCGTTTGACGAGCAGGGCAGGCCAATAGAAGCTGCTGAATATCACGATGGCAAACTCCAGGGTACGCGCAAACTTTACGAGGACGGAGCGATCTATTCTATAGAGACGCGGAATGCAGATCTGTTTGAGGGAAAATACCAGGCTTTTCACAAGAATGGTCAAGTCAGCGTCGAGGGAATCTATGTCAACAATGTGATGTCGGGCGAGTGGGTATCATACTATCCATCCGGAGCCGTCAAGGACAAAGTAATCATGAAAGACAATGCAGAAAATGGTCCCTTTACAGAATATTATGAAAACGGTAAAATAAAGGCTCAGGGCAGCTTTCTGGATGGGCCTGACGAAGAAGGTGAGCTACTGATGTATGATAGCACAGGCAGCCTGGAGAAAAAAATGGATTGCAAAAAAGGTATATGTAAAACGCTATGGAAAAAAGACTCATTATAGGCTACTTGCTTGCCGGATTGATCAGTGCCTGTACTCTGAAAGCTCAAACAGGAGGTCAGGGCATTTTTGAATTTGTCAATCTATCTGCCTCATCCAGGTTGAATGCGCTGGGTGGTACGGCTCCGGCCTGGCAAAGCAAGGATGCGAGCTCCAGTGCTTCGAATCCCGCATTGCTCAGCGATGATGTGCATACCCAGTTTTCATTTCAACACCAGTTTTATTTTGCAGATATCAGAAACAGTCATGTGAACTATGTACACAAGATGAAAAAATGGAATACTTTTTTGCAAGGTGGTGTCAAAGCTTTGAATTCCGGTGATGTTTCTCGTACTGACATCTACGGCAATACGAGCGGTACGGTTCAGGCCAAAGAAACCGATATTTATCTGGCAGCTGCAAGGCCATACCGCGAAAGGCTGAACTTTGGTGCACAGATACACTACATTTATTCAGTAGTAGGTGATGCAAGTTCTTCCGGGATTCTTTTCAATGCCGGTGCGAGGTACTACAATCCCGACAAAAAATTGGCATTAGGTTTGGTTTTTCGCAATGCGGGAACTCAGCTGGATCCCTATGTTGATCACAGGGAAGCTAAGACACCCATGAAAATTGAATTAGGTATAGCACAAAAGCTCAAGCACCTGCCCTTTACCTATCACATCACGCTTACGGATTTGCAGCAATGGGACATTCGATATGATGATCCTGCAGAGAATGGCAACGTGGATTTGCTCGGTGAGACAAAAGAAACCAGTGCTTTGGAAAAGGCGGCGGGAAATGCATTGCGCCATATGGTCTTTGGAGGGGAGTTAGGCATGGGAAAGAATGAAAATTTCTGGTTGAGACTTGGATATAACCATTTGAGAGCGCGGGATTTGGCTCTCTCTGATTACAGGGCTTTTAATGGTTTGTCATTTGGACTGGGATTAAAAATATACAAGTTTAAATTCGACTACAGTTATGCGAAGTACCATCTCGCCGGAGGGACGAGTCAGATCGGGCTCAGCTTTGACCTGAATTCATTCGTAAAAACTAAAGTATAAGTTTCTGCCTTCATTTTTCTAAGTGACAAGGTCAGACAGAACCGGTTGTAAAACCACTTTGCATCCAAAATACGAATGAGTGATTTCTTCCGCAAGGCGCGATCCTGATTCCTGTATGCCACATTGATCAAAATATTTCTTTAAAAAAAACATTTATTCCAATTTAAATTCTGTTCTTCGCAGATGAATT
Source organism: Saprospiraceae bacterium (assembly GCA_016710235.1). Lineage (NCBI taxonomy): Bacteria > Pseudomonadati > Bacteroidota > Saprospiria > Saprospirales > Saprospiraceae > Saprospiraceae bacterium. The sequence continues at coordinate 1,192,508 of JADJLG010000001.1, forward strand.
AACGAAAAAAGGACTTGATCAAATGAAACGCGAAAGAATCCACGGCAAACTCAGCACCTACAGATTTGAATTTCTGTTGGCGGCGTTGACACTGTTGATATTCGACAAAATCTTCTTTCCGAGCAATGATTTTTTTATCCGATACGTGTGGCCGATCAATATGATCATTATTGCGTTGGCCAGTTTTGGAATTTTTGTAGAGAGGGAATTGTGGGTAAAACGCTTACGAATTGTTTTCAGCAATATTGCGATTTTAATGCCATTTGGCTTTTTGTATTTTTCGACTAACTTTTGGTTTGTCTCCTTTCTTGTTGCATTTTATATCGTGTTTTATATTTTTATTTTAGTAGAAGTATTCAGACAAATCACCATGGCAAAGGAAGTGAGGTTTAATGTAGTCATTGGTTCGTTTTGCGGATATTTATTGCTCAGCATGGTAGCGCTGTTTTCATATCTTGCCATAGAGTTGAATTATCCCGATTCATTCCGCAATATCAGCAAAGGAAATCTCCCGGCCATTTATAATGAGTTGTCTTATTTCAGTTTTATCACGCTGACGAGTATTGGATTTGGCGACATTTATCCCACTACGGATATGTCCAGACTAACGGTTGCTTTTTTTGGAATGTTGGGACAGTTTTATATGGTGGCGGTGATCGGAATCATTATCTCCAGATTTACTTCAAATCATTGAGTAAAATCCTATTAGAACACTCATTGTCCACAATAAATATTTCTGTCTTCATTCAGTTATAAATAATCAATATTTTTTGTCGATTTTTTTCCTTAGGACCCTACGATCGGATAATATAATCGTGAAAATAAAGCAGAAGTGTCAAGTTCCGACTCAGGAAAGGGTACAGTTATGCTGACGGGTTTTCCCATCTGAAAGAGCCAATTGTATGAAATAAAGACAGCTTCCCCCTTACTTCAAATAAGCCTCCACAAAACGGCGCAGTTCTTCACCGTGGAGGTTTTTTGCGAGGATTTTACCCTGAGCGTCGAGAAGCAGATTAGCAGGAATGGTCGTTAGTCTGAGGGTCTTGAGGAAGGGGGCTTCGTCACCCTGAAGATGGGAAGCGTGAGGCCATAGTTGGACGCTGTCCCTCTGAATGGCTTTCTCCCAGAGTTTGCGGTCTGACTCCAGTGCATATCCTATGATTTGGAATCCGCGCTCGTGGTACTCTGACCAGAGGGGGACGAGGGTGTTGCGGTTTTCTTTGCGGCAGGGAGCACACCAGGAGGCCCAAAAATCAAGCAGAGTCAGCTTTGGTCCCAAAAGTCTGCGGATCTCCCCGGTACCGCCTGAGAGCAAAGGAAGGCCCTCATTGGGCACAAGGTCACCCACCAGGATCGGTCTTTTGGAGGGGTCAGAGAGGAGGCAGAGATCTTTGACGAAGGGATCATCCGGCAGAGATGTCCTCCACTTCGTGCACAAGCCGTCGACAAACTCAGCCAGGCGCTCGTAATCCGTTCCGGCTTTTGCCCACTGCAAGGCCAGAAGAGCAACGTAGAGCCGGCTTGTGGATTCTGCCGGAGTGTGGAGAGCATTCCTGTATGCCTCCAGAGCTTGAGCATATTCGAGCATTTTTTCTTCGTCGTGAGCGTCAGCAGATTTGGACTGAAGATATTGCCGGAAGGCTTCCACTCTCTTGTCGCGCAACAAAAGAAGTTCAGCGTTTGCAGCTGATGGTTTGTGCATCTGTGCTGTAGCTTGGAAGGCTTTGGCCTCAGCAGAAATCAGGATGGTCTCTCCTTCAGCATATAGGATGGGTAGGTAATTGGAGAGGAGTGGATCGTCGTCGGTCAAACGATTGGGGAATCTTTCTCCCCTCTTTTGCAAAACGATTTCATAAAATACAGCAGAGCTGCTTTTGGGCAGACCCTTGAACCGAAATTTACCGGATGCCTCCAGAGTAGCAGAGTCGATGATGTCGCCTGTATAACTACTTGCAATATCTGCCAACCGCATCGGCCGGATCAGGTAGAGCTTCCACTCTTCTGCCGTGCTGCCCGACAACTGCAATTGACCTCTTATCGAGCCTTTGGGAGTACAGTGCCACGAACTCAGTATAAAGAGGAGTAATATCGAGATGCGCATGAATCTTGTCTGAAGGTGGATGAATGTATGACGCGTTTATGCTTTGCGAACGAATTCCGATTTGAGACCCATTGCGCCAAATCCTTCAATCTTGCAATCGATATTATGGTCGCCTTCGGTTAGACGAATGTTCTTCACCTTGGTGCCGGCTTTGATGGGTTTTGGTGCGCCTTTGACGGGTAAATCTTTGATGACGATGACAGAGTCACCGTTTTGCAACTCATTACCATTAGAGTCCAGTACTTTGCCGGAATTGTCTGTGGTAGCTGAGTCGGACTCGGCAGGATTCCATTCGTGAAAACACTCCGGACAGACCAACAACATGTCGTTGGGATACGCGTAGATGGATCCACAGTTTGGACAAGGAGGAATTTCTGACATAAAATCTACTTTTGTGTTGAATTCGGTCGCAAGGTACAAAGAAAAAAATGAGCCGATGACAAGCACATTCTTTCGGACAGACAATCATTTTTGCTTACTTACAATAACACATTTCTCAGGCCGGTAATCACTTAGATTTTTTATAATTTGAATATTATACCTGAAAATTTATTTTGAATTGGATTTTTCTTTATTGAATTCTCATTTTAGAGTTGCCCTTTATACTCTTCAATATCTGAAACAGAAATTTAATTTCTTTTGTAGCTACTTTTATTTAACCCGGATTTTACTTTGAAATTCCAATACACACCTAATTGAATTCAAAATCCTGGCTCCGTGTTATAACGGATTCCTAAGAATATTTTTTATTCAAACAGGATAAGCATATTTTATTGAGGACAAGTTTCAAAGTGAACGCATTCATTTTTTCTCACCAATTCGCAATAATTTTTTCTCGAAATCCTTGTGAGAGAATCTCGTGCCCATTATTAATAGATTTTTGGAAGGACTTTCCTGGATTCGTTTGATTAATTCTCGATTGGTTTCGTCAATGAAAAATGATTTAAATTCTTTCTTGCGCGATTTATCACCCCTATATCTGGTAGAAAAGCTCGTGTTCAGATCTATTTCCTCCAGCTCGACCTTACCATGGGTTTGTTCAAACTTATCCATCAAATCTGATAAGCTGTAAGTCCACCAGTTAGGCTTATTGGCCAGTCCCAGCTTGTCCCAGGATGGACGCTTGACAAAATTGGAGAATATAATGTCATCACTTTCCGGATCTATCGGACGAGCATATCCTCTCAGCTTACGAATCTTAAGCTTCGTTGTCACTACCCTGATGGAGTCTTCGCTTTTGGGGCAACAGGTCCGCAAGCCATTGATTTCGTAGGACTTGGATTTGTAAAATACCAATTTGCTTCGAAGGTCATCATAATATTCTTCTTTTGCGGTGGACCATAGCTCTAGATATACGACGTTTTTGTCTTGGATCTTGTACTCATGCGAGTACACTTTTTTACTGTATCTCGCCTTGATTTGTCTGGTAAGCTTGCAGGAAGTGGATAGCATCATCAGAGCAGCAATCCATATTGTCGTATGTTTCATTTTGAGTGTTTGGTTAATAAAGAATGGTTTTTTTTAGCCAATTTCTGTAGATGAAATTCGGTTTCGAATCAAACTATCGTCAAAAACCGGGTTCAACAAAAATAAGTCATTCCTTGACAAAGGAAAATGATTTTGATCCTTTTCCGCCAATGCATTTCACCACATAATATCCCGGAGGGACTTGGGGATCTATACTTAAGCTGATCAGATCAGTGGTCTTTTGGACAAGGACGGCATGGATCGCCGCACCGGTTGCATTGAATATTTCTATCCGGATATCCTTGTCGATATCTATCCCGGTGATATACAGACAGCCCGAGCGGAGCAAGCTGGGATAGAGTTTTTGAACTCCGGTACCCGATACCGCCTCCTGGTCTGTGCTGACACATCCAAAGGCTTTCAGTTGGCCGGTAAGGGAAGTTCTGCGGTCGTTGATAAAGGACTTGATACCAGCCACCATTCCCCCTGCAGGAGAGCCCGGAACTGTGATGTTGAGGTCTTGGGAGAGGTTTTGTTCGAACTGCGCATTGGAATATGTCTTATAAGTATCTGCATAGACATCCTGCCGGATGAGATTGGCGAGGGAGTCGATGCGAGCATTCAGTTTTTCGTTAGAAAAGTCCGGGAGCAAGGCGCAGATTCTGTCAACCAGAGCCTGCTTCCAGTAGGATTCGCCCCAGAGCCGGTTCATGACCGGGCGTTGTGTGGTTGGAGTTGGGATATAGCCGATGGCCAGATTTTTAAGATTGGTCAAGGACTGTCCCATCTGAAAATTGCCAAAAGCCTCGTTGACGTCCCAGCTGATCCAGTCGAACTGATCGCTGTCCGTATTGTGATAGATGAAGTAGTTGTGACCGCTGCCTATATAGCTGTCCAGATTGACGAAGATATTGTGAGCAGCCCAGTAGTCCAGCCAGCTGTCTGTATTCATATACGTGGCCAGCGAGTCTTTGAGCTGAGCAGTGGGGATGCGGTTGAGTGCATCAACGAATCGGATCAGATCTGACCAGTCATTTTCCTTTTCGTTGGTCTTCAGTTCGTAGTCGGAGCTGTAAAGGCTTGGTGAGGAACCTTTGTAAACGAGAGTACCACGCGGATCACCTTTGAAGAGGTTGCCGTCCTTATTGCCGTATCTATCTTCCAGAAACGTCTTGTTGACGTCCTCCACGACAGTGTACAGCCCTCTGTATTCGCCGTTGATGTAGAGTCTGGCAAATCCGCAGCGAGGACCCGCTATCCCGTGATTGTAAAGGAAATCGAGCATCATTTTCTCACGTAGGAAGCTGGGATCTTTGAATCCGTTGTTGAGGACGATTTTTTTCAGGTTGTCATGAGACTGGCCATCAACGTATTCTGCCAGGTCTATGCGAAAAGGCTTTTTGTTGCTCGCATTGTTGTAGGAGGAGTTGCCCTTGAATTTGACACCGGAGTTGTGATAAGATTTGCCGTCGATCATGACGTCGGCTTGCATATAGACGTCGAGTGTATAGTTTTGCTTGAGGCTGTCCCAAAAGCCTGTTTGGTGAAACTCAAAGCGGATGTCATGGACTTTCCACTGAGCAAAAAAATCATCTCCGGGATCCTGAGCATAGGCAGAGAAGGCGCTGAGAACGAACAAGCATAAAAAATGAAACTTCATGCACCAAAAATAGAAAAATTTTAAAATGCGATAAACGCCGGGGGATCGCACGGAATACACAGAAAATAGCGGAGCAAGATCTTCCAGCTCACTATGTTGAAGGCCAACCGGCGAACTATCCAAATTTTCGATCGGTCATCTCCCGGACAGAAAGCATGACTACGTACGTAATTTTGATTTGCGGCAGCCCGATCAAATGAACCCAAACATACCAATCTGCAGGAGATGAAATCAAATTCCGGCTTGTAGCCGGGAGTGCCCCCTGCGTACGAAGTCCTTGGGGTCGCCGTCCTGCGTGGTTCGCTATTCGCTCCGTCAGCCGAGTGCGGCTGACCTGCTGCGCAGCACTCCGGCCGGCTCACTCAGATGAGAGAAAACTGAGAAAATAATCCTGAATCCACTCAACAAAATGAGACAAAATCCTCCTTATATTTGCTTGCTAAAGCTCAAACCGTCCTTAAAAATGAAAGGAAACCCTGGTCACATAGAAGATATATAGGCCATAAAATATATACGACATATGGCGTATATATTTTATGGCGTAGATAAAGATGTTATATGTCATCAAGAAATTGAAACTAAAATAAACTGCCAACAAAAATTGTTTAATTAGAAACTGCAATTGAAATACTTAGTAAACATACTCACGATATTTTTAGTATCTCAAACTTTTGGGGTTTTTTCAGCTCAAACTAATTCTAATTACAAATATCCAACGCATAAATTTCTACAAAGTGCAGATAGCTTACTTTGCGAAAAGGACACAATTAATGCTTTGAAAGTACTCGAAGATTTCGTCAATAAAACCAAAATAAAAGAAGTAACTTGGAAGAGTAAAAATGCTTGTAATCCAATAACAGATTTAATCAATCCATATTCAATATATGCGGATGTTTGCTTAGAAATTTCTGATCTATCATTAAGATTAAATAAGCCCAAAAATGCAATAAAGTATATCAAGAAACTGAAAAATGAATTCTTTCCAAGATCAGGTGGGTGTCTAAATGGAATATTGATGTACGAAACTAAAATATCAATTTATTTAGCCAATTACTATTTGTACATAGGTCAAAAAGCTGAGGCAATAAAAACCTTAACTGAATATTTCATATACCAAGAATACTATAGTAAAGAGGCAACTGAAAAGTTAAAAGCATTATTAATGGATGAATATAGTCTTAATGAATTAAGAACAATTGTGAATATTTCAATTGAAAATATTGAATTAGATGAAACTGACGGACCTGTAATTTTTCTTTTCGGACAAAGGATCATATTATGGCCAACATCAACAATTAAAGATGCAAAAGAATTCTGCAGAACAAATATAAATTTAAACAAAATAATTAAATAAATAGACGACATATAACAAGCCGTGACCACGATCATGCCTTCTAAACTCGGCACGTCGGGTACGGCAAACCGTTAGCGGTCACCCTAAAAGACGACACAACCAACAAGAAACAAACAGTAAAACGACAGACAAAATGCCAACCCTTCGCAAAATAAAAAGAGCTACAAGCCAACGCACAAGCCGACACAATTTGCAGCACATTTTATTTTGCCCAACCGCACCCAAGCCCACCCACCACCCGACAGCAGGACAACGAACAGTTTGAAGGGTGTTTTTGACAATAAAGGGTTTTAAAAACTTAACTTAGCGACCTAATAAAATAAGAGAAAAGACGAATGAATTTAATTGACACGGGAATAGAAAAGGGACTTATTCGGTTTGACGAAGACCGAAACTTTATAACATACGTTCACCAAAACAAAAAACGGAATTACAACAATCCTGAAGAGAAAGTTCAAGCCGAAACATTCTTGACTTTGGTTCTAATATATGGCTACCCTGAGAACAGAATTAAACAATTTTTATCTGTTCAAATGGGTTCGGAGACGAAGGAAGCCGACATTGTAGTTTATAATGATGATGAGTGTGAAGAAACCTACATATTAGTTGAGTGTAAAAAAGAAGATTTAACCGACCAGCAGTTTAACATTGCCGTTGACCAAGCATACAGCTACGCTGTTGCCGAAGGTGCAAAATACGTTTGGACAACTTCACGAATTAAAAATCAGTATTATGAAGTTCCTGACAAGAAGCCGAAAAGCAGAATTGAAATTCCCGACATTCCGCAGTTTGGTATTAACAAACTTGCACCATACAAATATGTAAAAGGCGGTATTTCGCAAACTGACACAGATGTAGAGCCAAAAAACATTGTTTCTGAACCTGACCCAAACGTAAAACAGAAATTTTTTGAACTTCAACCAGTAAGCGAAAGCGAACTAACAAAGATTTTCATTCAATCGCATCAAGCACTTTGGGGCGGTGGACAACGAAATCCAAGTGTAGCATTTGACGAATTGGATAAACTCATTTTCTGCAAAATTTGGGACGAGAAACACCCAAGAAAAAATGGCGACCCTTACGATTTTCAAATTTTTCGTGATGAAGACCCCGAAGACTTACTAAAACGCATCAAGAAAATCTATGCAGTTGGTGAAAAAGAAGCACCTGAAGTTTTCAAAGACGGTATCACTCTTACTGCACAAGAAACATTGACTATTGTAAAATACTTTCAGCGTATCAACCTCAATAAAACTGACCTTGACAGCAAAGGCAAAGCCTTTGAAACTTTTATGGGCAGTTATTTCCGTGGCGACTTCGGACAATACTTTACACCAAGACCAATTGTAAAATTTATTGTTGACAGTTTGCCGATTACGCACAAATCAAGAGTGCTTGACACCAGTTGCGGAAGTGGTGGATTTTTGCTTTACGCCTTGGACAAAGTGCGAGAACAAGCCAACGAATTTTACGACCCTATCAAAGATGAAAAAGACCATTACAAATATTGGCACGACTTCGCAGAGAAAAACCTATTTGGTATTGAAATAAACGACCAAATTGCCCGAACCGCCAAAATGAATATGATTATTCACGATGACGGACACACCAACGTAATTGCATCGGACGGACTTTTGAGTGATACAGAAATGCAAGCTAAATCAGGCAACAAAGAGTTTAAATACAATTCATTTGACTTTATCGTAACCAATCCACCTTTCGGAAGCAGTATTAAGCAAACCGAAAAGGCATATATGCATCAATACAATTTAGCAATTAAAGAAGTGGATTGGCTGAATACAACCGCAAGCGGCAAAGCCGCTTTGCGTGACAGCCAAAGCACCGAAGTGTTGTTTTTGGAGCAGTGCCACAAATTTTTAGTAGAACACGGTTATTTGGCAGTTGTAATTCCCGATGGTATTTTAACCAATAGCAGTTTGCAATATGTGAGAGATAACATTGAAGAAATGTATCGCATTGTTGCCGTTGTTTCAATGCCTCAAACCGCTTTTAGTGCCACAGGTGCAGGAGTTAAAAGTTCTGTTTTGTTTTTGCGTAAGCAGAAAGAAAAGCAAAGCGAAAAAATCAGCAACCAAAAAGCCAAACTAAAAGAGCAAGTTAAAACCGACAACAACTATATTGCTACTATAGAAAAATGGGAAAAAGAAAAAGCTGATGCGATTAAGAAATTAGAAGCAGATGCAAAAGCCAAGAACCCGAAAGCCAACAAAAAGGAAATAACAGAAATGATACAAGCCGACAAGTCGGCTGTTCAATCTGCACTTACCGACAAAGTGAATTTGCTGAAAGAAGAATTAACCGAAAAATACTTTTTGGCAAAACAAACCGCTTTAGACGACTACCCTATTTTTATGGCAATTGCAGAAGATATTGGCTATGATGCCACAGGCAGAAACACCAACAACAATGAGTTGATTGAAATAGGAAAAGAACTATCAAAGTTTATTGCTCACATTAACAAGACAGAGAAGTAATGAGCAGTTATACTATTTCGCCAACACTCAACAAAAGCCGAGTTTTCATTTTGCAAAAAAGCGAATTGGAAAAACGCTTTGACCCTTTCTTTTATGTTCCCGAACTTTTAGAACTTGAAAAGAAAGTTTTAGCCAAGAAGCCAAATAAATTAAGAGATTACGTTCAAAGTTTGGCGAGTGGAGCAACACCAAAGACAACCGAAAGCGAAAAATATTATGCCGAGAAAGAAAACGGAATACCATTTTTAAGAGTGCAAAACCTTTCGCCAACAGGAATTTTGGAGTTTGACGATTGTAAATACATCAACGAAGAAACACACAACGGAATGCTGAAAAGAAGCCAAGTTTCAGCAGGTGATTTGTTAGTGAAAATTACAGGTGTTGGACGAATGGCGGTCGCATCAGTAGCTCCAGAAGGATTTGAAGGAAATATCAATCAACACGTTTGCGTAATCAAAACAGGAAGCAAAGAAATTAGCGAAACACTTGCAGCGTTTTTAAATTCAGACATTGGCGAAAAATTGGCAAGTCGAAGAAGCACAGGCGGAACACGACCAGCATTAGATTATCCTGCATTGCTATCTATTCCGATTATTGAAGACAAACGTATTCTTCAAATCACTGAAAAAGTAATTGCTCAAAAACAAAAGAACGAAGCGGAAGCAGTAAAACTTCTTTCAAGTATTGATGATTATTTGTTGAATGAGTTAGGAATAAGACTACCCCAACTTCCTGAAAACACTTTGAAGAACAGAATGTTTACAAGGTCATTATCAGACATTCTAAACAAAAGAATTGACCCATTTTTTCATCAAGACAAATTCATAAATAATTTATCTGCAATCTCTAAGGGGAAATACCCTGTTAAACAACTTCGTGAAATAATATCCGGGAATTTGACAAAGGGAAGTTTACCAAAACAAGATGAAAAGGACGGAGAATGTTCAGTTGTTCAGATTAATTCAATTAATGCAGACGGAACAATTGCGCTTGACGATTTGCTTACAGCCAAAAATATTTTTAGCAAGCAACAAAAACTAAAAATTGGAGATGTTTTAGTCGTAATAACAGGTGCAACGATTGGTAAGATTGCATTTTGGAATTATGAAGGAGATTATTTTTTAGGTGGCGACATTGTAAAGTTTCAAACAAACTCTTTATCGGACAACGCTTTTGTTTATCATTTTCTAAGATGTAGCTTGATGCAAACAGAAATTAAGAGAAACATTACAGGAGCAACAAATGGACATTTAGCACCCGAAGATGTTTCACATTTACCAATTCCAGTTCCACCACTTGACAAGCAAATAGAAATAGCGGAACACATTACAGGCATCAGACAACAAGCCCAACAACTAAAAGACAAAACAAAAGAACTTCTGAAAAAAGCAAGTGATGAAATTGAAGAAATACTTTTAAACTAAATACAATGGAACAACACCCATTTTTAAATTGGATAAAATCCTATGAAGTTCAGCACAACGGCTTAACTCACAACTTTTTTATTGCATCACATAAGCAAGGTTACTTTAACGGAGTTTTAGTTTATGTGCTTGAAAATACAGACAGGATAGACCCAATGACACAGCCTAAATTTTCTCTACAGACAGAGTATTTACCTGACATAAGCGAAGAGAAAGTTTATGAAAAGGGCGTTCAACGACTTAAAGAAATATTTGGCGACCACATTGAACTAAAAGAAGACAAATCAAACAAATGGATTAAATGGTAAAGCCAACGCATTTGTTGGCACATTTGCAAAACCGTACAAGCCCACGCTAAAGCCAAGTTTTGCAAAAGAGCCACCAAGCCAACGCACCACAACAGACACGAAATGACAACAAACAAACACGACAGAATAGAAGGGCGAACCGCTAACATTTAGCCGTATAGAAGAAAGTCCAAAGGAAAAATACAATAGAAAGCTAATCGTCACTTACAGATAATGATAAAATAAAACCACAAAGGGCTTTCTGCTATAAAGCTGAGAGAAGGGTCTCTCAGTTCTCTCATCAGATGCATCTCTATGCATCTGGTCTTGAATAAAATTCAAGACTTCATTCGTAAGCTGAGAGAAGGATCTCTCAGTTCTCTCATCAGATGCATCTCTATGCATCTGGTCTTGAATAAAATTCAAGACTTCATTCGTTCATTTTCAACGAGACCTCTTCTTAGGTGTCATAGTATATCAATTGAGTTTTTTAGGTCAAGCTTTTACTTTTTTAGTAGTACAATTATTAGTTTTTTTGCATAGCTTCGCCACAGAAAAATCTACATTAATTTTTCTGTAAGTAAATGTATAACAATATTTATTTAGGGTAATTTTCATGGAATGTCGATGTTTATTAATGGAGAGCCTTTGTTTTGTATGGTCTGGACATCGATCAAAATGCCGTTGATGCAAATACTTGTTTTGATCAGGATTAATTTTCCAGTTTTGCAGATGGGACACAGACTGATGTCAATTCCTGTTTTGATCAACATGCGCAAAGGAATTGGTATTTCCACTTTTGGCATTGGTGGCGGCAGTTTCAATAGATTATGCAACTTTGCAATACGTTCATTTTTACCTCGATGGGACAAATATCCCGCATGACGTGTATAATCAGGAGCAAAGGTTACCACGAAAGAAAGTTCACTTTTGGATAAGCAAGTGGTAAGTTGATTACCTGAATAGTCACAAGAAAGACCCTAATTTTTCTTAAAACTGGCTTGTTTTAAGCCTGTGGGAGCTCTTATTTTTTTGCAAAGTATTCGGCGGCACATGAAAATAGTGCCTTTATCATGTCTAAAATTTGGTGATACGAAATTTTACCAGGTGTTTTATGCATTTGAAAACAGAAAAGTGGTATTTTCACAGTCTGACGTTATATGCTATGGTAGGACGATACACAACAACTAAACGACAATGACGGAAATCTTAACATATTGCTTCGATAAATGGTGGCGACCTGCTCTTGTTTTCGGACTCACAGCTTTAATAATGGTTTTGTGTGAATTAGCAAATAACCACAAACTACAAGACTATTCGTTTCTGTTATTTGTGCTTGGCTTTTTAGGACTAATCATTTCGACAATATATCAATTAGTAAAAAGACGATGGCTTTCTGCAATTTTGACTGCAACAATTATTGGAGTTTCAGTAGTTGGATTTTTCTTTTACTCAATTGCCTTGTTTTGGAAAGACCAATCTATGCCAGACACATATGCAGACAAACTAACAATTCCTAACGACATTAAACTGTATTTGCCGTCAGACAGCAATTTTTCTTCAAAAAGTTTAGACACCTTACCTAACTTCCAAATATACAACTCATTTCAACCAGGTCTTTATTCATACGCTGTTTGGACAAAAAAAATTGAGAGTGGTTATTGTTATTTAAAAGCATTTGAAGTTACACACAACGACCCTTTATCAGCAAACAGACTTAAAGAAAGAAGTAGAATAAAAGTTTTTAATTCAAGTGATACGACAGCAATGTTTGAAATGACTGCAAGGGAAGGTTATAGTTCAGAAGGTATTTTTACAATTTATGAAGGAGATTGGGGTAAACCTTATGCAGCAAGATTTGAAGTTTGGTTTGTTCCCGACAACGGTGGGAAAGAACGAAAACTAATTGAAAAAAACTTTAAAATTGAAGGATGGCAACGGTGACGAACAAAAGAACCACAGCATATAACATTTAGCCGTATAGAAGAAAGCCCAAGGGAAAAATACAATAAAAAGCTAATCGTCACTTACAGATAATGATAAAATAAAACTACAAAGGGCTTTCTGCTATAAAGCTGAGAGAAGGGTCTCTCAGTTCTCTCATCAGATGCATCTCTATGCATCTGGTCTTGAATAAAATTCAAGACTTCATTCGTTCATATTCAACGAGACCTCTTCTTAGGTGTCATAGTATATCAATTGAGTTTTTTTTAGGTCAAGCTTTTACTTTTTTAGTAGTACAATTATTAGTTTTTTTGCATAGCTTCGCCACAGAAAAATCTACATTAATTTTTCTGTAAGTAAATGTATAACAATATTTATTTAGGGTAATTTTCATGGAATGTCGATGTTTATTAATGGAGAGCCTTTGTTTTGTATGGTCTGGACATCGATCAAAATGCCGTTGATGCAAATACTTGTTTTGATCAGGATTAATTTTCCAGTTTTGCAGATGGGACATAGACTTATGTCAATTCCTGTTTTGATCAATACGCGCAATTGAATTGGTATTTCCACTTTTGGCATTGGTGGCGGCAGTTTCAATAGATTATGCAACTTTGCAATACGTTCATTTTTACCTCGATGGGACAAATATCCCGCATGACGAATTTTTACAAATCGTCTCGGCAATATATGTTGCTCATATCGTCTTGCAAATTCAATATGCGACAATGTCATTTCTTTTTCCTTACCATTATCAGCATAATCTTTGTATTGAAATTTGATATATTTATCATCAATTTTCTTTATCCTATGTGCTGTAATTGCCACCTTATGTGTATATCTACCTAGATATGCTATGATCTGAGATGGTCCTCCAAATGGTGCCTTAGAATACACATTCCACTTTTTATAACGCACTGATTCGATTGATGAATATATTTTTTCTGCATTTTCTATTTGCAATTCACCATTGCAAAACTTAGAATACATTTGCTTAAGAAAATGTGCTTTATATATTTTCTCCATCACTCTTCGTGGAAAAATAAATCGATCTTTTGATCTTTTACTTTGTAACCAATTTCCTTCTTTAGTCACTCCACCGCCACTTACGATACAATGAATGTGTGGATGAAAGCTAAGATCTTGACCATGTGTATGAAGTATAGAAACGATACCAAGTTGAGCGCCAAGCCATCGAGGATCATGACCTAACTTTAGCAATGTATAATGTGCTGATTGAAACAATAACTCAAACATCAACTTCCGATTTCCCATCGTGATGCTTCGCAATTCTTGTGGCAATGTAAATACTATATGGAAATATTGTGTAGGCAGCAATTCACTCATTCGATCTTCTATCCATGCTTCACGTCTCATTCCTCCACATGTAGGACAATGACGATTCCCACAACTGTGATACTGATAATGGACATGGTTACAATTTGTATTATTACAACGATATTGATGAACTCCAATTTTACTTGTATGACATTTACTTAACTTGTCAAAAACTGCTCTGCTGTATGAGTTAAATCTTGTAATCGATGGATGTGAAAATATTTTTTGTTGTAATAATTTTGTAATCTCAATTTGATTTTGTTCCACGTTGAAACAATTGATCGAGTGGAGATATTATTCCAAGTTGTGTATGCTTTTGTAAATGTAGATAGATCATCGTGGTCTCTATCTTACTATGTCCTAATAGTGTTTTGATCACATGCAGATTTGTGCCACTATTAAGTAGATGTGTTGCAAAACTATGACGCAATGTATGAGCTGTATATTTACTTGTCTTGAATCCAGCTTTCTCCATTGCTGAATTTACTACCAGTTGCATACTTCTTGGATGCATTGCTCTGCCAGTTTGCTTACTTGTAAATAAATATACCTTTGGTCTTGATTCAAGGATATAGAATTCTCTCAGTCTAGCCACCAGATGATCCGGAAGCAATGTATATCGATCCTTAGACCCTTTACCTTGTATTATTTTAATTCGCTTTGATTTGCTATCGATATCTGCTATCCGAAGATTACACAATTCACTGATTCGCATTCCAGTGCCATACAATAATCCAACAACACAATATTCCTTCACCGTCATTGGTGTACATATTAGTTTTTCAATATCTTCTTCACTCATGATATTTGGCAATATAAATTGCTTCTTCGGATATAAATTACTCGGCACGATGTATTTGCACGGATGTATCTTCTTAAAGAAAAAACTGCATGCTTGTGCCACACTTCTACACTTAGCTCGACCTACTTGATGCGCTGTTTTTATATAAATCAAATATTGCTCTATATCTTCTTGTAGAATATCCTCTACTCGCTTATGATGATAGTATTTAAACAATAATGTCATCTCATTGACGTAGGATTTGATGGAGCCTAGACCATATTCTTTTATGGTCATTGTCTGTTGCAACTTCTTTAAATAAAAAATTGCATTCTCTTGTAATACATTTTTGGAAATTTTGTTACCTTGCATAAATTTTTGTAATGCAATGGCAAGTATCATTCCTATTTCTTTTGTTCACCAGAGGTGTCGCTTGAACATGGGTTTGCCAAAAGTGGGGCAGAATAGCAAGGTTGAGCATTTTGAATTCTATTGAGCATTATCGTAAATTTGAACATTAGTATTTCAAATTCCCCACCTTCGGCAAGCCCAAAACCGTCAGGTTGTGAAAAAACTCCCAAAAAATTAATATAAATAAATCGTGGCAATATTAATTGTAATGTGTATTTTTATACATTATGAATCATGTTACCGGCATACCAAGATTACAAATGCAGATGAGTTCATTGGAAGACTCAATAGGACAGGATAATCCCGTTCGATTTATTGACGCATTTGTAGAGCAATTAGATTTGTTAAAACTTGGATTTGAAGTAAAGACTGTTTCAGTTCGCTGGATGCCCATGTAGTAACTGTTGGTTCACGCAATCTACCGGCAATACCGCTGAATTCCACACTGGAAGCGGAGATGCTGCTCAATGCAGAAAAACGCCAAGTCAAGATCGCCGAACTGCTGCTATACTGATTTCCCAATAGCAGAGTAGCTGTATCAATTCCAACTGTCTTTTGAGAATATTCAGGGAGTGTCCCCTTTGTTCGTTGTCCTTGGTGTCGCCGTCCTGCGTGGTTCGCTCTTCGCTCCGTCAGCCGGGTGCGGCTGACCTGCTGCGCAGCACTCCGGCCGGCTCACTCGGAGGAAAGAAGTCTGAGAAAGTAATCCTGAATACACCCGGCAAAATGAGACAAAATCCTCCTTATATTTGCTTGCCAAAGCTCAAACCGCCCTTAAATATAAAAAGCAAACCCATCACACATAGAAGATATATACGCCATAATGGCGTATAAAAAGACGTTCTGACCAATAAAATGAATTTGGAAATGTGATTACAATGTAATAACTTTGTAAAAAGTTTTGATATGGTGACCAAAATTATACAAATAGGAAATTCAAAGGGACTTCGGTTAAGTAAAACTATTCTAGATAAGTACAATATCGGAGAAACAGTAAATATAAGAATGAAAGAAAACTTCATAATAATAGAACCGATCACAAAACCACGAGCTGATTGGGCAAAATCTTTTAAAGAAATGAGAAAAAATGGAGATGATGAATTATTGATCCAAGACATTTTTGATGAAGAATCAAAATGGGTATGAAGGTTAATCAATACGAAATAGTCCTCGTTAATTTAGAGCCAGCTTTGGGAAGCGAAATAAGTAAAACAAGACCTTGTGTGGTAATATCACCTGATGAAATGAACCACTATTTAAATACAATAGTAATTATTCCAATAACGTCAACGCCTAAGAAATATCCAACAAGGATTAGTATATCAAATCATGATGTAAAGGGTATGGCGGCAGTCGATCAAATTAGAACCATTGATAAACAGAGAATTGTTAAAATCACAGGAAGCCTAGAAATTGAAACAATAGAAAAAATAAAGAAAACAATCGATGAAACATTTGTTAAATAAAAATAATAGTGAGAACAATGCGCTGGACGTACAGACTCCCTATCGGTCGCACAGCAGATGTACTAACCGTCAAACTGTCTAAAAACTAAATCGATATTTTATTAAAAAAAATAGCCACATTTTGATCATTTTGTATATTTATGTATGCAATACATTCAAGGAAATAATCGAAATCAAGGAGTACTTTTTCCGAAGTGTTTAGACGATCTAGTCGATCAAGATAATGAAGTAAGAGTTATTGATTTATTCGTTGAATCGATCAACTAAGAAGACTTCAAATTTTTCGTAAAACGAAACACCGAAGGACGACCATCTTATAATCCAAAGGATTTATTGAAATTATATATCTATGGATATTTAAATTCGATGCGATCATCAAGAGTACTCGAAAAAGAGTGTCACAGAAACATCGAAGTGATGTGGCTATTGAAAGAGTTGGCACCAGATCATAACACTATTTCAAACTTCAGACGAGATAATGAGAAAGCTAATTGCAAAGTATTTCAATACACAGTCAGTATTGCAAAAATGTATGATCTTATCGGCTGTAACTTGATCGCAGGAGACAGCACAAAATTACGGGCACAAAACTCCAAAAAAAATAATTACAACCCTAAGAAAATAGAAAGGCATTTAGCATATATTGATAACAAATTAAATGAATACAATGAAGCATTAGAAAATGCTGATTTTGACAATAAAGCCATCATACAGAATCAAATAGAAAAACACAATAATCGAAAGGAATTTTATAATCATCTCACAGAACAATTAGAGCAAACCGGTGAAGTCCAAGTATCGACTAGCGATCCTGATAGTCGTCAACTCATCACACGCAATAACATTACTGAAGTAGGCTATAATGTTCAAACCACAGTAGACGCAAAACATTGTCTACTAGTAGATTATAAAGTCACCAACGAAAACGACAGCAAGGCAATGGGTGGTATGCTTCGCAGGACAAAAATCATCTTAGGGCATACAGATTTTACAGCATTATACGATAAGGGATATCACACAGGATCAGAACTAAAAGCGGCATGTACGATGGGTATAAATCCACTTGTAGCAATACCGGGAGTATCATCATTTGCCCCAGATCCACGATACAATTATGATCAATTTATTTACGATGAAAATAAAGATAAATACACTTGTCCACGTGGCAGAAAATTAACCACAAACGGCAATTGGTATAAGCGAAACACAGGTCGATCATATTACAAAGTTAAACATTATAAAACCAACAAATGCCAGACATGCCCAGCACGTGATTTATGCACAAGTGCAATAAATGGAAGAATCATCGAACGATCTGAATATGCACCCTACATCGAACAGAATAAACGTAATATTGAAAATGATCCAGAGCTATATAAAAAGCGCCAAGCCATAGTGGAACACCCTTACGGTGTGATTAAAAGACAATGGGGATTTTATTACATTATGACCAAAAAATCCATCAAAAGAGCAAGTGAAGATGTAGGCTTGATGTTCACTGCCTTTAATCTACGCAGATTGATTAATATCATTGGCAAAAATGAGTTCAAAAAGTACCTGGAAGGACTCGTTTTGTCATATTTCGCTATAATTGATTTGTATCGATCAATAAACTCAAATTTGCGCCCACCAATTTTTCAACGCATTTTTGTCCATGCAAAAATAAAAGTCGCATAGAATGCACCTAAAACCGTCGTTTTTGGCTATTATTGCTAGAATAATTGGAGTTTTTAGACAGTCTGACGGCTCGACGATTTAGTAAGTTTAGCTTGTGTATCTTCTAAGCTCAGCTTTATGAAATTATACAAGGTATTTAGTTCATTTTGAAATCAAATATGTGGTATTTTCGCGCTCTGGCGTGGTACCATACTTAAATTTGAAATAAATAAATATAAAAAAATACAAAACCAATGCTAAAGAGTTTACTTGAATTAATCATCGAAACCGTTGTTGGAAAAATTATATTTTTTGTTGTAAGTGTATTGCTTATAATTTGGTCATTTGGACTCGACGAAGGAAGAAAGGATGAGTTACACAAACAAGAAGTAAAACAAAATGAAGCTTCTTTTGTAAGTGAGGAGGAAAGGAAAAGGAGAGATAAAGAATATGACAATTTATTAAAAAATCCATCAATTGAAAGCATAGATGCATTCAACAATGATTTTCCTGATGATAAACGGATAGGCAAACTAAATGAAATCAGAGGAGAAATTGTAAGAAGCCAAAGAGAAAATTCAATTTGGAACTATATCAACAAAACCGAGAGACCCAACCTTGATTCATTATTCATCTTGAGTGAGTTAGCCAAAGAACCTGAGAATATCAAAAAAGTACGAAGCCTTCTAATGAATAGGTACTATGAAGAAACAATAAATAAAGTTGAGTTATATAAAATTAGGAAATTTGAAGAGGATTTTCCGAGTGAAATTGATAAGATAAAAAATATGTATATCGCTTTGGAAAAATTGTACTATCAAAAGTATAATTTAACAAAGACTCATTGGAGTTGCTTAGATTATTTTGAAAGTATTCCTGATTCTTTACAAAGGAGACGAAGTGAGGTTTTGGAAAATTTAAAAATAATCGACTCACAAATACTTGACTTATCCAGTTTAGAAAATAAAACGTTTATGACAGACCCAATTAGCATAATAAAAGTAAAATCGCCAATGATTTTTAAATTTGGTAAGGTTAAAAATAAAAATATTGAGTTATCAATTATTCTTGATGATAAGTATTTTGACAATATCAAGGCCGAATGTCAAGGAAGTAATTTAATTATTCAGATGCTTGAAAACGGTGTGTATCATGATTTTACAACTATAAAACGCTATTCAAGAGAAAATATGGAATTTCTAGAATCAAACTATAATACAAAAAATGGTTTCTTTAAACTCAACTACAAGAATTATGAATAGGTTAATTTTTGTTATGTTTCCGTTCTTTTTGGTGGGATGTTACAAAAAGAAATATGAGCAATCACAACAAGAAAATTCAGAACTACTTACCAAGGTAGAATCACTTGAAGGCAACCTCTATGCTGAAAAAAGCGCCTTTGAAGCACAGGCCAATGCATATAAAACACTTGAGGAATCCTACTTCAAAATCACAACTCAATTGGTAGAGATTAACAGAGAGTTTAATTTAATCGAACAGCGGGATGAGGAGATAAAAGGATTTGAAAGGGAATTGACTGAATTTGTAACAACTGACAAACAAAATGAACCTTTAGCAATACAGGTAAAAAACAATCTTGCGGGAGTTGTAAACGCAAATAAAAACTCAATTGAAAAAAATAAAGCTCTTTTAAACGAAATTGAAAATCTAACTATCGATAACAAGGCACTTCAAGACGCAATTCAATTATTCAAGACAGAAATAGTATTTAAGGAAAAATTAAATTCAAATTCTCGACAACAAATTGGTAATTTGGAACAAACAATAAAGAGACTTAACAATAGGTTAGATCTTCAAAAGACTTCTTGTGAAGAATTATTAGCTAAAAAAGATAAAGAAATATATACAATCAATACAGAGTTAGGAAATATAAGAATAGAATATGATGTTTGTAAAAATTCTATAAATGAGTATTTAGGTGATATAAGAGAACTTAATGAAAAAGTTACAAAAACTTCAATTGAAACTATTAAGTTGACTAACATAGTGCTTTTATTAAACTCATCTATAGATAGTTTAAATAGATTGCATACTGACATTCCAGATTGTGCATTAGCATATTATATTATCGATTCTAAGTCAAATCTTATTAAAAATGGCTTTTTAATTGAAAAGAGAAGAGGATACGAGATTAATGAGGAATTGTTAAAAAGCAGAGGGAATAAATTAAATTTCTACTTTACCAATGAAATAATTTTGCCAAACACTATGTCAAACTTTGAAATTATTCATTCAAAGAGCAAGAAGGGATTCAGCATAAGAAATCAAAAATTAATCATTAACGATAAAGATGTTTTCACAGAAGATAAGTTTTTGGTTATAGGGTATTAACTTAAAATAAGTGGTATAACAATTCATCAATGTCAATGGCCGGTAAAAACGCAATGCCAAAGCAGACGGCAATGTGCGTAGATGCCGCGCCTCATCGGCTGAAAGGCGATGGCCGAACTCGCTGAAAAACGATTTCACAAAGTTAACGATTAAAATTTTCGTAATATGATTGGATCTAATTAACTAGATTCCATAAATAAGTGCGACAGTTAATAAAACATTCTTTTGGAGAAAGACCTATTATAAAAATAGGTACTTTCCCCTCAAGATTTTTAACTGTACACAAATGTATAAACAAATCACCTACCCTCAAAGGGTATTAATTGAACAATTTAAAAGGCAAGGAATGAGCATTATTCAGATTGCTGTGGAATTAGGATATCATAGAAGCACTATATATCGGGAACTCGATAGAAACTCTTCACCTGGTTCATACAAGTTATATGGAAGCGCAAGAGCTCAGGATCGGAGTGAACAGAGAGCACAAGGAAAGGGAAGGAAGAATAAAATTACAAGCGATCTTAAAAGCAAAGTGGATCAATTACTTAAAATCAAGTGGAGCCCAGAGCAAATCGAAGGTCGAGCGAATATTGATAAGTATGAAAGGGTTAGTAAAGAGTGCATATATCAATATGTATATGAAGATAAAAGGAAAGGAGGTGATCTATGGAGTAATTTAAGACATTCCCACAGAAGTAGGCGAAGACGCAAAAATACCTATAAACAAAGGGGAATTATCAAAACAGAGTATGTATTGAAGATAGACCAAAGATTGTTGAATCTCAAAAAGGTATGGAGATTGGGAAGGAGATACTATAGTAGGAAAGAATCATAAGTCCCAAATTGCCAGTATGGTGGAAAGAAAATCCTTGTTTGTCAAGATCATTAAGCTGGAGTCCAAAGAAGCTAAATTCACAGCCAAAACAATCAGTTGCAAATTGAAAAAATATAAAAACTTATGCCATACAATTACATTAGACAATGGAAAAGAAAATGCAGATCATCAAACATTGGCAAAAGCATTGAATACTAAGATATACTTTGCTCATCCATATTCCGCTTATGAAAGAGGTTGCAATGAAAATATCAATGGTTTAATACGACAATACTTGCCAAAAAAATCAGACTTTTCCATGCTCAAGCAAACTGACTTGGATCGAATTGAATCCCAAATAAATAATCGACCAAGAAAAAAATTAGGCTACAAAACACCAAATGAAGTATTTTTGAACCTTGTCGCACTTAAATGTTGAATTCAGCTTATATCGAATTGTATTAAATTTAATTTTCAATTTCAAACCATGTTCGTACCTTTGAGTATCAAAGCGTATCAAAATAAATAATTAAGTATATAATTTTAGACTCGATATAGACTGGAAGCTGATTAAGTTAGTCAGTGAAGTTTACTGCTTTGATACATATTTGACTGCAATGGAGCGAAAAGAGGGACAAAGCCTCAAAGTGTTAAAAAGTTTCGCCACAATTCGAAGTATAGGATCTAAAAACCGAATAGAGGGCAACAAAATGAGCGATTAAGAAATGGATGTGTTGCTTCAAAAAATTGACATGACAGAACTCACAGACAGAGATTCATAAGAAGTAGTTTGTTATTTTGAAGTATTAAATTTAATTTTTGAATCATGCGAAACCATCAATCTCTCCGAAAATCACAGCAAAAGTTTACACAATAGTTAGATGAAATATTGTGTCAAAGAACAAGAGCATAAAGGCAATTATAAGGCACATAGTAATGAAGTAAAAGCTTCATTTTCTGATAGGATAAGACAAATAATCTTTCAACTTACCAATGCTTCCGTTACGTGCGAAGCTGCAATGAAAGAATTATTAAATTAGTATAATACTTTGAGCTTAACAAAGGTTAGGTTCTATTTTAGGTAAATGGTTTTCATAGTTTTTTTATAGATTAAATATTATATAAATGTATAGCAATCAGGAGTTTAAATTTTGGATTTTATTTGTTTTACTTTCAATATCATTATGTGGCTATTCTCAAAATGATAGTTTGAAGAAATTAAATTATTTTGCATTTGGGGAGTTTTATTATAGTTATGATTTTTCCAATCCCCAGAATCACGAAAAATCTAATTTTATTTACAATCACAAACGACATAATGAGATTAACACCAATCTACTTTTGCTCAAAGCAAATTATCTGGATAAGGCTTATAGAGCTAATGTAGCAATCATGGCTGGAAACTACGCTGAGTACAACTTAGCCACAGAAGCATCGTGGGCTCAGTTTATCTATGAAGCAAACATTGGACTGAATATTTTAAAAAATCGGAAGCTCTGGTTGGATCTGGGAATTATACCTTCACATATAGGATTTGAAAGTGTTGTAAGTGCGGATTGTTGGACTTTAACAAGAAGTATACTTGCGGAAAATTCGCCGTATTATGAAGGCGGAGCAAAATTGACTTATTATTCAAGAAATGATAAATTAGTTACTTCTTTTTTATATTTGAATGGTTGGCAAAAGATTAGTAAACTAAATGACTTTCAGAGACCTTCTTTCGGCACTCAAATAATCTATATGCCATCTAAAAAATTAATTTTCAATTATAGCACTTTTTTGGGGTCTGACAAACCGGATAGTGTAATGGTATTTAGACATTTTCATAACTTTTACATGCAGTACGAGCCTACGAATAGAATGGGAATTATTGTAGGCTTTGACATGGGATCAGAAAAATTATATAATAGTAAGTATGGTATATGGTATTCACCTGTCTTGATACTAAGGAGCAAAATAAGGGAAAATTGTAGATTGGCATTTCGGGGTGAATATTATAGAGACGATAAACAAATTATTATTTCTACAGGAACTAAAAATGGCTTTCAAACATATGGACTCTCTTCTAACTTTGACTTAGATATAAACGAAAAAATCTTGTTCAGGTTTGAAGTAAAAATGCTGCATTCAAAAGACGATATATTTTTAAACCAAAATAGAAATTTTTCTCTCACTACAAATCTAACTTTCAAACTTTGAAGGTTGAATTTAGGAGAATGAGAGATCGCTTTTGAAGATAAATATTGAAATTTGTTTTGGAGTTAATCAGCTAAGCACAGGCTAAACTTGGACGATCACCACAGCACTTTTTGGCCTATAGCTAAATTAAAGCTAGGAGAGTTATAGTATTGGGATCTCCATTAGCCATAGTTGTACATGCTATATTATGAATTAAAGGTCTTGATGAGGACAAAAGTAAGGTAGAGATATGTAAAAAAAATTTCTTTAAATATCTGTTACTTTCACTCTGGTATATCCAAAGGCATAGTCACAATACATGATGATTTTTTTAAGCATTTATTCAGCTAACATCCCCACAAAGAATCATATTGGGCTTGGAATTATTCAATATTATCACAGCAATGCTTTTCCAAGAGCTTCATTTGAATGAGTCTACGCTTTAAATAAACTTTATCCTCAGTATAAGTGTGTTTATAAAGATCATGCTGCTTAGACCTGTGCGTAGTATTTCATCATAATAAATCTTTTTAAGATATAGACCAATGCGAAATTTATCAGTTTTTATAGCAACAAGCCTGGATGGCTATATTGCGAAACCTTACGATGATCTCAGTTTCCTGAAAATAGTAGAGAAAGAAGGGGAAGATTATGGATACGGAGAGTTTATTTCAAAAATTGATTCCATTATTATAGGAAGAAAAACATACGATTATGTACTCAAAGAAGTTGGGCCATCGTATTATGACAATGGACATCGAGACCTATTTGTTGTAACAAGGACTGAAAGACCGCCATCAGGAAGGACAATATTTTATACAGGCAGCCTACCGACATTGATCCATCGCCTTAAAATGCAAGCATGAAAAGATATTTATTGTGATGGTGGTGCTGAAGTCATCCATGAGCTGCTGAAGCATGATTTAGTAGATGAAATGATCATTTCAATGATACCAATACTACTTGGTAATGGTACGAGGTTATTTAAGGATGGAAGGCTGGAGCAAGTACTTGAACTGATCAGAGCGACTTCTTATGATACAGGATTGACTCAACTTCATTATTTACGTCATATAGTATCATAGTTTTTTGTCGTGCCCTTATTTCAAAGTAACAATCAATTCTGTCTGCCGACTTTGAAATTTTCTATATAGGGCTCCATTTGTTCTGCTTGGATTAAGTATGATCAATGACGGCAAAAAAACGCAGAAACAAATTCAGCCTGACCGTGTTATTTTTGAATAAACAAAATTGAAATTTATTGATGAAAGCAAATGGATCTTCTGTAAGTGAAATATTAGCAAATATACCTGCGGATCGTTCCCTTGCATTTACCAGACTGCATGAGACAATCGTGAGAAACCTACCGAAAGGATTTAAGGCGGCAATCAGCTACGGCGGTTTGGGTTACGTAGTACCACATGAAATATATCCTGCCGGCTACCACTGTAAACCTATTGAACCATTGCCTTTCGCAGGACTTGCATCCCAAAAGAATTCTATTAATTTTTATCATATGGGAATTTATGCTGACCCGACCCTGTTGAACTGGTTTGTGACAGAATACCCTAAGCATACTGTACAAAAATTGGATATGGGTAAAAGCTGCATTCGCTTTAAGAAGTTTGACCAGATCCCCTTTGAGCTTATTGGTCAGCTGATGAAAAAAATGAGCGTGCAGGATTGGATCAACATATACGAAAAAAATATGAAGAAGTAGTGTTAAAATCACCTATTCGAATGGCATGTGAGTGAACTTCAATTGAATTTACAAAGAATTATTTTCTTTAAACCAGTCAAATAAAATGAAATATTATTCCAAAGTAAAGTGACATTGATGTGTATCTCTATAATTAATGTAAATTGATTGGACTAATTAAGCTCTAAGTAACAAAACAAAAGGGTTGATGTTCTTAATGTAAAAGAACAGCTCAATTATATATTTGAAATATGTTTTTTTGATTAATGATCTGGTAGTTATTTTTATATACATATGAACCTTATATCATTACTCAGATCGATCAAGGTTTGAAATAATCTTATTTGGATATTGAATGTGACAATGGATCAGTTTGACTCAATTATTTAAATATTTTAAAAAATATGGCAATGGAATTTTCTCCTTTCAATCCTACAATTAAACTTTGTCTTCAAGGTATGGAAATGGAGGATTTGGCTAAACCTGATGAAGCCATAAAAATGTTTATACAAGCTTGGAATGAAGCCAAGAATGAATCTGAAAAATTTCTTGCTGCCCATTACATAGCTAGACTTCAAGGTTCAGTTTCAGACAGATTGAAATGGTTGGAAAAGGCTTTGCAGCTAGCATTAATTATCAATGATGACTCCATCCAAAGCGCTTTACCCTCACTCTATTTGAAATTGTCTGATTGTTATGCACAATTGGGTCAGAATGACAAAGCGGAGGAGAATGCTGCTCTATCAAAGATGCATCAACTTCATCCCTCAGATAAAGGACCATTTTATCATGGGACAAAAGCCAATTTAGAAATCGGTGACATGCTTACAAGCGAAGGATCTTCAAATTACAAAACAGGATTGACAATGAAACACATCTATTTCACTGCTTTGAAGAATGGTGCCGGACTAGCTGCAGCATTGGCCAAAGGGGATGGACAAGAACGAGTGTACATCGTTGAGCCCAGTGGTATTTATGAAAATGATCCCAATCTTACTGACAAAAAGTTTCCAGGGAATCCAAGCCGATCGTATCGATCTCAGTATCCTTTAAAAATTGTCGGTGAATTGCTTGATTGGATCAAACCAACTCCAGAAGAACTCGATCGCTTCCGGAAAAAACTGGAGGAAAGCAAGGGCGAAATTATCAATTGAGTTTTTCATATCAGGCCAATAACTTAATTTAGTGAGTCGATATTTAATGTCAAAAGAGGAATTCATCTGGTATTAAAAGTATAAAAATTATCATAACATCAGAACAATTAATCTAGTATAATCCATTTTCGGATATGACAACTCTGTATTTCTGGGTTAATCCTGTGGGATTCTGGCGTATATTACATATAGACCTAAATGAGCGATGGAGTTTTTATTGCGAAAAAAATCATGTATGGATGTTTACAAGATAATCAGAAGGAGGTGGGTTAAATTTTAAAATACACATTTGTTAACACTGCTGGATAAATTGTAGATGAGATGATCTATGGAAATTAATTTCAAAAGGTATTTTCCAACGGTATATGCATAGTACATAATTATTCTGCATCCAAGCACCTGATTTAATGGCATACTGTAGAAAACAAAAGATCAAGCCGGTATTAAAATTTAGTTCTACTATATTTTTCCCATAAGCTTCGTATCGATCATTTTCCGGAACAAATAGAATGTGACAATAAAGTATTGAGGATAGTGTATCTCATGTCAATCTGGTCCGCTGGAATGTACAATAATCAAACGGAGCTGCTATCGTTTAACTTGACAATAGAATTCAAACTTTGACATTGAACTTTAATTGAAATACTGAGCACTCAGATTTCAGAAGGATAAATTGGGCCAATGTCTTTTCGAAGAATGAACTAAAATCAAATTATTGCTAATTAGTTTCCAAATAGAATAAAAGCTACAAATTTTAAATTGATATACCATAGAGCATTTTTGCAGATAAAGCGTTACTTGTTAAATTTATCATCGGGTTTATGCAAACAATATCTTATCAAGTCGAAGAGCATCTCAGTGTCGAAGAGTTTTTTCAAGTACTCCAAAGCTCGACATTAGCGGACAGAAGGCCTGTCGGAGAACCGGACAGGTTGGGCAAAATGTTGGAACATGCCAATTTGATCATTACGGCAAGACATGGAGACAAGTTAGTGGGGATTGCCAGGTCAATGACCGACTTTGTTTATTGTACCTATCTGTCGGAGCTGGCTGTAGACATCGATTACCAGAAAAAAGGAATTGGCAAAGAACTGATTCGCATTACAAAGGAAAGAACACCAAAAGCAAAATTGATCCTGCTTGCAGCCCCAAATGCAGTAAATTATTATCCCAGAATCGGAATGAAACATTGGAATCAATGTTATGTATTGGATCAGCTGAACGAGTTGGTTTAATCACCACATTCATTTGGAATTTATTCTGAAATCATCTCTTCAGCCCACACGGATTTTATTTTTTCAGGCTCATAAGTACGAATTATCCCGAACTGGCCTTTTTTGAGGCATTGAACCTTCTTAAAGTTGAATTTTTATTTTTTTTAACACTTTTTTAAACTTAATTGAATTTGTATAGTCCAAGTCTTGCAAATTTCGATTTTATGCGTTTGATCTGCTTGACTATCAGTACCTTTTTCTTGATCCAAATTTGTGATGCTCAGAAGCTCACCGAAATTCTATCCCGCCCTACTGATCGATCCGTTACACTCAGTGTTCTGTTTGATGAAGTGGTAGATTGTGAAGTAGAATATGGGACCTCTCCGGCGACTTTGGACAAATCGATTTCAGTCAAGAGAAGCAAGCCGGATACGCCAGTGGTATTTGAATTAGATGGCTTACAAGCGGACAATGGATATTTTTACAGGACCTTATATAAGCCTCCCGCTAAACCCACTTTTACTCAGGGAGAAATACACCGGTTTCACACTCAGAGAAATCCAGGCAGCGCATTTATATTTTGCATAGAAGCTGATGAACATCTTTACGACAAAAAAGGAGTAAGTAGCCTCTATCAGCGTTGCTTGGAAAATCAGGCAAAAGATTCTGCCGATTTCATGATTTCTTTAGGTGACACCTTTGGAGATGATCACACTCCACTTGAAACCTCAAGCGAAGATATGAAAGCCCTACATCTGGACTACCGCCAATACTTGGGAAGAGTATGCCATTCCATGCCATTTTTCTTTTGTCTGGGGAATCATGAAGGTGAAAGCGGTTATTGGCTAGATCAGACTCCCCCAAATAATATCGGGGTCTTTGGGACCTTATGGCGTAAGTTTTATTATCCCAATCCTGCGCCCAATCATTTTTATTCGGGAAATATGATCGCAGAGGAACATGGCATGGGACTTCCTGAAAACTACTATGCATTTACTTGGGGAGACGCTCTTTTTGTAGTGCTCGATGTATATCGTGACTGCGATGTAGACGAAAAACCAAAAAACTGGGATTGGACTTTAGGCCAAACCCAATACGATTGGTTTAGGCTCACACTTCAAAATAGCAATGCACATCACAAATTTGTATTCGCACACCATAACAGAGGTCAGGGACGTGGAGGAGTCATCCCTGCCAAAGGATGTGAGTGGGGAGGCTATGGAAATAATGGAAACGGTGCCTGGGAGTTTGACAAGATGCGACCAGGCTGGGAGCTCCCCATACACAAGTTGATGGAACGATACGGCGTGGACATCTTTTTTCAAGGCCATGATCATCTCTATGCCTGGGAAAAATTGGACGGGGTGATCTATCAAACCTTACCGATGCCAAGTGACTCTACTTACAAGATCGGTGTCACTGACAATGGTGACGCGTATTCGGATGTTACCATAGACGGATCAGGCCACCTTCGCGTTCAGGTGGAATCAGACTGTGTTACTGTGGATTACATAGCTGCTTTTTTGCCTGCGGATGAATCCGAAACTTTAAAAAATGGGACAGTTAGACGATCTTATCAGGTAGGCAATTGTGTGACGCAAACACAAGATGAAGACGGACAATTTTCACAACAAAAACAATATCATTTCTATCCCAATCCTACTTCAGATTTCATTCAGGTCACTGCGAATTCTATCAAACCCTACCATAGAAAAATTGAGATCCGTTCTATCGAAGCAAGTACATGCGATACAGGTGAAATATCTGCAGGTGAAGAAACAGCAAAACTAGATATTGGCAATCTATCAAGTGGATTTTACTTGATCAGGATAATAGATCAAAACAATATGACGACACACCGAATTCAAATCATAAAATAAGTACTTAATAAAATATAAATAAATACTAGATTCCATAAATAAGTGCGACAGTTAATAAAACATTCTTTTGGAGAAAGACCTATTATAAAAATAGGTACTTTCCCCTCAAGATTTTTAACTGTACACAAATGTATAAACAAATCACCTACCCTCAAAGGGTATTAATTGAACAATTTAAAAGGCAAGGAATGAGCATTATTCAGATTGCTGTGGAATTAGGATATCATAGAAGCACTATATATCGGGAACTCGATAGAAACTCTTCACCTGGTTCATACAAGTTATATGGAAGCGCAAGAGCTCAGGATCGGAGTGAACAGAGAGCACAAGGAAAGGGAAGGAAGAATAAAATTACAAGCGATCTTAAAAGCAAAGTGGATCAATTACTTAAAATCAAGTGGAGCCCAGAGCAAATCGAAGGTCGAGCGAATATTGATAAGTATGAAAGGGTTAGTAAAGAGTGCATATATCAATATGTATATGAAGATAAAAGGAAAGGAGGTGATCTATGGAGTAATTTAAGACATTCCCACAGAAGTAGGCGAAGACGCAAAAATACCTATAAACAAAGGGGAATTATCAAAAACAGAGTATGTATTGAAGATAGACCAAAGATTGTTGAATCTCAAAAAGGTATGGAGATTGGGAAGGAGATACTATAGTAGGAAAGAATCATAAGTCCCAAATTGCCAGTATGGTGGAAAGAAAATCCTTGTTTGTCAAGATCATTAAGCTGGAGTCCAAAGAAGCTAAATTCACAGCCAAAACAATCAGTTGCAAATTGAAAAAATATAAAAACTTATGCCATACAATTACATTAGACAATGGAAAAGAAAATGCAGATCATCAAACATTGGCAAAAGCATTGAATACTAAGATATACTTTGCTCATCCATATTCCGCTTATGAAAGAGGTTGCAATGAAAATATCAATGGTTTAATACGACAATACTTGCCAAAAAAATCAGACTTTTCCATGCTCAAGCAAACTGACTTGGATCGAATTGAATCCCAAATAAATAATCGACCAAGAAAAAAATTAGGCTACAAAACACCAAATGAAGTATTTTTGAACCTTGTCGCACTTAAATGTTGAATTCAGCAATTTTTATGCCACATAAGTTTACTTTTTTCTTGCTTGTTTTCTGTACAGTTTCCGGAAGACTATGGGCCCATGACATTCATGGAGATCATTATGTTGGATATTCTTTCCATTTAAAATCTAAAAATTACTTTAAAGGCTCTGTTTTATTTTTTTCTAATGATAGTGTTTATTTTCAAACCGAAGCAGGAAGTGTGAAGGGATACCTCATTTCTGAGTTTGATGACCAGGACAAAACTCTGCTGTTAGAGAGAAAAAAATTAATTGATCATGTGAATCAAAGCTTAGTCCTAAAACAACACAAAGCAGAGCAAAAAAAGGAAAATAAATTCAGTTTTTTTCCTGTCATTTTTGTTATGATTGCTATAGTCCTATTATTTATTTTAAATTCGATTTTCAATCATCGAAAAAGGAAATGGATAGTAGTCTCGACGAGTCTTTTATTCTTAAGCTCACTCCTTATTTTTTCTTTCAGGCATGAATGCAAGTTCGTATTCTTAGGTACAGATCCTTTGTTTATAGAGGCTGCATTTACACCCTTCAAACCCGAAGTGTTGACACGATGGGACAATACATGGTTTTATGTGGAGTCCAAAGGAATTCCGAAAACACATTCCATGATGACAGGTATCAGGAGTTGGCAACAGCAAGTACCAATTCCACAATGTTATACAGGCAGTAACGCTTGGCAAATTCCTTTACAGCCAGAACTTGCAGTAGATCCTGTACCCGTAAGTCCACAGCATTTTCTGAGAGGAGCTGTTGCCATAGCCAGCAATGGTGTACCTATATTCAACCCATATACGAACACGGGCGTTGATGCGCTGCTGGATGGACAGCTGGATCGGTGGGGAGGTCATAGTGGCCGTGCAGACGACTACCATTATCACGTAGCACCAATGTTTCTCGACACGCAGACTGTCGATATCCTGCCCATAGCTTTTGCCTTGGATGGATTTCCGGTATATGCGAGTAGGGAGCCTGACGGGTCGAGCATGAAGCCTTTGGATGCCAATCACGGACACTTTGATGGAAGTGGCTCGTATCACTACCACGGCAGCGATCAGGCACCATACATGATCGGAAGAATGGTCGGCAAGGTGACAGAAGACGCAACACTGCAAATCATACCACAGCCGAGAGCAAACCCGGTGAGACCATCACTGACACCGCTCAATGGAGCAGTGATTACCGATTTCGTTCCTAACTCCTCCGGTAATGGATATATATTGACTTATGAGCGCAATGGTCAATCAACTAAAGTGGATTATAGCTGGACGAATACAGGAAAATATACCTTTCAGTTTGTCAACAATAATGGCACAACGAGTGAAAATTATAACGGTCATATTCCTTGCGTGCTCCAAACTTCGGTGGATGGTTTAAGCACTGACGAAGTACAAGTACTCATCACACCGAACCCGAATTCAGGTACATTTTCCGTCAGACAGGAGAATGAAAAAGGAGTAAAATGGGAGCAAATTGAAATCATTGACCTCAATGGTAATGTTTACTTCAAGAAGAAAAATCCGGGAGAGAAAATTGATTTCTCAGAAATTAGATCAGGCGTGTATTTATTGAAAGTATATTTCCAAAAGAGCACCAAATCCTACAAATTTATTGTCCAATGAAATCAATTTTTAAGTTTGAATTGCTCGTTTTCTTTTCTCTGATATTATATCAAAACATTTGTATTTCGCAATCGGTCACAAAAACGATGTCCAAACTTCCGGATACCGGTCAAAATCAAAGTTTTAGTGCAGTATATGGCGAAGATGCAGATTACCAAATCAATGTACCTTATTTTTTGCTCAATGCTGATGGTACCGTTACAGACACAGTGACAGGCCTGATGTGGCAGCAGGTGGATGGAGGTGAAATGACCTTCGAGAGGGCCACTGAATATTGCACGAACCTACGATTGGGAGGATACAGCGACTGGAGATTACCTTCTGCACAAGAAGCCTTTTCTATATTGAATCACGGACGACAGAATCCTCCCCTTGACGTGAAGATCTTTCCAATCTCAGGTGCAGAATACTGGTGGACAGGAGAATTGCAGAAAGGCTCAACGACTAAAGTGTGGGTTACCAATGCAGGAGGCGGTATTGGCAACCACCCAAAAAATGAAACCATTAGCGCAGGAGGCATTAAAAAAATTCATGTCCGCGCTGTGAGGGATATTCATGGACCTCAAGAGATACCAGCACATTTCATCATCTCAGATAGTATAGTGACAGATGTTCTGACTGGACTGGAATGGCAGAGGTTTGGGACTTCCGATTTTATGGAATGGGAAGAAGCACTCAGACGAGCTGAAAATCTAGTTCTGCAAGGTCATGCAGACTGGCGATTGCCAAATATCAAAGAACTTGAATCGATCAATGACGAGGATCGACTTCAACCATCAGTACAAGAGTATTATTTTCCCGAGGTGGGAATGAATAAATATTGGTCTTCGACCTCCCTGCCCAATCAAACCAACGAAGGTTGGTTCATGCAGACAGAGTTTGGAGTCATCTCGCATGAATCCAAAGCAACCAAAAATAAAATCCTCTGCGTCAGAGGAGGCATCAACCCGATACTGCAGAATGGAAACATTGCAGAGAATGTGCCCTTGCAAGTACTTTCAAATGTTTTTTCACAATTCATCCGTACAACTTTTCGAAACAACAATATCGATTTCCACTTGATAGATAGTCGCGGAATAAGCATATACCGCGGAAAAAATATTGATGCACAAGATTTTTCATCATTGAGTTCAGGAGTATATTACCTCATCACCGCAGGAGACCAAAACAAAAGTTTCAAACTGATCAAAATTTAATAAACATGTGCAAGCGTATTGCAATAAGTCTTACAGCATCATGCCTGATGTTCATAGCTCAGGCACAGAAAATTGTCCATCGGGAAATCCTCAGCAGACCTACTGATCGAAGTATCACCCTTCTCTGTTCCTTTGATCAGGATGTCGAGGTTTGTGCGCGATATGGTACTTCCAGTGGAGCTTATACCAGACAGACTCCTTGGATACTTTTTGTCAAAGACAGTCTTACAGAAATCCTGATGGAGCCTCTCGGACAAGATACAAGATACTACTACCAGCTTTGTTATAGAAAACCTGGACAGACCAATGAAATTTACAGGCCTCAGGGCACATTTCACACACAGAGGTCTCCCGGAAAACAATTTTCATTCGTGATACAAGCAGACCCTCATCTGGATGACTTTTCCGATACAGCTCTATATCGCCGATGTCTTAAAAATGAACTGGAGGACTCTCCTGATTTTATGATTGATCTCGGAGACATATTCATGTCTGACAAGCTCAAAGTCGGAAAAGAGAATATCACACATGATACTGTAACCTGGAGGGTCAAATACATGCGTTCTTTTTATGAAGAGGTATGTCATTCTTTGCCACTGTATCTTGTTTTGGGCAACCACGAGGGAGAGGCGGGATGGCAGTTGAACAATACTTCTCAAAATGTAGCAGTTTTTGATGCTGTTGATAGAAAAAAATACTTTAAAAATCCCGCTCCGGACAATTTTTACAGTGGAGATGATGCGAACTACACATTTATGGGCAAGCGTGAGAGCTATTATTCCTGGACTTGGGGAGATGCTTTATTCGTTGTACTGGATCCTTACTTTTTTACCAGTATCAAACCGGATACACTCAATGGCTGGCGCTGGACACTTGGAAAGGATCAGTACGACTGGCTTCGCAATACTCTGGAGACGAGTGATGCAAGGTTCAAGTTCGTATTTTGCCACCAGCTCGTAGGGGGTGATCCACTGGGCCGAGGCGGGATAGAATATGCCGATAAGTATGAATGGGGAGGCAAAAACCTGGAAGGCACAACTGGCTGGTCTTCCAATAGACCGGGATGGTACAAGCCGATAAAGGAATTGTTGGCAGAGAACAAGGTGACAATTTTTTTTCACGGACATGATCATTTCTTTGCAAAGCAAGACAAGGATTGCCTGATTTATCAGCTGGTCCCACAACCTAGCTTGCCTAACTTCAATGGTCCAAACCAAGCGGCTGAGTATGGATATTTTCAAGGAAAAATATTGCCCAATTCTGGCCATCTCAGAGTCACAGTAGGTCCTCTCGGGGTATTGACAGAATACATCAAAGTGTACCTACCTTCCCAAGAGACAGGCGCTCGCCATAACAAGGATATTGCGGCCAGCTACTACATTCCGGAAAATTATTGTTACGACACCTTGTTTACTAATACTCCGGTGCTTTGGAATGCTGATTATGGCCGTGAGTTGATTTATCCCAATCCTTCCTGCGGGGAGATAAAAATTGAATTTTCACTAGCTGAAGAGAAGATAATTTATCTCGACCTGTTCGATCATCAGGGACGTCGTCTGAGGCGATTGATCGACGGACAGAAAATTACTCCTCAGAAATACGAGGTATTTTGGGATGGCCGGGATGATCGCTCACAAGAACAACTATCTGGAACCTATTACTACAAATTGTACTCAGCAGATGGTCTAATTTCCGGAGGTAAATTGGTATGGATTGCACCATAAGTAGGGACAAAGAACTCATCTTATTTCCGGAAAAATTTCGTCTTTTTCCAATAATTTTTTTTATTAAATTTAGACATTTTCAAATTCTTGGGTACCTCAGGACTTACAATTTCTAAATTGTAAAATTCAA
The DNA here is from genome assembly GCA_016710235.1 of Saprospiraceae bacterium. Lineage (NCBI taxonomy): Bacteria > Pseudomonadati > Bacteroidota > Saprospiria > Saprospirales > Saprospiraceae > Saprospiraceae bacterium. The sequence goes on from JADJLG010000001.1 coordinate 1,227,966, forward strand.
GTACAGCAATGATGTCTTTGACTGGATGCGAAAACTGCATAGAAAGGTCTTTTAAAGGAATTCCGGAGAGGTATCTTTTGACTATTTTGTCTCTCGTGGATTGGTCATGTATTTTTGGAATTTTTCTAAGGATGAACTCAGGAGTTATTACTAAGGAATCCAAACCTTTTCCCGAAATAAATTTCTCATAATATTGCAAAGTAATATTCAAATCTTTTAAGATCACCGGATTCACAAGTATATTCTTTTTGACGGGGTTGAGCGTATCAAAAATGGTTTATTTTTTATAGTTCATTAATATTGCTGTGGATTGGTCCCATTTGGAAAATTTCTCAAGTATCAAAAATTCTGGAGTGATATTGCTTAGGTATTTATGGATATGCTGTCTGGCATCTTTATATTCCTTTTGTTGGAACTGTGTCAGGTGGAAGATATGCACCATTTTATCGAAGGATAAACTAAAAATAATATTTGAATTCTAAGGGATTATTAAATTTGCCTTTCTATTATAAAAATGTAGTAAATAAATGTTTACAATAGATCAAATCAAGGCTGCACATGCAAAAGTAAAGTCAGGAGCTGACTTTCCGGCTTATATACGCGAGATCAAATCATTGGGCGTAACACACTATGAGTCATATGTAAATGACGGGCATATCGATTATCATGGAGCTGAAGGATTCACTGCAACCGTTCCTCAAAAGTACGATCCAATTCCTGTATCTGAGATAGCCAAGTTGGAAGAGTTTAAAATTGAATTAAAAGCACACCAACAAGGCAAAACCGACTACCTGACTTTTATAAGAATGTGTGCTGATACAGGTATTGACATGTGGGAAATCTCTATAGACAAAATGACATGCACATATTTTGACAAAGCTGGGAATGAAGTATTGATTGAGCAGATCCCGGAATGAAACTTTGATCCTTGAAACATAAGTATAAATAGATCAAGTATATTATCGAGTCAGTATCAATTTGGTAAGAATCCATTACTGGCATATTCAATTTGGGTTAAAGAAGAAAAGAATATTAGGACTTCAATTTAGAATTGGCTATCCTGAATTGAATTTAGCATACTCACTTGAAGTATAAGATTGAATTTTTGTAAATGTTAAATAATAATCTATTTTTATATTCTCCGTCGAGAACAAACATCTTGATTTGAATTTTTGTTTTTTGGAATGAATTTCAAAACACATGATTGAGAAAAACTAATACTAAATTTATGATAAAAGCAATATTGTTGGTCTGTCTGATTTGTGGCTTTACATTTGAGAGCAAAGCTCAGGAAAATGATAACTTCCGCAGAAATGCGTTGTATTTAGAATTAGGGAAAAATGGTTTGCTCATTAATGCGGTTTATGATCACACGATGCAACAAAAGATGTATGGTATTCAGTTTAATTTGGGTTCAAATTTTGGAGGAAATACTATTGCTTTGACCATCGGTTCAGGTATCTATAAATTGATCGGAAATCATAGACAATTCCTTGAACTTGGATTGGATTTGAAGTATTTTATATTGAGCATAGTACAAGATGATGTAATCGGTTTGAGCGATTTAGTTTATCCAAGCAAAAGTATTAGGACCATTGATCCAAGAATAAATTGTGGGTATAGGAATTTCGGTACGAAAACAGTTTTTAGGGGGGTGAGTCCTGGCTACATTGATCGGAAGGTTTTTTGGGTGCTTATATAAGTTTTGGATTTAGATTTAAATAGTTTGACCTCAGTTGGCAATTGTCAAATATTTCTCTGGATATTCATCAAAGGAAAATGCATATGGATAATATTTAAAAAACTTGCGTTTAAAGGAAATTGGAATTATGAAAATCAGAATGAATCTTTCAGTACAAATTCAATCTAGAAATTCTTCGAAATAGGTTTCAAATAAACAGACTTTGGCTTTAATTTTTATTAATAAAAGCTATTCATGAAAGGATAACTTTCATGAATAAGCTAATTCACAGAGGCCTAATAATGAGTTTATTGACAGAATGTAACTAATTTTGAACAGCTTGGTATTCAAATCCTATAACCTATTCCGGCCATCATTCTAAATTCTGCTTCGGCATTGGAGTTTTCTGCTTTCTTTAAATAGAGTAAATAGGAGGCTAGCCCAATGCCTAAATCTAAACTCCATCTCATATTCTTAAATACAGTCTGGTACCCTATTCTGCCAACAACTCCAAGGTTGGGCCTGCCATAGGATATGATTTCTTGATTTTCACCGATTAAGGGTTCATTGTATTCATAATTGTAATGAATTCCTGGCGACAAGTAGATTCCACTTAAAGCTCTATCCTTATAATTAGCCGGGTAGTATCTATAATCTAATGAAGCATTGAACCAGTCTCTTTTGCTGAAAAATGTAAAACTACCTCTGTGCAGGTTCAACTGTAAGGAATGTTTATGACTCAGTCCCTGTTCCAGGTGGATTGAAGGGATAAGAAGTACATTGAAGACATTCGTTTTCACAATAGTCTGCGACAGGATAGAAGTAGAGAAGAACAAGGATAACAGGACAAATAAGGTTTTAATGAAATTAAAACTCAAGAGTATGTTTGAGTAGCAATTGTTTGGTTGATAAATCTTTTTTCTCCGCATCTATCGACTTTGTTTTAATTGTACGAAACTGTCTTAATTAACATGTTTATCCTCGGTTTCGTTCAAGTTGACCATCCTATTAATCGTGTGGTTTCTTCATTGAAAGCAAATCATGATGTCAATGGATGACCTTTTTATTTAAAGTTGATATATTATTATTTGGAGTGAATATTTAGATTTTCTAAATTGCTTTTATCGTGATGATAATAAGCTCAATAAATATTTTGGAGTTCAAATATTAATCTTTCTGGATATTAATTAATAATAGTTTTTAACTTATATGAAGGTATCATTTTCTTCAATATTATTGGGTTTTATAGCTTTCAAAGAAACTTATTGATCTGAATAATTTGATTAATCTTGGTTTAAACATGTTTTTTCGATCTATAGAGGCATATTTATCTGAGAGATAACCATTATAGATTTAGAGTTTATCGGAATAGGAAATTATGGGCAGCATTTGATCTTTATAATAGGAGGTTCAGTATATTTGTGACCGAAGAATACTTGATATTAAAGTTCATCAAGACCGAATATTTTTATTATGCAACATGTTTTAATGAATCCTTATCCGTTTGTACTGGCTCTATTGGTCATATTGGCGACTATTTTGTTTGCATTTTTATCTAGGAAGTATCTGGAAAGAAGAATCATCAAAAATGCGCTCCAGCACCATATAGATGCCACGGGATTCGTATTTGTCAGCCATCTGGTAACATCTATCATTTATTTGATCGGATTTGGTTGGGCATTGTTGATGCTTCCAATTACACAAACCTTTGCGCATTCGCTTTTTGCTGGAGCTGGCATATCGAGTTTGATTCTTGGTTTTGCTTCACAACAGTTGTTTTCCAATTTGATTAGTGGAGTGTATCTGGTAATTGTAAAACCTTTTAAAATTGGTGATTTGGTACAGATACAGGACAACACCGGTCATGTAAGAGAGATCAATCTCAACTCAACTATTATTGAGGATAATGACCAGAAAAAAATTATCATTCCGAGCTCTCTTATTTTAAATAATGTGATTGTAATTATAAAAGAAACTGATGCGAAATAGATTATTTTGTTTCCGAAAGGTAGCTATAGAAATCAGTGGATATTCAAGTGCTTGTATTTGATTTACTTTTTTTAATGGGGCATCTGTTACAAAGTTATTTTAAACAAACTAAAATTACTCGGAAATGAGAACTACCGAGCTGACGTTTTACTACGAATTCAGATTAATATATCAGAGAAGCCTTAAGGGATTTTGAATCTATTTGAATTGTATGTTTTGAGATTGCAACAATTTAGAGGTATGATATGATATAGTTTGTACGAATCAGGTGAAACCATATTTTATTTATTAACCCATTTCATTTCCTAATTTGTATCCTTATTTCCAAAAAATTGAATTCATTGAGAATAGGTTAATTTAGTTTCCCAATGAATCGTTGTTCAACCAAAAAGACATGAGAAATTTAGGGTGTAATTCCGGTGTCTATTTTTGCTTGTTTTCTGTGTGGACTCAAACTTTGATAGTTGTTGGAAAAAACGAAAGCCGACTTTTAGTGCCATGTCGGCTTCGTTTTAACCTTTTACAAGGATGTTACTTTGCCATTAGAGGGTACTCCAGTATTGATCGAGAGTGTCTTGACTAAGTCATGGTTCCCGACTGGATAGATTTTTTGGGGAGGTAGATCCTTTTCCAGGCCATTCTTCAAACAAAAACTAAAGTTGAGGTAGGTAAGAAACCGCCTTCATTGCCGTTGCATTTAGGCTTACAAACTTATTCTGCGAATTGGTTTGTAATTGATTTCATAGGATTAGTGTCAGAATTTCCGATTCCGTTACCGGATTTCAATAATTTTTTTAAAAAAAAATGAATTTTTGAGGAAGGCAGAAATTGAGCCTAATTTATGTTTGGAGACTCCCCTTTTCCCATCATTTTCAGTAGATGAGACTTAAATTCCATTAAGATCATCGCGGTAGCTCCCCAAACCCAGTGGCCGTCCAATACAAATCCAGGTACCTCGATAGAATCAGAGTAACTTGTCTTGATCGTTCTTTTCTCAATATTTTGGTCCGCAAGCAGATCATGAAGCCGTATAGGAATCAATTCTTCTACTTCATTTTCACCAAGTTGGAAGTTTGGAGTACCTGTGTAATAAGCCACGTAGGGATGTACTATGTTTTGACTTACAGGAATAAATAGTGTGGACAATGATCCAACTATCAGGATGTTTTCTGTATTTACTCCTATTTCTTCCGAACTTTCTCTGATGGCTGTCAGTGCAAGATTGGAATCAGTTTCTTCTTGTCGTCCCCCGGGAAGGCTGATTTGGCTTTTGTGTGGATCTCCGGGATGCGCAGATCGCCTGATCAATGGAAAAACAAAGTCCTCATCGTTCTCGTAAAGCAAGATAAGGACTCCTGCCGTTCTTGCCGTTGGTCCCGGATCTTCCTTCAAGCGATGGGGCAATGGAGCCATCTGAACATGTGATTCAATGCCTGTCAGGGGATATTCAAAAAAACTTTTGGAAAGTTGTTCGATCCATTTCGGCCCAGCCATAAGGAGAGCTTACTTATTGCTTTTTTTCAGGTATTCTTCAAGTGCCATAGCCATGGACGGAGTTTCAGGAGTCGGCGCCTGAATGTCGAGTCTAAGCCCTGCATCCATTACAGCTTTTGCCGTTGCTTTTCCAAACGCTGCTATCCGAGTATTGCCCTGTTCGAAATCAGGAAAATTATCAAAAAGGGACTTAATGTCAAGCTGACTAAAAAATACCAGCACGTCGTATTTGATGTCTTTCAGATCGGAAAGGTCCGCTGATACGGTACGATACATGAATGCTTCCTGAAACTTTACCTTAGCTTCTTTGAGTACAACAGCAACATCCTTACTTCCAGACTCAGAGCTGGGAACCAGAAAAGGACCCGCTTCGCGATGCTTGACAAAGTATGGCATCAGTTCAGCGATAGATTTATTCCCGTGGAAAACCTTCCTCTTCCTGAAAATGATGAACTTTTGAAGATAATTGGCAACGGCTTCTGTGGCACAGAAGTATTTGGTCATCTCGGATATTCTGGCACGCATTTCCTCTCCAAGACGAAAGAAGTTTTCGATAGCATTTTTGCTGGTGAACACCACACATGGATATTCTTCCATTCTGATTCTTTGTCTCCTGAATTCCTTTTCTGTAAATCCATCGACCTGAATAAATGAACGCCAGTCGATCTGTAACTGGTACTTGGTTTCCACTTCGTAATAAGGTGACCTTTCCGGTTTAGGTTGTGAAACCAAGATAGAATTCACTTTCAAAAAGTTAGACGGGGAAATGGGCGAGGTCGTCGCCTTAGTGGTCTTTTTTACAGGCATCTATGCTTGGTTTTAACTAACCAGACCCTGACGATAGAGAAAAACACCTATCCAAACCAGGGGCGCGATTTCGCAGCTGCAAAGATACAATAAAAAGTGAAAAAGAGATGACCTCCAAGTATTCGCGGTAAGAAGAATATCTCTCAAAATTCTAAAAAAGTAAAACAAAGAGATGAAAATAGCAGTAACATATATCAATTTACCTGCTACATCAGGATGAACAAACGCGATCAGAAAATCTACAGGAATAAGAATCATAGACAAAATGCACCCAAAAATGATGATACTGAAGGTAATTTTGTCCAGTTCTTTGCTCAGTCCGAATATTCTCCCAATGTATCTGAGACTGAGATGTCGGATGGCATAAATCAGACAAATGCTGATCATGATCACTGCGATATAATATGGATTCTGCAGGCCTTTGTAATAAATGAAACTGAGATAAAGGAAAATACTCAACCCGATGAAATAAAGTCCGTAAAGAATCAAATAAATGATCATATTTCCCTCACGGCTCTCTCTGAAAATCAATCCGAGATAATTCAGGTTAAACAGGCTTCTGAACATCTGTAAAGTGATACTGCGATTGAGATTGATGGCAATTGCAAGTAGAAAAGTGAGAAAGAGCAACAACCAAAACAACAAATTTTTGACGTCCGCTATCTGGGTTGATCCCAGAGCGATTTTTGGCAGAAGCAATCTCTTGATTTTTGCTACCTGAGTGTCTGAGCTGTCCTTTACATACAAGGATGGTCTAAGTTCGAATGGATTTACGAGCCCTCTTAGGTCCGAACTTTCAGTATTTGTTATTCCAAGAGGCATGCTGTCCTTTGTCGTAGTCCTGATTTCAAAAGGATTCTTACTTTCTTGAGCGAAAATCTGAAAGCTACTAAGGATGAAGAAAAAAGCACTAAAAATAAGTCTCATCGATCAAGGGCAGATGAACTTAAATCCTATACCATGTATGTTGTCAATCTTGATGGATGGATCTTCTCCCAAATATTTCCGCAGCCTCGAAATGAAAACGTCCAAACTCCTGCCCATGAAATAATCGTCCTCGCCCCAAAGCGTCTCAAGAATAGAAGATCGTTTGATGACTTTATTTTTATTTTTAAGCAGATAGCTCAGGAGTTCGCTTTCGCGCTGAGTTAATATTCTGACATTGTCGTTCAGTATAAGTTGATATTCCTGTGGGATGTATTTGTATATACCAACCATCTGCTCGACTTCAGTTGTAGGCATTTCAAACACTCTTGACCTGCGCAGAAATATCTCAATCTTGAGGATCAACTCCTCAATACTGAAGGGTTTGGTCAGATAATCATCCCCACCCAATTTGAGGCCTTGAATCCTGTCGTCTTTTTGTGATTTAGCTGTAAGGAATATGATCGGAATCTGTTGATTTTTCTTCCTGATGGCCTCAGCAATACTAAACCCGTCCATACCGGGTAGCATCACATCTAGGATGACAAGGTCAAACTGGTCTGAGTTAAACTCATCTATTGTTTTCTTCCCGTCCCCACAATGCCTGATCTCATATCCCTGCAATTCCAGATGGTCTTTGGTTATGAAACTCAAAGTTTCGTCATCTTCTGCATATAATATTCTGGCTCGCTTCATGAAGAAAAATTTGGGAACAATATACGAACATTCGTTCCTTTTCCAAATTTGGACTCTATTTCGACCGGAAATTTATGCAATTCACAAATCCTATGGACATAAAACAAACCGATACCATATCCTTTGACGTCATGTACATCTCCGGTAGGTACACGATAAAACTTGTGGAATATTTTGTCCAGATGTTCCTGTCGTATACCGATACCTTGATCTTCGATTTCAAAGCATGCCTGGTCATTGATCCTTTTGAGTCTGACATGGACTACAGGCGCTTCCTTACTGTATTTTATAGCGTTGTCAAACAAATTGGACAATACATTACTCAGATGAAAACGATCAGCCTGGATCTGTACGTTTTCCAATTCATAGTCACGATAGACATGCCCCCCTCTGTCATTTGCCTTGAGAGCAAAAGGTGTAACGATTTCTTCAATGAGTTCATTCATGTTTAATTTCTCTTTTTTCAAGTGAAAGGTGGAGGATTCTACTTTGGCAATTTGGAGTATTTTTTCAACATGATCATTGATTCGTTGATTTTGAGTGCTGATGATCGTGCTATATTGAAGCAAGCGCTTGTCTTCCTGTATCAAAGGATGATTGAGCAGTACGTCAGTAGATAGCTTGATCGAAGATAAGGGTGTCTTAAACTCGTGAGTCATGTTATTGACAAAATCACGCATCAACTCAGAATATCTTTTCTGCCTCAACATGATGAAAATCGCAGTGGCAAAGATGATACAACCCAATAAGATCAGCAGGGAGAAAATGATCACTGAACTCATCTCCTGATAGAGGTACGAGTTTCTATCCGGAAACTTCACTTCAAAATAATGGTTGACGTCGGACTTTTTGGTTTTGACCTTTTTGAGTTTGATCGGTTTTTTCTGACTAGAGGAGACACAACATTCAGAATATACCAACTCGTTGTTCGCACAATCATAAATGCCATATTCGAACTGGGCTTGAATGCCCTGTTTGTCCAACTCAGACTCTAAGTAAAATACCAGGATTGATTGCTCAATGAAGGAATTTACATTGACCACATAGAGATTAGAAGACTCCTTCCTGATCAGACCTTTTTCATTGAGTTTGACTTTGTTGTATGACGCAATGAGCTGAGCGGTGTTGCGCAATGCAATGTTTACAGAGCGATTGAACTCTACCTCTTCTTTGTTAAAATTTTCACGCAGATAATAAGCCTGCATGGCAAATATCCCGATGACCGTGAGCGCACCGATGATGACTACCATTCTAATCCAAAAGGATGACATATTGCAAAGTTAAGATAAAAGCCGCCGACATAACCTGCTGAATGTCAATTTGCTAGACTTGTGATGTGGGTTTTAAAAATATTTTAACAATAAATGTATATACATTAAATACATTTGTATTAAATTTGTGTCGTGAAACTGGAACTAGAGATCAGGCAGAATATTTTTGAAAGTGAGGCACACAAGCTTCATGTGAATCTGCTCTATACCGCTTACTGGATTCGTGGAAAGACAGATCAGATTCTCCAGCCTTACGACCTCAGTGTTGAGCAGTTCAATGTCTTACGCATACTCAAAGGGGCAGGCAATCATGCTGTAAATTTGAAATATTTAGCAGAGCGTATGCTCAATAAACAAAGTAATGCCAGCAGATTGGTCGACAAATTGGTTGAAAAGGCTTATGTCGTCAGAGAGAGTAGTCCAAATGATCGCAGACAGATAGAGTTGAAGATCAGTGAAACTGGTTTGGAGGTAGTCCGTGAAGCGAGCAAGTTGGTGAGCAAAATGAATGTGATGTTTGACTGGATCAGCGACCAGAAAAAAATTGATTTCAACGACAGTCTGGATCGAATCCGAGAAGAGTACAATTAACAAAAATAAGTATATAGCATGAAAAAAAATCTTTTCTATTTAGGATCTCTTGTGATACTATCGGCTTTTTTGATGTCAGCAACAATGAAGAAGCAGAAACCTGTCACATTAAATGTAAATACATCTATCAGCAAAATTGGTTGGTTAGGTAAAAAAGTAGTGGGTCAACACAGCGGACAAATTTCAATCAAGTCTGGTCAAGTGACCCTTCAAGAAGGCAAAATCACTGGTGGAATGTTCTCTATCGATATGAACACTATTACTTGTGACGACCTCAAAGGTGAGTATAACGCCAAGTTGATCGGTCACTTGAAAAGTGATGATTTTTTCGGTTCTGAAAAATTTCCAACAGCTGATTTTAAAATCACTTCAGTAAAATATATAGGCAAGACAAATGCACAAATTACCGGTGATCTTACGATTAAAGGAATTACTCACGCTTTGACTTTTCCTACAGATGTCACTCCGGGCAAGAACAATGTTCATGCTAAAGCAACCATCAAAGTGGATCGTACCAAATACGATATCAAATATGGTTCAGGCTCTTTTTTCGACAACTTAGGCGACAAAGCAATTGAAAATGAATTTACGCTAACTGTTAATTTACATGCTGGGATGTAATAACCCCAAATCAGTTGAGCAATCTTCAATAATCAGTTTATTGGCAGGAGTGGACCAATTGAAGTTAGTTTTTTAACCCTAACAACTTCTGTTAAACACAGTTAGCCGGTAGCTTAAGCTATCGGCTTTGTTATTTTTGTATCCTGCTTAATCCAGCTTTGGCTTTTTGGTGTAAAGATCGACTATATTGCCTTGGCTTGAGTTGAAGCACTTCCCTGTATTTGTCTTCTGCCTGTTGGTAGTCTCCTAATGACTCATAGATCAATCCACTTTGCAATACAGCGTTGCAAGACATCGGATCGGAGTGAGTGAGGTCAAAATCCCAGGCATCCTGAAAATAATGCAGGGCCTCTGCTGATAGATTTTTGAGCTGACAGATTCGTCCCATGCGATATACCGCTTCAAGTCTCCAGTTGGGATTCAAATAGTAAGATTTCATTTTTGGTGCCAGCAGTTCATAAGCTCTATCCGCCAACGAGCCATCACAAAGGAGCCTGGCTTTGAGCAATACGGTGTCCGGCTTCAATCCCATCAGCATCTCATCATGTGCTTGTTTATCCTCATCCAACAAAGCGTTTCCGGCATTGAGACATAATTTACGATAGTTTTCCCATGATTTTTGATCGTCCATAAGCAGGGCGATCCAACTTAGTTTTTGATAACATTCCTTCTTGTAAGAACTGCCCTTTGCCAGGAATAGAAAATCGTTGAAATAATTTTTTGCATTCAAGTCAAGTCGCTGCAATCGGCAAATTCCCTCCAAATAATACAGAAAAGGGAGCCTCTTCTTCAAATGCGCCGGCAATGCCTGTAATCGGTTAAGAGCAGCATCATTTTGTCCTGCTTTCATGGCCAGCCTGCTTTGAACAAAAGTGATCAAAGGTGAAGGATCATAATCAGCGAGTTTAGATTCGAATAGTCTAAATCCTTCCTTCGGCTTGTTTTCCAAATAGGAACTGACATAGGCTTTGCAAGCTGCTGATTCCAACAAAAAAATGTCTCCATTAGACTTAGCAAATCTGTCAAAGTAATCCAGTTCACTTACGCCAACTTGTAATGATCCATTCATCCCAGCAAGACGTGTGGCCCAACTTAATTCGGAAGGAATCGTGCTGATCAAGGCGTGAATAAGACCAAGGCTTTTGTAAGTATAGGGGTAGTCAGGATGCTTTGATTTGTTCCACTCTAACAATTGTGTCGCCTTTCTGATATCTGTCACACCCGAAATCCATTTACTGAATTTGAGTGCACATAGTCCTGATTGCAAAAGAATTTCAGCCTGAATAAAATTTTTCTCATGTTGAGCCAGATTAGATTTGTTGATACGTAAGACTCTGGCGTCCTTGAGCTTTTGCATATTGTCAAATGCAGCTGTGCTCTCACTGATGAAGGTTTTTAAAAAATCATTGAAATGGTCTAACAAAATTATGGCTTCTTCCTGTTCTCCTTCTGAAAGAGCTTTAGTGCGTAGTGTTTGGTAACGTGCGTCGTCCAATTCTAAAATGCCTTGATAAGCTTCCCGACAGCCAACACCGAATGTCAATGTTTGAGCAGTGAGTTCAGTTATGCCGGATGAAAATAAAATTATCAGCAAGCTTATAAAAGCGGCTACACGCATGAACCTTAAACAAATAAATGAGAAAAAAGCTAAAATCAGCTTTCTACTTCCTGGATATTGTCATCCACAAGCACGCGTCCGCAATGCTCACAAGCCACGATTTTTTTTCTCAAGCCAATTTCAAGCTGAAGCTGTGGTGGCACTTGATTAAAACATCCGCCACATGCATTTCTTTTGATCATGACTACAGCAAGACCATTGCGATACCGTCTGCGTATGGTATCGTAAGCATGCAAAAGACGAGTTTCGATTTTTTTACGGTGTTTGTCAGACTTATTGAGGAGAGTTTGTTCTTCTTTTTCCGTCTTCTCGAGGATTTTAGAGAGTTCTTCCTTCTTTTCGGAAAGCTCAGCTTCTTTTGCCAGTACTTTTTCTTCTATAGTCTCCAGGGTGAGCTTTTTTGCTTTTACCTGATCGACGATTTCCTTGAGTTTCTTTTCAGACAACTGAATTTCGAGCCTCTGAAGATTGATTTCCTTACCCAGTGCTTCGTATTCACGGTTATTTTTTACTCCTTCGAGTTGTTTTTCATATTTCTTAATGGCATCTTCTGCCATTTTGACATTAGACTTGTGGTTGGATTGCTCTTTCTCAAGCTCCTGTTTGGAATTGTCCAGCTTAGACATTCTTGTACGCAATCCTCCTATTTCGTCTTCCAAGTCGCTGACGACCATAGGTAGTTCACCTTTTAAAATATGGATCTGGTCAATTTCAGAATCGATGCACTGTAAATCATACAAATGCTTCAGTTTGACACCAATAGGAATTTCTGCAGTTACTTTAGCTTTAGCCATAATCACAGGTATTGTACAGGATTTGTATTCATTTTTGTACAATGGGTTGCAAAATTACGAAATTTTTCTGAAATGAGACCGGCTAAATGTTCGATCGTAAAAAATTCACTTTCGTAATGTCCGATGTCAGCTATCGTCACTTTAGCATTTGCTTCAAAATATTCGTGATACTTGATATCTGCGCTGATGTACAAATCTGCTCCGCTGTCTATTACATCTTGAATCAGAAAGGAACCCGATCCTCCGCAGAGGGCAATTTTGGTCCATTTTTCCTTCAAAATAGCTGTGTGTCTAAGAGTCTTGATTTGGAAGCTCTTGCAAACAAATCGGAGAAAATCTATGGGCGGCACCGGCGCTTTCAATAAGCCAATCAATCCCGCTCCAACATCTGCACCCGGCTCGTGAGGTCTGAGAATGGTAGTATCCATGAGACCCAATCGCGCAGCGAGTTGACTATTGACGCCATTGATCAGTATATTATCTAAATTGGTGTGGATCGCATAGATAGCGATATCATGCTTGATGGCGAACATCACCGCCCGCTCTACATAATGCAATCCATTGAATCGTTTTAATCCTCTGAAGACGATAGGATGATGTGCTACTACTAGATTGCAGCCGGTGGACTGAGCTTCCCGAAGAACTTCTTCTGTGGCATCCAGACAACATAATACTGCTTTGACTTCTGTTTCCGGATGTCCTACAATCAGTCCAGAATTATCATAAGATTCCTGCAAGTGCAAAGGAGCTATAGATTCAAGATAATCGCAAAGTTCTTTAAGTTTTACTGGGGATGATAAAGGTTCAGACATGGTGAAAATCCGGTTTGATTGATGCTGCAAAATAGTAATCCTGCAAAAATCAGGCTTTTATGCTCCGCTTGGAAATTTTCGAAGTGCGGATAGTAGTGCCGTCTTTCGCTATGAATTGAACGAAATAAATTCCATCTGCATATGAGCTCAGGTCAATTGTTCTGGACGATGAGTTAACATCCTGTGACAATATTATTCTACCGAGTAGGTTGTGCAAAGCGATATGATGGACATCACTGAGATCTCCTTCAATAAATGCGAGGTCTTGTACAGGGTTGGGTAGAATTCTTAATCTATTTCTCTGATCTGTGTTCTCTACATACGTACCTGTTTTTTCCTGTAGTTCCAAGCTAATTTTGGCGGAACCATCGCCACTAAAGTTATTGTTAGAGTTCACTCCGTTACCTGCAGCGTAGAAGCTGACTGCACCGGTGCCTGCTTTGGGAGCAGTCCATTTCATCTCAAAAAGGTTGGAGCTGCTACGGTCAATGTGTTCTACATACATACGACCATTTCTCGGGGTAAATGTTCTTGCATTAGCCGATATAGGTATCCAGCTTTTGTTGTCAGTTCCGGTCTTTTTGAGAGGTGCATGGAGACTGAGCAGCTGGAAACCATAGGCACTAGGTACGTTGCCGCTTACGTGGTTGACGCGGACCTTGACCTCATATTCCTTGTCAGGAGTATAAGTTTTTACTGTGTCTTTGCCATCGAGGACAAAGATGTCCAAGCTTACATTAATGGGTCCATTGTGGCAGTTGAGACAGGTTGTTGCATCGTCACCCGGTGCTCCGGTACTGCCTAAACCCCCGGAATAAGCTCTGCCGGCTCGATTGGACATCAACAAGACTGAACCAAAGCTCAAAAGGAAAAGAAAGTAAATGTATTTTTTCATCGGCAGAAAATTCAATTATACTATGAATGTAAGACCAACTACTGTTACAAAAGTTTAACTCAAAGTTTCAATTGAAGATCTATTAAACACCAGAGGGCCTATTAATCCGGCTTAAAATAAAAATCCTTCCGGACTTCAGACCGGAAGGACACTATAATTTGAAAACAATAATCTTATTCTCCTACGACCTCGAACTTAACCTTGGTCTGGACTTGCTTATGAAAATCGATCTGTGCATGGTATTCGCCGACAGTTTTCACTTCTTCAGGGAGTGAAATTTTGCGTCTTTCCACATCAATATTGCACTGGTCTTTTAAAGCATTTGCTATTTGAACATTGGTAACAGACCCGAAGATCTTTCCGCTTGTGCCGGTTTTTGCACCGATACGGAGTACTACTCCATCCAGTTGTTCAGCTAATGCTTTGTAATCGTTTAGCTTGCGGTTTTCTTTGGCATCCTCCTGCTTTTGGAGTTCGGCTAAGATTTTTTTGTTGGAAGAATTTGCCAGAAGTGCAAGTCCTTGAGGAATCAAAAAGTTACGGCCGTAACCAGGCTTTACTTTTACGATCTGGTGTTTGTCACCTACTTTGTCGATATCTTTCAGTAAAATGATTTCCATGACATGTAAATTTTAAAAATTACTTTAATAAGTCGGTCATATAAGGTAAAATAGCTAGGTGGCGAGCTCTTTTTACGGCACTTGCCACTCTTTTTTGGTATTTGAGAGAATTTCCGGTCAATCTTCGAGGGAGAAGTTTTCCTTGTTCGTTGACAAACTGGATAAGAAAGCTCTCATCCTTATAGTCTACATGTTTTAGACCAAACTTTTTAAAACGACAGTATTTTTTCTTTTTCTGTCCGATATTGGGGTTGCTGAGGAATTTTATTTCGTCTTGCGTTGCCATTTTTCTTTTTCTTTAAAAGGTTAAAGGAGATTATTCTTCTTCTGTAAGTGTAACTACCGGCGGTGGAGGTGGTACGCTGGCGATAAATGGATTCGGGTTTACTTTTTCCTTCATCATTCTCTTGCCAATCTTACCATTTCTCTTGTCTTCGTTGTACTTCACTCCATACTTGTCCAATTTTACAGTGAGGTATCTCATGATGCGCTCGTCGCGCTTGAGAGCCAACTCAAATTTGGAGATGAATGCAGCTTGCTCGGATTCAAATTCCATGCAATAGTACACTCCTGTGGAACGCTTGTTGATCGGATAAGCCAGCTGGCGAAGTCCGATTTCATCTACGTGGATGATGCGTGCTCCTTCAGCATGAAGCATATCCCTGTAGGTCTGGGCTGTCGATTTCACTTCATCGCCCGACAGCACTGGGTCTACGATAAAGGTTACTTCAAAATTTCGCATTTGACACTTATTTTTAAAAGGGCTGCAAAGATATAAACATTTTTGAGGAAAAGTAAAGGATACTTTTACTTTTTTTACTAAAATCCTGAAAATGAAGCAGATCTGGGCTTTAACTCGTACGTTCGGTGACAAAATAGCACAGTTGTGATAGGCTATTTCTGGCCACATTAGCGGGTAGTTGCTCCAGGGCCTGCAATGCAATGTCCCTGTGCTGGTTCATTTTCTGATGGGCGATCTGGGCACCTTTATAATCATGAATAAAAGAAAGTACCTTTCGAATCACTGCTTCATCCTCCGATCTGGAGCGAATATCTGAGATGATCTCTTTGCGGATTCCCGCGGGAGCCGCTTGTAAAGCGCTGATTAGAGGTAAGGTCATTTTCTTTTCTTTGATATCCAGGATTTTGGGTTTGCCCGTATCGTCCGCATTGATATCCATAAGATCATCTTTGATCTGAAAAGCCAGCCCGAGCTGCTCTCCAAAAATGGAAACATGCTCAATCACGGCAGGGTCTTCAGTAACCGACTGCGCTCCACATCTACATGAAACACGTATCAAGGAAGCCGTTTTCTGCCGGATGATTTGGTAATAAATCTCCTCGGTGATGTCCAGCCTGCGCGCTTTTTCGAGCTGTAACAACTCGCCCTCACTCATCTCTTTTACTGCAACCGAAAGGACTTCCAGCAGGTCAAAATACTTTTTGCTTAAAGCGGTAAGGAGACCTCTGGACAACAGGTAGTCGCCAACCAAAACGGCTATTTTGTTTTTCCACAGGGCGTTGATGGAAAAAAAAGAACGCCTTTGGTCCGCATTATCCACAACATCATCATGTACTAAACTCGCCGTATGTAGCAGTTCGACAAGGGTCGCTGCAGCATATGTTTTGTCATTAACCTCTCCCAGCATTTTTGCTGTAAGGATACAAATCAGTGGTCTGAACTGTTTGCCTTTGGTCTTGACAATGTAATAGGTGATTTTATCCAAAAGGGCCACACGACTTTTCATGGCGTCGCGAAAGTGGGAATCAAAGAGGGCGATTTCTGTAAGTACGGGTTTTTTGATTTCTGAGAGACTTGCCATCTACTACTGACTACTGATCGATTTTTGCTTGACTGCTGAGCTCAAGTGGCCCTTAGCCAGCACCAAAGGTATGTATTTTCGACACTAAAAGATCAAAATGATTTACCTTCGTCTTTGGTTCAATTCAGATAAATTTTGCTCCAGTTTTTTAAGAAAAATCTTTTTGTCAACTCTCTTTTACTCCTGCCTTATGCATTGTTTTTGCATCTGGGACTCTGGCTGAGGAGGGTGGGGTTCGAGTGGGACGAAAGAAACTTTATTTTCAATCATGTTTTCCAAGTGCAAAAGTGGTCTTATGAGCTGAACGTGATCCTGAGCACTTTGATAATATTCGTTCAGGCATTGATGATCAATGGTCTGGTATCCAGATATAAACTCAATCCTTATGGTCAACTCTTTCCGGGCTTGTTTTTTATACTCATGGTAGGCTTTGGATTACCAACACTTTATATGAATCCGGCACTGTTAGGAAATTTCTTTTTCATCATTGCAATTGATAATGTTTTTCAGATTTACAATAAAAAATCAACGGCGGTACAATTATTTAATTTCGGTTTTTTTATTGGACTGGCGTCAGCGTTGTATGTACCTTATTATATTTATTTACTTCTTGGATTATTGGGTATTTTTTTATTAAAAGGTTTTCAAGTGAAGTTATTATTTCAAATGTTGACCGGATTTATCAACGTCTTTTTTCTCATTTATGTGGTACTGTATGTTGGTGATTGGGATCATATATTTTGGCAGACTCAAATCAAGGGCTATTTTTCAAACTATGTTTTACATCGATTGAATTGGACCTGGGCCTGGGTGGGATTTGGAATATTGATTGTTTTTTTCATCTCAGCGCTTGTACAGTTCAACTATTTTCAGGTTAAACGAATTGTCTTGATTCAGAAATACTACAACTTATTGTTTTGGACCTGTTTTATCTTTCTATTGAGCTTTTTATTCATGAAAGTCAGCTCATACTCGCACCTTACGATGTTGATCATGCCCCTCAGTTTTATAATGGGTCTTTTGGTCACTAGAACTAAAAATCCGTTGGTTGCAGAGTCCATTCATGTGTTGTTTGTGGTATTGGCTTTATTTTTACAGTTTCAAAATTGGTGATATGTCTACGAAGTATGGGGTAGTTGTTTTTCCGGGATCGAATTGTGATGACGATCTGATTCATGTATTGGGAACAGTTTTCGGCAAGCAAACAGAAAAAATCTGGCACAAAGAAAGCAGTCTGAAAGGGTATAACCCTGGTGATGTCATTTTTTTGCCCGGAGGGTTTTCTTATGGAGACTATTTGCGATGTGGTGCGATAGCCAGATTTTCACCGATCATGAAAGCTGTGAAAGCTTTTGCAGACAATGGAGGTTATGTAATAGGCATTTGCAATGGGTTTCAAATCCTGTGTGAAGCTGGGATGTTGCCAGGACAACTTCTTCTGAACAAATCAGAGAATTTTGTCTGTAAGAATGTTTTTTTGAAACCGCACTCAAAGTTTAGTCCATTGACATACGATCTGGATCTCCACCATGCTTATTCCATTCCAGTAGCACACGCTGACGGAAGATATTTTGCAGACGAGTCAAGCATTAAAAGATTGTTTGCAAACAATCAAGTCATGTTCCAGTATTGCGATGCTGAAGCGGAGATCCGCGACGGGGACAATTTTAATGGTTCTTGTTCCTCTATTGCAGGAATTTGTAACGAAACAGGCAATGTCTGTGGCATGATGCCTCATCCGGAAAGAGCAGCGGAAGCTATATTGGGCAATACTGATGGACGTGCTTTGTTTGAGAGCCTGTTTGCTTATATCAAAGAACACCATCTGCTCATAGCCTAAACTTGTTTTCTATATACTAATCGATTCTAATTTCTCCAACAAACAACCAAGCGCCATGTCCTTCTCCGGCTTGACCCGACTCAATTTTACCGTGATTTGAAATGAGAATTCTGAGATCTTTGGTCTCTATCGGCTGATCAAGGTCGATTGAAATTTGCTTGTAACCGGTGGAAATCTCTTTATTCATTTCAACCGTTTTGACAGGCTTAAAGGAATCAGAACCTTGTTTGGAGAAAACTGTAATTTTTTGTGGTTGGTGAATCCAGGCTCCCGGCAAATGATAATTTTGAATTTTAATACTGCTGATCTTTTGTATCGTATTCCAAGCAAAAGTCAAGTCGGCATCTTTCCCATCCCATCCCATCCATTCCTGTCCGGAATACTTGTTTTCAGGAGCATCAATTCCATTGATCAGACTACTTTCATTAGTAAGAAAATATTTTGGTGAAGGTTTTTCACTCATTTGTACTTCTGCAGTACATCCAAGATGTTTGAGGAAGCGAATTTCCAATGGCTTTCCCAAAGTGTTGTCTTCAGCCTGATACCAGGTTTTGAATGTGGTGGACTCCTTGAGTTTAAAACTGTCTTTAGTGAGGTAATATTGATTGTAGTCACCTGCATAGCGAGCTTCTGCCAATATTTTACCTGCGAGTGGTGGTTTTTCAAAGATGACCCAGCAATTGGTATCAGCCAACGAACTGCGGGTCCTGTATGACAAATCCAGATATGCAGTCGACAATTTATATGACCTGTTGGCAAACCATTGGTAATGGAACCGCATTCGGCTCACAAAATCAGAATAGGATTTTTGCGATTTTGGTGTCCAAAGGGCTTCGCTTAGCGCCATTGCGCGGGGGTATGCCATGTATATCGCTTTTTCTCCGGTTTCTATATATTCAGTCCACAAGTTAGCTTGTCCTCCAAGGATGTATCTTTTTTCCTCAGGTTTTAGTTGTTCAGGAATCGGTTCGAAATTATAAACTTTTTGAAGCGTCGTCAATCCTCCGATAGCCAGAGGTTCAGACTTAGCAGGACTTTGATAATAGTCGAAATAACAGTGACTTGTAGGAGTCATGATAGCTTCATGTTTTTGTCTTGCGGCAGCTGCTCCTCCTTCCATACCACGCCAGGACATCACTGTGGACTGAGGACTGAGCCCACCATCCAAAATTTCATCCCAGCCAATGATTTTTTTGTTCTTTTTTGAAAGAAAAAGGTCGATCTGGCTAATGAAATAACTCTGGAGCTCTTCGTAAGTCTTGATTCCTTTTTTTCTCATGTTGTCATTGCAGGCAGTACAAGCTTTCCATGCAGTTTTGGGACATTCATCTCCTCCAATATGGATATATTTACCCGGAAACAAGTCGCTGACTTCAGACAGGATATCTTTTACAAAACCCAGGGTTGAATCCTTTGAGCAAAATACATTGTCAAAAACTCCCCAACTTGTGGCTACTTCATAAGGGCCTCCTGTACAACCAAACTCCGGATAAGCTGCCAGAGCTGCCAAGCTGTGACCAGGCATTTCAATTTCAGGGATGATCTCAATATATTTAGATTGTGCATACCGCACGATGTCGCGTATCTGGTCCTGTGAGTAGTATGAACCATACTCTTTACCATCATATCGTTGAGGCATGTCTGCATAAGAACCAATCAGAGTTTCTTTTCTTTTGGAGCCTACTTGGGTGAGTAGAGGATATTTTTTGATCTCGATCCTCCAACCCTGGTCGTCGGTGAGGTGCCAATGGAAATTATTGAACTTATATCTCGCCATATAATCGATATACTCCTTGATAAATTGGACCGGAAAAAAGTGCCTGCTGACATCCAGATGCATTCCACGATAAGCAAACTCAGGTTCGTCATCAATGACGACATAGGGGATTTTTAATTCAGAGGTAGACTCGTTTTTGCCTGCAAAGTCAATGAGTTGTGTCAGACTTTGTAAGGCATAGAATAAGCCGACCTCCTGGCTGGCAGTAACGCTGATTGAGCCTTTGCTGATACGCAGTTGATAAGCTTCCGGGTGATAAATGTCGGCTTTGATCGCCAGAATAATAGTAGCATCCTGAAATGTCTTAGGATTACTATGACTCTTGATTTCGAGTTTGTTGCCAAAGACAGAAGCATACATTTCAGCCAATTTTTTGATGCTTTCTCCGGCATCTTCTTGGATAGAGACATATCGGATATCTGAAGGTGCAATATATCCATGACCGTAACTTATGGACTTGGGTTGTGGAATGATGGCCTCGCTAACTTGAGCATTTGTGAATGACAAAAATATTGGCATAAAGCAAAGTGCCATATTGAAAGCTGTAGAGTTTTTCATGTTTTCGGATTGATAAAAGGCGAAGGTACATCTCCGCAAAAAAAGCTCAAACGCAATTTTAAAAATTATGGTATTGAATCAGATCATCACAATGCATGATAAAAAAGTATTGATTATAAGTCAGTCAAATGAACGCCAATACGAATAAAGCCCAAACTTTATGTGTTAATCATTTTGGTCGCCCACATTCATCAAGGGTCTAAATCCCTAAGATGCACTAAATTTGCGCCTCAATCAGTACACAAATGTTTACGATCAATATTTATCTGAAGTTGGCACTCATCGCGGTTTGTCTTGTTGGAGGGACGGTGCTGGCCTTTGCTTATGGATTTTGGTATGCTTTGCCATTTTTTATCATTGGATTGGGACTCCTGGCAAGCTATATTTTGTTGGGTACTATTCAATCTTCAGCAATGCTGATGCAATCCATGGATTTTGATACCTGTGAAAAGAGATTGAACCTGACATTGAATCCAAACTGGCTTTACGTGACCAATAGAGCTTATTACTACCTGATCAAAGGCTCGGTAGCTATGCAGAGAGGTAATACAGAAGAAGCTGAAAAGCAGTTTGCAGTAGCTCAATCGTTTAAATTACCAAGTGATAATGAAAAGGCGATGATCCTACTTCAAATGATCGGTATTCATATTCAGAAGAATAAATGGACGCAGGCAAATTCTGCATATCGGGAACTCAAATCATTGAATTTTTCGCAAGATCTGTTCAAAGATCAGGTGAAAATGATAGACGACGTCATGAAACAACAAGGAAGAGCTAAAATGATGTCCCAATCAGACAGTAGAATGATGTTTCGCCCGGGAGGTAAGCGCCGTATGCCGCGAATGAGATAATCTTCTGCTCGATTTTCAGGTATTTACAACAGTTGCATATATTATTTTTTCGTAAGCAAGGATCAGAAACTTAGAATGACAAAAAATTGTTGCTTGAAGTCTCTTGCTTGGTTCTCCCATTTCATGGAAAAAAATAAAGTAAAATTTGGAACACCTGCAGATAGGCTCAGGAATCAATAGCTGATTTATTCTCGTTTGAATGAGTTGTCGAATACTTTGTATCGTAGGGTAAAGAATTCATACCATGTTTACTTAAAGTCAGATATAGGATAACTCTCCCCTTAAAGTCAGTGTCATGAATACTAATAATTCAATGGACAGTAAGCCAGACAGAATTGTGTTTTTGCGATTACCTTCTGGCACATCAAAACCCTTGATTTTATTTCCAATTTGATTCTCACTACAACCCCAAAGCTTAATTTGTATTGAATCAAAGATAGAACTCAACAAGGATGCAAGGATTATCTATTTATGGTGATTTTTGAATTCATCATAATTAATATGATAGAAGTTCTGATCGTCTGTCACAAACAATATGCCTGTCAAAATTGTGTAATTATTGATTGCTACCAATTCTAAAATATGCATCATTCAAAAGGATTATGAATCTGAATATATTATCCTGGTTTGTCAGGAATTAAAATGATTCTGTTTAGATTGAAGTCTTTGTTACGGTTGAACAAATTACTTTTTGATAACTGTATGGATCGGAAGATCTGTCTGACAGAATAGCTGCTTGGAGTCTTTTGTTGGATCTCATTTTTCTTGAAAAAAAGTACAGTAAAATTTCATGTTGGTCTGAGCTCAGAGCTGGTCTATCAGCATAGTCTAATTCAGAAAAAAAATGATTTACAGCAGTGTTCAATGCTTTTGTGTAATTGCCATGGAATACTTTGTTTACACATTGTTCCATGGAGGATTTAGCATCATTGACTGTAAATGGATTGGTATCTGTCAGCTGCAAAATCATATTGGAGGCCGTGAATTTTTTTAATATAGCCTGGCTGCTCCTGTAGTGAACGTTTTTTGTCATTTTTTTGAATTCCGAACCGGCAACCTTGTTTAATTTTTTGTCCACCGGTCTGAAACCCATTCTATAATAAAACCAAAATGCTCCTGATTGAATACCTTCGGGGTTGCCTAATCCATACTGATAGGGCTCCACTTCAAAATGCCGGATATCAAAAACTTGATGATATGTTCTCAAGAGCTCATTAAAAAACAAACTGCTTTCTCCACCACGGCACCATTCAAAAATATTTAATCCGATCAAAGCATGATGTCCAAAAATCCAGGCTCCACCATAAGCTGCGGGATATTCATTTTTGTACAAAGTGTAACCCACATAAGACTCAAGAGGCATTTGACGATTGGAGCACATTGTGAACAGTGCAATCCTAATCCCTCTTTCCAATGTGACCATTTTTACACTGGCGAGATTCATATAAGTGACAGGATCAGTCTCTCTCTGGAGCAATAACAGTTTCCATTTTGAACTGCTATCTATGGCATTGATCATTTCAGTTGATGGTGTTTTTAGGGGCGGAATGGATTTTCTGATCCATTCAACAGTATTTATTTTTTTTAGCCAATTTTGATGATAAAATATTTCCCGCGCAGGAAATATATTGTTCAGCCTACAGTGAAGAATATCAATCTCCATTCGCACAGCCAAGTGCAATTGCTCCCACAACCTATCCTGAACTTCGATTTGGTTGTTTAATGCTGTAAAAGCATCTATGATATAAGCCAATTGAGAGGATATTTTTACTTTATATTTTTTTAAAAGTGCAGTCACAGTGAGTGTTGAGTCGTAAGATTCTCTTAGAGCAGGAGTCAATCCACATGCCACTGCTTCAGCAAGTGCAGTAGATTGTTTATCCAGAGATTCCAGAGATATTTTTTGACCTTGTTGCATGAGAAGCTGCAACATTGTGATAGATAAATAAGCATAATTGAAGGTAAAAGGAAGTCCTGTATTAAAGTGCCTGATTCGGCACGTGTGTTGTTTGGATTCACAGAAAGCGATGATTCTATTTTTTTCTGATTGTGCCGCAGTATAAATTCCGGTATTGTATGGGTGAGCTAAAATGAAGAGGACCAAATCTTCATAGAAATGTATTCCATCAATTTGGAGACCCCAGGTAGAAGCATTTTGGAAAAATCCTGAAATGGAAAACTGTGAATAAGTACAACTGATAATATAATTTTGTTTTGCTTTTTTGAGCTGACTTTCGAGCCGATTCATAATTTGTATTTCACCTAATAAAGCTTAAAGATATCCATTTTCATAACATTTCAATAGCCGGTAATAGATCATGATATTTATAGAAGAAAACGGGATGTGTTGGGCAGGTTGTTCAGTCAAATCTTGCAGTATATTTGAAATATCAGATAGAATACCTTGCACGGTCAAAGCGTTATGTTTTGCTTGATTCGTAAAAATTGATTATTATTGATCCAAATGAAGGAATTGAAAACACAAGCTTCCTCTCACGGGGAGCAATCGTAATGCCGAACAGAGTTTTGGTCAGTTCTCCCATCTTCGAAAGAAATCATACATTCGTTTCTCCTCCTGCCTGACTAGTCTCACATATCAACACTTTTTTAATTTGATATTGCACTAATCTGAAAGCAAAATCCAAGTTAAAGGATGGTGCAGTGCTTTCATTATTCAATACCATAGAACTGTAATAAAATGGCCCTAAATTATTGATTTTAGGCAGATGAATTAAAGAGCAGAATCCTTTTTACCAATGATAACAGTATGAACCTCAATGTTTTTGGCTGAAGTGAGATATTCTAATCTAATTACTTTAAGGATTTGTATAGAAAATCTATCCAAAGCTTGTTTTAAGCTTTCAAGATCGTGATAAAAAAAATAACTTCGTTGTCCGTTGCTACTGGTTTGAAAACCTGAGAGATTTGGATCTCCTTCTACGATGCTCAAATAGATGATGCCACCAGGAGACAATAGTTTGTCAATATCAGCAAGTAGCTTTTGAACGTCTGAACGAGATAGGTATGGCAGGCAAAATCCTGAGATCACAGCATCAAATTTTGATTGTAGTTCGTCCAAATAACGACAATCCATTTGTTTAAAATGGGCTTTTGGGTTGTTCTTCTTTGCCAGATCAAGCATATTGGGAGAAACATCTATGCCCAAAATTTCCAGATTGGGAAGTCTAGACAAAAGAAATTTGGTAATATTACCTGGTCCGCATCCCACATCCAATACTTGGGCATTGTGGCGTACTATCAGTTCACAAAAAATCTCATAAGTTTTGTTGTATAGATCCAGGGACATAAATTTCTCTTCATAAAGAGAAGCTATATTATTCCAGGTTTCAAAAGTTTCTTGGTATGAATCCATTGTATTGTGAAATATGGACAAGATTTTTGCTAAGTTAAGCAATTTGTTAAGAATGAATTTTGCAAATCAACATGTTACAATCTGCCAGTCAATAAGGATTTAAAAATAGAAAACTGAACACACAATTGAATGATTCTTCAATTTTGATTGAAAATAATTTATATGACTTTTTGAGGAAGGCTTGTCTGGAGAGTGGTAAGGTTGAGTTTATTTCCAATTGGTGACTTTACCAAGTTCTGAACCTCATGTTACCAATTATTTGGAAAATTCAAATTATATTGACTACATTTTTGAATGTGAGGATGAGGTTGTAACAAATAATTGTTATTTTTATAGCGTTTTTTGGATTAGAGATTCATGAACTGTCAAATTGCAAATATAAAATATAGAATTTTACTATTGGTTTCATTATGGTTATTAAGTTTTCCTATCTATGGTCAAGTCCCTTATCTACAAATTTTTAATGATCCTGAGTATCTCAACAATTCAACCATATATAGGATTACCTCTGATCAGAATAATCTCATTTATTTTGGTTCTGACAAAGGCTTGTTCAGCTTTAATGGGGTTAAATTTGCTAAAATTCCGACAGATTCCCTTTTGGATCAGGAAATAATATATATTGATTCAGATTGCTTTGGAAATATTTGGGGGTCAGACTTGTCTTTGCAGATCTTTGTGGCCAAAGATTCATTGAAGAAAATATTCACGGATCTCAATAAAGCTTATGAAGCATTTTTCTTTTCGTGCTTGGCAGATTTGTTTATATTGCAAAGCAGAAATTATAATAATATAAATTTGAAAGTGTACAAAATTAATCCAGTAGGAAATCTAGATTCATTATTATTGTTAAACAAATATAATGGAAGCATGTCAACATTTTTGAAGAACAGAGAATCCATTCATTGGTTGATTTTTGATGCAGGTCATGTTGATCTTTTTGAAATTTCTAAGTTAAAAGAAAGTTACTCACTATCCAGCAGGAGAATTGTAGATAATTTAATAATAAACCCTAAGAATATAGTTGTCTTGATAGACTATGAAGAAGAAAAATACGTTGAACTTTACAATAGGCCAAATCTTTACAAGATTAATTTGCAAACCAAAGAGATTGATTCTATTTATTCGGAAATTCCCATTCATGGTAATTGCAAATTGTCTTCTCAGAATTTGTATTACACCCCAAAAGGTATGTTTACCTATAACCAGATAAAGCAAAAAGCGAATCCGGAAATTGAGTTAAGTTTTAATTCACATTATAGAGATAGAAATAATATTTTATGGCTTAGTGGCTATAATGGTGGCTTATATATGGAGCTACCGATTAAAAAGGGAATTGACATTTCATTTGAGAAATTTAGTTCTTCAGTTACAGCAAGTACACTTATATCAGATAGTATTTTACTGGTTGGAAATACCAAAGGAGATTTGATTGAAGTTGATCATAGAAAAGGAATCCTGCAAAAGAAAAAATTGTTTGAATCGAGAATCACTTCAATTGTGAATACAAATAAAGGAATTATTTGTGTTTCTGACAACGAGATTGCTAGTCTTGACAATGATTTTAATTTAAAGTTTAAAGTTCAATTTGAATCTGTCAAACATATACTTGAAAAAGATGACAATGTTTATTTGTCTACAGCGACCAATTTTTTCAAATCGAAAACAGAGGATGTAATTAGCGGTAAAAGCCGGTTCGAAAGTATAATAAACCAAAGGACATTATCTTCCATTAAATTTAAAAAGAATATAATTGTAGGAACAAAAAATGGAGTATATTTATATAAGGATGGCAATACCGTAAGTCCTGTGCAAGAGTTTAACAATCTTTTTATTTCAAAGTTGAAACAAATTGATGATCAAGAATTCTGGGTTTTTACCAATGGGAGAGGAATTTATTGTTTGAGGGATATGAAAATTGTATATAATTCGTTAGATTCAACTTATTTGCTAAATAATTCAATTGATATCATTAAGGTAAATAATGATTATTTAGTTTCTTTTGATAAAGGAATATTATTGTTGGATCAGCATTTTAAAATTAAAGAAAGGTATTTTGAAAGTGATGGAATCTCTGTCACCGGAGTAGTTGCTTTATTCAATTTAATGGATAAAATATTAGTTGTAAATAAGTATGGATTTCAAACTGTTACATTAAGTTCATTAAATTTAACAAGAAGTTCTCCTTCTTTTTATTTCAATAATATTACGTCTATAACAAGTAATGTAATTTCTAAAGACAGTATTTTTGACAAGGAGAATAATTATCTTCAGTTCAATTATGAAGTCATTGACTATAATTTTCCCAAGGAGTTGAAGTTTTTTTATAAACTTGAGCCACTTGATTTGAGCTTTAAAAGCACATCGATACCTTTATTTACTTACAGTAATTTACCTCCCGGAAAATATAAGTTAACAGCTTATGCAGAAAATGTAGTGGGATTGAGATCACCATTAGCATATTCGCCAGTAGTGGTAATTAGAAATGTTTGGTATAATACAACTTTATTCTATTTGCTTGCAGCATTGGCAAGTATCATAACTCCCCTGGCTCTGTTAAGGTACTATTATAATACAAAGCGGAAAAATGAAGAGAAGGAAGCCATGTTGGAAAAACAGATTCAAGAACTATCCTATGAGACGTTAAAATTGCAAATTCGGCCTCATTTTATTCTCAATACTTTGAATGCAATACAAAATCTGATTTTGAAAAATATGCCTAACGATGCTATCAATACGATCAGTGTCTTTGGAAAAATGTTAAGATCAATATTGTATAAACAAGGCAGTAATACGTCCACTATCAAAGAAGAGCTAGACTTCATTAAATCTTATTTTGAAATCGAAAATTTAAGATTCCGAAAGAATTTGTTGTTAAAGATTAATATTAATCCAATTCATGAGAAGGAAGTGTTAGAATTTAATATTCCAAGCCTTATTTTGCAACCCCTAGTTGAAAATTCAATTATCCATGGTTTTCCAGACGACTTTCCTGTTAACGGTCAAATATTGATCGATTTTGATTATAGAAAGGATCGACTTATTTGTTTGGTTAAAGATAATGGTAAAGGATTTAGCGATGGGAAGTATAATTTTGGAGGGATAGGATTGCAAAATGTTCAAAACAGAATTAATATGTATAATTATGGGCTGATTAAAAAGAAAACAGGATTTTTAAATATATTCAGAGAAGATGGTTATACTACAGCTAAAATAGTTATTTATGGAAAATTCTAGTTTGATTAATGTAATCATCATTGACGATGAGATCAGTAATATCGAGACTTTGGAGATTCTTTTTTCCAGGTTGTTTGACAATGTATTTGTTTTAGGTTCTTTCACTAATCCTGAAAAGGCTTTAGAGTTTTTAGAGAAAACGCAAAAACCCGTTGATGCAATTTATACAGATATTAGGATGCCTAAAATGGAAGGTATAGAATTCGCTCAAAAAGCAAAGAGTTATTGTGAAAGGATAGTTTATACAACTGCATTTTCTGAGTATGCGATTCAGGCTATAAAAATTGGTGCATTTGATTATATTATGAAGCCAATATCAATTGATGAATTGAGATCTTCGGTTGAAAACATTGAAAATTTCAGATTGGCTAAAGAGAAGAGTCAAAAAATTCCTATTAGTCTCAAAAAGGGAATTGAATTTATTGAGAGCAGCACTTTGTTAAGGATTGTAGCTCAAGGGAATTATACCTTATTTGAGTTTACAGATAAACCTGCAAGTTTGGTTACTCGGCAATTGAATCAATTTGAGGAACAGTTTTTGGCTTATCCTTACTATATAAAAGTTAGCAGGTCGCATATTATAAATAAGCAACATGTGCAAAACCTAATTCGAGGAAAGGTTCATAAATTAATTATGGTTGATGGTACTGAAATTAACATTGGTAGTACTTATAAGAATCAAGTTTTAAATTCTTTACATTACATCAATTATGATTAGTTTTTTTTCAATTTGGCTACAAAGCAGTTTCAAGATATACAATTACTACATGGATTTACCGGAGAAATTGTAAATTCAAAGAAACAATCGATATCATTGCTGTCTTCAGCCCTCTCACTTTAAATGCTTAATCCGTCTGTTTTAAGTATAGTATTTCCAATTAGACAATTTCCTATGACAGGCAAAACAGTTTGGCCTGCAAGAGGAGAACTCTTATAGGTGCCAATTTATACAATATGTATTCCACCTTCTCTTGTCATACTTTCATTAACAAACAGAGTAGATCAAACGGCAGTTAAATAAATTGCGGAGTTATTACTATTACAATTGATATTAGAGACGCATACTTCGTGGAGCAACTACCGGAAATAAAAACATTCTCATTTCTTGAATCATTTGTAGAAAGGCTCATATTCATTACTTCATAAATTTAAACTGATTGATCGGCGGAACCTGCAAGTTTGAAAGTACTATCGACTTCATTGTAAATACTTTCATTTCCTGATGATCGATTCCCATCCCCGTTTGGACTTTCATTAATTATGATCGCAATATTTTATTGTTGTTCCTTCCAGGAGCTGATTGTGATCTGCTTACTTCTCTTGAGTATGACATTCTAACCAGAAAATCATGTTTACTGCTCCTGACAAGAATGCTCTTTTAGGACCATTGGCTTTGTGGTAGCAAATTGAGTATGTATTTATGTGTTCCATTTAGATCAAATGGCAGATTCAATTCTAATAATATTAAAATAGAAATGGCTACATTTTTTTCTTTTCTATTTTTTCATGATTGGGAAGATAAGTAGGGAGCGCTGCTGAACCATACCATTTGTATATTTCCGTTTCAAAGACTTTTTCTTTGATAGCAGGATCGGATTGAAGGAGTATTTCGGCTTCTTCTTTGGTTGTGGAATTAAGTATAAATATGCCGCGATAGTTTTTGTCATTTTTACTCAATGGGCCTGCTACTACGAGCTTCCCTTCTTTGGCGAGACGAACAATATTGGCGATGTGGCCTTGAAATAAATTGTCTCTGATTTGTTTGTCTTCAATCTCGGCGGTCCCTGTCTTTAAAATGACCAACATGTAGGATTTCATGCCATAATCGTCGCCTCCAAGTGACTCAGCGAGTAGGGGATCGTAAAGAGGATTGTCGAATTGTGCCGAAACTGTCAAGCTCCCTATTAAAACAAAAAGTAAGAGTAAACGGTACTTCATAAAGTTGTTGGTTGAACGATAAATTTTGTTTTCGGGAACGAAAATAGGATATAATATTTATTTATCTTTTAAAACATTGCGAAGATCATTAATGATGGTTACCCATGCTTTATCATTCATTGGATCATTAACGACTAGTATGTCTTTTCCTACTTTATTTGGATCCAATAAATGCTGGAGAGAAGAAAGCTTCGGGTGGTTTTGCCAATTACAATCTTGGATATGAATAAATTGCATTGCACTCTGATCGCGGTCATTTTTTTCAATCCCTTTTTTAAGTTCTACATCCATAATATATGGAGTGGCTAGAAAATCAGGACTGAGAAGATAAATTATATGATCAGATTCGTCCAGTTCTTTTTGTATTTTCTCATTCCAGCTCGTTCCCGTTTTAATCATACGGTCTGTCCAATCAGTGATCTTGTTTTCCATCTTTAAGGAATAAAGATGTGTCCTAAATCTTTGCATGAACGCTGAATTTTTTGAGGAATAAGATATAAATATTTTTTTGGGTATGTCCAACGGATTTTCCAGATAAGCATTATACTTATGGATTTGAAACTATTTTTCGGAGTTTGTCCCGAATTTTGATTTAAGAGATAAGCATCTATATACTGATTTTCTATCGGATTTTCTGAGGATCTGAGTAATTCCAGATAATCAGTGTAGTACTCCGCTTTTTGATCTATGCTGAGACTAAATTTACGGAGAAGATGTGCTTTGATTGAAAGCCAGGTCTTAAAAATTAAGTTCAGTTAGGTTTTCCAGTCCTTCAATTTTGTCAATTCCTTGACTGGTTTTAGCCCAAGAACATCATAACTTTAGTGAGAAACTCTCTAAATATTGTTCAAAATAATTTTGATATTTAAGACAGAATCATTACATTTGTACTTTACTATCACCTTTTAAATTAAAATGTTTATGAAAAAGAACCCATTTTTACAACTTTTCAGTTTATTGCTATTTTGGAGCTTCGCTAATGCTCAGGATCATTTTAAGACAGAACTTAAGCTGCGACTTGAGGGTGGATATATATATGCAGACCTGGTCACACTTGAGGATTATACTTTTTCTACATTGCAATTTGGCTTTATGCATAATGCCAATGAAGTAGAATTTATTTCTGCATCGAGTGCTGTTCTTCCTAATTTTTCAACAGCAAGTTATAATGAAGTTTGTCCAAAGCACATCCGCTTTTCATGGAACTCAGCGACGAGTGTTAGTGTATTTTTTCCCAAAAATACAATTCTGTTTACACTCAAGTATTATGAACATATACCTTCTCATAACTTTATCTGTATGATGGAATCTCCTACGCCGGGCAATGCCTCTAACTGTGAGAAATTCTATAGAGAAGTAACCAAATCCAATTTTTCAAACGAATATTATATTGTAGATGATGTCTGCGCATATTACAGCATTGTCAATAATACAGTCAATATTATCTCATCCAATAAGGAAATAGCGAAATCGAAAATAAGTATCTCCTATTCTTCTGATCAGATTATTATAGAAGGTCTATTGACTCCACAAGCTGATCAGCTTATTATTAATTCTTGTTCAGGGACATTACACTCTAAATATACTATAACTGAAAATAAAATGTCCGTAGATGTATCCACATTTTCTGCTGGAATATATTTTGTCAGTTTGGTAAAAGACAGTAATATTTTAAGAACTGAAAAATTTGTAGTCAAATAAAATAGAAGATAAAATCTTACAAGATTTATTTGACCCTTTTGAAACATAAAAAACTTCAATGTTTATTTTTGATTGACGGTCAGTTATTTTCTCGTCAGGTCATAATATATCCTTACTAAAATCGCCAAACCTGCGTACAAGCTATAGTGGAAAAAAATTAAATAAACCTTCCGAATTGATTCAAAGATGGTATTGGAATGCTTGATCATAATGCGGGTGTGTTTCAAACATCTATTGTGCGCAATTCCTGAGAATGCTTATCAGATAAAATTCAAATTATTTTGTGATATCTACAGTTTTATTGCTGGAAATCAATGTCTGAACATTGTCTCATCAAATTCATTTTAAAGATAATAGCATAAATGTAAATTCAAATAATAATCCTGTTGCACTTATTACTTGAACTTGCATGATCCGCAAAATCCATTAACTTAAATCTGTTATTTCATTCAAAAGGATCTTAACTTGCGAAACGATTTTTTGAATTAAAATAGACTAAAAATGACGCCAATATAAAGTTCCTTATTGCTGTATCTATCCTATTGTGTTGATTTGTTGTATCTTAAAAGTATCCGATACTCACTTGATAAAAACCTTATGAACTGCTTCGGTGATAGAGTGCACATGTAGTTTTTCATAAATGCGCTTGATATATGTACGGACAGTATCGATGCTAATGTAAAGCTGAGCAGCAACCATCTTGTAGCTGTGCCCTTTGGCGAGCAGTTCTAGAATTTCTTTTTCCCGATCGGATAATAGCTGTATGTAGTTCTTCTTGTTGACCTCGTGCTGCATGTCTAGTACTCTGCGTGCAACGTATGGGCTCATTGGTGCTCCGCCTTCGTGGACGTCCCTGATGCTTTGTATCAAACTGGCCAGACTGTTTTTCTTGAGCAGGTAACCGGTAGCTCCATTTTTGATTGCTTGGAAAATACGATCGTCATCCTCAAATACGGTGTTGATGATGACATTGATATTGGGGAACCGGCTTTTGATTTCTTTGAGTCCCTCGATACCGTTTTTGCCGGGCATATCGATGTCCATGAGGACTACGTCTGGTCCATATGCGCTTGTGTTTTTTATTGCATCGAGACAATGTCCAAACTCTCCGGCTAGCTCAAATTCGGGTGTAGCCCGAATGATAGATGCAAGTGTTTCGCGGAGAGATTCGTTATCTTCATATATAGCAACTTTGATCATGTGTTTAAAATTAAATGTGTAAAATTACAACGAATCAATTAAGACATCTATCACATCATCATGTGATTGGAAAGTCAAATGAGATTATTGTCCCATTATTGGATCCACCGTCTATTTGAATTTTCCCTCCCAGGTCAGCTATTCTACTTCGCATATTTACGAGGCCATTTCCTGTCCCTTGCACCACGGAATGAAACCCTACACCATTGTCTGCTATCACGGTATAAATCCTTTTGTTCTTGAGATGAATACTGAATTTAGCCTCATCTGCCTTAGAGTATTTTGCTATATTGTTAAATGCTTCTTTGCATATCATATGAAAATGCCTCCTTCGTTCTAGTGTCATTTTAATTTTATCAGGAAATTCGGGAATATCCATATTCAATACGATATTTTTTGATTCAAGAATATCAATGGCAAACACTTGAATTTTGGCGATTACTTTTGAGAGATCATCATTGTTTGGATTGATGGACCATACGATGTCGGACATATTTTCCATAACTATTCGTGATTTTTCGGCAATCTTGGAATAGCTGGTATCCTTGGCTTGTGGATTTTGGAGGAGTTCCAGTTCGCTAATCATCTTGATGTTGCTGAGATTGCTGCCCATATCATCGTGAAGATCTCTGGCGATTTGATATCTGAGTTTCTCCAGTTTTTTACGGGATTGATCTTTTTGCCAGAAATAATAATAAACAATACTTATGGCAGAAGCACTTATAATTATAAAAAACCAAGCTGACTTCCAAAAAGGTGTGGCAATATAAATATAGAGCTTTTGAATTTCCGGATTGAACACTCCATCAGCATTGGAAGCGGTGTACTCAAAAGTATAAGACCCTGGATTCAGTTTATATTGAATGTTTCCACTATATTTTTCATTAAATTGTTGTTCAAATCCCGCCATCCTATATTTAAATTTAACAATGTCTGGATTTGTAAAAGTAAGGGAAGACATTAATATTTGAATGCTATTTTTTTCATAACTCAAATGAATATGATCGCCATTTTCAACCTTCCTTCCCTGACAAAAATAGGGTTTTTGATTCACGTCAAATTCTGATATTTTGAGATTGGGGAAGGCTAGTTTGCTGGACAGGTTTTCTCTTGTAATGTACTGAATTTGACCCCAAGAACTGATTATCAGCTTGTCTCCTTGATAACTCACTCCACGAATTTCGTCGATCATCAAACCTTCCGAAATAAAGTAATTCCTAAAAGTATTGTTTCGAGGAAAGTATTTCGATAAACCAGAAAGAGTACCACACCAAATTTTCTGATCGGGATCAATCGTGATCTCGTTAATATAATCATTGCAGAGTCCGTATTTGTGGGTAAGAAGTTTGAAGTCGTAAGGTTTTTTAAGACTATTAAATCTGACCAAACCCATTCTGGATGCAATGTACACAATACCATTTGAATCTATGACTACGTTTCGTATTTCGTCAGTGATGGGAAATGATTTTTTGTCTGAGTTGTGCTGTATGAATTCCATGTTTTGATTTTGGGGTTCAATTTTGATCAAAAAAGGTAGCCTGTCTGCATCGTCACCTATTGTAATCCATGCATTTTTAAAATTGTCAATTGCAATACCTCTGACAATACTTGAAATGTCCTTGTTTTTAAATTCGGGATGTAGAATTTCAATTTTCACTATTTTTTCTGTTAGGATATCCATTTTGAAGAGGCCATTAGCAGTACCTATCCATAAAATTTTATTTTGATCAAATTTGAGTTCTAGTATTTTTTCGTTTGCGAGAAATATTTTTGAATGTACAGATTTTGATTGTGGATTAAAAACGATGAGTCCTGAGATATCAGTAGCAATATAAATTTTGTCAAGTGCTCTTGTGATGGAATGGATATATGATTTGTCAATGAGAGGAAGCTGATATTTTATTTTTAGATTTTCACACAGCTCAGTTTTAAAATTGTAAACATAAGCGCCATCATTCCATGTACCAAAATAAAATGTATTTCCTGTTTGATCCGCAGGGTCCAGAAACATACCAGTGATTTGTAATAAATTTTTGTGATTGAGGCAATGATAGAATTGTCTTAATTTTAGTAATTGTTTGTTGATATCATACTTGAATAAGCCTTGTTGGCTGCCAATCCACAATCCATCTCGTTGATCAAAAAAAAGGTGGGTCGTATTTCCCAAGACTGTATAATTATTGAGAAATGATTGTGAGAAAAAGGGAGTGAATTTTTTCGTTTTTTTATTAAAACAAGAAAAACTAGGATTATCACTCGCAAGCCAAAGTAGGTCCTTCTCTTCCGGATAGTCGGTTTGTCCAATTTCCAAAATGATGTTGGCCACAGGAACCTTATACTGAGATGTATCTTGAATAAAATCTGTAAAGCTGCTATCAATTGGATTCCATAGACGCAGTCCTGATCCCCAGCTCGCTATCCATATATCGCCATCATAATCCTGATAGATGTCTTGAATATTGTTGTCAGTAAAAGATGCTGGATTTGAAGTTTTAGTAAAGATTCTTTTATATGATGAATCTTTGATATTGTAGATTACAACCCCCTCGTGTGTTCCTAACCAAAAGTTTCCATTGATTTTGCAAATTGTACGAATGAATGCATTGGTCAAAAATTTGTCCGAAGAAAGATCCTTGTAAGGTTCTAGTATTTTGTTGAAAACTAAGGCAGAGAACATGCCTTTGTGTGTGGCAATGTGAATTCTTTGTTGAATGGTGTCAAAATAAAAATCTAGAATTTCCTTTTCTCTATTGGATCTTGAATTTTCATCGGGTAAACTTATTTTTTCAAATTTTTGAATAGCCTTATTGAATACACAAATGCCAAGTCTGGTACCTATCCAAATCTCATTTTTTCCAACAGGCATGATCGCATTTATTTTGTTATCACACAAGCTGGTTGGGTCGTCTGGATCGTGAAAAAACTGTTTGAACACATGTCCATCAAATTGATTGAGGCCGAAATTAGTACCGACCCATAAATATCCATCTTGGTCCTTATGAATAGCTAGAATATTGTCATTGCTCAATCCATTTTTAATTGTATATCTGTCAAATAGTATGCTTGAAGGTTGCGCAGTTGACCATCCTGAACAAAACAGTAAAATAATTACTCCCTTTATGTTTAACCTCCAGTCCATCCCTATGACAAAAGTAATCAAATCATACTTGTTGGAAGGATTTTAGAGAATTCACATCATGATGTGACAGGTGAAAAAAATGAATTTTCCACAGTCTGCATACTTTTGTAAAAAATTAAGGCTCATGAAAATTTTCTTCAACATCCTTTTTACATTGGCGGCGGAAGTGGCAGCTGTTCATATTCTCCAAGCGCAGTGCGAAATATCACAGATAGCATTTTATAAGAATTACTCAGTAGGCTCATGCAATGGGATGAGCTTTCAATATGCCATTGGAGGCCCGGTGGCCGCTTTTGACGATTGTGGGGGAAGAGATTATACCTCACCTTTCACATCTTCATCAAACACTGTAGGAATAGATGACCAACTCATTTTTTCTGCCAATGTATATCCAAATCCTGTCTTTCATACATTGCAGGTAGATCTACCTGATTTGAAGACTGTAGTGGAATTTAAGATTCTCAATGCAACCGGCCAATTGATCAAATCAGGCCAGTTCCATAATAATGGAAATCAACTTGATCTGTTGGAAATGGAAAATGGATATTATTTTATTCAATTGAATGCACAAGGTTTTAAAGCCAACACAAAATCATTTGTAAAAATTAATCCTTAAGATTTTAATAATAAAAATTAATTATGAAAAAGTGTTATTTATTAATTGCGATACTTGCTTTCTGTATCAGCGGTCTTATGGCACAAACGGGTCTGCCGTATCAAGCCATTTTGCGAAATTCTTCAGGAGCGCCACAAGCCAATACTCGCGTACTATTGAAGTTTGATATTTTAGAATACGGATCAGGAACTTTATTGTATAGTGAAACCCAAAGTCCGCTGACGGACGTGTATGGATGGATGAGCACATTGATCGGCACAGGAACACCATTAAGTGGCAGCTTTTCATCAGTCAACTGGGGTAGTGCAAAGAAATTGTTGGTCAGTTGCTCAGACGATAACGGAGCTACATTCAATACGTTTAGCAGTGTTTTAGTGGATAATAGTGTTTTTGTTGGGGCGAAAGGTGACCAGGGCGACAAAGGAGACAAGGGAGATAAAGGCGACCGTGGAGACACCGGATTGAAAGGCGATCGTGGCGACAAAGGTGATCAGGGCGACAAGGGCGACCAGGGTGAAAAGGGAGACGCAGGTACAGGGGTTCGAATCGTTGGATCTGTACCAAGCTCTTCCAATCTGCCATTGCCTTATAACGGACAAATCGGGGATATGTACATTTCACAAGACAATGGTCATGGACATTTTTGGAATGGGATGGCGTGGATAGATGTAGGTGAGATCAAAGGTCCGAAGGGAGATATAGGAAGCCAAGGAGCCAAAGGTGACCGTGGTGACAAGGGTGACAAAGGCGATATAGGCTTGAAGGGAGATAAAGGCGACCAAGGAATACAGGGGCTCCAAGGCTTGAAAGGCGACAAAGGTGACCAAGGGATTCAAGGGATTCAAGGACCAAAAGGAGATAAAGGAGATAAAGGGGATACTGGACCGGCTGGTAGCTACAGTCCTGGTCCTGGAATATCAATAGCTTCAAATATAATAACGAACACAGGTGATACAGATGCTAGTAATGATATCATCAATACTAGTGTGGCAGGTGGAGCAATCACGGGTACATTTTATGATTTAAAGCTTAAACCGGAAACAATTGGAAGTTCAGAAATCATAGATTTCTCCATTAACAATTCCGACTTACACTCCATGGGTGCCAGTATAAATCAAGTACTTAAATTTGATGGATCAAAATGGCAACCAGGAGCAGATGTAGGATTAACTCTTCCGTATAATGTAAATTACGGAGCTGCGAACCCTGTGGCTTTTTCTATCAATAGTATCAATAACACGACTCCATTAGAGGTGCATCAGGGAGGATTGGTTTCTACTGTTCCGGCTTTACGTGCCACAAGTCAAGGAGATAAAGGAATTGAGGTGCAATCATTTTCAATCGATGCAAAAAATACTACAGCAAGATTTTATAATGAGAATTCTAATAATGCAGGATCAATATTAAAATTAGAAAATGAAGGCTCAGGATTGGCATTAATAGCCCATTCACATTCAGGTTCATCAACAATAATAGATGGAAATACTGTCAAGACAAATCAAGTTCTTGATGTTTTCAACTTGGGAACAGGTAGGACAATGACAGTGAATCAAGCAAATCCCAATTCTGACCAAAATACAGTAACTGTCAGTTCTGCTACTACAGCTGCCGTCATGAGTTTAGAATCCACAAGAAATGGTAATCAAAGTCCAAACAATGCCTTACTTGAATTAAAAAATGGGTACATTAAAGTGCCACAAAATAATGAATTCAGGACAGCTTTCATTCATACAAGCAGTTTTAATAATATTACAGGAAATGCTACTGTTCTATATTATCCAAATGCGAAATCCACAGACCTAGTATTTGTCCAGAAAAGTTTGCCATATACTGGTTCTTCAGTAATCACCTGGTACGATTTCGCGACAGGGTCTTGGAAAATTTCGAATGAAATTAACAATGTCAATATGCCAGTTGGAGTGACATTTTTTGTTTTTGTGATTAAAACAGAATAACTATTTCTACAGCTGGAATATAAATATGAAAAAAAATATTTTACTATTTTCATTGATTTGTTCATTTCAAATTAATGCACAATCCAATCGAACTTTTTTCTTGGGTCATAGTCTCATTAATTTGAATATTCCTCAGATGGTAAGCGAGATGGCTAAGGAAAGTAATATACCATTTTACATGCAGCGAAATATTGGCATTGGTGCCAACTTAGGTTGGCACTGGACCAATCCATATACGGGACAAGGCGATGTTTGGGATACCACATTGCGACGACAGACTTTCGACCATTTCATTA
The DNA here is from genome assembly GCA_016710235.1 of Saprospiraceae bacterium. Lineage (NCBI taxonomy): Bacteria > Pseudomonadati > Bacteroidota > Saprospiria > Saprospirales > Saprospiraceae > Saprospiraceae bacterium. The sequence goes on from JADJLG010000001.1 coordinate 1,267,083, forward strand.
TCACCGAAGCTGTACCACTTAAGGGACATCTCCAATGGAGTATGACTTATGAATTTTTGGATAGTTTTTATCTACTTGCTAAAAAGCGCAATCCCAATATCCAAATGCTATTCTACGAGACTTGGCATTGTATCAATAGTGGTACACCTACAGGATGTATGTATGATAATGACAGTCATATCCCTTGGCGCACCAGACTTGATAGTGATCTTGTATTATGGGAAGGAATATTGGATCAGCATAATAGGAAATATCCAAATCATCTTGCATACATGGTGCCAGGGGGTCAAGGTCTAGCTAGACTTCATGATGAAATAGCTGCTGGCAGACTTCCTGGAATTAAATCACACCGAGAGTTATTTTCGGATGATATACATTTAACCAATATAGGAAATTATTTTATTGCTTGTGTCATGTACGGAGTAATCTTCAAAAAATCTCCAGTTGGCCTTCCTGCGCAGCTTAAGGATATGTATAATGTAAATTACTCTCCTGCTCCAACGAATTCTCAAGCTGCTGTGTTGCAAAAAGTAGCATGGGAAACAGTATGTAATTATAACAGGACTAATGTCAAGTGCAATACAACAAACACAGATATTATCCTTAATCCAGCAAACTACAAATGGGACGGTTTTACTCTCAATTTGGAAACAAAAGCTATCAATATTCAAGTGATTGATGAAATGGGAAGTATTTTAATTCATGCAAATCACTCGGACAAGCTCGATTTAAGTGGACTTTTACCGGCAATATATTATATCAAAGTGGACAATAGGTTGATTAAATTAATAAAATCAAATTAGGTGTTTTTTTCATAATAAGGTGGGTGCAACACTGTACAGGTTCATCCAGTTAGTTTGTTTTTGCGTTAGAATTACAAAATAATGACATGGGAATTTCCCATGTTGTTCTAGAAAACATGGATTTAAATCTTGGAAAAACATGTTGTTTAATAAAAAGAAATTTATTGAGATTATTTATGAGCTAAGCGAATAAATCCTTGGTATTTGATGTCTCTATAAAAAAACCAATTTTGTTTAAGGAATATGACGCACACAAATGAGGTGGTAATTGCTACTATATCTTATGCAAATTCAGTTAATTTTCTGGTGTATCCAGAGATGGAAATAATTTGACACAGCATTTCACAGGAGGTATTTTGTTTGATCCACTATCGGTATATGGGTATTTAAATCTATTGGTATATATTTGAACTACAAAATTAAATGTGATGTATAAATTTCCCTTTTTTATAATATTAATATTCTTAGGTAACATAGTTGAGGCACAGAGCTCACTTCCGGATTCATGTAAAATTGCTTTTGGAACCAATCTTTCAGGACTCTTTGATTGGGGCACTGAACAGCCCTTCGTCAATATGATGAAATCTTGCCGTAACTGGTATTCAAAGGATGATAATGGTGAATTTGAGACTGGACAAATTCATCAAATGAGTTTTAGGCTAGATGGCTATCCAACTCATATCCCGCAAATTGTTTCTGGCAATAGCCTACCGCAATATGTTGCCACAATTTGGGCTAGAATTGAAGGATGGAAAATTGGTGAATACAAAGTATTTTTTGAGGGACAAGGCGAACTGGATATCAATGTAGGAGTTGAGAACTTTAGAAGATTGGAAGCTCATACATATGCATTTACTTTACCTACAAATGTCGATCGCGAAATTCAGCTGATTATAAAAAAATCACTCGTCAATGATCCAATTAGAGATATTCGTATTATTCATTCAGAATATGAGACCACTTATCAAACTCACCCATTCAATCCTTTATGGCTGTCTTATCTGAAACCATTTAAGTCTATCCGTTTTATGGATTGGGGACACACTAATTATTGGGGACAAAAGGATGATTGGACTTGGAGTCAAAATAAAGTGGATTGGTCAAGTAGAGCTAAATTGGAAGATTACACTTGGACTAGCTATAAAGGCATACCTTATGAAATGATGATAATGCTTATGGAAGAACTTCATGTAGATGGTTGGGTATGTATACCACATGCAGCAAGTGATGATTATATCCGAAATATGGCATTATTTTTTAAGTTTAAAGTCTCGCCGGAAAGACATCTCTATATTGAGTATAGTAATGAAATATGGAATTGGATTTTTGGTCAGACTGTATGGCTGGATGAAAATCTTTGTAAACCATCTGGTACTTGGCCAGAGTGCTATGTTCCTGCCATTCAAAATGCTCTGGACATTTGGTCTTCGGTTTATAATGGCGAACTCAGAAAAATTACTCGTGTAGTTGGAGCTTTTACTGGATGGTATGATGTAAGTGAACGGGTTGCCAACACAATGAGACAGAATTCATATGATGCAATCGCACCTACATTTTATTTTGGCTTATCTGAAGAATCAGATATGAGATTGGACGCGCTTGCTGACAGAGCTACTACACTTGACATAGCAAGAGAAGTTAGATCGAATATGAATTTTGAATTTGATGCCATCACCCAAATTAAAAATTTAGCCAAACGTCTTGGAAAACAACTCGTGTTTTATGAAGGAGGAAATCATATCACTGCACATCCATTTGGTGTAGAGCCATCATACGGTCAGGCTATAATAGATCTACACCGTGATACTGCTATATACAATCTTTACAATGAATGGTTTTCTCGAATTAAAACATTGCAAGAAGGAAATGAACCTCTGTTGTGTGAAAATTTCTCTTTTATCGCAGATAGGAGTCCGCGCTATGGGTGCTGGGGCTTGTTTGAGTCACTCTATCAAGATACAGTTGCTATAAAACCATATAAATATCAAGCAGTGGTAAGACATCAATCAAAATCATGCATCTCTACTTCTACGAAAAATAGTTCCAATGTGGAATGGAATTGTAATTATATTGCCAATGAAAAAACATTAGTTGTTCAATCTGAAAAGGCATCCACCTTGTATATTATCAATCTATTTGGTGGGAATATTTTATCATCCAAACTCACCAGTGGTAAGAATATAATTACTTTACCTTCATTGCCCCCTTCCATCTACTATTGTTATTCAAGTGGAAAACGGTGTAAATTTATCTTAGATTAAAATTTATTCTCACAAGTTTTCTTATGAGATTTTATTGAATTGTTTCTCCATCTAATGGATACCGATATATTAGTAGGTTTTATTTCATAAGCTCTTTGTATCACTACGAGTAAATTACACTTGACCTAAAATCTGCTCTTCCTCTTTCTTGGACTATTCGTATCTGAAAATGTGATGACATTGACAAATTGTAAATCAATATCAGGGGTAAAAACAATGAAAACCGACGAGATTCCATGTACAACGAGAATGAGAGCTCTACTATAGAACTCTCTATAATACATGAAGATCAATAGAAATAAGACATATAAATTAAAGCATTTCGATCAATCTATAATTTCACATTATAATGTGACATTGCGAATTTTTAAAGCACAAACTCTCTTTATAATTTTGTATTCATATTGAATTATTCAATAGATCAGTAAACCATTACTGGTTCATATTTTAATGTATAGTGGAATGAGATTTTTAACTTTAGCAATCATTTGTGCATTAAAACTCAATCTTGACGCTCAGATTTCGATGCAAGTTCAGCGGCCTCAGGAATTTAGTGCCCGCACTGCTCAAATATGGAATTGCGTCATTATCAATGCGGGAAATACTACTAGGAGGGTATATCTACATGCGATCCTGACTGAGGGCAAAAAAGGGAGACTTGCTGAGGCGAATTCAGCAGTTTTTACTTCTCCAATTGGATCTCTCCAAATCAATCACACAAACTATAACATTTTAATTCCAGAGAATGTAATTTACAAAGACAAGACATATGAAGAACATATCGTCCGGACGAATACTTTACCAAATGGAATGTATACGGTTTGTCTAACGCTATTTGATGCGCAGACCAAGGCAAAACTAGCTGAAAATTGTATGAATTTTACGATCAACCAACTCACACCTATGAATCTAGTTTTTCCTGCGGATAGATCCGAAATCTGCGAACCTAATCCTCTGTTTATTTGGACGCCTTACAGGGGAAGTTTGAACAATTACGGATTTTCATATCAAATAAAAATTGTGGAAGTACTCAAATCTCAAAAACCCAATTCTGCAGTGAAGACCAACCCATGTTATTTTTGTACAGGGGGAATTCAAGAAACTCAATATCAATATCCGTTTGCAGGTTTGCCATTTCAGGACAATCAGCGCTATGCATGGTATATCTCAGTAGTAGAAAATAAAAAGGAAATCAGCATTTCTCCAGTATGGGAATTTACTTGGAAAGATTGTATCAGTGAGCCACTCAATCAGCAAACTGAGGAGGAGGAGGAAGAAGAAGAATTGGTCAGTAATAAAAAGATTCAAGGGAAAAACTATTACTTCCTTTCAAATTTTGGGCAATCTCAAGATGAAGTTACATTAAATAATAATGATCTCAATTTCTATTTTGAAAATATTTCCGGGATAAGAAAAGTTCTCTATTCGATTCAAGATGGAGTTTCAGTATTACTTCAAAAGGAGATGGATGTTACAGACTCCTACAATTATTTCACAACTACTATTGAAACTTTGAAATTATCGCCAAACAAGAAATATATGTTGAAGATACTGTGTGACAATGCAGACCAATATACTCTTAAATTTTCGATAAATAAAAACAAATGAAATCATTTTAAAAGGAAATAATAATGATTAATCGATATAAGAAAATGTGGGCTTTTTCGCTCTTGATGATTATACATCTTCAATTTGTTGATTCAATAATTTATGCAATGCGAGGATGGAATGTCGAATCCTATTCTTTTCAAAAACGGACGACATCAAATGTGTTGGATTGTGTTGACATTTTTGCGGAAGAGGACTGCAAATCAGACAATGTACAGGTTCAAAAAAAAGTAAACAGAGTAGGCAAGCTATCTAAAAAGCGGAAAATAACAGCGAGGCGAAACTATGATCATGGAGGGCCAGGTGCACCGGAGGCATCATCATTTACATCTGTAGGTTCTTCAAATCTGGTTAATCTGGCTACAGGTGATTTTAGTTACAATATTCCATTGTTGGAAGTTGGAGGATATCCTGTGAATATCAATTACAATTCGCAAGTTGGAGTCAATGATGAATCTTCCTGGGTAGGTCTTGGTTGGTCTCTCAATGCAGGTTCTGTAAATCGTTCAGTAAGAGGGCTTCCTGATGATTTTAGAGAAGTTGATATTCTCAAAGAAGCCAATATCAAAGAAAAAGTAACTGTTGGGGCTGCGGTAGGTATTGGTGTACAAATAGCCGGTATCCAACTTGGCGGTAGCAGTAGTGCAGGTGTTGGATTGAATCTTGGCCTGGAAATAGAACATGATAATTATGAGGGTTTTTCTACCACACTGGGTATGGGAGGAAATGTAAGAGCTGGTGGATCTAATTTTGGTGGAGGAGTTGGCCTGGATATTAGTGTAAGTTCAACCAAAGGAGCAAGTTTTTCTCCTTCACTAAGTATGTCAGGAAATTTTACAAAATCTAATGTAGCAACTTCATTGGGAGGATATTTAGGAGCTACCATAGACAGTAGAGAAGGATTTAAATCTCTTCAGTATGGAATCAGTAGCAGTGTTTCTACATCAAGAGAAGTGGGCGAGGGCAGGAATAGAGAAGAATTAGAACATAAAATGGGTGGGCTTAGCTCAAATTTTACACATTCATTTGCTTCTCCTTCATTTTCCCCACCATTTGAAATCCCAACACATTCTATAACATCGCGAGTAAAAGCTACTTTAGGTGGTGAAGTTAAGCCTGTACATATTCATGGTGAATTGGAGTTCAATACGTACAATCAATTTGTCACCAGAGAATTTAGAAAAAAATCATTTGGATATTTATACAGCCAATATGGAGCTGAAGATGCATTACATGATTTTAATAGAGCCAATGAAGGCGTGTATTACAGAGAGACTCCCACATTGCCTATCACAGCATATACCTATGATTTATATAATGTAAGTGCGCATGGATTGCAAACTTCATTTAGACCAAAAAGAAATGACATAGGAACAGTCCATACTTCTTTTCAACGCAATTCGAGTGATATGGGAGAAGGAGGATTAGAAGTTGGAGTAGGAGATATAGTTCACATTGGAGCAAATGTAATTGTCCAAGTAGGTTCCGATGTAAGCACTAAATGGTCTAATGGGAATCAACTTACCGAAGCCTTTGGATTCAAGGATACAATGCCGTCGTCGGATTTTGAGCCTGTATATTTTCAAAATACAGGAGAACTCATTCCAATGCAAGGTGAAGAAATATTTGATAAACTGGGCGCTTATGAGCCGGTAAGAGCAAATCTGCACAGAGGGGATGATCTAGGAACAGCAGTCACCACACAAAATTTGTCCAATGGACAAAGGATTGCATCAAGCGCCGAGGTGGTTTACCCAAATAGAAAATTGAGAAATAAATTGATGAATTATCGAACAATAGGAGACATGAGACATGCCGGAGAATTGACAACAAGATTTTATTCTGATCTCCCAAGAAGAGATTTTGCTGAGGATCCTGCAATTCCTAGTTATGGAAGTAAATCAGATCATTTGATTCAAGAAGTTGAAGTAGTTAATGAAGATGGAATAAGGTATAAGTTTGGACTTCCAGCATATAATAATTTTATAGAAGAACTTAGTTTTAATGTGGGACATGAAGCTCATGAAGATGAGCAAGGAAGTGTTACTTATCAAGATTCTGATGCCAGTATTCGGAATACAAAAGGCGAGAATAATTATTATTTGAAAACCTCTACTCCTGCACATGCCTATGCCTGGTATGTCACAGAGATATTGTCATCAGATTATTCTGATCTTACATTGAACGGGCCAACTCCGGATGATTTGGGAACTTATACTTCTTTTATGTATAAAAGAGTACACAGCAATTATTTGTGGAGAAACCCGCAAGATACAGCGAAAGCAAATTTTCAAGATGGGGAAAAACACACAGAGCATGATAATAGTGGTTCCATATTGTTTGGAGGTAAAGAAATTTATTATGTCGATAAAATCCAAACTCGCAATTATACAGCGGAATTCTATTCAAGTCCTCGTAGAGATGGACTTGGGGTCAAAGGGTTACATGGCGGGACAAATCCAAATGCAGAACTCTATAAACTGGACAGTATTAAGCTGTTTGCTGCCTACACTAATAATACCTCCGGCTTGATTCCAATCAAGACAGTATTTTTTGAATATGACTATTCTCTTTGCAATAATAATCCGAGTACAGTAAGACATGGAACAAATCCAAGCCAAAATGGAAAGTTGACTTTAAAGAAAATTTCATTTTCTTATGGCAAATCAAAAAAAGCTATGCAAAGCCCTTATGAATTTTCATATGGTATAAACCCTGATTATCATGCAAAAAAAGTAGATCGTTGGGGAAATTATAAAAGAGGAATTCAGGAAGATTTTCCATATACCAACCAGAATAAAATAGAGCAAAATATTGATGCTGCTGCCTGGTTGCTTGATTCTATTAAAACTCCTCAAAAAGCGACATTGCAAATTACATATGAATCCGATGACTACGCTTTTGTTCAGGATAAAAAAGCAACTACCATGTACAAAATCAAAGGAGTATGCAGAGAAGCCAATGGTGAGATTGATCCTGTCGGTGCCTTAAAATACAATGGCACTATTAATAGGTACTTAGTATTATCTATTCCGAGAACATTTGGTGATCCAGTGATATCAAGACCAGCCCAATTATTTCCATTATTTGAACATATACATGAGTTATACTTTAGTTGTTTGGTTCGTGTGGTAGAAGCATCATCTGGATTGCCCTCCAAATTTGAGCGTATAACAGGATTTATTCCTATTTCTTTTAATGAAGCCGATGCAGGAAGATCTTATGGATTAAGAGAAGGAGGATCTACACCGGAGCAGACAGATATATGGATAAAACTTCCTTTAGCAAACCAGCACTCGGTAGTTACCTATTCAGAGACTCCACAGTCATATGGAATTAATATGCACCCGTTTACTCTTGCAGCCAGAGAGTATATCATGATTGAAAAACCTTTATTGATTAAACCAGATCATCCTGAGGTTCCAAGGGATATGGAGCAGGCATTTGATGATCTAGGGACAACATTTGATGAAGTTTTTGGTGGTGGAGGCTTAGTTGCTTTTTTAGAACGAAATAACAGAGGATTGCATATGGACTATGAAGGCTCAATGCTAAGACTCAACCACTTTGCTCAAGCTAAAAAAGGAGGAGGGGCAAGAGTAAAAAGTATTATTGTCAATGACAATTGGGCTAAGATGCAGGTAGGAAACTATTCCGGTCAAATCAATGGAGTTTACGGTACAGAATATTCTTATAATGATGGAGATTTATCTTCTGGCGTAGCATCTTATGAACCCATTATTGGTAAGGATGAAAATCCGCTTGTTCTGCCAATCCATTATTCAAGGAGACGAGTAAGTTCAATTAATGTGAATAATTATCAATTGGAACCATTAGGAGATATCTTTTACCAATTTCCAACAGTTGTTTATTCCAAGGTTACTCAAAAGTCATTAACAGCAGTGCCTATTACTCAACATGGTACAGGATATTCTATTCAAGAAAATTATACTGCAAAAGATTTTCCTTACCGTTACAAAAAGACAGATAAGTTTTTTGTAGGAAAAGAAATGATTATCCCAACTCAGGTCTATAATCGTTCGGAAATAGCTGAAGTGGTAACTCAGGGATTTGTTGTAGAAATTAATGATATGCATGGAAAGCTAAAAAAACAATCAGAGTACGATCAATATGACAATTTAATTTCCAGCACAGAACATATTTATAAAACCAATCCTGATGGAAGTTTAGACAATGTGTCGACGGTAATCAATCCAAGGACATTGGCTGTAGATCAGAAGACCATCGGAGTGGATTGTGATTATTATGTGGATGCCAATCAACAGATCAGTGCTCAAGAAGGGGGCGGAGCACAATTGAATTTGGAAATCTTTTCCGCCTCATTTATTCCATTTCCATTATTTATTCCCGTGCCTGTAATCAATCAATTTTATACAGAATTTAGGTCTCATGCGATTACTAAATTCATTACTAGAGTTGGATTGTTGGATCATGTGATATCCAGAAAATATGGAGCTTTCCAGGCAATGAAGAATCTTGCTTATGATGGAGAAAGTGGTCGGATTATCCTTACTGAATTGGATAATGAATTTGATAAAAAATATTATAATTTAGACATTCCGGCTTATTGGGCCTACAATGGAATGTCTCATGCATCAAAGAATCAGGGTTTAAAGCTAAAAAACGTCTTGATATCAGAGTCCAGTTTTAGCTTGCCCAATGCTCAGAGTTTTTACGAAGAAGGAGATGAATTATTATTATATAGAAATGACTCCAGGGGTACAGCAAGAACAGTATGGGTCAGCAAAGTGGAGGCAAGAAGAGTACAATTGATTCAAGCCAATGGCCGCAGATTTGATGACCGAGGAAGCTTTACTGTTTTTACCAAAAGATCCGGTAGGAAAAATCTCCTTTCAGCATCAATAGGAAATATTGTCACAGTAGAAAATCCAATGAGCTCTACGCATTTGAATTTAAATTCTGATTCCGTGATTCAAGCAAGTGCTGTTACGTATTCTGATTATTGGCATACCGATGTGGCAGCAATTCGTACGGAAACAGCGGGAACTTGTGACTGTTTTATTGGGGGTCTTAACAATAAGAGAAATTCTAGTTTAAGATTTCCACTTGATTTAAAATCAAAAAAAGCTAATGTTATAAGCTATCCGAATTATGCAATTATTCCAATTCTTGGTCAATCCTGTAGTATTACAATTTCTACAGCAGATGGGTCGCCATTCTGTGATAGTTCAATGGTAATTGATTTTGAAATTCCGGTGGAAAATATAAACAATTGTATGAACGGGAGAACTTTGAGAGGAAGAGGGAATTCAATTAATGCAAATTGCAGGCAGGAGTATATCCTTACAACAGATTGCATGGATTTAGTAATTTGTGAATCAAGGAGTACTACGGTATCAATGGATTGTAATTCAGGTGGTATAGAGGTGAATCCATTTATAAATGGAATTCTTGGAAATTACAGATCTAATGCATCTCACTTTGTCAATACGAGAAGAACTGAAGGGCCTATTTATGATGCTGGATTATTGGATCGCTTTGAACCTTTTTGGATCCTTTCCGGAGATGGAAAATTGATCGAGAATCCTTCGAAAACCATTTGGCAACGCGGAGATCAGGTCGTGAAGGTAAACTCTAAAGGTGATCCTGTAGAAATTTTCAATGCCTTGAATATTCCATCTGCGTCGATCTATCAGTTTGGAAATAATATACTGGCAGCCAACGCTATCAATGCGAGAATGACAGATGTTGCATTTGATGGATTTGAAGATTACTCCACTGCATTTACAAGCAGGTATTCTGTGATTGGGACTGCTGAGTGTCGCATTCCTAGGCATTTTATTCTTGATGGAGCTACAGATATTGATCCTGTAGGTATTGATACTGAAGTCAGTCATTCAGGAAATAAAAGTATAAAACTTTCTTCCGGCGGCAAAGTGGAATATAGATACAATTCTCTTCAAGAAAGAATACGGAGTGAAAGAACTATAAGATTAGCTTCAGGTAGTTTTACTCTTGAAAACGGTGATATGAATATGAGCTTTTCTCCGGAAGCGGATAAGGAGTATTATTTCTCTGTATGGTTGCATTGTAAAAATAATGATCTAAGTTCATTCTCAGACATAGCTGAGGTGGAAATTAATGGAGAGACATTTTATAGTTCAGGGGTCATCATTGATGGGTGGCAACAAGTCTCAGGGAAATTTAGGCATAGGGGCTCCCTGTTTTTATTGCAGCTTAATAATAGCTCTACGCAAACGATATGGTTTGATGATATAAAAATTCAACCTTTCAATTCCAATATGGAAGCATTTGTTTATACAAATGATTACTATAGATTGGTTGCAAAATTGGATGAACAAAATTATGCATCATTTTATGAATACGATGCGGAAGGGAAACTGGAAAGAACTAAAAAAGAAACTGAACAAGGTGTCTATACTATACAAGAAATACGAACAGAACTTCCTAAATAAATTTGAATTCATTGACATGAAAAAGGTATTCATTTTATTCGTAATATTTGGAGAATTGTTAACCTATTCGACTTGTTTGCTTGGTCAAACCTTGCAACAAATTGGTGATGGAGAACATATAATGAAAATTAGTGAAATGAAATCTATTGGACTTGGCGTTCAACGTTTCAAAGATACTGTTTATAACTCCGACGTGGTAAGTAAATCGGGTATAAGTTCTTCATTATCAGAGGTAAAAATTCTGGAATCAGCTTTAGTTATTGGCTTTGTACAGCAATCTTTAGCAGACCCTCTTGCTCAGTTGGATCATGAAAGCAGTGTTAGTATGTTGATAAAGTATAAGAAGTGGAACCGATTGACGACGGTCGACAGTGTGCGTATTCAATTGAGTTTAAATTACAATAGGGAGCAAGGTAAAAATTACAAGGCGAAAGATTTTTATACCATAGATAGTGTGGCTTGGGCAGAAGTAAAAATCGATACATTTAGAACAAATGCAAGTTGGATGGACGGATCAGAACAGATCAAGTTATCAATTCAAATTTTGGGATCAGAGTCCAGAACTCCTAGAACGGGTACTGCAATCAGTGATTCATTTTCTTTGAAAGTAAAAAAAGAATTTAGTTATATTAAAATTTCATTTCAAGAACAAGCTTGGGCTTCGTCTTATGATTTGGAATGGAAATTTATTGATGGCTATTCTTCTGAGCCGATCCAAATGGACAAGAATTCCACCAGGATCAATATAAATAAAAACGAGTATCAAATCCCTATGATTTCTTCCAAAGCAAAATTTGTGGCAAGAGTAAGAGGAAGAAGTATCAGACCTGACAAAACAACTTACATTGGAAGATGGTCAAACATCAGTAGCCCAATGAGTATAGAAGCAGAACATATTTTTGAACAAGATTCAAAGCCATGGCAGTATAAGACGAGCTATTTGGAAAATGGAATCAGAGCAGATCAAGTGAGTTTTTTTGATGGAACAGGGAAGCTGAGGCAGACCTTAACAAAATCCAATGTCAAGGGTCAACATATCATTGCTTCTGAATCCTATTATGACTATCACGGAAGGCCTGTGATTCAAGCATTGCCCACACCTGTAAAGCCCACCGAAAAACTAAATGTTGTAGGTGGAACTACAGGGAGAAGTTTGCCAAGAACGGGCACCAGAATTCCAACAGGAGGGCAGATTGATCGTAGATTTATTCCTTCCGGTGTTGATCTTTCAACGGGCTCAAGCAGATCCGGTTCTTCTGCAGGTTCATTGTTTACAGAAATAAACACTTATTTGGAAGACGTTCCACCATTGCGATTTATCCCAAAACTTAATACAAACGAATCCGGTGAACAATATTCTGCAAAAGATTTTGACAGGGATATTCCAAATTGTTCCGATGAAATTCTAGCTAGAAAAATGAGCAACAATTCCGGAACGGCAAAGTATTACAGTTCGAATAATGATATTGCTGACCTGCATCGAGATGAAATTCCTGAGGCCAATGGATTTCCTTTTATGCAGGTAGAATATACTCCCGATAATACTGGAAGGATCAAACGCAGTGGACTTGCCGGAGAAGCATTTCAAATAGGGTCAGGAAAGGATACGAAGTATTATTACGCAATTCCCTCGCAAACGGAGTTGACACGTCTATTTGGTAGAGAGGTAGGAGATGCTTCACATTACACTAAGCAAATAGTAAAAAATCCTGATGGCCAGATTTATATTTCATATCTAAATTCAAAAGGTCAAACCATTGCCTCTGCTTTAGCCGGTAACAAACCTGAGAATCTTGAGGCATTACCTGATCAGGAAATTCCAATCGATGTGTCGTATAGCATAACTTCAGAAGATCATTCTTTCAATTATCGACAGGGAACCAGTCATGCCACAAAAATTTTGTTTATTGAAACTGAAGGATCCGACTTGAAATTGAGATATCAGATCAATCCAGCTGATGTGAACCTGGCTGTATGTGCTCAAAATGTTTGTTACGACTGTCCTAAGACAATTGTGCTTAGAATAAAAAATTCTTGTGGGCAAAGTTTGATGACAAAAAGAATAAGGATTGGTCCTTTTAATGATGGTAATATAAGCAATTGTGAATCTTCAAGAAACATTCCATTTGATACGACATTGACAAGTTTGGCTGTTGGTGAATATCATTTTTCCAAACATGTAGAAATTGATGAAGAGGCAAGAAAAAAATACATTGAGGACTTTATTCAAAGAGATACTGCATGTTATAATCCGCCATTTACCCCAGCACTTCCTTGTGTCAATCCGACCGCTTGTATTCCATGTAACTTTGAGGTTGTTGATGGTTTGCCGATAAGGTTGCCTAGCTCTAATCCCCTCTGTTCTAAAAATTGTCTGGAGGCAAATTATAATTTTGACATGTTGCATTTTTCAATGTTGGCTGGGGATATGAGGCCCGGAGGAAAATATGGTAGTATGGATCTAAGCAGCGTGGATTCTTTTGGGGTTTCAATGTTCAATTATTTACTAGTATTTGATGGGTTTGTTTACAGAAAGATACCTGCATTCGGCTACAAAGATTTGGATGGAGCTACTTCATGGATAGACATCACGGATGCTGCAGAAACGGATTATATTCTTAGCTCTCCGCCGGAACAATACAAGATAGAGAACGGCAGAAAATATACTATCCCTCAGAATATACAATCGTTTGAATTATTAAAAAATGTATGGAAGGAAACATGGTCTGAACTATTAGTTCAATTTCATCCTGAGTTTCCTTTATTACAGTGGAATAATAAAATTGTAAGCAGTTTGCATCATGATGAATCTATGTCAAAAACCAGTAAATTTGATGCAGCTGTCGAAAAAAACTACTTGAGAGTAGATGCCGGAATCAGTGTTGATTGGATCAATAGTGATCCATTTTTTGAAACAGCATCAAATCCTGTCAAAGAAGATATGATAAATCGATTGCGGCAGTCATCTCCAATGAGAGATGGGTCCTATCTCACTATTTATGAATCAGTGGTCGCACAGATGTTTTGTAATGCCCCTGCTTATGCAAATGCAAGTACAATGAGATCTTGTGTCGGAGAGAATCTTGGACGTTTAAATTCCCTCAGCGAGGAGGCAAAAAATTTTGCATGGACTACCTTTAGGGCAATATATCAAGATGCTAAACAAAGAATTGTAGATAGTCTAAGAAATTATGCAATTAACACTGAATTTGGAACGGTTCCGGAAGGACCAAGAAAGAATCATTTAAGACTAGCTATTTGCACCGGTATTAATGTTCAAGGAGATTGTCATAATTGTTCAATCGCAACAGCCAATCCTTCCTTAAGATATAGATATCGCAAAATGCAGTCTTGTTTTTCGCATTCGCGTTGCATAAGATTAGATAATATACCATTAGAGGGTAGGACAGTAGATCTTAATACGGCAAAAGCCTACGCTGATGCCAAGCTCATGAGCTCATGTGGAAAATCTCCGCAATCAGTTGTATTTCTTGCTTTTCTTAATTCATTGGTAATGGACAAATGGAGTTCATCCAACAAATTTACAGGAACAGATATAAGTCTTAATGATATACCACCTGTTGTGATACCAGAAATGATGTACTCCACATTTCCCAATCCTAGTGCAAGAAATTACAGATGGTCAGCCACAATATCAGGAAATGAAACTTTTGGAACAAGTGCTGAAAATAAACTTAAAGCAACTATTAGAGATGATAGAGGAGTGATACAGACAGAAATGGAATTTAAAGCTGACTCTAAATTTAAATGGAATAAAATCAAGTACTTTGGATGTATAGATGAGCACAAGAAAAATAAAAATATTTTTCATTTAAAGGTTTTTGATTATTCTAATAAAGTTTATACAATTGAGCTCAAACTTAATGATGTATTAGCATTAAAAATAAGTTACAATCCAAGCTATCTATCTACTTTAATAGGAATATTAAAGAAAAGCAATTTGGATAAAAATCTTAATGAAAAAAATGCATTGTGCTGTCTTGATCATTTATTTCCTGAAGTAGAAATTAAAAATAAATGCGAGCAATCACAACAAGAAAACAGGCAAGATAATCTTATCGCAGCAAAACAAGCTAGGGCACTTATGTTAAAGGATAGCCTAAAAGTTATTTATACTTCTCGATGTCTCAATGGAGGAGAAGAATCATGCAGTCTAAGCACAAAACAAAAGTCATATTATTTTACTTTGTTTTATTATGATCTTGCTGGGAATCTTACAAAAACCATTCCTCCATTGGCAGTAAGGGTCGCTACGGGAGCAGGAACTCCAAATCATGATGAAAATCTTGTTACCAGATTTACTTACAATTCGCAAAACGCAAAAACGTCAAAAACTACTCCCGACGGCGGTACTACAAAATTTGTTTATGATGAAGTAGGTAGAATTATTCTTAGTCAAGATCCGGTTCTTAGAGCCAGTGCAGAAGCGAATTATATAAAATATGATTCTCGAGGAAGGACAGTTGAAGGAGGAACTGTTCAGGCGTTTAATAATATCAATACGATTATGGATGCAGGTCGTACAACTTACTCTAGTTATAGACGAGAATTGGATGCTGTCACAACATTTAAAAAGGATTATACTGTAACTATCTATGATGTTAGTACATCAGATAGAAATGTTTTGGATAAATTTAAAATGAAATCTCAAAGTAATTTGCGCAATCGAGTGGCAGCGGTTAAAAGTTTTAGTACCGGAACTAATCTACAACATGCTTTTTATTTTGATTATGATATTGCCGGAAATGCTAGAGAGATTATCCAAGATTTTGCCAATTTGCAAAGCATTCCTGGAATATCAGCAGACATTGTCAATAATCACCGAATCAAAAGTATCCGATACAAGTATGATGTGCTTTCAGGAAAAATGAATGAGGTAGCCTATCAAGAAGGCTACTCAGATCAATTTTACAGGTGGTACAGCTATGATGCAGATCTGCGAATTACTTCTGTCAAAACAGGATTTAGTAGATGGGAACCGGAGATCTATAAAGATATAGATGCTCGATATGAATATTATATGCATGGACCTGTAGCAAGAGCTGTTTTAGGATCAGAAAATATTCAGTCGCTGGATCTCAATTATACAATCAATGGATGGTTTAAAAGTTTGAACAGTAGTTCGATGGATAATGGTTCATCTCTTCCGGATCAATTATCTTATTCATTAAATTATTTTAATCAAGATTATAGGGGAATCGGTCATCCGATAGCTTCTTCATTGTCCGGACCGTCTCTTTATAGTGGCAATATTTCTCAGATCAATATTTGGAATAAAGGCCTGGATAATGCAGAAAGAACACATCAGTATAAATACGATCAAATGAATAGACTTGTTCAATCCATGCCCAATGGAAGAAATGAATACAGAATGGATCTCAGCTATGATAAAAATGGAAACATCCAAACATTGGATCGATACGATGGCAGAGGAAATAGATTTGATCAGTTGCGGTACCAATATGATCCTTCACGCAAAAATAGATTGAATCACATCTTAGATAATAGCAGAACAAGGCTTTCAGGAAATATTACAGATCTTGCAACACAATCTGAAAATAACTATCAATACGATGCAAAGGGAAGATTGACTTCTGATGTGAGTGAAGGGAATATAATATATCATTGGAACAATAAAGATAGATTAGAACAAGTAGAATCAAATTTAGAAAATTTGCATTTCAAATACGATGCTTTGGGGAGCAGAGTGATTAAGATAAATTCTAATGACTCAGAACATAAATACAAATTATTAGTCAATGATATCAATGGAAATAATGCAGCAACATACACTTTGTTAATTGATAGTGTTGTGTTAAACTCATTTCCTATTTACTCCGGAAGTAGAATTGGATTAATGCAGAGTAATAAAAAATTACTTAATAATTCTAAACTCAATAAATGGGAACAATTAAGAGGTTCTAAAGTGTATGAATTAAAAAATCAAATTAGTGATGCCAATATTCAAGTTTCAGATAGAAAATGTATAGACGGAATTAATTATAATAATGACATAAGATCTGCTACAGAATATTACCCTTTTGGAATGACAATGCCAGGTAGGGATTCATCAGGATTGACTTTAGATTACGGATATCAAGGAATGGCAAAGGATAATGAAATTAAAGGTAAAGGAAATGCGTATTCTACAGAATACAGGCAATATGATCCTCGGCTAGGAAACTGGAATACAGCTGATCCAAAAGAATT